>NZ_JAKFDR010000011.1:0-244385 GCF_036676035.1 Polaromonas sp.
GTTCACCTTTGGGGTGACAACGCTACGCACCCGATTGAGCCGCCCTGGCGCGTGCTGGCGGCGTTGCTCCTCCTTGCAGGCATCAGCCTGCTGCCTCGTCACGCCTTGCCAGCCCACCCCATGCCGACCCACTCGGGCGCGTCCAACTGCGGTTTCTAGGTTAAAGGCAAGCCCTGACTCAGTGACTCAACCTGGTCCTGGCGCGCCGGGGCAGTGCTGTCACCTCTCCCAGCATGAACACCGCGCGCCGGCTTTCGGCGGGCGCTGAGGCCAGGCGCTCTTCGAGTTTGGCCAGGATGCCGGCTGCCAGGGTGCCGTGCTGGGGCACCAGCGCGCAAGCCACGCGCACCTGGGCCACGCAGTCGACATGCAGGCCCTTGTAGGGCATGAGGCAGCGCGCCACAATGCGCGGGCCCAGGGTGGCGGCATCCTCGGTGGAGAACGGGCCTTCGATCAGCATGCCAAAACGGCGCTCTGACAGACGCGCCGCGCTGTCGATTTCGCGCGCCGTGGAGAGCAGCCGCGCGGCCACCCGCAAGGGCAGGTCATCGGCGGCCTTGCGCCCGAAATCCCGGTGAATGCTTTCGGTGTTGACGATGTCGATGACCATCACGGCGCTCTGGTGCTTGAGCCGCCCGGAGCGGGCAATCATGCGGCTCAGGCGTTCGGTGAACACCTGTCCGTTGATCAGGCCCGTGGCCGGGTCGACCCGGTCCAGCCCCTGGAGGCGGCGTGTGTTTTCGCGGCGGTGCTGGCTGCGCAGCATCAAGATCACCAAAATGAGGGGCAGCTCCAGCGCCACCCCCAGCTGCAGGCCGTGCTGCGTCAGAAAGCTGATCGGCACCAGTGCGGCATTGCGCGCCAGGATGTAAGCCGATGCGGCCATGACGGGCAAAAACCCGGCCAGCAGCCACGGCGCAAAGCGGTCGCCCCGGCGCCAGGCCCAGACCATGACATAAAGCCCGAGCACCTGGGCCAGCAAAATATAAGCCAGGGTCAGCGTCGAGCGCTGTCCCGGTGACACGACGCTCAGGAGGGCGGCCAGCGCGAGGCCGAACACCGCCACGCCCGCCATCGTGCGGTGCAGGCGCATCGAGCGCTCCGGCAGGGAGACCGCCGCAGCAATGAACAGCAGGGTGACCGCCAGTTCCAGCGTCGGCAGCACCGACGTCGACATGTCGTTCCACCAGGGCGCGTCGGGCCATAAATGCAGTCCGGCAATGCCCGTGACGGTGGCCTGCGTCATGGCCATCAAGCTCACGCAGAGGGCGTAAAAACCGTAGGCCGGGTCGCGCAGGGACAGCGCGCTGAGCGCGGACAGCAGCATGGCCAAACCGGCCAGGCCAAAGAAGATGCCCAGGATCAGCGAGACGCGCTGCTCGCTGCGGCTCAGATGGCTTTCGCTGACGAAATCGAGCGGAGCGCTGAAAGAGTGGCCGTTTTCCAGCCGCAGCAGGTAATGGGTGGGCACTTCGGCCGATACCGCGATGGGCAGCAGGGGGTGGCGGTGCGGTACGGGCCAGCCGCGCACGGGCACCAGGTCGCCGGCATGCTGCCCGTTCCACCGGCCGGCGCTGTCCAGGGTGTAGAGCGAGGCCCGGTTGATGGAGGGGTAGGGCACCTCCAGGTACCAGCGCTCGGCATCGGGAGCGGGCGGCACGGTAAAGCGGATCCACAAGGCCTGGCCGGTGCCCAGCGGGTAAATGGCCTCGGCCTGCGTGGGCTGCCACGTCAGGCCCGCAGCGGTGGTGATCTGTTCGGGGGTGAACCGGCCGCTGCTGTCAATCCAGTAGTCGGCCCAGTCCTTGAGGGCCACCGGTTGGGCGCGGGTGTCCAGGTCCAGCACCGCGCGTGCCGAGGCGGCAGGACTGATCAGTCCCAGCAGCAGTGCTGCCCATAAGGCCGGCAGCAGGGCAGCCCATGCCGCCTGCCAGGAAGCGGTGGCTTTCATTTCAACTTTCAATTTAATCGAGTCCCTGTATTCACTGAGCACATGCCAACAAATGCTTAAAAAGTACTAATTTATGGGCCGAACCATCAAGTACACCACAAATCAGCCGGTTTGACGGCCCTGGCCGGGCCGGAGGTTTCAACCTAGAAACCGCAGTTGACCGCTCATTGCCCGCTGGCAGGGCCGCATGAACACACGCTTATTCGCTCACGCACGAGTTCACCTTTGGGGTGACAGCGCTACGCACCCGATTGAGCCGCCCTAGGGTGCGCTGGCGGCGTTGCTCCTCCTTGCGGGCATGAGCCCGCAGCGTCGTCACGCCTTGCCAGCCCACCCCATGACGGCCCACTCGGGCGCGTCCAACTGCAATTTCTAGGTTCAAACCGCGACAATAGCCGGCATGAAATCAATACGACTCAAGGAAGGCAAAGAGCGCTCTTTGCTGCGGCGCCACCCCTGGATTTTTGACGGTGCGATTGCCAAAGGGGGCGGCGATGCCGGCGAAACGGTGCGCGTGGAGAGCCACGATGGTCAGTTTTTGGCCTGGGCGGCGTTCAGCCCCAGCTCCAAAATTCGCGCCCGGGCCTGGAGCTTCAAGGAGTCCGAGCGCATCGATGCTACATTTTTCGAAGCGCGCATCGCCCGTGCCATCAGGGACAGGGACCTGTTTGACATCCAAAGCGATGGCTGGCGGCTGATTCACGGCGAGTCCGACGGCTTGCCCGGCTTGGTGGTGGACCGCTATGCCGACACGCTGGTCGCGCAGTTTTCCAGCTGCGGCGTGGAACGCTGGAAAAGCGTCATCGCACCGGCTTTGCTGGCCCAAACCGGGCTGAAAAAACTCTACGAGCGCTCCGACGCCAGCGTGCGCTCGCTCGAAGGCTTGCCCGAGGCGACGGGATGGTTGAGTGGTGCCCCCACGCTTGTCGCTTCGCGTGCCTCCGGCGTTGCGCTGCCCCTTTCAGCACAAACAGGGGCTAATTTTCCTGGGGGCGGCCCGGCGGAAAATTGCAAGGGGACGGAAATTATCATTACCGAGCACGACTGGAAGTTGAGCCTGGACATTGCCGAAGGCCATAAAACCGGCTTTTACCTGGACCAGCGCGACAGCCGCCGCAAATTTGCCGAGTACGCGCGCCGGCTGAACTTCCAGCGTGTGCTCAACTGTTATTGCTACACGGGCGGCTTCACCGTCGCGGCGCTGGCCGGCGGAGCGGCGCATGTCACGTCGATTGACTCATCCGGCCCGGCCCTCGAACGGGCCAAGGCCAATGTGGCGCTCAACGGCTTTGACGCCGGCCGAACCACGATGCTGGACGCCGACGTCAATGCTTCGCTGCGGCAGTTCCAGAAAGAAGGGCGCAGCTTCGATGCCATCGTGCTGGATCCGCCGAAGTTTGCACCCACTGCGGCCCACGCGGAGCGCGCCGCCCGGGCCTACAAGGACATCAACCGGCTGGCGCTGAGCCTGCTGGAGCCCGGCGGCGTGCTGTTTACCTACTCGTGCTCCGGGGGCATCAGCGCCGACCTGTTCCACAAAATTGTGGCCTCTGCCGGGACGGACGCCGGGGTGGATGCCTTCATCAGCGAGCGCATGGGCGGCGCGCCCGACCACCCCATGACCATCACCTTTCCGGAAGGCGAATACCTCAAGGGGCTGGTGCTGATCAGGAAAGAGGACGCTTAAAGAAGGCGTTCAAGTAGTCGAACCGGGCTCTTTCCCTTGTGGAATGTGCGCTAACAGCTATTAAAAGTATAGCGAAAATCGTGCCGCCACGGGCCCGGCGACCCGTCCGGGTACTTGACACAAGCTGTAAAGTAACTAGTGGCAAAAGTGGTATTGGCGGCGTACCCTAGAGGGTTTACGGGCCGCTAAACTCCCCAGCTTGGTATTTTGTTCCCAGGTACAGTAGTCCCTCCATTTTTAGGCTGACACCATGAGTTTGATTCCCGTCACCATCCTCACCGGCTTTCTCGGTTCCGGTAAAACCACGCTGCTCAAGCGCATCCTGACCGAAGCCCATGGCCAGAAGATTGCCGTGATCGAAAACGAGTTTGGCGAAGAAAACATCGACAACGAGATTCTGGTCAACGACACCCGGGAAAACATCATCCAGATGAACAACGGCTGCATCTGCTGCTCGATTCGCGAAGACCTGCGCGAAACGCTGCAGCTGCTGGGGGCCAAAAAACGCAAGGGCCTGCTCGACTTTGATCGCGTGGTGATCGAAACCACGGGCCTGGCCGACCCGGGTCCGGTGGCGCAGACCTTCTTCATGGATGAAGAGATTGCCGAGCAGTACCTGCTCGACTCGATTTTGACGCTGGTCGATGCCAAGCACGCCAGCGCCCAGCTCAATGACCGCCAGGAAGCGCGCCGCCAAGTCGGTTTTGCCGACCAGATCTTCATCAGCAAGGCCGATCTGGTGGCCGACGACGAGGTCAAGGCGCTGATGCATCGCCTGACGCACATGAATCCGCGCGCACCGCAGAAAGCCGTGCATTTCGGCGAGGTGGCGATTTCGGAGGTGTTTGACCTGCGTGGTTTCAACCTCAATGCCAAGCTCGACATAGACCCCGACTTCCTCAAGGCAGACGACCACGCTGACCACGACCATGAGCATGGCGAGCACTGCAACCATCCGTCACACGCGCATGACGACGACCACGGCCACCATCACCACCATGATGACGATGTCAAAAGCTTTGTGTTCCGCTCCGACCAGCCTTTCAGCCCGGCCAAGCTGGAGGACTTCCTCGGTGCGGTTGTGAATATCTACGGCCCGCGCATGTTGCGCTACAAGGGCGTGCTCAATATGGAGGGTACTGAGCGCAAGGTGATTTTCCAGGGCGTGCACCAGTTGATGGGCAGCGATCTGGGCCCGGCCTGGGGCGCTGACGAGAAGAAAAACAGCAAGATGGTGTTCATCGGCATTGACCTGCCCAAAGATATTTTTGTGCAAGGGCTGGAGCAGTGCCTGGTTTGAGGTAGGCTGTCCGAACATTGCGCACAAAGCGCAGGAGGGCTACATGATTGTCTCGATTCTCCAACGTTTTGGTTTCCGGGTGTCACAGCGCCCCGGTGAGCCGCTACAATCGCGCGCCGACCAAAATACCCGGAAAGCCAAATCGGGAAGCCAGCAGGAAAGCCGGGAAAGCCGGGGAAGCCGGGCAATGGGGCAGGAGGGGCAGAAAAAAAGCAGCGTGACAAAAACAAGCATGAGGGCTGCCTTGAATGCTGCCGCTGCCAGCGTGGCGGCAGACAAACCAGGCAGCCAGGCCGGGAATCAGTCCGAGGTTCATCCACAGGCGGATTCCCAGAGGAGACAAACCATGAAAGCCCAAGCGAAGAAAACCAAGGCACCCGCCAAGGTCGCGGCCAAACCGGCCGCCAAAGCCAAACCTGCTGCCAAGGCAGCCGCCAAAGTGGTCGCCAAAAAGCCGGCCAAGCCTGCTGTCAAGCCAGTAGCCAAACCGGTTGCGAAAAAAGCGGTCAAGGTCGCAGCCAAACCCGCACCGAAGGCCAAACCGGTGGCCAGCACCGTGAAGAAAGCCGCCAAGCCCGCCACCACCAGCAAGAAAGCAGCGCCCGCCAAAGTGGCGGCCAAACCGGTCGCCAAGGCCGCCGCGAAACCTGTGACCAAGCTGGAGGCCCCCAAAGCCACCGCCAAGCCCACGCCTGTGGTGGCCAAGGTGGTGAAAGCCGCCAAAGTCACGCCGCCGGCCATCGCGCCGGCACCCGCCCCGGCTCCCAGGCCCGCGCTCATTGCGCCGCCACCGGTTTCCAGGCCGGGCCGCAGGGGCGCGCTCCGAAGTGCCCTCCAAACGACTCCTCCCGCACCTATGGTGCCTACCCATGCGCCTGACGCAGCCAAAGCCAGCTACACCATAATGACTGAACGTGTGATCGTGCCGCCACCCCATGTGGCCGCCAAAAAAGACCCCAAACTCACCAATAACTGGAAAACCAAAATGGCCGAGCAGTTGACTGACGAAGAAGTCAAGGCGATGCCGGATGCCGAGTACATGAACGAGAAGCAGCTGGCCTTTTTCCGCTTCAAGCTCTCCACGCTCAAACAGGACATCCACAACAGCGCCGGCGAAACCACCGAGCACCTGCGCGAAGACACCGTCGTGGTGCCCGATCCCGCCGATCGGGCCACCATTGAAGAAGAGCATGCGCTGGAGCTGCGCACGCGCGACCGGGAGCGCAAGCTGCTGAAAAAAATCGAGCAGTCGATTGCCCGTATTGACTCCGGTGACTATGGTTACTGCGACGAGACCGGCGAGCCGATTGGCGTGGGCCGCCTGATTGCGCGCCCCACCGCCAACCTGTCGCTTGAAGCCCAGCAGCGGCGCGAGCTCAAGCAGAAAATGTTTGGCGATTGAATTCAAGCGGCTAGCGCTCATACTGTCACGTCATGGCCAAAGAAGACACCGCATCGGGCTTGCTGTCCAAGGTAGTGAAGTTCGTCCGCAATCCGGCGACGAGCTGGTCCGACCTGGATGAGAAGGAGACGGACCGTGAGGAGGCCATGAGCAAGCAATTGCTCAAGGAAATGATAGAGCGCAAGCGGCGCAATGACTTCGTGCGCAAGCGTGAATTTGACATGCTGCGCAAGATGCGCAAGCGCGAAGCCATGGTCGGGCACGATCCGGGCGGGCGGCCCTCCTTTTTTCAGAGCAGCATGCCCTCCAAACCGGACGACCGCGCTTCGACGCTCAAGAAAATTGACGAGATCGAAGCCCAGATGTCCATGCAGTGGTGGAAAAACAAGCAGGGCAATGCACCGGCCAATGCGGCCAATCCTGTCAATCCGGCCAGTCCGCCAGGCCCGTCAGGTGGCCC
This sequence comes from Polaromonas sp., assembly GCF_036676035.1. Lineage (GTDB taxonomy): Bacteria > Pseudomonadota > Gammaproteobacteria > Burkholderiales > Burkholderiaceae_C > Polaromonas. The sequence continues at coordinate 6,801 of NZ_JAKFDR010000011.1, forward strand.
CAGGCTCAGCACCCACAGCCCGCTGCTCGACAACGCGCTGCCCGCCAGTTACCTGAAGACGGCGCCTGCGCCACTGCCCCGCACGGTAGACACCGCTCCTCAGGCGCTGGCACCGGCTCCGCAGCCCGGCTCTGTTTCCCTGTCAGCGCCAACACCGCCGACAACAATGGCTCCCGTCCAAACGCAAGAACCCACGCCTGTGCCTGCTGCGGCGGCGTCCAGGCCAGCCAGCCCGCCTGCCTCCAAGGCACCGGCCGCTGTTGCAGGCAGTGGCTACGACAGCGGCAGCTCGGGATTCTCTTCATCCAAGATCACGGTGATGGACGTGCTGAACGAGGTGGCGCATGACCCCGAACTCGAAGAAGCCTCCATTCGGTTTGCCAATGGCGACGATGCGGGCGCAGAAGCAGGTTTGCTTGAAACGCTGGGCCCCAATGGCCCCCGCGCCGGCCACCCGGAAACCTGGCTGGCGCTGTTCGACCTGTACCGCGCCACCGCCCAGCAGGACAAATTCGAAACAGCCGCCATCCAGTTTGTCGAGCGCTTCGATCGATCGGCCCCGCAGTGGTTTTCCATGCCGGCGATGGTGCAGCAGCTAAGCACGCCTGCTGCGGGCAAACCGGCCGGCAATGGACCGGCGGCCGACTGGATTTGCCCCTCCGCGATGGGCATCCAGACGGTGGCGGCGCTCAAGGTGGCGCTGGGCAAGGCTCCCATGCCCTGGCGTCTTGACTGGCGCAACCTCAAAACCATTGACGCTGCTGCTGTTGGGCCTTTGTGCAAGGTGTTTGGCAGCTGGTCTGCCCAGCCGGTGCAGTTGCGTTTCATGGGCGAAGCCCAGCTTCAACAAGTCTTGCAGGCCGCAACGCCTTCCGGCCAGCGCGACACCTCCCAGGACTGGTGGCAGCTGCGCATGGAGGCCTTGCGCGTGATGCGCCGGCCCGACGATTTCGAACTTGCCGCACTCGATTTCTGTGTGACCTACGAAGTCTCGCCGCCCGCCTGGGACAGTGCGCGCTGCGAGTACAAGTCATTGGGACTGCAAGGCGACCCGGCTCCCGGGCAAGCCATCATTGGCGATGTGTACCGGGACTCGGTTCCATCGAGCATCAGCAGCGCCATGGAGGGCGATACGCTGATGGAGGGGCAGAGCTCGCAGATGAGCAACCTCCTGACGGTGGAGTTGTCCGGGCAAATCCAGGGAGACGCCATTGCCGTGCTTGACAAGCTGGAAGCCAAGCTGATGGGCGCCGACATGATGGTGATCTCCTGCGCCAAGCTGATCCGGGTGGATTTTTCTGCGGCGGGCACCTTGCTCAATTGGGTGTCCGCCCGCGAAAGCGAGGACCGGTCCGTGCAGTTTTCCGACGTCAACCGTCTGGTGGCCGCGTTCTTCAACGTCATCGGCATCACGGAACATGCCCGGGTGATCACCCGCACAGACTGAGTGCGAGTGAGTGAGTACCGCCGGCCCGTTTCGTGCGGGTTGCCGGATATAAGTCAGCAGCCGACTTCTTCACAACGCAACACAAATTGCCCTTGCCATCCGGCAGGCATCCATATAAGTCCGGGATGACAAACCGGGGGCAAGGGTTTAACTGAACGGTATTGGTTCTAGGCGTGATTCTGGACCGCTCTCCCTCTCGCCAAGGCCATAGGGAGGTTGTTTCGATGTAGATATTTTTTTGTAAAATAGATAAAAAGTAGATGTTTTTGAAGGTCTGTAGACGTTTTTCCAATAACCAGGGCCTTTCCGTCCATGACCGCTGCCACCGCTCGCACCTATCTGGGTTATGAGGCGCTCATCCGTCGGTTCAACCTGCGGGTGCCTCCTTTGCGCCGGGTTTTCATGGCTACTGAGCGCACGATAGAGACTCATGCCCGCACGTCGGATGGCGATGAGCGCATCGAACTGCCCCTGCAGCGCTTGTCGGACACTGAGTCCTTGGTGGGCCAGCTGACGTTTGCCCTCAAGCGCGAACACCTGAACCTGACGGTCCTCGGAGCACTTTTTGAGCGGGATGAGGCCTTGACGACCGTCCAAGAATGGCTCCGTGAAAAACCGAGCTCGCGCTACTCGCGCACTGCCGGCCATCTGGCGACGTGGCTCACCGGGCACCAGTTCGACTACACCCTGCCGCCGGGCAGCCCGCGGGTTTCCTTGTTGGATGAGGATGAGTACGTCACGGGCCCGGGCGTGTCCGACCCCAAGTTCGGCGTCATCAATAACGTCTTGGGCAATCAGGCGTTCAGCCCCCTGGTGCGGCGCACGGACAAGCTCACCACCTTGCTCAACGAAGGCCTTGCTGACAAGGTTAAGGCTGCGCTGAGCACCATCGAGCCGGAGATGCTCTCGCGAGCGGCGGACTACCTCTACCTGTCGGAGACGCGCTCGACCTACAACATCGAGAACGAAATTCCGGACAACAACCGGGCGGCAAAGTTTCGACGGTTGCTGGAGTCGGCAGGGGAGCCTGGGGCGCTGAGTGAAGAGCAGCTGTGCCAGTGGCAGAACCAAATTGTCAGCCCCCTGGTTGCCGAGCACCAATACCGCTCAGTCCAGAACTGGCTTTCTCGCTCAGGGCGGCCTCGCAACATCGCCGACTTCATCCCGCCGGCCCCTGACCAGGTGGGCCTCATGATGGAAGGTGTTGCTGCGGTCGCGGCTTCTGGGTCGACGGGCGAGTTCGACCCAGTCCTGGCGGCCGCTTGTGCTTCGTTCGGCCTGGTCTACGTTCACCCGTTCCTGGACGGCAACGGGCGGCTCCATCGCTTCTTGCTGCACCACCTGCTGCGGCAGTCCGGGTTCACGCCGGCCGGCGTCGTGTTGCCCTTGTCATCCCGCATGCTCAAGCAGCTGGAGCGATACTCGACCTTGCTCAAGAGCTACTCGCGCCCTCGCACCGCGCAGCTGGAGTACCTGCTCGACAGCGACAGCGGCACCATCCTGGTCAAATCTGCACAGCCTCGCTGGCTCTATGCTTACTTCGACGCGACCGAAGTCTGCGAATTCATTCTGGATTGCTGCAAGCTCTGTGTGGAGGAGGACCTCCTGTCAGAAGTCCTTTACCTGCGCGCCCATGACGAGACTGTCAAAGCGCTGGAGTCCTGGCTGGACATGCGCCAGTCACAGCTCAACACGCTCATCGACGTTATCGTGCAAGGCAATGGCACCCTGTCCAACCGCAAGCGAAAGTTGGCAGAAGGACTCACCGACGAGCAGTTGCTTAAGGTCGAAGCCACAGTGAGTGAGCACTTCGCTGCGTACATCGACAGCCGGGCCCTGACGTAGACGTTTTTTGCGACCACGGGAGAAAAGTAGAAGAATCCGGGGCGTGGAAGATGTTTTCGCAAGGGCAGGCGTCTCAACTAGGCGTTTTGTGAACGATGCGGGCCCCGTTTTCCAGGAAGGGTTTCCTCTGTAACCCTGCTGGCGACCAAAGGTACGGAGATACCCACGTGAAGTGAGCAGTCCACGCCGATGCTGCTCAGAAATTCTGCAAGAGCAGCCCGCGTGAGGAAGTGGCGCCTTTGGCCATCAGCTTGTTAACACCCGACCCCCCATAAAAAAAACCACCCGAAGGTGGTTTTTTTTATGATCGTTTGCAAAGCCCCAGCGGACCTGCCTTATTTGAGGCCCGCCGCAGCGCGAAGCGCAGCGGCCTTGTCTGTTTTTTGGTCGCCACTAACATCGCTGCGCGATATGAGTGTCGCCCACGTACCGATACCGGGCCTGGCCCGGCGGCCTTACAGGCCGGCTGCCGCGCGAAGCGCAGCAGCTTTATCGGTACGTTCCCAGCTGAACTCGGGCTCGTCACGGCCGAAGTGGCCGTAGGCGGCGGTTTTCTCGTAGATCGGGCGCAGCAGGTCCAGCATCTGGACGATGCCTTTCGGACGCAGGTCGAAGTGCTGATTGACCAGTGCGGCGATCTTGTCGTCGGGGATCACGCCGGTGCCTTCGGTGTACACGGTCACGTTCATCGGCTGCGCCACTCCGATGGCGTAGGCCACCTGAATCTGGCACTGCTTGGCCAGGCCCGCCGCCACGATGTTTTTGGCCACATAGCGCGCGGCGTAGGCGGCCGAGCGGTCCACTTTCGTGGGGTCTTTGCCGGAGAACGCCCCGCCACCGTGCGGGCAGGCGCCGCCGTAGGTGTCGACGATGATCTTGCGGCCGGTCAGGCCGCAGTCGCCCTGCGGGCCGCCAATGACGAAGCGGCCGGTCGGATTGATCAGGTACTTGGTGTCTTTCAGCCACTCTTTGGGCAGCACCGGCTTGATGATCTCTTCAATGATGGCTTCGGTAAACGAGGCCTTCATCTTGGTTTGCGTTTCGCTCTGGTCGGGGCTGTGCTGGGTGGAGAGCACCACGGTGTCTATGCTGTGCGGCTTGCCGTCGACATAGCGCATGGTCACCTGGCTTTTGGCGTCAGGGCGCAGAAAGGGCAGGCGGCCGTCCTTGCGCAGTTGGGCCTGGCGCTCCACCAGGCGGTGCGCGTAGTAGATCGGCGCGGGCATCAGCTCGGGCGTTTCGTCGCAGGCATAGCCGAACATCAGGCCCTGGTCGCCGGCGCCGGTGTTGAGGTGGTCGTCGCTGGCGTGGTCCACGCCCTGGGCGATGTCGTTGGACTGCTTGTCGTAGCAGACCATGACGGCGCAGCCCTTGTAGTCGATGCCGTAGTCGGTGTTGTCGTAGCCGATGCGCTTGATGGTGTCGCGCGCGACCTGGATGTAGTCGACGTGCGCGTTGGTGGTGATCTCGCCTGCCAACACCACCAGGCCGGTGTTGGTCAGGGTTTCGGCGGCCACACGGCTGCGCGGGTCCTGCTTGAAGATCGCATCCAGAATCGCATCGGAAATCTGGTCGGCGACCTTGTCGGGATGGCCTTCGGAGACGGATTCGGATGTAAAGAGAAAATCGTTCGCCATTGCGTACACTCCATGAAGTTTGTCGGCGCGTTGCCGGCTGGGGTGCTTCGGCGAACGCTTTAGCAGTTTGGTTTAATGTCGCCCTGCAAGTTGTTCAGTAACTCGGCGACTGGCAAATTATAGTGGCTTCTGCATTTCGCCCCCGGCGCCCGTCATTTTCATTGCTCCCTACATGCTCTGGTTATTCCGATTTTTCTCCCGCTGGCCGCTGCCGGTCCTGCACGCACTGGGCGGCGCGCTGGGCTGGCTGGTCTGGGGCTTGAGTCCGCGCTACCGGGCGCAGTTTCGTGCCAATGTGGCGCAGGCCGGCCTGGCGTTTGACGCGGTTCGCCCTGCGATTGCCGAAGCCGGACGCTTTGTGGCCGAGCTGCCGCCGTTGTGGATGCGGCCACAGACCGAATCGTGCCTGGGCAATGTGACCCTCGAGGGGCAAGCCCATGCCGAGCAGGCGTTTGCGCAGGGCAAAGGAGTGATTTTTTTCGGCCCGCATTGCGGCAGCTTTGAACTGGGGCCGCAGGCGCTGGCCGAGCTGTACGGGCCCATCACCGCCATTTACCGGCCGGCGCGCCAGGCTTGGCTGGCCGCACTGCTGCAGACTGCACGCCATCGACCGAACCTGACGGTGGTGCCCGCCTCCTTGAGCGGCATCCGTCTGATGCACAAAACCCTCAAGGCCAACCAGGCCGTGGCACTGCTGACCGACCAGGTGCCGCCCGAAGGCCTGGGCATCTGGGCGCCGTTTTTTGGCAAACCGGCCTACACCATGACCCTGGCGGCACGGCTGGCGCTGCAAAGCGGGGCGGTGATGCTGCCGGTCAGCTGCGAACGCCTGCCGCACGGACGCGGCTATTTCCTCAAAATCTGGCCGGCGCTGGCCGGACTGGACGCCGCGCCCAAATCCGACCTGCTGCCCACGGTCACGCAGATCAATCAGGCGATTGAGGCCATCGTGCTCAGTCAGCCCGGTCAATATTTGTGGGGCTATGCGCGCTACAAGACACCACGCAAGGAAGCCCTTTGAAGACGCCCCACCAGATGGCCAGTGAGTTCACGACCCGGGCCGGTATCGCATTCATGCGGGTGCTTGCCATCTTGCCGCTGTCCTGGGTCCGGGCCCTGGGCGCGCTGCTGGGCTGGCTGCTGTATGTGCTGGTCGGGTCGCGCCGGCGGGTGGTTCAGGCCAATTTTTCCCTGTGTTTCCCCGAGCGCTCCGAGGCAGAGCGGCGCCAGCTCACGCAACAGACTTTCATCTATTTCGCGCAAGCCTGGCTGGACCGCAGCTGGCTGTGGCATGCGCCGCAGGCCTGGGTCCAGCGGCGGGTGCAACTGACCGGCGCCGTGCAGGAGCTGGCAGGCACCGAGCCGACGGTGATTTTTTTGCCGCATTTTGTGGGCCTGGATGCTGCGTGGGCGGGCGTGGCTTTGCAGGTCCCGAGGCCATCAACCACGATTTACACGGACCAGTCGAACAAACTGGTTGATCAATGGATACTGCGTGGCCGCCAGCGCTTTGGGAACCTGCGCCTGTTTGGACGGGCCGATGGCGTCAAGCCGATTGTTGCCGCGCTGCGCGAAGGGCAGCCGCTGTATCTGTTGCCCGACATGGATTTCGGGCCTGACGATTCCGTGATGGTGCCTTTTTACGGCCTGCCGACGGCGACCGTGCCCTCGCTGTCGCGCTTTGCGCGGCTGGGCCGGGCCAAGGTGCTGCCCTTGTTGCCGCGCATCACGGCCAGCGGCTACGAGGTCGAGGTGCTGCCTGCATGGGCGGATTTCCCGACCGATGACCCGGTGGCCGACGCGGCCCGCATGAATGCCCGGCTGCAGGATTACATCGCCACCATGCCGGCGCAGTACTTTTGGGTACACAAGCGCTTCAAAACTCGGCCCGAGGGTGAACCGTCGCTGTATTGAGTCTGCGGTGGTTTTTAAGCCTTATTGGTCTCAAACCCAGCAGGTTTCAATCACGTAGCTATGTTTTTGATAGCAAAATGCGCTCGTTATTACTGGACTGCAGGCCTGTTTCATGCATAAAAATGTTCAGGCGTCGGGGCTGGCGGGCGCAGCGGCCGGTGCCGCAGGGGCCACCTTGTCTGCCGGGTGGACCCAGTCCCACAAATGCTGGGCCACCTCTTCAACGCCATGCCGTTTGAGCGCAGAAAAGAGTTTGACCTCTCCGCCACCGGCCTGCAGCCGCACCACCGACAGCACCTTGGCCGCCTCGGTCTTGTTGAGCTTGTCGGACTTGGTCAGCAGCACCAGAAACTTCAGGCCGTCTACCACCCGGGGCCGGATCACGTCGAGCAGGATTTCGTCGAGCTCGGTCAGGCCCAGGCGCGGATCGCACAGCAGCACGATGCCCTTGAGGTTGTCGCGCGTCTGCAGGTAATTGGCCATGACCTGCTGCCAGCGCTGCTTGGCGCTTTTGGGCACGGCCGCGTAGCCGTAACCCGGCAAATCGGCCAGCACGGCATCGGTCACCCCCTGCTTGCCGAGGGAAAACAGGTTGATGCTTTGCGTGCGTCCTGGGGTTTTGGAGGCGAACGCCAGCCGGTGCTGCTGCGTCAGGGTGTTGATGCAGGTGGATTTGCCGGCGTTGGAGCGGCCCACAAAGGCAATTTCGGGCACTTCCACGGTGGGCAGGTGGCGCAGCTCGGGTGCGGTGGTCAAAAATTTGGCTGTGTGCAGCCAGCCCATGGCGATCTTGGGATCGGGCACCGTGGTGGCGGAGGCGGGCGGGGCAGTGGAGGCGGCAGGGGGCGTGGTGGTCATGGTCGGGAGTCTGTGCGGTCAGGGCGCAAGCGGTGCGCGGTCGGCCCGTTGGGTGGAGGGCACCGACAGGCCAGAAAAAGGGGCGGCCTGAATAAACAGCCGTGTCTTCAAGCCATTGTAAAATCAGAAGGTTGCAAGTTTTGTTGCGCCAACTAATTAAAACCCCAATATGAAGCCGTTTGTTAACTTTTTACTGGCCGCCCTGCTGGCTGCATCTGCTGTTTCGTCTTTTGCCGCCGGCGAAGCCGCACCGGCCAAGGTCGCCAAGCCCGATCTGGTCAAGGGCGAGGCCAGCTTCACGGCCGTGTGCGCCAGCTGCCACGGGGCCGACGGCAATTCCGGCACACCGGGCAACCCCAAGCTGTCGCAGCAGCACCCTGAATACCTGGTCAAGCAGTTGCAGGAGTTCAAATCCGGCAAGCGCAACAACGCCGTCATGAAAGGCTTCGCCAGCGCCCTGAGCGATGACGACATGAAAAACATCGCCTGGTGGGTCACGTCCAAAAAGGCCAAACCCGGTTTTGCCAAGGACAAGGAGCTGGTCTCCATTGGCGAGCGCATTTACCGCGGCGGCGTCAGTGACCGCCAGATTCCCGCTTGTGCCGGCTGCCACAACCCCACCGGTGCCGGTATTCCTTCGCAGTACCCGCGCCTGGGTGGCCAGCATGCCGACTACACGGCCACGCAGTTGACGGCTTTCCGTGACGGCGGCCGCAAAAACAGCCCGCCCATGAGCCAGGTGGCGGCCAAGCTCAATGACAAGGAAATCCGGGCGCTGGCCGATTACATTGCCGGACTGCGCTGAACGCGGTTTATTTTTGCTGAAAATGCACGCCGCGCAGCGGCAGTATTGAACCCAAGCCTCGAAAAACAATCACACCAAGGCGGGTCTTTCTGATGAAAGCCCGCCTTTTGTCTTTTTTGCCCGCCCTCCCACGCTACTCCCACGTTAATCCACGCCACGCATGACAGTTTCCACCCAGGGTCTCAGGCTCAGTTCCGGTTCGCGCACCTGGCGCGCCACCGTGGAGTTGCTGTCGTCGATGCGGTTTGCCATCTCGCTGCTGACCGTCATCTGCATTGCGTCGGTGATAGGCACCGTGCTCAAGCAGCAGGAGCCGCTGGGCAACTATGTCAACCAGTTCGGCCCGTTCTGGGCGCAGGTGTTTGGGCTGGTCGGCCTCAACACGGTGTACAGCGCCTGGTGGTTCTTGCTGATCCTGGCGTTTTTGGTGACCAGCACCAGCCTGTGCATTGCCCGCAACACGCCCAAAATCCTGGCCGACCTGAGCCACCTCAAGGAAAACGTCCGCGAGCAAAGCCTCAAGGCCTTTGGCCACCGCGCTGAAGGCAGCCTGGCTGAATCGCCCGAACAGGCGGCCACGCGCATCGGGCAAACGCTGGTGCACAGCGGCTGGAAGGTCAAGCTGCAGCAGCGCCCCACGTCGCAGGGCGTCGGCTGGATGGTGGCCGCCAAAAAGGGCGCGGCCAACAAACTGGGCTACATCGCCGCCCACAGCGCGATTGTGCTGGTGTGTGTCGGCGGCCTGCTCGATGGCGACCTGATCGTGCGCGCGCAGATGTGGATGGGGGGCAAATCGACCTACACCGGCGGCGGCCTGATTGCCGACGTGCCCGCCAAGCACCGCCTGGCCGACAGCAACCCGACCTTTCGCGGCAACCTGCTGGTGGCCGAGGGCACCCAGTCCAGCACGGCCCTGCTGAACCAGCCCGGCGGCGTGCTGCTGCAGGACTTGCCGTTTGCGATCGAGCTGAAGAAATTCATTGTCGAGTACTACTCCACCGGCATGCCCAAGCTGTTTGCCAGCGACATCGTGATCCACGACAAGGAAACCGGCGAAAAAATCCCGGCGCGCGTGGAGGTCAATCATCCGGCGCGCCACAAGGGTGTCGAGATTTACCAGTCCAGCTTTGACGATGGCGGCTCCAGCGTCACGCTCAAGGCGGTTCCGATGAACGCCGCCGGCAAGTCCTTTGAAATCCAGGGCACGATTGGCGGCACCAGCAGCCTGACGAACGGGCAAGGGGACGGCGCTGAAAAAATGACCCTGGAATACACGGCGCTGCGGGTCATCAACGTTGAAAATTTCGCGTCGGACAACAGCCTGGGTGCTACTTCCGGGGCGGACGTGCGCAAGGTGGACTTGCGCCAGGCCATCGATTCGCGCCTGGGTTCGGCCAACAAGACCGTGACACAGAAAGAGCTGCGCAACGTCGGCCCCAGCGTGAGCTACAAGCTGCGCGACGCGGCCGGTCAGGCGCGCGAGTTCCACAACTACATGCTGCCCGTGAAGATGGACAGCCAGCCGGACAGTCCGGCGGTCTTTTTGCTGGGCGTGCGCGAAACACCGGCTGAGCCCTTTCAGTACCTGCGCATTCCGGTCGATGAGCAGGGCAGCATGGACGGCTTTTTGCGCCTGCGCGCGGCGCTGGCCAACCCGGCGCAGCGGGAGCAGGCCGTCCAGCGCTATGTGCGCCAGGTCATTGCGCCGGACCGGCCCGAACTGGCCCAGCAGCTGGCCGCATCGGCATCCCGCGCCCTGAGCCTGTTTGCCGGCGCCGGAACTGCCAATGCCGGGAGTGCCGGGAACGCGGCCGATGGCAGCCCGCCCAAGACCGTGGCCGGGCTGCAGGCGATCTCCGACTTCATGGAGGCCAATGTGCCCGAAGCCGAGCGCAACCGCGCCAGCGAGGTGCTGGTGCGCATTCTCAATGGCGTGCTGTTCGAGCTGGCGCAGATGACGCGCGAGCAAAACGGCCTCAAACCTTTGCCGCGCGATGAAAAAACCCAGGCCTTCATGGCGCAGGCCGTGCTCAGCCTGTCGGATGCCCACCATTACCCGGCGCCGATGGCGTTCGAGCTGAAAGACTTCACACAGCTCCAGGCCAGCGTGTTCCAGGTGGCGCGTGCGCCGGGCAAGACCATTGTCTACCTGGGCTGTGCGCTGCTGATTCTGGGGGTGTTTGCCATGCTGTACGTGCGCGAGCGCCGCGTCTGGGTTTGGCTGACGCCCGGTGGGGCTGCTGCTTTCGGCGCGGGCCAAACAATGCCAGAATCTCTGAATACCTTCCCCTTGGGCTCTCCCCCAGGCTCCCCCCAGAACTCCCTTCCGGGCAGCCACGCCACGATGGCTTTGTCCGCCAACCGCAAGACCATGGACGGCGACAAGGAGTTTGAGATGTTGAAAACAAAACTGTTGCAGGCACCCTTATGAGTTCCACGAGCATGATTCCCGGCGCCACCACCACGACGCTCAGCGCCAGTGGTAGCACCCCCTTCAGTCTGAGCCCGGGCTACTTCGCCCGGCGCAATCCGCTGGACTGGGTGTTTGCCGTACTGGTCGCGGTGGGCTGTGTTTACGCCTTTGTCCGTTACAGCGCTTACATGGACGTGTACGAGAAGGGCATCTTGCTGGGCGCCATTCCGGCGGCGATTGCCATGGGCTGGTTCTGGCGGCCTTTACGGGTGCTGATGATGGTGGTCACCGGCTTTGCCCTGCTCGGTATCGCGTCCTACCAGGGCGAGCTGGCGCGGGCCGAGCAGGTGTTCTGGCTCAAGTACTTCCTGTCCAGCCAGTCGGCCATTCTGTGGATGAGCGTGCTGTTTTTCATGAGCACCATTTTTTACGGGCTAGGCATGTTCGTGGGGCGTGATGGTTCAGGCCAGAGCAGCGCCCTGGAGTCGCTGGGCTCGAAAATCGCCTGGGTGGCCGTGGGCATGGCCCTGATCGGCACCATGGTGCGCTGGTACGAAAGCTACCTGATGGGCGCCGACGTGGGCCATATCCCAGTCAGCAACCTGTACGAGGTGTTCGTGCTGTTTTGCTGGATGACGGCGGCGTTTTACCTCTACTTCGAAGCGCAGTACAAGACCCGCGCACTGGGCGCGTTTGTCATGCTGGTGGTCAGTGCAGCGGTCGGTTTTCTGCTTTGGTACACCGTGGTGCGCGAGGCGCATGAAATCCAGCCGCTGGTGCCGGCCCTCAAAAGCTGGTGGATGAAGCTGCATGTGCCGGCCAACTTCATTGGCTACGGCATGTTTTCGCTGTCGGCCATGGTGTCGCTGTCCTACCTGATCAAGCAGCAGGCGGATGAAACCCGCTGGTACAAGCTCACGCCTCTGTGGCTGCTGGGCGTGGTGCTGTGCTTCGTGCCGATTGTGTTCCGCAAATCGCCTGCGGATGTGGGCGGCAGCAATTACTGGGCGGGCTACCTGCTGGTCTCCGGCCTGATTGCCGCCGGCATTTTGCTGGGCCGCCGACGCATCGCCGCGCGGCTGCCGAGCTTTGAGGTGCTGGACGATGTGATGTACAAGGCGATCGCGGTCGGCTTTGCCTTTTTCACGATTGCGACCGTGCTTGGCGCGCTGTGGGCGGCCGAAGCCTGGGGCGGCTACTGGAGCTGGGACCCGAAAGAAACCTGGGCGCTGATTGTCTGGCTCAATTACGCGGCCTGGCTGCACATGCGGCTCATGAAGGGCCTGCGCGGCACGGTGGCCGCCTGGTGGACACTGGTCGGCCTGGCGGTGACCACGTTTGCCTTTCTGGGCGTGAACATGTTCCTGTCAGGACTGCACAGTTACGGAACCTTGTAGCGGCGTACTGAATCCTTGTAAGAAGTGGCTGCGTATTAAGACCAATCATTAATTCTCACCGACAACGACTGCAAGGAAACAGCATGCTGATCAAAACCAGTGCCAGCGGGTTTATTCACCCGGTCTCCAGCGAGATCACGCCCCAGGGCATTTACCGGAGCCGCCGCGAGCTCATCAAACTGATGGCCGGTGGCGCGGCCGGTGCTGCGCTGGCCAGCTGGGCCGGGCGCGAGGCGTTGGCGCAAACCGTGGCCAAACCCGGCAAACTGGCAGCCTTGGCGGGCGCCAGGTCCGCTGTGGCTGGCGCGGTGACCATGGAAAAAATCACCGACTACAAGGACGCCAGCAGTTACAACAATTTTTACGAATTCGGCACTGACAAGTCGGATCCCGCCAGAAATGCGCATACGCTGAAGACCACGCCGTGGACGGTCGAGGTCGAAGGCCTGGTCAAGAAGCCTGCGAAGTACACGCTGGAAGACCTGCTCAAGCTCAGCGCCCAGGAAGAACGCATTTACCGCCTGCGTTGTGTCGAGGGCTGGTCCATGGTGATTCCGTGGGTCGGCTATTCGCTGGCCGAACTGATCAACAAGGTCGAGCCGCTGGGCAATGCCAGGTACATCGAGTTCATCACCCAGGCCGATCCCAAGACCATGCCTTATGTCGGCTCGCGCGTGCTCGACTGGCCCTATGTCGAAGCGCTGCGGCTGGACGAAGCCATGCACCCGCTGACCCTGCTGGCCTTTGGCATGTACGGCGAGGTGCTGCCGAATCAGAACGGCGCGCCGGTGCGCCTGGTGGTGCCGTGGAAATATGGCTTCAAGAGCGGCAAGAGCATCGTGAAGATCCGCTTTACCGACAGGGAGCCGAAGACGGCCTGGAACAAGGCGGCCGCCAACGAATACGGCTTTTATTCCAATGTGAATCCCAACGTCGATCACCCGCGCTGGAGCCAGGCCACCGAGCGCCGCATTGGCGAAGACGGCCTGTTCGCCAAAAAGCGCAAAACCCTGATGTTCAACGGCTATGAGGCGCAGGTCGGGCAGCTCTACGCCGGCATGGACCTCAAGAAATACTACTGAAAATGGTTGCCCCCACACTCGGCACCGACGTGTCCTCGCTGCCCCCCGAGGGGGCGCAATCCGCCTTGGGGCGGCCCGGCGGCGGCTTCGCCGTGCAGAAGCTGTTGTTGCACCCTGCGGCGAAACCGCTGGTTTTCATCGCTTGCCTGCTGCCGTTTACCTGGCTCATTTACGGCGCGCTCACCAACAACCTGGGTGCCAACCCGGCGGAGTACCTGATCCGCGCGGCCGGCGACTGGACCCTGCGCTTCCTCTGTCTCACCCTGGCCGTCACGCCCTTGCGCGTGATCACCGGCATGTCCGCGCTGGCACGCTTTCGGCGCATGCTGGGCTTGTTCGTCTATTTCTACGTCGTCGTCCACTTGCTGAGCTACAGCTGGTTTGACATGGGTTTTGACGTGCCCGAGATCGCCAAGGACATCGCCAAGCGACCCTTCATCCTGGTGGGCTTTTCCGGTTTCGTGCTCTTGAGCCCCTTGGCGGCGACTTCGTTCAACCGCGCCGTCAAGGCGGTGGGCGCCAAGCGCTGGCAAGTGCTGCACAAGCTGGTTTACGTGATTGCGGGCCTGGGCATCCTGCATTTTTTCTGGATGCGTGCCGGTAAAAACGACTTTGCCGAAGTCTTTGTCTACGCCGCCATCATTGCCGTGCTGCTGGGGTGGCGCTTGCAGCAGTTCATCAAGAAAAATAGGCCTTTCCCCTTGATGAATTTGCGTAGTCAGCTATCAAAATAATAGCAAATTTCAACCCGGTCGGATCAGCCCGCCACCAGCTTTTCGTGGCGCATCTGGTCTTGCGCGTTCTCGCGCTGGCGAATCACATGCACCGCCGAGCCATCCACCAGTACTTCGGCGGCACGGCCCCGGGTGTTGTAGTTGCTGGCCATGCTCATGCAGTAAGCGCCCGCTGACAACACGGCCAGCAGGTCGCCAGACTGGACCGCCAGCGCCCGGTCGCGGCCAATCCAGTCGCCGCTTTCGCAGACCGGGCCCACCACGTCGTAGGTAGTGGCCGGCACATCCGAAGCGGCTGGGCTAACGGGAACGATGGCGTGAAAGGCCTGGTACATGGCCGGGCGCGGCAAGTCGTTCATGGCGGCGTCAATGATGCAGAAGTTCTTGTGCTCGCCGGGCTTGAGGTAAATCACCTCCGTCAGGCAGGCCCCGGCGTTGCCCACCAGCGAGCGGCCCGGTTCGATCATCAGCTTCCTGCCGCCGTAGCCGCGCGCGTCCAGCTTGGCCAGCAATTGCTGCCACAGCGCGTCGGCCTCGGGCGGGGCGTCGTTGTTGTAGTTGATGCCCAGCCCGCCGCCAAAGTCGATGTGTGCCAGCGGGATGCCGGCCGCTTCAATCGCCGCCACCAGGTCCAGCACCCGGTCCATGGCATCCAGGTAAGGCGTGGCGTCGGTGATCTGCGAGCCAATGTGGCAATCGATGCCCACGACCTGCAGACCCTTGAGCGATGCCGCATGCCGATAGACACGCAGCGCCTCTTCGTGGGCGACGCCAAATTTGTTGTCTTTGAGGCCGGTCGAAATGTAAGGATGGGTTTTCGGGTCGACGTTGGGATTGACCCTGATGCTGACCGGTGCCCGAAGGCCCATCGCCAGCGCCACCTCAGACAGCACCTCCAGCTCGGCCTCGCTCTCGACATTGAAGCAGCCAATGCCTGCGGCCAGTGCCTGGCGCATTTCGGTGCGGGTTTTACCCACGCCCGAAAAAATGACCTTGCGCATATCACCGCCGGCCGCGCGCACGCGCTCGAGTTCGCCGCCCGAGACGATGTCAAAGCCGCAGCCGGCCTGGGCGAACACCTGCAGCACCCCGAGCGAGGAATTGGCCTTCATGGCGTAGCAAATCTGCGCGTCGCGCCTGGCAAACCCGCGCTGGTAAGCGGCCAGGGCCGCCAGCATGGCGGCTTTGGAGTAGACGAACAAAGGCGTGCCGTGTTCGCGTGCCAGATCGCTGACGCGCACGTTTTCAGCGAACAGCTCGTTGCCGCGGTACGCAAAATGGGGGTGGCCGGGAAGGGTAGGGGTTGTCATGGACGGACGGGTTGTAAAAACGTGCTGTTTATTTCTATTGATTGCTAGGGATCTTAAGCAGTGCTTGGCCTGCAAGCCATGTCCGATTCAAGGTGGAAAGCTGCCCCGACCTTTGTTTTCAAGCTTTAAGCAAGCGGTAGCCTGCGTCCTGGCAAGGCGAGACCACGGGCTTCATCGGGCGGCCGAGGTCGGTGGGGCGGGCGCGATGGCGGCCGGGGCGGCGGTGCCTGTCTGGGCGGTCGGGGCTGGCTTGGGCACTGGCAGGAACAGCGGGCCTTTCTGGCCGCAACCCGGCAAAATGGCGAGGGCGCCCAGGCTGACCACGACAGCAGCAAGGCCATGACCGGCAACGAAAGCGCGCAAGCGGCCTAGAATTTGAAGCAATGCAAACATGATGGAATTGTAATGACCGACCTCCAATACCAGGACCTGGCTGAAACCGCGCTCAAGGCGGTTGAGTTGGCGTGCGACCGGATCAACGAAGAAACCGACGCCGATATTGATAACCAGCGGACCGGCGGCATGATCACGCTGACGTTTCGCAATCGCAGCCAGATCGTCATCAACCTGCAAAAACCCCTGCAGGAAATCTGGATGGCGGCCAGGGCCGGCGGGTTTCACTATAAATGCAATAGCAACCAGTGGATGGACACCAAGGGCGGCGGCGAGTTTTTTGCCAACCTGTCGCGCTATGCCAGCGAGCAGGCGGGGCAGGTGCTGGTTTTCAGGGCACCGGCCTGAATCGGGCAGGGTGGTTGCTTGACGCCCGCTGCGCGTCAGGCCATGCCCTTAATTCTTGAACAGATCCAGAATCCGTTTTTTCTCGTCGGCCGGTGGCAAGACCTGGATGGCCTGGCCGGTGGGACTCATGGGGCCCGGGGGCTCCCCGGCACTGGCGGCTCTCGCGGCCGGATCCTGCAGGCCCAGGCTGCTCACACCCGCGCCCTTGGCGTACTCGTCGTAGTACCACTCGCCGCCCGCGTTATGCACCCCTTCAGGGGCTGCCGGCTCCGAGACCGGCACGCCCTTGAGGGCTGACTCCATGAAGGTGATCCAGACCGGCAGGCTGAGCCGGCCGCCGGTTTCGCTTTCGCCCAGCGAGCGCGGTGCGTCGTAACCCATCCAGACCACGGCCGCCAGTGTGGGCTGGAAGCCGGCGAACCAGTTGTCAATCGAGTCGTTGGTGGTGCCGGTTTTGCCATACAAGTCAGGCCGCTTGAGCATGGCTTGGGCTCGGGCGGCCGTCCCTGAGCGGGTGACCTCCTGCAGCAGGCTGGACATGACAAAGGCATTGCGTGCCGGAATCCCGCGTGCGGACTCGTCGAGCGCCGGGGCTTTGGTTTCCACCAGGACCTTGCCCTTTTGGTCCGTGATTTTGCTGACGAGGTAGGGATTGATGCGGTAGCCGCCATTGGCAAACACAGAGTAGGCGGTGGCCATCTGCATGGGCGTGACCGAACCGGCACCCAGCGCCATGGTCAGGTAGGCCGGGTGTTTGTCGGCGTCAAAGCCAAAATTCGTCACCCACTCCTGGGCGTTTTGCGCGCCGACAGCTTGCAGGACGCGGATGGAAACCATGTTCTTCGACTTTTTCAGGCCGTTGCGCAAACTCATGGGTCCTTCGTACTTTTGGTCGTAATTTTTGGGCTCCCAGGGCTGGCCACCGGTTACGCCGGCATCGAAAAACAGCGGTGAGTCGTTGACCACGGTGGCCGGGGTAAAGCCTTTTTCCAGGGCTGCCGAGTAGATAAAAGGTTTGAAGCTGGAACCCGGCTGGCGCCAGGCCTGGGTCACGTGGTTGAACTTGTTTTTCCCGAAATCAAATCCGCCCACCAGCGCCCTGATGGAGCCATCACGCGGATCCAGAGCCACAAAAGCACCTTCCACTTCAGGCAACTGGGTGATCTCCCAGGTGTTTTTGGGCGTTTTGACAACGCGGATCAGGGCGCCGCGGCGGATCTTGATGTTGGGTGCGGCCTTGTCGGCCAGGCCGGACTGTGCGGGCTTGAGGCCTTCCCCGGTGATTTCAACCGTTTCGCTGTTCTGGCGCATCGCGAGAATCCGTTTGGGATTGGCTTCCAGCACCACGGCCGACATCACGTCGCCGTTGTCGGGGTTATCGGTCAGTGCCTCATCAATCGCATCTTCCGCCTCCTTGGGATTGGCCGGCAGGTCGATGAATTTCTCGGGACCCCGGTAGATTTGCCGGCGTTCGTAGTCCATGATGCCCTTGCGCAGGGCCTTGTAAGCCACCACCTGCTGGTCTGCATGGAGGGTGGTGTAGACGTTGAGGCCGCGGGTGTAGGTCTCATCGCCGTACTGGCTATAGACCAGCTGGCGCACGGTCTCGGCCACGTACTCGGCATGAACCCGTTCGGCATCGAGCCCGGTTTTGACCTTGAGCTCCTCGTTTTTCGCGGCGACAGCCTGTTCTGGCGTGATGAAGCCGTTTTCCTCCATGCGCTCAATGATGTAGAGCTGGCGGGCCCGGGCGCGTTTGGGATTGATGATGGGGTTGTAGGCCGAGGGGGCTTTGGGCAGGCCGGCCAGCATGGCGGCTTCGGCGATGGAAATGTTTTTGAGCGGTTTGCCAAAATAAGCTTCCGAGGCGGCCGCAAACCCGTAGGACCGGTTGCCCAGGAAGATCTGGTTCATATAGATCTCCAGGATCTGGTCCTTGCTCAGCAGATGTTCGAGCTTGAAGGTCAGCAGGATCTCGTAGATCTTGCGGGTGTAGCTTTTTTCGGCGGAAAGGTAGACATTGCGGGCCACCTGCATGGTGATGGTGGAGGCCCCCTGGCTTTTGGCACGGCCCACGTTGGCCAGGCCGGCGCGAATCACGCCCAGGTAGTCCACCCCGCCATGTGAAAAGAAGCGGGCATCCTCAATCGCCAGCACGGCGTCTTTCATGACCTTGGGGATGTCCTGGATGGGCGTGAGGTTGCGACGCTCCTCGCCAAACTCGCCAATCAGGACGTTGTCCGCCGAGTAGATGCGCATGGGCAGCTTGGGGCGGTAGTCCGACAAATCGGAAATGTCGGGCAAATTGGGATAGGCCACCGACAGGGCGACTGCCACAACCAGCAGGATACCGGCCAGCCCCGCCAGGGTCAGGCCCAGACCCCAGGCCACCAGCTTGAGCAGCCAGTACTGCCAAAGGGGGCGGCTGGGACGGGTCGAGGAACGGGGACTGGATTCAGGAGAGGAAGGTGTGGAGGGCATGTAGACAATCGTGAAGTCACATAAACATTATAAAAATCAGCAGTTTGGGATGGTTTTCCAGTTGCACAAAACGCCACATCTTGACGGTTATAGGCCACACATCCGTCCGTCAGGGCCCCACTCAAGCCGCAAGAATCGTCTGCTTTTGACAACGGTCATATTACGCTAAACAGGAAAAATCCTTTACGGCACAAAGAGCTTACTGATAGCATTCAAGTGATTTCTTAAGTATGCAGGGCTACACATTAGCCATCATTTGGGGACTGTCTTGATCTCTTTGGGATCGTTATTCAAACGTCAAGAATCTTCGTTACTGGGGCTTGACATCAGCTCATCCAGCGTCAAGCTGGTGGAGTTGAGCCGGGACAAGGCAGGCAATCTGGTGCTCGATCACTGTGCGATTGAGCCGCTGGAGCGCGGCTGGATCACCGATGGCAATGTCGAGAAATTCGACGAAGTCGCCGAGGCGGTGCGCCGTCTGGTGAAAAAGAGCGGGACGCGCACCAAAAATGTGGCGATGGCCTTGCCTGCTTCCGCGGTGATTACCAAAAAAATCATTTTGCCTGGCGGTTTGAGCGAGGCCGAGCTTGAGCTTCAGGTGGAGGCCGAGGCCAATCAATACATTCCTTTTTCGCTGGACGAGGTCAGTCTGGACTTTTGCGTCGTGGGCCCCAGTGCCACCTCCAGCGGCGATGTCGAAGTGCTGATTGCCGCTTCGCGCAAGGAAAAAGTGCAGGACCGGCAAGGGCTTGCGGAAGCTGCGGGCCTCAAGCCCATCGTCGTGGATGTGGAGTCTTACGCCTCCCGTCTGGCGACTGCCCGGCTCATCGAGGGTTTGCCCAACAAGGGGGTGGACACCATGGTGGCCCTGTTTGAGGTGGGGGCCCTGACGACCAGCATGCAGGTCATCAAGAATGACGAGGTGCTGTACGAGCGGGACCAGGCATTTGGCGGTGCCCAGTTGACGCAGCTCATTGTTCGCCAGTATGGATTTTCTCCGGAAGAGGCCGAGAGCAAAAAACGCAGCGGTGATTTGCCCGACGACTACGAGTCTGGCGTCTTGAGGCCTTTCGTGGATAGCATGGCCCAGGAGATTGGCCGCGCCCTGCAGTTCTTCTTTACCAGTACGCCCCACAACAAGGTGGACTATGTGATGCTGGCCGGTGGCTCGTCCGCCCTGCCGGGGCTGACCGATTCCGTGACCCAGCAAACTTCGTTTGCCTGCCTGCTGGTCAATCCGTTTGAGGGCATGGAGATCGGTGAAAACGTGCGTGAGAAGAAAATGCGGCGCGAGGCTGCGTCGTACCTGACCTCTTGCGGCCTGGCTTTGCGGAGGTTTGCGCAGTGATTCTCATCAACCTGCTTCCCCACCGCGAGGCGGCCCGCAAACGCAAGCGTGAAGCATTTTTTGCCGCATTGGGCGTGGCGGCGCTGGTGGGCGGTCTGATGGGCGGTGCTGTGTACTCCTGGTATCAGGCCCAGATCGCCGCGCAGCAGTCGAAAAACACCTTTTTGAAGACTGAAATTACCCGTCTGGAAGGCCAGATCAAGGAAATTGCCACCTTGCAGGCAGAAATTGCCGCTTTGCGCGCCCGTCAAAATGCCGTGGAAGACCTGCAGGGCAATCGCAACCTGCCGGTCTATCTGCTCGACGAGCTGGTCAAGCAATTGCCTGATGGCGTGTATGTCAACAGCATGAAGCAGGAGAACCAGACGGTCTTGCTGACCGGCGTGGCGCAATCGAATGAGCGGGTCTCTGAATTGCTGCGCAACCTGGCCAACAACAGCCGCTGGCTGACCAAACCCGAGTTGGTGGAAATCACGGCCGGCAGCATTACCCTGAGCTCGCGTGATCAGCGGCGGGTCTCCAATTTTTCGATGCGTGTGGCGCTCAAGCGTGCCAGTGAGCAAAAGAAAGCCACTGATCCCGCTGCTGCAAGTTCGGCGGCGACCTCTGCAAGCGCCCCCAAGCCCGTGCCGGCAGTTTCTGCGCCGGCCAAAGTTTGATGCAGGGCTGGAACTGACTATGGCAAAAACTCCCAAACTCAACGTCAACCTCGCGGGCATTCAGGAGAGCTTCAAGGCGCAATTCACGGGGCTCAATCCAAATGATCCTCCCTCCTGGCCGGCCCTGCCGCGCTACCTTTTGTGCGTGGCGGTCACGGTGCTGGTGGTGGTGGCGCTCTGGTTTGTCTGGCTGAGCGCTTCTGACGAGGAGTTGACGGCAGAGCAGGCCAAGGAAGTACAGCTCAGGGAAGACTACAAGAAAAAGCTGGTGCAGGCGGTGAACCTGGAGGCCCTGAAGAAGCAGCGCGAGCAGGTTCAGCAGTACGTGACGCAGCTTGAGAAACAGCTGCCCAGCAAGGCCGAAATGGATGCGCTCCTGTCAGATATCAATCAGGCCGGCTTGGGCCGCAGCCTGCAATTTGAGCTTTTCCGTCCAGGGCAGGTCAGCGTCAAGGACTACTACGCTGAATTGCCCATTGCCGTGCGGGTAACCGGCCGCTATCACGACCTGGGCGCGTTTGCGGCGGACATTGCCAATCTTTCGAGGATTGTGACCTTGAACAACCTGGCTATTGCGCCCATCAAGGACGGCATGTTGACGATGGATACCACGGCCAAAACCTTCCGTTACCTGGACAGTGAGGAGGTTGCATTGCAACGCAAGGCAGCACCTGCCGCAGGGGCCAAGAAATGAGCTTGACCTCCATGATCTCCATGCCATGGGTGAAAAGCGCGTGTCTGCTTTCTTTATTGGTGGTTGCCGGTTGTGGCTCGTCGGATCAGGAAGAGTTGCAGCAGTGGATGACCGAACAGCGCAACCTGACCAAGCCGAAGGTCGAGCCTATTGCGGAGCCTACCAAGTTTTCCCCCCAGGCCTACACCTCCGAGAACGCTGTCGAGCCCTTTAGCAACCAGAAACTGGCGCAGGCGCTCAAGCGCGACTCGAACAAGGCCACGGCCAATGCGGCCTTGATCGCGCCTGAGCTCAGTCGACGCAAGGAGCCTCTGGAGGCCACCCCGCTCGATGCCGCCAAGATGGTGGGCAGCCTGATCAAGCTTGGGCAACCGGTGGCATTGGTACGTGTTGACAACCTGCTTTACCAGGTTCGCGTAGGCAATTACCTGGGTCAAAACTATGGCCGCATCACAAAAATTTCCGAGACAGAAGTCGCACTGCGTGAAATCGTGCAGGACGCTGCAGGGGAATGGATAGAGCGAACGGCGACTTTACAGCTTCAAGAGGGATCAAAATGAACAAGCAAGCATGGACGTTACCGGCAGGTGCAATGCGAGGCGCCCTGCGAAACATGCTGGGCTGCGCCTCTTTCTGCGTTGCTTTATTGGCAGTTTCAATACCCGCGCTGTCACAGGCGCAAACCCCAAATGTGATTCAGGCGGTCACCGGCTCCGTGCAAGGCGGTGCCGAAGTGATCCGCATTGATCTGGCGGAGCCTCTGTCCGCGCTTCCGACCGGGTTCAGCATCCAGTCGCCCGCGCGCATTGCGCTTGACTTTCCAGGTATCGGCAATTCCATGGGGCGCTCGGCCGTGGACATGAATTTGGGGAATTTGCGTTCAGCCAATGTGATTCAGGCTGGGGAGAGAACCCGTGTGGTCCTCAATCTCAAATCGGCCACGGCCTACAAGGCGGAGATTCAAGGGAAGTCCCTGTTGATCACGCTGGAGCCAGTGGCCGTTGCAACTGCTGCAGCCCCCGCAGCCCCGGTTTTTGCCGAAAACCGCAACCGTGATACCTTGCCGCTCAAGGACATCGATTTTCGCCGTGGTGTCGACAGTTCCGGGCGCATCGTGGTGGATCTGGCGAACAACCAGGTGGGCGTCGATATCCGTCAGCAGGGCCAGACCCTGGTGGTGGAGTTCCTGAAAACAGCCTTGCCCGAGGGTTTGCGCCGCCGCCTGGATGTTTCTGATTTTGGTACGCCGGTGCAGACTGTGACCACCTTTCAGACGGGCGACAAAGTGCGCATGGTGGTCGAGCCCAAGGGTTTGTGGGAGCACAGCGCCTACCAGAGCGATAACCAGTTTGTCCTGGAAGTGCGTCAGCAGAAGGTAGACCCTTCCAAACTGACGCAAGGCCCTGGCTATAGCGGGGAAAAGCTCTCCCTGAATTTTCAGAACATCGAGACGCGCGCATTGCTGCAGGTGATCGCTGACTTCACCAACTTCAATATCGTGACTTCCGATACCGTGACTGGCTCGGTGACTTTGCGCCTGAAAGACGTGCCTTGGGATCAGGCCCTCGATATCATCTTGCAGGCCAGGGGCCTGGGTATGCGCAAGACTGGCAACGTGCTGCTGATTGCACCGAAAGATGAACTGGCAGCTAAAGACAAGCTGGACCTGGAATCGCGCAATGCTGTTCAAAGTTTGGAGCAGGTTCGGACGCAGGACTTCAAACTGAACTATGCCAAAGCGGCTGATATTGCCGGACAGATTACCGCCGGCGGCAGTGGGCCGGCCAGCGCCCGCATTTTGTCCAATCGTGGAAGCGTGATTGCTGAACCACGTACCAATCAGCTGTTTGTCACGGACATTCCCTCCAAGCTTGAGCAGGTGCAAAGCCTGATCGCCAAGCTGGATATTCCCGTGCGCCAGGTCCTGATTGAAGCGCGTATCGTGGAAGCCGCAGATTCCTTCGGGAAATCCTTGGGCGTCAGACTGGGTGGTAGGCCTTTCACGCTGAATGGAGGTCGCAATGCAACGTTTGGCGCTACCTATATAGATCCACCGACCACCCCAGCAGCACCGGCGCTTGGGGTCAACTTCGGCACCACGACGGGGGATTTCTTCAGACTGCCTGGGGTGGGTCAAAACGGCTTCCCGGCTGCTACCTTTGCCGTATCGCTGTTCAATTCGAATGTCAGCCGGCTGCTTAATCTGGAGATTTCGGCGATGGAGGCCGATGGCCGGGGGAAAATCGTTTCCAGCCCAAGGATCGTCACGGCCGACCAGGTCAAAGCGCTGATTGAACAGGGGACGGAATTGCCTTACCAGCAAGCCACGTCCAGTGGCGCGACGTCCATTGCCTTTCGCAAGGCCAATCTGAAACTTGAGGTGACCCCGCAGATCACGCCGGAAGGCAACATCATCCTGAACGTGGATGTGAACAAGGACAGCGTGGGCCGTGCGACTGCCAATGGCTTTGCCATTGACACCAAGCACATCCAGACGCAGGTGCTGGTCGAGAACGGGGGCACGGTTGTGATCGGCGGGATTTACGAGCAAAACGAGCGTGAGGATGAAACCAAGGTGCCACTGCTGGGCGACTTGCCCGCCATTGGCAATCTGTTCAAGACCAGAACACGCTCGGCCAACAAGTCCGAGTTGCTGGTCTTCATCACGCCTAAAATGCTCTCGAGCGGAGCTGCTCTGCGTTAATTCGGCGGATGGCGCCGGGTTTTTGGCCCGGTACCAGTTAAGGACGGCTATAACGATAAAGTTTTCCAGCTGCCTTAATCTTGCCTGAGCTGTGGTGGCTGGCCGTAGCTGCCATGGCCGCAGAACACCCGTCACGCCCTCCCTGGAACCGACTGCACTGTAGATTCAAATTGAATGCGAACCTGACGCGAATCGCGTGTGTCGGCTTACCTGGCTCCGGAAAGTCCACGGTTGGCAGGCAACTGGCCCGGCGGCTGGACATCAGTTTTATCGACTCCGACCAGGTGATCGAGCAGCGCATTGGCTGCTCGATCCGCGAGTTTTTCGAGCGCGAAGGCGAGGCGTCTTTTCGCGATCTCGAGCAGTCGGTGATTGAGGAGTTGACGCAGGGTGACGTTTGCGTGCTTTCCACGGGCGGGGGCGCTGTACTGCGCCCCATCAACCGCCAGCATTTGCATCAGCGGACCAAGGTGGTGTACCTGCATTCGGCACCTGAAGAGGTGTTTCGCCGTCTGCGGCATGACCAGAACCGCCCCTTGCTCCAGGTGGCCGATCCGCTGGCCCGGCTCCGTGACCTGTATGTTGCCCGGGATCCGCTGTACCGCGAGACCGCGCATTTCACCATCGAAACCGGGCGCCCTTCGGTGTCGACCCTGGTCAACATGATTCTGATGCAGCTGGAACTGGCGGGCGTCGTCGTTCCCGGCCCATAGTCTTGGGCTGGCAGGGCAGGAAAACTGTCAAATCGCGTTACTGTGGCCCTGTTCGCAGTGCCCCTACACTTGAGGCTATGCAAGCAAATTCTTCCTCCGGCACAGCGCAGGTTCATATCAACCTGGCCGAGCGCAGCTACCCGATTGTCATAGGCGCCAGCCTTTTGGGGCAGCCCGCCACTTACCGGGATTTACCCGCGGCCAGCACGGCGCTGATCGTGTCCAACAGCACGGTGGCGCCTTTGTACGCCGCGCAACTTCAGGCCGCCCTGCAATCGCATTACAAGACCGTGCTGCTGGTGACCTTGCCGGATGGCGAGGCCCATAAAGACTGGCCGACCCTGCAACTGATCTTTGACGCCTTGCTGAAAAACGGCTGCGACCGGAAAACCGTGCTGTTTGCGCTGGGCGGTGGCGTGGTCGGTGACATGACCGGGTTTGCCGCGGCCAGCTACATGCGCGGGGTGCCTTTTGTGCAGGTGCCGACGACCTTGCTGGCGCAGGTGGACTCGTCGGTGGGAGGCAAAACAGCCATCAACCACCCGCTGGGCAAAAACATGATTGGCGCGTTCTACCAGCCGCAGCAGGTGGTGTGCGATCTGGACGTGCTCAAAACCCTGCCTGCCCGCGAACTCAGTGCGGGCCTGGCCGAAGTCATCAAGTACGGCCCGATTGCCGACATGGCGTTCCTGGACTGGATTGAGACGAACCTCAATGCGCTGCTGGCGCGGGAGCCGGCCGCACTGGCCCACGCCATCAGGCGCAGCTGCGAGATCAAGGCCTCGGTGGTGGGGCAGGACGAGCGCGAATCGGGCTTGCGGGCCATCCTGAATTTTGGCCACACCTTTGGCCATGCGATAGAGGCCGGGCTGGGCTACGGTGCATGGCTGCATGGCGAAGGTGTGGGCTGCGGCATGGTGATGGCGGCGCATCTGTCACAGCGGCTGGGTCTGGTGGATGCGGCTTTTGTGCAGCGCTTGAGCACGCTGATCCAGCGGGCGGGTTTGCCCGTCGTGGGCGCCAGGCTCTCCCCTACAGACAATGCAGGGCGCTACCTGGAGCTGATGCGGGTGGACAAAAAAGCCGAGGCCGGGGAGATCCGGTTTGTGGTGATCGATGGTCCTGGCCGGGCCGCGGTGCGCAGCGCACCCGATGCGCTGGTGCGCGAGGTGATTGATTCGTGCTGCGATTGAGCGCCTGATCCGGGGCCGGTTTCTCGCTAAATTGCTATAGAAATAATAGCTGTTTATGCATGTTCAACAAGGGTTGAGGCCCGATTTTATGTGAGAACCATGACGATGCTGGCGCCCTACGCTTGTCACCCTGCCTTGTCACGCGGCCGTCGCTACCCCGAGCCGGCGGCGCCCACGCGCTCCGACTTCCAGCGCGACCGCGACCGGATTGTGCATTCCACGGCATTTCGCCGTCTGGTGTACAAAACCCAGGTGTTCCTGAATCACGAGGGCGACCTGTTCCGCACGCGGCTGACGCACTCGCTGGAGGTCGCTCAGCTGGGCCGCTCCATCGCCCGGGCCCTGCATCTCAATGAAGACCTGGTCGAGGCCATTGCGCTGGCCCACGACCTGGGCCACACGCCGTTCGGCCATGCCGGGCAGGATGCGCTGAACGCCTGCCTGAAGCAGCACAACCCGGACAGCGCCGGTTTCGAGCACAACCTGCAAAGCCTGCGCGTGGTCGATTCGCTGGAAGAGCGTTACCCGGCCTACGATGGGCTGAACCTGACGTTTGAAACCCGCGAAGGGATTCTCAAGCACTGCTCCCGGCGCAATGCCAGGCACATCGAGGCGCGTGAGCCGGGCGGGGTGGCGCTGCGGTTCCTGGAGCCGTCCGCGGCCGCCGACGCTGCCGGCCCCCGGCTGCAGCCCAGCCTGGAGGCCCAGCTGGCGAATCTGGCGGACGAGATTGCCTACAACGCCCACGACATTGACGACGGCGTGCGCTCGGGCCTGCTGAGCCTGGCGCAGTTGCAGGACGTGGAGCTGTTCAGTCAGTACCAGCGCGAAACCCTACTGGCGCATCCCGGCCTGCAGGGGCGCCGGCTGCTGTTTGAAACCATACGCCGCATGCTCAGCGCGCAGGTGTACAACGTGATCGACGCGACCCACGCCGCATTGCATCAGGCCGCGCCTGGCAGCGCAGACGCGGTGCGCCGGCATGCGCCGCTGGTGTGCTTTACGCCCGAAATGGCTTTGCAGTCCAGCGCCCTCAAGCGTTTCCTGTTCCAGAATTTATACCGCCACCCGCAGGTGGTCGACACCACGCAGACCGCGCAGCAGGTGGTGCGCGAGCTGTTTGCCGCTTACATGGCCGACCCGGCGCAGATGCCGCAGGCGCATATCAGCCGCTTTGACGGGCTGGATGTATCGCATTCGCCCAGTGCCAAGCCCGAGCGCGTGGTGGCCGACTACATTGCCGGCATGACCGACCGCTTCGCCGCCAAGGAGCATGAGCGGCTTTATGGGCGGGTGGCTTTTGCTGTTTGATGCCGCCGGCTTGAAACCCCTGGTTCTTCCGATGCTTCGGCTTCAACCTGCCAGCCCTGACGCTGCCACGCAGCGGGTGCCGCGCATGGCCTTATGACGTGTTGGCATTTCCGGGCGTATCTTTTCACCACGCCAGGGAGTACGCTGCAGCTTGCGCACAATTTGTGACAGATTGCAGGTTTTCTTTCCTTCTTTTTTATCTTGACTGGATTGAACGCGAGTCAGCGTTTCAGGCATCAAATCTGCTTGGTAGGTCTTATTTTTCAAAAGGTATTGCCATGAGTTTGAACCGGCGTGAACTGATTTTGGGTGGTGTTGCCGCCAGCGCGGTGGTTGCCAGCCCGGGTGTCTGGGCGCAAGCGGCCAAGGGCCGCAAACTGGTGGTGGGGCAGTCCGTGCCGCTGACCGGGGCAGCCGACCAGATCGGTCTGGCCTACTTGAACGGGGCCAAGCTGTACTTCGATGCCATCAACGCCAAAAACGGGGCGGGTGGCTACAAGATTGAAGTCAAGGCGATGGACGATGGCTACAACCCGGCCAAGGCGGCGGCCAACGCCAAGCAGCTGATCGACGAAGAGGTGGATGCCCTGTTTGGCTTTGTCGGCACCGCCAGCTGCGATGCCGCTTTTGCCGTGGCCAAGCCTGCCAACGCCCTGTTTTTCGCACCCTTTGCCGCCTCGGACACCCTGCGCGACGCCGCCTTGAGCAATGTGTTTCACGTGCGTCCCGGTCTGGCCGACGAGGCCTACAAAGTAGCCCGCCACTGCGCCACGCTCAACCAGGACCGCATTGCCGTGTTTGCCGAGGACGACGCCATGGGCCGCGCCGGGCTGGCCGCCGTCAACCAGGCCCTGGTTGACCTCAAGCGCCCGCCCATCGTGGCCAGCGCCCTGTCGCCGGTCAACAGCGACAAGGTGGATGCCGCCGTGGCGCTGCTGGCCAAGGCCCAGCCGCAAGCCATCATCCAGGTCAGTCTGTTCAACTCGTCGGCGGCCTTCATCCGCAAAATGCGCCGTGCCGGCTTCGGCGGGCAGTTCCTGAATTTCTCGGTGGTCGGGATAGACCCGCTGTTCAGTGCCTTGGGCAAGGAGATTGGCGGCGTCGTGATCTCGCAAGTGGTTCCCTCGCCGCGCAGCGCTGGCACGCCCATCATCAAGGAATACCTGGGCGTGCTCAATGAGACCGACCAGACCCCCAGCTACGAAAGTGTGGAGGGTTATATTGCCGCCCGCACCTTTGCCGAAGGCGTGCGCCGCAGCGCATCGGGCGGCGGCAAGCCGGACCGGGCCGGACTGCAAAAGGCCTTTGAGTCCATGACCGATTACGACGCGGGCGGTTTTCGCGTCAATTTGCGGGCCAAAAAATACGAATCACTGCGCGCGATTGACCTGGTGACCATCACCCCCGAGGGCAAGGTGGTGCGATAGGGCTGCCGGTTTGGAGCAGGCTGTGCCTTTTGTCTGGGCGTGCTCAAATCAGGTCTAAAAGTGCTGTAAAGCCAAGTAAATAAAACGCAGACAGCTATTAAAATAATAGCATTTTAATGGGGGTCAGATTCCAATTATCATGAGGGAAAACCCATCAACCGCATCCTCATGCCCCGTCTTCCCCGCCCACTATTCCCGGCTACCCGCACCACAATACGGTGCAGAGGCTGTCGCAACTGATGAACTGATGCAGGCCATCTTCGGAAAAATCGACATTGTGGCCGCTGCGCCGGGGCGCGTGCTGGTGAGCGACGGCGACCATGTGCAAGCCGGCCAGCCCCTGGTAGAGCTGGACCCAACAGCCGCCAGCGCCGACAAAACCACCGCGCAAGACCAGCTCAAATCAGCCCTGTCAGAAGTGCTGCGCGCCCGCGCCATCCAGCAGGCGCTACAAAATTTGCAGCATGCTATGCCCATTAATGGCGGGCTGGCGGCCAAATATGTTCCCGAATTTCCGGCGGAATGGTCTGCAGCCGAAAAAGCCGCCGCCCAGGCGCAGCTGCAAGGCGAATGGGCCGACGTGACGGCCAAGCTGGCCAAGCTCGCCTCAGAAATCAGCCGCCACCAAGCCGAGATCGTCACGGCGCAGGCCGTCGTTGCCAAGCTCGAAACCACGGTGCCCATGGCCCAGGCGCGTGAGACCGATTTCAAGAAACTCGTTGATCAGGGCTACATCTCCGGCCACGCCACGCAAGACAAAACCCGCGAACGCGTCGAGCTGGAGCGCGACCTCGCCACCCAGCGCGCCAACCTGCTGCAAACCCAGGCCACCCTGCGCGAAAGCGAACACGCCCGCGCCGCCTACCTGGCCGAAGTGCGCCGCACGCTGTACGAGCGCGAAGCCCAGGCCGACCTCAAACGCCAGCAAGCCACGCAAGAACAAGCCAAAGCCACCCAGCGCGAAAACCTCACTACCCTGAAAGCACCCGTCGCCGGCGTGGTGCAGCAGCTCGCCATCCACACCACGGGTGGCGTGGTCACCGAAGCGCAAGCCCTGATGATCATCGTGCCCGAGGGCGCGCAGGTCACCGCCGAAGTCACGCTGGAGAACAAGGACATCGGCTTTGTGAGCGTAGGCAATGGCGCAGAAATCAAGCTCGAAACCTTTCCCTACACCCGCTACGGCACGGTGCAGGCCCAGGTCGACCGGGTCACGGCCGACGCGGTGAATGATGAGAAGCGCGGCGCGATTTTCCCCGTGACCTTGGCCTTGAAGACCAGGCAGATTGACGTGGACGGAAAAATGATCCAGTTGGTGCCGGGGATGAACCTGACCGCAGAGATCAAGACCGGGCAGCGGCGGGTGATTGAGTATTTGCTCAGTCCAATCCAGCGGGCGGGTAGTGAGAGTTTGAGGGAGAGGTGATTTATGTTTTTGCAGGATTACATGTATTTCCGATGGTTTGATGTGACTTCCAGGTTCATTGAAATTTCGTTTATGGAACCGGAGCTCTCACTATGACGCAGCCATTCTGGAGTCCTGCCTATAAAAAGCCTCTGGTTTACGGTTTCGGATCTGGTTTCCTTGTACTTGGGGGACTTCTCATGGGAGTGAAGCATATTGCTCTTGCGGAAGATGCCAAGCTTTCACGAGGGTGGCCGGTGTCGGGGAGGTATGTCAGCGACACCTCTCTTGGCCGTCGAAATAGCTGGGCGACGAAGATTGGCGAGAAATATGTGGTCTGCGCCGGAAGTGCGTTCGGGGGTAAAACGGATTGCCCGAATACTTTCGAGGGGAAACAGGTGACAGCAACGCGGGTCGCAATGCCAAGCTTTGTCGATGATCAATTGGTTATTGCTGAACTAAAGGAAGGACCCACAGTCCTTTATAGCCTTTCCGATTCCGAATTAATAGAGACCTGGGAATGGCGGTCATTCAAGCTTTCGCTTTTTTATTCTTTTTTTGTCGGCTTGGTAGTTGGGGTCGCGTTCGCAATTCTTAGCACGCTTAAATCATCTGAGAACAAATAATGGCAACTCCAAAACCACCCGCGTTAATGGCACCGATCGTTCTGAATACACTTGGATCGGATGCAATTGCATTAGGTAAAGCAATTAGAAAACTGTACGACTCTTTCTACGCCGGCGCACCTTTACAGCAGATCAAGTCAGATGTGACAGAAGGGTAATTAGGGTCAGATTCCAATTATCATGAGGAAAAATCCACCGCACCCTCATGGCCCGCCTCCCCCGCCTCACCATTCCCGGCTACCCCCATCACATCATCCAGCGGGGCAACAACCGCCAGGCTATTTTTGCCGCCTCGGCTGATTACCAGATGCTGCTGGACCTGCTCGACGACAACGCCCGCAAGTTCGGCGTGGCACTGCACGCCTATGTGTTGATGAGCAATCACTTTCATCTGCTGGCCACGCCCGAAACGGCGGAGGGGCTGCCGCAGTTGATGCAGGCCGTCGGCCGGCGCTATGTGCGTTATTTCAATGACAGTCAGGGGCGCTCTGGTACCTTGTGGGAAGGGCGCTACCGCTCCACCGTGATCCAGACCGAGCGTTACCTGCTGGCCTGCATGGCTTATATCGACTTGAATCCGGTGCGCGCGGGCCTGGTTGCCGAGGCGCGCGACTACCCCTGGTCCAGCCACGGCCACTACACCGGGCTGCGCACCGACAAACTCGTCACGCCGCACCCGCTGTTCTGGACGCTGGGCAACACGCCGTTTGCCCGCGAAGCAGCCTATGCCGACATGGTGCGCTCAGGTCTGAGCCAGCAGCAGCAGCGTGCGCTGACCGAGTCGGTGCTCAGCGGCTGGGCGCTGGGCGAGCCTGATTTTGTCGCGGATTTGCAAAAGCGTACGCAGCGCCGGCTCAGTAAAACCCAAGCCGGACGGCCCGTGAGCAAACCTGAATCAGGCTGAAAATTGGGTTATCCCAATTGTTTACATGGGTTTATTGCTATCAAATTTGATATGTCCCTAATTTAATTCTGATTGAATCAATCAAGAATTAATTGGAATCTGACCCCAATTATTTTGCTTGGCATTGTTGTTGCAGTGCACTATGCTTTCAATCCCGCGACAGATTTATTGAAACCTTGCGGGACAGGCTGGTGCGCATCTGCTGCGTTGGCCCTGTCCTCAATTGACCAGGAAAACGCCATGACGACGGCAGCTGAGCTCGAGCATTTTGAACAACACGGTTTGTATTCCCCGGCCAACGAACACGACGCCTGCGGCGTGGGTTTCGTGGCGCATATCAAGGGTTACAAAAGCCATGCCATCGTCCAGCAGGGTCTGAAGATTCTGGAAAACCTGGACCACCGGGGTGCGGTCGGTGCCGACAAGCTCATGGGCGACGGCGCCGGCATTTTGATCCAGTTGCCCGATGCGCTGTACCGTGAAGAAATGGCCAGGCAGGGCGTGACGCTGCCGCCGCCCGGCGAATACGGCGTGGGCATGGTGTTTTTGCCCAAGGAGCATGCCTCGCGGCTGGCCTGCGAACAGGCGCTGGAGCGTGCCGTGCGCGTGGAAGGCCAGGTGCTGCTGGGTTGGCGCGATGTGCCGGTCAACAAGGACATGCCGATGTCGCCCACCGTGCGCGCCAAAGAGCCCATCCTGCGCCAGATTTTCATCGGCCGCGGCAACGACGTGATCGTGCAGGACGCGCTGGAGCGCAAGCTGTACGTCATCCGCAAAACCGCCAGCGCGGCCATCCAGAACCTGAAGCTGACGCACAGCAAAGAGTATTACGTGCCCAGCATGTCCAGCCGCACCGTGGTCTACAAAGGCCTGCTGCTGGCCGACCAGGTGGGCACTTACTTCCGTGACCTGACCGACCCCCGCTGCGTCTCGGCATTGGGCCTGGTGCACCAGCGGTTTTCGACCAACACCTTCCCCGAGTGGCCGCTGGCGCACCCTTACCGCTATGTGGCGCACAACGGCGAGATCAACACCGTCAAGGGCAACTACAACTGGATGAAGGCGCGCGAAGGCGTGATGAGCTCGCCTGTGCTCGGCGCTGACCTGCAAAAACTCTACCCCATCAGCTTTGCCGACCAGTCGGACACCGCCACGTTTGACAACTGCCTGGAGCTGCTGACCATGGCCGGCTACCCGATCAGCCAGGCGGTGATGATGATGATTCCCGAGCCTTGGGAGCAGCACACCACGATGGACGAGCGCCGCAAGGCCTTTTATGAATACCACGCAGCCATGCTGGAGCCGTGGGACGGCCCGGCTTCTATCGTGTTCACCGATGGCCGCCAGATCGGCGCCACGCTGGACCGTAACGGCCTGC
Source organism: Polaromonas sp. (assembly GCF_036676035.1). Taxonomy (GTDB): domain Bacteria; phylum Pseudomonadota; class Gammaproteobacteria; order Burkholderiales; family Burkholderiaceae_C; genus Polaromonas. The sequence continues at coordinate 39,827 of NZ_JAKFDR010000011.1, forward strand.
GCCCCTCGCGCTACTGCGTGACGGATGATGACCTGGTCATCATGGCGTCCGAGTCCGGCGTGCTGCCCGTGCCCGAGAACAAAATCGTGCGCAAGTGGCGGCTGCAGCCCGGCAAGATGTTCCTGATCGATCTGGAGCAGGGCCGCATGATTGACGACGAGGAAATCAAGGCCACGCTGGCCCACAGCAAGCCCTACAAGCAGTGGATTGAAAACCTGCGCATCCGCCTGGATGACGTGCAAGCCACTCCCTCCATCCTGACCGAGCCGACCGACGGCATGCGCATGGGCTCCGACGAAGCCAGCGCCACCTCGGCCAGCAGTTCGGGCCTGGGCGAATCCCAGAGCCTGCTGGATCGCCAGCAGGCCTTTGGCTACACCCAGGAAGACATCAAGTTCCTGATGTCGCCCATGGCTGTCAATGGCGAGGAAGGCACCGGCTCCATGGGCAACGACAGCCCGCTGGCCGTGCTGTCCAACAAGAACAAGCCGCTGTACAACTACTTCAAGCAGCTGTTCGCGCAGGTGACCAACCCGCCGATCGATCCGATCCGCGAAGCCATCGTGATGTCGCTCAACAGCTTCATCGGCCCCAAGCCCAACCTGCTGGACATCAACCAGGTCAACCCGCCGATGCGGCTGGAAGTCAGCCAGCCGGTGCTCAACAACGCCGACATGCAAAAGCTGCGCGACATCGAAGCGCACACGCAGGGCAAGTTCAAGAGCTACACGCTGGACATCACCTACCCGCTGGCCTGGGGCCATGAAGGGGTGGAAGCCAAGCTGGCGTCGCTGTGCGCTGAAAGCGTGGATGCGATCAAGGTTGGCAAAAACATCCTGATCATCAGCGACCGCGCCATCAGCGCGACGCAGGTGGCCATCCCTGCGCTGCTGGCCCTGTCGGCCATTCACCAGCATCTGGTGAGGGTTGGCCTGCGCACGATGGCGGGCCTGGTGGTGGAAACCGGCTCGGCCAGAGAGGTGCATCACTTCGCCGTGCTGGCCGGTTATGGCGCCGAAGCCGTCCATCCCTACCTCGCGATTGAAACGCTGGCCGAGCTGTCCAAGGGCCTGCCCGGCGATCTGAGCGCCGACAAGGCGGTCTACAACTACACCAAGGCGGTTGGCAAGGGCCTGTCCAAGATCATGTCCAAGATGGGCGTGTCGACCTACATGAGCTACTGCGGTGCGCAGTTGTTCGAGGCGATTGGCCTGAACCGCGACACCGTCGCCAAGTTCTTCACCGGCACCGCCAGCCAGGTCGAAGGCATGGGCGTGTTTGAAATCGCCGAAGAAGCCCTGCGCATGCACAGGGCCGCGTTCAGCGACGACCCGGTGCTGGCCCACATGCTGGACGCCGGTGGCGAATACGCCTGGCGCGTGCGCGGCGAAGACCACATGTGGACGCCCGACGCGATTGCCAAGCTGCAGCACAGCACGCGCGCCAACAACTGGAATACCTACAAGGAATACGCCCAGCTCATCAACGACCAGAACCGCCGCCACATGACGCTGCGCGGGCTGTTCGAGTTCAAGATAGACCCGGCCAGGGCCATTCCGATCGAAGAGGTCGAGCCGGCCAAGGAAATCGTCAAGCGTTTTGCCACCGGCGCGATGTCGCTGGGCTCCATCAGCACCGAAGCCCACGCCACGCTGGCGCTGGCCATGAACCGCATGGGCGGCAAGAGCAACACGGGCGAGGGCGGTGAAGATCCGGCCCGCTACCGCCAGGAGCTCAAGGGCATTCCGATCAAGCAGGGCGAGACGCTCAAGAGTGTGATTGGCGAGGGCGTGGTTGAAGTCGACCTGCCGCTGCAAGACGGCGACTCGCTGCGCTCGCGCATCAAGCAGGTGGCGTCGGGCCGTTTTGGCGTGACCGCCGAATACCTGGTGTCGGCCGACCAGATCCAGATCAAGATGGCCCAGGGTGCCAAGCCCGGCGAGGGCGGCCAGCTGCCGGGCGGCAAGGTCAGCGACTACATCGGCCAACTGCGTTACTCGGTGCCCGGCGTCGGCCTGATTTCGCCGCCGCCGCACCATGACATTTACTCGATCGAAGATCTGGCACAGCTGATCCACGACCTGAAAAACGTCAACCCGCGCGCCAGCATCAGCGTCAAGCTGGTCAGCGAAGTCGGTGTGGGCACCATTGCGGCCGGCGTGGCCAAGGCCAAGTCCGACCATGTGGTGATTGCAGGGCATGACGGCGGCACCGGCGCTTCGCCCTGGTCATCCATCAAGCATGCCGGCTCGCCCTGGGAAATCGGCCTGGCCGAAACCCAGCAGACGCTGGTGCTCAACCGCCTGCGCGGCCGCATTCGCGTGCAGGCCGACGGCCAGATGAAGACGGGGCGCGACGTGGTGATCGGCGCGCTGCTGGGCGCCGACGAATTCGGCTTTGCCACCGCACCGCTGGTGGTCGAGGGTTGCATCATGATGCGCAAGTGCCACCTCAACACCTGCCCGGTGGGCGTGGCCACGCAAGACCCGGTCTTGCGCCAGAAGTTCTCGGGCAAACCCGAGCATGTGGTCAACTACTTCTTCTTCGTCGCCGAAGAGGCGCGCCAACTGATGGCGCAGCTGGGCGTGCGCAAGTTCGACGACCTGATTGGCCGCGCCGACCTGCTCGATACCCAGAAGGGCATTGAGCACTGGAAGGCCCGCGGGCTTGATTTCTCGCGCCTGTTCTACCAGCCCAACGTGCCCGCCGATGTGCCGCGTCTGCATGTGATGGAGCAGGACCACGCGCTGGACAAGGCGCTGGACATCCGCCTGATTGAAAAATCAAAAGCGGCGCTTGAAAAAGGCGAAAAAGTCCAGTTCATCGAGGTGGCCCGCAACGTCAACCGCACGGTGGGCGCCATGCTGTCGGGCGAGTTGACACGCCGCCATCCGCAAGGCCTGCCCGATGACACGCTGCGCATCCAGCTCGAAGGCACGGGCGGCCAGTCGTTTGGCGCTTTCCTGGCCAAGGGCATCACCCTGTACCTGATTGGCGACGCCAACGACTACACCGGCAAGGGCCTGTCGGGGGGCCGCGTGGTGGTGCGCCCCAGCATCGATTTCCGCGGCGAGGCGGTCAAAAACACCATCGTCGGCAACACCGTGCTGTACGGCGCGACCACCGGCGAGGCCTTCTTCAGCGGCGTGGCCGGCGAACGTTTTGCCGTGCGCCTGTCAGGTGCGACCGCTGTGGTGGAAGGCACGGGCGACCATGGATGCGAGTACATGACCGGCGGCACCGTGGCCGTGCTGGGCAAAACCGGGCGCAACTTTGCGGCCGGCATGAGCGGCGGCGTGGCCTATGTGTACGACGAAGACGGCCACTTTGCCAAGCGCTGCAACACCGCCATGGTGTCGCTGGAAAAAGTCATGCCATCGGCCGAGCAGGAGGCCAGCACCGACAAGGCCATGTGGCACGGCGGCAAGACCGACGAAGCCCAGCTCAAGAGGCTGCTGGAAGACCACAACCGCTGGACCGGCAGCAAGCGCGCCCGCGAGCTGCTGGACAACTGGTCCGAGGCGCGCGGCAAGTTCGTCAAGGTGTTCCCGCTGGAATACAAGCGCGCGCTGGGCGAGATGGCTGCCAAGAAGGCCGCTGCCGGCGCCCCCGCCAAAGCCGCCGGCAAGGTGGCATCGGCTGCCAAAGTCGCAGCGTAAACAAGAAGTATCTGGAGTAGCCACATGGGAAAAGTGACCGGTTTCATGGAATACGAGCGCGTCGAGGAGGGCTACAAGCCCGTGCCCGAGCGCCTGAAGAATTACAAGGAGTTTGTGATCGGCCTGGACGATGCGCAGGCCAACAAGCAGGCGGCGCGCTGCATGGACTGCGGCACGCCGTTTTGCAACAGCGGCTGCCCGGTCAACAACATCATTCCGGACTTCAACGACATGGTGTTTCGCGCCGACTGGAAAAGCGCGATCGACACGCTGCACAGCACCAACAATTTTCCGGAGTTCACCGGCCGCATCTGCCCCGCGCCATGCGAGGCCGCCTGTGTGCTGAACGTCAACAACAATCCGGTGGGCATCAAGTCCATCGAGCACGCCATCATCGACCGCGCCTGGGCCGAAGGCTGGGTCAAGCCGCAACTGCCCAAGCACAAAACCGGCAAAAAAGTGGCAGTGATCGGCTCCGGTCCGGCCGGCATGGCGGCGGCCCAGCAACTGGCGCGCGCCGGTCATGACGTGACCCTGTTTGAGAAAAACGACCGCATCGGCGGCCTGCTGCGTTACGGCATTCCCGACTTCAAGATGGAAAAGAGCCACATCGACCTGCGTGTCGGGCAGATGCAGGCCGAAGGCGTGACTTTCCGCACCGGCGTGATGGTGGGCGCTCTGCCCAAAGACTCCAAAGTCACCAACTGGGCCAAGGAAACCATTGCGCCTGAGCAATTGCAAAAAGACTTCGATGCGGTGGTCTTGACCGGCGGCGCCGAGCAGTCGCGTGATTTGCCGGTGCCGGGCCGTGACCTGGACGGCATTCATTTCGCGATGGAGTTCCTGCCGCAGCAGAACAAGGTCAACGCCGGTGACAAGGTCAAAGGCCAGATCCGTGCCGACGGCAAGCATGTCATCGTGATTGGCGGCGGCGATACCGGCTCCGACTGTGTCGGCACCAGCAACCGCCACGGTGCGGCGAGCGTCACGCAGTTTGAGTTGATGCCCCAGCCGCCTGAAGAGGAAAACCGGCCGATGACCTGGCCTTACTGGCCGATCAAGCTGCGCACCAGCTCCAGTCACGAAGAGGGCTGCGAGCGCGAGTTCGCCATCTCGACCAAGGAGTTCCTGGGCGAAAAAGGCAAGGTGACGGGTCTGAAAACCGTTCGTGTCGAGTGGAAAGACGGCAAGATGCAGGAAGTGCCCGGCTCCGAGCAGACGCTCAAGGCCGACCTGGTGCTGCTGGCCATGGGCTTTGTCAGTCCGGTGGCCACCATCCTCGAAGGTTTCGGCGTCGAGAAAGATGCCCGCGGAAACGCCAAGGCGAGCACTGACTTCACCGGTGGCTATGCGACCAACGTGCCCAAGGTGTTTGCTGCCGGCGACATCCGGCGCGGCCAGTCTTTGGTGGTCTGGGCGATTCGCGAGGGCCGGCAGGCGGCGCGCGCTGTTGACGAATTTCTCATGGGTTACAGCGATCTGCCGCGTTGAAAGCTGCGCCTGGCCCTCACAAATCGCCCCTTGGGGCGTTTAACAAACGTGCAGGCTGCCGCCTGCACGGCGCGCGGGCCGGCAGGCGGCGCGCGCTGTTGACGAATTTCTCATGGGCTACAGCGATCTGCCGCGTTGAAAGCTGCGCCTGGCCCTCACAAATCGCCCTTTGGGGCGTTTAACAAACGTGCAGGCTGCCGCCTGCACGGCGCGAGGGCCGGCAGGCAGCGCGTGCTGTCGACGAATTCCTCATGGGTTACAGCGATTTGTCGCGTTGAGAGTTACGCCTGGCCCTCACAAATCGCCCTTTGGGGCGTTTAACAAACGTACAGGCTGCCGCCTGTACGGCGTGAGGGCCGGCAGGCGGCGCACGCTGTTGACGAATTCCTCATGGGCTACAGCGACTTGCCGCGCTGAACGCATTTTTGCTATTAAAAGAGTAGCTGCTTACGCACTATTCATAAGGGCTGGAGCCTCATTTGTCATGGATTCCCGTGGCGAATGAGGCTTTTTCGGTGCCTGCGCCCGTGATTTCGGGGATGCCGTCGCAGCGGCCCGCTTAAATGATGCTTGCACGCCACGTGAATATCCCCCAAACGGCGGATCCGGCAGCTTCGCTGGGGTAAACCCCGTATCATGGAGGCCTCGCAACCAAAGCCGGTCAGACAGTCGGCTTTTCCCATCCTTAATGGCCGATAGTTCTCCTTCATCACTGATCGAATTCAAGCAGGTGCGCTTTGCCTACCCGGGCTCTGCGGGGGAGCGCGTCATCCTCGATGACGTGACCCTGTCGGTGCCGCGCGGCAAGGTGACGGCCCTGATGGGCGCTTCGGGCGGCGGCAAAACCACGGTGCTGCGCCTGATTGGCGGCCAGCAACGCGCGGACAGTGGCGAGGTGCTGTTTGACGGCAAAGACGTCGGCAGCCTGGTTCAGGCCGAGCTGTATGCCGCCCGGCGCCGCATGGGCATGCTGTTCCAATTCGGCGCGCTGTTCACCGATTTGAGCGTGTTTGACAACGTCGCCTTTCCGCTGCGCGAGCACACCACGCTGAGCGAAGACCTGGTCCGCGACATCGTGCTGATGAAGCTCAATGCGGTCGGCCTGCGCGGGGCGCGCGACCTGATGCCCAGCGAAGTTTCAGGCGGCATGGCCCGGCGCGTGGCGCTGGCGCGCGCCATCGTGCTCGACCCTGAACTGATCATGTACGACGAGCCCTTTGCCGGGCTGGATCCGATCTCGCTGGGGACGGCCGCGCAGCTGATTCGCCAGCTCAACGACACGCTGGGCATTACCAGCATCGTGGTCTCGCACGATCTCGAAGAAACCTTTCTCATCGCCGACAAGGTCATCATTCTGGCCAATGGTGGCATTGCCGCACAGGGCACGCCCGACGAAGTGCGGCATTCCAGCGACCCGCTGGTGCACCAGTTTGTCAATGCGCTCAGCGAAGGGCCGGTCCAGTTCCATTACCCGGGCCCGGATGTGGCGGCTGATTTTGGCAAGCCGTCTGCCGCAGCGCATGACGCGGAGCTTACGCAATGAGCCGCTTTCAACCTGCCCGCTTGCTGTCGGACCTGGGCTTTGCCACCCGCAGCCAGCTCCTTGCCATGGGCTACGCGGCCCGCTTGATGTCGCGCCTGCTGGCGCTGACCGGGCCCGCGCTGGCCCGCTTTGGCCTGGTGCGCGACCAGATTTTCTTTTTGGGCAACTACTCGCTGGCCATCATCACGGTGTCGGGCCTGTTCGTCGGTTTTGTGCTCGGCCTGCAGGGCTACTACACCCTGCAGCGCTACGGCTCTTCCGAGGCCTTGGGCCTGCTGGTGGCCTTGAGCCTGGTGCGAGAGCTCGGGCCGGTGGTCACGGCGCTGCTGTTTGCCGGGCGGGCGGGCACGGCGCTGACCGCAGAAATCGGCCTGATGAAAGCCGGCGAGCAACTGTCGGCCATGGAGATGATGGCGGTGGACCCGGTGCGGCGGATTTTGGCCCCGCGCTTTTGGGGCGGCGTGATCGCCATGCCCCTGCTGGCTGCCGTGTTCAGCGCCGTGGGCATCATTGGCGGCTGGATGGTGGGCGTGCTGATGATTGGCGTCGATGCCGGCTCGTTCTGGAGCCAGATGCAGTCCGGGGTGGATGTCTGGCGCGACGTGGGCAACGGCATTGTCAAAAGTTTTGTCTTTGGCGTGGCCGTGACCTTTGTGGCGCTGCATCAGGGTTTTGAGGCGCAGCCCACGCCCGAGGGCGTGTCGCGCGCCACCACCCGCACCGTGGTCGTGGCTTCGCTGGCGGTGTTGGGGCTGGACTTTGTGCTGACTGCCTGGATGTTCAGTCTTTGAAGTGGCGTTGGCCTCCTGCCTGTTCATCAGCCCATGAGAAAATTGATGTCACACAAGTCACAAAAGGAAACCGGCCTGCCCATGGCCGGGACCGTGTAAGGAAAAAAATAATGCAACGCTCTAAAAACGACCTGTGGGTTGGCCTGTTTGTCCTGGTGGGCGCGGCCGCCATCCTGTTTCTGGCGCTCAAATCGGCCAATCTGCTCAGCATGAATTTCAACGATGCCTACCATGTCACGGCCAAATTCGACAATATTGGGGGCTTGAAACCACGCGCGGCGGTCAAAAGTGCGGGCGTCGTGGTCGGGCGGGTCGAGCGCATTACATTCGATGACAAGTCCTTCCAGGCCAGTGTTAATCTGGCGATGGACAGCCGCTATGCTTTTCCCAAAGACAGCTCCCTGAAGATTCTGACGAGCGGTTTGCTGGGCGAGCAATACATCGGCATGGAGGCCGGTGCTGACGAGAAAAACCTGGCCGCCGGGGATGTGATCAAGCAGACACAATCTGCCGTGGTGCTGGAAAACCTCATCAGCCAGTTTTTGTACAGCAAGGCGGCGGACAGCAGCAATCCCGGCTCCAACACGGCCCCGCCATCAGGAACCCCAGAAAAAAAATGACAACACGAATGACGACAATGCACCGGCCCCGTTTGTGGGGCGCCGCACTGATGCTGGTACTGCTGCAGGCCTGTGCCACGGGTCCCAATGCCAACCCTCACGACCCGCTGGAGCCGTTCAACCGGGGCATGACCCGTTTCAATGATGGCCTGGATAAGGCGGTCCTCAAGCCGGCGGCGCAGCTCTACCAGGGTGTGACGCCTGCACCGGTGCGCACCGGCGTGGGCAATTTCTTTGGCAACCTTTCCGACGTCTGGTCGATGGTGAACAACGCCCTGCAGCTCAAACCCAAGGAAACGGTGGAAACGCTCATGCGTGTGGGGGTCAATACCCTGTTTGGCTTCGGCGGCGTGCTGGATGTGGCCAGCGAAATGCGGCTTGAAAAGCACCGCGAAGATTTTGGGCTGACGCTGGGACATTGGGGAGTGGGGCCCGGCCCCTATATCGTGCTGCCGGTATTGGGCCCTTCAACATTGCGTGACTCAGTCGCGCTGGTGGCGGCCGACAGCCGCGGCGACCTGGTGCAGCGTGTTGATAATGTGCCGACGCGTAATTCCCTGATTGTCCTGCGCGCGGTGGATCTGCGCGCCAGTCTGCTGGGCGCCGGCGATGTGATCGACCAGGCCGCGCTGGACAAATACAGTTTTGTGCGTGACGCCTATCTGCAGCGCCGCCGCAACCACATTGGCGGCAAGCCCGAGCCCGAAGAGCGTTACGATTTGCCGGAAGCTGCGCCTGGCTCGACCGGTCCAGCTGGTAAAGAAAACTTACAAAACGGCAACAAAACTTCACCGAACACCCAGAACTAAGGCGGAAAACCGCCTGTCAAATCAACGGACTGGCAAGCAAGGCGGATAAGGCCCTGTCATGTCAGCCCATGTTTCCGCTGAGGAAAGGAAAACCATGAACCGTAGAGTCTTTAGTCATTTTTTTGCTGCATTCCTGAGCCTGGCCGCGTTGCTGGCCAGCCCCGCTGGCCGCGCTGCCGAAGAAGCGCCCGACGCCCTGATCAAGCGTGTCTCGACCGAGGTGCTGGACAGCATCAAGGCAGACAAGGCGATTCAGGGGGGAGACGTCACGAAAATCATCTCGCTCGTGGACGGCAAGATCATGCCCAATGTGAACTTCACGCGCATGACGGCATCGGCGGTGGGCCGCACTTGGCGGCAGGCCACGCCCGAGCAGCAAAAGCGCCTGCAGGACGAGTTCAAGACCCTGCTGGTTCGCACTTATTCGGGCGCCTTGTCCCAGGTCAAGGACCAGGGCGTGAACGTCAAACCTTTGCGTGCGGCGCCGACCGACACCGAGGTGGTCGTGCGTACCGAGGTGACGGGGCGGGGTGATCCCATCCAGCTGGACTACCGCATGGAAAAAGTCGCCACGGGCTGGAAGATTTACGACCTCAATGTGCTGGGCGTCTGGATGGTGGAAACCTACCGCACCCAGTTTGCCCAGGAAATCTCTGCCAAGGGCATTGACGGCCTGATTGCCTCGCTCGCGCAGCGCAACCAGTCCAATGCGGCCAAGAAGTCCTGAGCCTGTGTTGAAGCTGCCCGCAGTCATGACGCACGCCGTCGCCGTCGGGTGCACCCAGGACCTGAAGAAGGTGGTGCACGCCGAGGCGGGTCCCGTCGTGGTGACGGACGCCAGCGCACTGCGGGAGTTTGACTCCTCCGCGCTCGCCGTGTTGCTGGCGTGCCGGCGCGAGGCCCTGGCGCTGGGCAAAACCCTGGCCGTGCAAGGCTTGCCGGAACGCCTGCGCCAGCTCGCACAGCTGTATGGCGTGGCCGAACTGATGCCCGCCCCTGCCTAAGAGCCTGTTCACGCTTTATTTGGCGACCCCAAATAAAGCGTGAACAGGCTCTAACAAGCCCGCGCTTTCGCCGAATGGCCCGGCGGCAGATAAAAAAAGCGCCAGCCCTTAAAATGGCCGGCTCATGCCCGCTATTTCATTCCAATCCGTCTCCAAGATCTACCCCCCCACGCGAAGCCAGTCCGGCCCGGCCGTCCGGGCGCTCGATGATGTGAGTTTTGACATCCGGCAAGGCGAGTTTTTCGGCTTGCTGGGCCCCAATGGAGCGGGTAAAACCACCTTGATCAGCATTCTGGCGGGCCTGTCACGGGCGACCCACGGCAGCGTGTTGGTCCATGGCAGCGATGTCCTGGCGGACTACGCCGATGCCCGCCGAAAGCTCGGCATCGTGCCGCAGGAGTTGGTGTTCGATCCGTTTTTCACCGTGCGCGAGGCGCTTCGCATCCAGTCCGGCTACTTCGGCGTGAAAAACAACGACGCCTGGATTGACGAGCTGCTGGACAGCCTGGGCTTGGCCGACAAGGCCCATGCCAACATGCGTCAGCTCTCGGGCGGCATGAAACGCCGCGTGCTGGTGGCGCAGGCGCTGGTCCACAAGCCGCCGGTGATTGTGCTGGACGAGCCCACGGCCGGCGTCGATGTGGAGCTGCGCCAGACCCTGTGGCAGTTTGTCGCCCGGCTCAACAAGCAGGGCAGCACGGTGCTGCTGACCACCCATTACCTGGAAGAGGCCGAAGCGCTGTGCAGCCGCATCGCCATGCTCAAGCAGGGCAAGGTCGTGGCGCTGGCGACGACCTCGGACCTGCTCAAGAACGCGTCGTCCAATGTGCTTCGCTTCAAAATTGACAGTGAACTGCCCAAGGCACTGGCCGACAAGGCCAGGATTACCGGCCGGATTGTGCAGTTTCCGGCGAACAGCGCCTATGAAATCGAGCAGTACCTGGCCGCCATCCGTGAGGCCGGGCTGATCGCCGAAGATGTGGAAATCCGCAAGGCGGATCTCGAAGACGTGTTCCTCGATGTGATGACCGAAAAAGTCGTGGAAGAACCCGTGGAAATCAACCTGGCAGGAGTCACGGTATGAACACCGGCGCAGTAACAGCAAACGCAGGGGTCCATTTCACCGCCGGGCCGCCCCAAGGTGAAATAGCCCCCCCGGGGGGCAGCGCAGTACGCGAAGCGACAAGCGTGGGGGCCCTATGAACGGCTGGCAAACCCTGTTGTACAAAGAGGTGCTGCGGTTCTGGAAGGTGAGCTTCCAGACGGTGGGGGCGCCGGTGCTGACGGCTGTCTTGTACATGCTGATTTTCGGCCATGTGCTGCAGGACCAGGTCAAGGTTTACGACCAGATCAGCTACACCGCCTTCCTGGTGCCCGGCCTCGTGATGATGAGCGTGCTGCAAAACGCCTTTGCCAACAGCTCCTCTTCTCTGATCCAGAGCAAGATCATGGGCAGCCTGGTGTTTGTGCTGCTCACGCCGCTGTCGCACTGGCACTGGTTTGTTGCCTATGTGGGCTCGTCGATTGCACGCGGCCTGCTGGTCGGCGCGGGCGTGTTTGCGGTCACCGTGTTTTTTGGCCAACCGGGTTTTGTGGCGCCGCTGTGGATTGCGGTGTTTGCGCTTCTGGGTGCCGCCATGCTGGGGGCCCTGGGTGTGATCGCCGGCCTGTGGTCTGAAAAATTCGACCAGATGGCCGCTTTCCAGAACTTCGTCATCATGCCCATGACTTTTCTGAGCGGCGTGTTTTACTCGATTCATTCGCTGCCGCCCTTCTGGCAAAAGGTCAGCCACCTGAATCCGTTCTTCTACATGATTGACGGCTTTCGCTACGGATTTTTCGGCGTCAGCGATGTGTCGCCCTGGCTGAGCCTGGGCATTGTGCTGGCCGCCCTGGCGGTGGTTAGCGCGGTGGCCATCAACATGCTGCGCACCGGCTACAAAATCAGACACTGAACAGAATTAAACAGCACCATGACCAGCGAAGAACTCCAAGCCATCATTGCCGCCGGCCTGGCCTGCGAGCATATTGAGCTGTCCGGCGACGGCCGGCACTGGTATGCCACCATCGTTTCCAGCGCCTTCGAAGGCCAGCGCCTGATCCAGCGCCACCAGCGTGTTTACGCCACGCTGGGCGGGCGCCTGCAGACCGACGAGGTGCACGCCCTGTCAATGAAAACCTACACGCCCGCCGAGTGGGCAGCCAACAACCAATCCTGAACAACATGGACAAACTACTGATCAAGGGCGGCAAATCGCTGGCCGGCACCGTGGAGATTTCCGGCGCCAAGAACGCGGCCCTGCCCGAGCTGTGTGCCGCCTTGCTGACGGCCGACACGGTGACGCTCGAGAATGTTCCGCACCTGCAGGACGTGGCCACCATGCTCAAGCTGATCCGCAACATGGGGGTTCAGGCCGAGCGCGGTCCGCAGGCCGCTAGCACGGTCACCATCAATGCGGGCGCTTTGAGCTCGCCCGAGGCCCCTTATGAACTGGTCAAGACCATGCGGGCTTCGGTGTTGGCGCTCGGGCCGCTGCTCGCCCGCTTCGGCGAAGCCACGGTCTCGCTGCCCGGCGGTTGCGCCATCGGCTCGCGGCCGGTGGACCAGCACATCAAGGGCCTGCAGGCCATGGGGGCCGAGATCCTGGTGGAGCACGGCTACATGATCGCCAAGCTGCCTGCCGGGCCCAATGGAGTGCGCGGGCGCCTGAAGGGCTGCCACATCACGACCGACATGGTGACGGTGACCGGCACTGAAAACTTCCTGATGGCGGCCAGCCTGGCCGAAGGCGAAACCATCCTGGAAAACGCCGCGCAGGAGCCCGAGATTGGCGACTTGGCGGAAATGCTGATCAAGATGGGCGCGAAGATTGAAGGCCACGGCAGCCGCCGTATCCGCATCCAGGGCGTGGAGCGCCTGCATGGCTGCACCCACCAGGTGGTGGCCGACCGCATCGAAACCGGCACCTTTCTGTGCGCGGTGGCCGCCGCGGGCGGTGACGTGGTGCTCAAGCACGGCCGGGCGGACCACCTGGACGCCGTGATCGACAAACTGCGTGAGGCCGGCGCGGCCGTGACGGCCGGCGACGGCTTCATCCGCATCCAGTCGCAGGGCCGCATGAAAGCCCAGTCTTTCCGCACCACCGAGTACCCGGGCTTTCCGACCGACATGCAGGCGCAGTTCATGGCGCTCAACGCCATTGCGCAGGGCGCCAGCACGGTGACCGAAACGATTTTTGAAAACCGCTTCATGCATGTCAACGAGATGGTGCGCCTGGGCGCAAAAATCCAGACCGATGGCAAGGTCGCCGTGATCGAGGGCGTGGAAAAGCTCTCCGGGGCCACGGTGATGGCCACGGACCTGCGCGCTTCGGCCAGCCTGGTGATCGCAGGCCTGGTGGCCGACGGCGAGACCCTGGTGGATCGCATCTACCACCTGGACCGCGGCTACGACCAGATGGAAGCCAAGCTGCGCGGCATTGGTGCCGATATCGAAAGAGTGAAATCATGACCCCCACGCTTGTCGCTTCGCGTACTTCGCTGCCCCCCGAGGGGGCGCGTGCCTCCTTTGAGGCGGCTCGGCAGGAGGCACGATGATTACCCTCGCCCTCTCCAAAGGCCGCATCTTCGACGAAACCCTGCCGCTGCTCAAGGCCGCCGGCATCGAGGTGCTGGAAGACCCGGAAAAATCGCGCAAGCTCATTTTGGCCACCAACCGGCCTGATGTGCGTGTGGTGCTGGTGCGGGCGACGGACGTGCCCACCTATGTTCAGCACGGTGGCGCCGACCTCGGCGTGGTCGGCAAGGACACCCTGCTTGAATCTGGCAGCGAGGGGCTGTACCAGCCGCTGGACCTGCAGATTGCCCAATGCCGCATCAGTGTGGCGGTGCGCGACGGTTTTGACTACGCGGCGGCGGTCAAGCAGGGCTCGCGCCTGAAGGTCGCCACCAAGTATGTGGCGATCGCCCGCGATTTCTTCGCCAGCAAGGGCGTGCACGTGGACCTGATCAAGCTCTACGGCAGCATGGAGCTGGCGCCGCTGACCGGCCTGGCCGACGCCATCGTCGACCTGGTCTCGACCGGCAGCACGCTCAAGGCCAACCATCTGGTCGAGGTCGAGCGCATCATGGACATCAGCTCGCGGCTGGTGGTGAACCAGGCGGCGCTCAAGCTCAAGCAGGCGCCGATCCGCAGCATCATTGATGCCTTTGCTTCCGCCATTGCCAAGTAAGCGACATCAATCACTGATCACTGATCACACACTGAATTTGCTATGAATTTGATAGCTTCTCCCGCCCGTCTTTCAACGACTACAGCCACATTTGAGGCTGAGTTCAAGGCGCGCCTGCACTGGTCGGCCGATACCGATGCCGCCATTGAGCAGCGCGTGGCGGAGATTCTGGCCGACGTGCAGCAGCGTGGCGACGCCGCCGTGCTGGCGTACACGCAACGCTTTGACGGCCTGGCGGCCGGCGCGATGCGTGAGCTTGAACTCACGCAGGCAGAGCTCAAAGCCGCTTTTGATGCGATCCCGTCGGCCCAGCGCGATGCCTTGCAAGCCGCCGCCAGCCGCGTGCGCAGCTACCACGAGGCCCAGAAAAAAGCCAATGGCGAGAGCTGGAGCTACCGCGATGCCGATGGCACGCTGCTGGGTCAGAAGGTCACGCCGCTGGACCGCGTCGGCATCTATGTACCCGGTGGCAAGGCAGCTTATCCTTCGTCGGTGCTGATGAACGCCATTCCGGCGCATGTGGCCGGTGTCGGTGAAATCATCATGGTCGTGCCTACACCGAAAGGGGAGAAGAACGCCCTGGTACTGGCCGCCGCCTATGTGGCTGGCGTCAGCCGCGCTTTCACCATTGGCGGCGCGCAGGCCGTGGCCGCACTGGCCTACGGCACACAGACCGTGCCCAAGGTCGACAAGATCACCGGCCCCGGCAACGCCTATGTGGCCAGCGCCAAGAAGCGTGTTTTTGGCGCCGTGGGCATCGACATGATCGCCGGCCCCTCCGAGATTCTGGTGCTGGCCGATGGCAGCACGCCGGCCGACTGGGTGGCCATGGACTTGTTCAGCCAGGCCGAGCACGACGAGCTGGCGCAAAGCATTTTGCTATGCCCTGATGCGGCCTACATCGACGCCGTGCTGGAAGCCATCAACCGCCTGCTGCCCACCATGCCGCGCGCCGAGATCATCGCCAAGTCACTCAATGGCCGGGGGGCGCTGATCCACACGCGCAGCATGGAAGAAGCCTGCGCCATCAGCAACCGCATTGCGCCCGAGCATCTGGAGGTCTCCAGCGCTGAGCCGCACCGCTGGGAGCCCTTGCTCAGGCACGCTGGTGCGATCTTCCTGGGCGCCTATACCAGCGAATCGCTGGGCGACTACTGCGCCGGCCCCAACCATGTGTTGCCCACCAGCGGTACGGCGCGCTTTTCCAGTCCGCTGGGCGTCTACGACTTTCAAAAGCGCTCCAGCCTGATCGAGGTCAGTGAAGCTGGTGCGCAGACGCTCGGCAAGATTGCCGCCGAACTGGCCTACGGCGAAGGCCTGCAGGCGCATGCGCGGGCGGCAGAGATGCGGCTGAAGTAGCGGCTAAAAATTAACACGAATTTCGTGTTGCACGATTTTCGTGTAATATTCAGTCTATGAAAAACGTCACCATCACCGTGGATGATGCCGCCCTGGAATGGACGCGCATTGAAGCGGCCAGGCGCAACACCAGCGTGTCGCGGCTGGTGGGGGAGATGCTGGCCGAGAAGATGCAGCGAACGGACGCCTACCAGCGCGCCATGCATGACTGGCAAAACAAGGAACGGCTTTGGGTGTCCGACGGGCAGCCCTATCCGAAGCGCGTCGATCTTGATGAGCGCGGCGCATGAGCGATGCTGCTACGGGCGTTTTTGTGGACGCCAACATTCTGATCCACAGCGAAGACGGCGCTGACCCGGCCAAGCAAAAGGCCGCTTTGGCCTGGCTGACCTTGCTGTGGCAGCGCGGGATTGGCCGCATCAGCAGGCAGGTGCTCAATGAGTTTTACCTGCTGGCCACCCGCAAGATCAAGCCGCCCATGCCCCCGGGCGATGCCCGTGCCGAAGTGCGCCGCTACGAACTCTGGCAGCCCTGGCAAACCGACCACGCCACCGTCGAATCCGCCTGGGCGGTGGAAAGCCGCTATGGCCTGCACTACCGGGACAGCCTTGTCGTCGCGGCGGCCCAGCACCTGGGCTGCCGCTACCTGCTGAGCGAAGACCTGAAGCATGAGCAGCACTATGGCGGCGTTCAGGTGATCAATCCTTTCAAGGCCAGCATCGAGCTGCTGGAGCAATTCAAATGACCCTGCCTGAATCAACATTGGCCCCGAACCTCAAACAACGGATCCGCCAGGACATCCAGTCCATGCATGCCTACGCCATCCAGGACTCCGCCGGCATGCTCAAGCTCGACGCCATGGAGAACCCGCACCGCCTGCCGGCCGAGCTGCAGGCCCAGCTGGGTGAACGGCTGGGCGCGCTGGCGCTGAACCGCTACCCCGATGGCCGTGTCAACGACCTGCGCCGCGCGCTGGCGGCCCATGCGGGCATGCCCGAGGGCTTTGACATCATGCTGGGCAATGGCTCGGACGAGCTGATCTCGCTGCTGGCCATGGCCTGCGACGTGCCACCGAGCGCAGCAAGTCATGACAAACCGGCCGCCATCCTCGCGCCCCTGCCGGGTTTTGTGATGTACGGCATCAGCGCGCAGTTGCAGGGCCTGAAATTCATCGGCGTGCCTCTGACGCCAGATTTTGAGCTTGACGAGGCCGCCATGCTGGCCGCCATTGCTGAACACCGGCCGTCCATCACCTACCTGGCCTACCCCAACAACCCCACCGCCAACCTGTGGGACGACGCGGTGATCGAGAAAATCATCGAAGCCGTGGGCGCGCAGGGCGGCCTAGTGGTCATGGACGAGGCCTACCAGCCGTTTTCCAGCAAAAGCTACATCGACCGCATCACCCGGCACGAGCATGTGCTTTTGATGCGCACCATGAGCAAATTCGGCCTGGCCGGCGTGCGCATCGGCTACATGATGGGCCCCAAGGCCCTGATTGCCGAGATCGACAAGGTGCGCCCGCCCTACAACATCAGCGTGCTCAACTACGAGTGCGCCCTGTTTGCGCTCGCCCACCAGGAGGTGTTTGCGGCTCAGGCCCAGGATTTGCGGGCGCAGCGTGCTATTGTTTTTGAAGCGCTGAAGGCGCTACCCGGCGTCAAGGCCTGGAAAAGCGACGCCAACATGATCCTGGTGCGCGTGCTGGGCGAGGGTGACAGAGCCACCAAAACCTTTGAGGGCATGAAATCGCGCAAGGTGCTGGTCAAAAACGTTTCTAAAATGTATCCATTGCTCGCCAATTGTTTGCGCGTGACCATAGGCACGGCAAGCGAGAACGTGCAAATGCTGGCTGCCCTTAAAGAATCACTATGACGACCCCCACCCCGGCCGCTTCGGCCTTTCCGGCCCCCCGCACCGCCCAGGTCTCGCGCAACACCGCCGAGACCAGGATCACCGTCAAGGTCAACCTCGACGGCACGGGCCAGGCCAAGCTGGCCACGGGCATCGGTTTTTTTGACCACATGCTGGACCAGATTGCGCGCCACGGCCTGATTGACCTGGAGATCGACTGCCAGGGCGACCTGCACATCGACGGCCACCACACGGTGGAAGACGTGGGTATCACGCTGGGGCAGGCGGTGGCCAAGGCCGTGGGCGACAAAAAAGGCCTGCGCCGCTACGGCCATGCCTATGTGCCGCTCGACGAAGCCCTCTCGCGCGTGGTGGTCGACTTCTCCGGCCGGCCCGGCCTGGAGATGCACGTGCCGTTTACCAGCGGCATGATAGGCACCTTTGACAGCCAGCTCACCTACGAGTTTTTCCAGGGCTTTGCCAACCATGCCTTTGTGACGCTGCACATCGACAACCTCAAGGGCGTCAATGCGCACCACCAGTGCGAGACGGTGTTCAAGGCCTTTGCCCGCGCGCTGCGCATGGCGCTGGAAATCGATCCCCGCATGGGCGGCGTGATTCCATCGACCAAGGGCTCGCTGTGAGCCGCGCCGCGGCCTCATGACCCAAGCTTGAGCATGTTTTGCCCCTTCACCCTTGTTGCATGTGCGCAAGTAGCTATTAAATTTGTAGCAAATAGTCACTCAGATGGCAATCCTTAAAAAAGTCGCGGTGGTCGATTACGGCTCGGGCAATCTGCGCTCGGTCTCGCAGGCGGTCGCGCATGTGGCGCAGGACAGCGGCTTTGAGGTGCTGGTCACCTCGCGCGCGCAGGATGTGTTCGATGCCGACCGCGTCGTGCTGCCCGGCCAGGGCGCCATGCCCGACTGCATGCGCGAGCTGGCCGCCTCGGGTCTGCAGGAGGCGGTGCTGCATGCGGCCGCCCACAAGCCCCTGTTTGGCGTGTGCGTGGGCATGCAGATGCTGCTCGACCGCAGCCACGAAGGCGTGGCGGGGGCGAGCACGCCCGGGCTGGGGCTGATTGCCGGCGAGGTCGTCAAGTTTGAGCTGGCCGGGCAACTCCAGCCGGACGGCAGCCGCTACAAGGTGCCGCAGATGGGTTGGAACCAGGTTTACCAGGCGCTGGCGGATGACTCAAAGCCGCACCCGATCTGGGCCGGCGTGCCCGATGGCGCCTACTTTTACTTCGTGCACAGCTTTTACGCCCGTCCGTCGGATGCGCGCCACACTGCGGGCTTTGCCGATTACGGCGGGCGCTTTACCGCGGCCATTGCACGCGATAATATTTTTGCAACGCAATTCCACCCCGAAAAAAGCGCCGACCATGGCCTGGCCCTGTACCGCAACTTTCTGCACTGGAACCCATGACGCCATGATGGCTGCCGCGACTGGCATGGCATGGCATGGCATGGCTTGCCTGGCCTGACAACTGCACGCTAACTGCCTTCGCCCCTTTATCCTTTCCCCTTCTTCCATCCACTGCTTTTTCCCCACTGCAACATGCTACTCATCCCTGCGATTGACTTGAAAGACGGCCATTGCGTGCGCCTCAAACAGGGCGACATGGATCAATCCACAATTTTCAGTGAAGACCCGGCAGCCATGGCGCGCAGCTGGGTGGACAAGGGCGCACGCCGCCTGCACCTGGTGGATTTGAACGGTGCGTTTGCCGGCAAGCCCAGGAACGAGGCCGCCATCAGGAAAATCCTGACCGAGGTCGGCGGCGAGATCGATGTGCAACTCGGCGGCGGCATTCGCGACCTCGACACCATAGAGCGCTACCTGGACGCCGGCCTGCGCTACGTGATCATCGGCACGGCCGCGGTCAAGAACCCCGGCTTCCTGCAGGACGCCTGCACCGCGTTTGGCGGCCACATCATCGTCGGCCTGGATGCCAAGGATGGCAAGGTCGCCACGGACGGCTGGAGCAAGCTCACCGGCCACGAAGTCATCGATCTGGGCAAGAAGTTCCAGGACTACGGCGTCGAATCCATCATCTACACCGACATCGGCCGCGACGGCATGCTCTCGGGCATCAACATCGAAGCCACCGTCAAGCTGGCGCAGGCCCTGACCATCCCCGTGATTGCCTCGGGCGGACTGTCGAACATGGCGGACATCGACGCGCTGTGCGCGGTCGAGGACGACGGCGTGGAGGGCGTGATCTGCGGCCGCTCGATTTACAGCGGCGATCTCGATTTTGCGGCAGCGCAGGCGCGCGCTGACGAATTAAATGGGTAACCCCCCGAAGCGGCCTTTGGCCGCCTCCCCCCGAGGGGGCGCCACTGGTGGCCCGGCGAAGCCGGTTCCACTGTGGCCTCGGTTTAAAACTCTTTCCACTCCTACACTTTGCTAGCTAAAAGAATCATCCCTTGCCTTGATGTGACCGGCGGCCGCGTGGTCAAAGGCGTCAACTTTACCCAACTGCGCGACGCCGGCGATCCGGTGGAGATTGCCGCGCGCTACAACGAGCAGGGCGCCGACGAGCTGACCTTTCTGGACATCACCGCGACCAGCGACGGGCGCGACCTGATTCTTCACATCATCGAAGCGGTGGCCTCGCAGGTGTTCATTCCCCTGACGGTGGGCGGCGGTGTGCGCACGGTGGAGGATGTGCGCCGCCTGCTCAACGCCGGCGCCGACAAAACCAGCTTCAACTCGGCCGCGCTGGCCAACCCGCAGGTGATTGAAGACGCCTCGGCCAAGTACGGCGCGCAGTGCATTGTGGTGGCGATTGATGCCAAATGCCGCTCCGACGACGACGCCAGGCGGCTGACGCCCGCTGGCGTGCCCGTCGGCCCGGGTTGGGATGTGTACAGCCACGGCGGGCGCAAAAACACCGGCCTGGACGCCGTGGCCTGGGCCACCGAGATGGCGCGGCGCGGCGCCGGCGAGATCTTGCTGACCAGCATGGACCGCGACGGCACCAAATCGGGTTTTGACCTGGCGCTGACCCGCGCCGTGAGCGACGCGGTCAGCGTGCCTGTGATCGCGTCGGGCGGCGTCGGCAACCTCGATCACCTGGCCGATGGCATCCAGCTGGGCGGGGCAGACGCGGTGCTGGCGGCCAGCATCTTCCACTATGGCGAGTACACAGTGCAGCAGGCCAAGCAGCACATGGCCGCGCGCGGCATTCCCGTGCGCCTCTGAGTCCCAATTTCAAGCGTTTTCGGCCTCCAGCCCTTGAATAATGGGCGCAAGCAGCTCCTGAATTGATAGTGTTTCTCCGAGGCGCCCTTCCTTCGATACCTCAGGATGACCCTTCGACAGGCTCAGGGCGAGCGGAGATATGAAAAGTGTGGAGGCCCGTGCGCAGCGCAGGGCGGCTCCGCACGCCAGCAGGGGCCGCGGAACCGGCTTAGCCGGGCCGCAGGCGCAGCGGCCCCCTCGGGGGGCAGGAAGCCACACGCAGTGGGCGACCGTGGGGGCCCATTTTCAGGGGACAATACAAGCATGAATTGGCTAGACGAGATCAGTTGGGACGACCAGGGTTTGATCCCGGTCATTGCGCAGGAGGCCTCCAGCGGGGATGTGCTCATGTTTGCCTGGATGAACCGCGAAGCGCTGCAGAAAACCGCCGAGCTGGGCCAGGCCGTCTACTACAGCCGCTCACGCGGACGCCTGTGGCACAAGGGCGAAGAGTCCGGCCACCTGCAAACCGTGCATGAAATCCGGCTCGATTGCGACAACGACGTGATTTTGCTCAAGGTCACGCAGCTCGGCCATGAGCCCGGCATCGCCTGCCACACCGGCCGCCACAGCTGTTTTTTCCACCTTTACAAAGACGGCCAGTGGATCGTGACCGAACCGGTCCTGAAAGACCCGGCCCGCATCTACAACAAATAAACCCATGTCCTCCAACGACTCCCTGCTGCGCCTGGCGCAAATCATTGAAAGCCGCAAACCGGCCAACGGCGGCGATCCGGCCAAAAGCTATGTGGCGCGCCTGCTGCACCAGGGCCCGGACGCGTTCTTGAAGAAAATTGGCGAGGAAGCCACGGAAACCGTCATGGCCGCCAAAGACGTGGACCACGGTGGTGACAAGGCCAAACTGGTCGGCGAAATCGCCGATTTATGGTTTCACAGCCTGATTGCGCTGGCGCATTACGGCCTGAGCCCGGCTGACGTGATGGCCGAGCTGGAGCGCCGCGAGGGCACCAGCGGCATCGAGGAAAAAGCGCTGCGCAAGGCCCAGACGCGCGCAGCGGCTGAAAAATAAACCCGGGCCATCGACCCGGATAACGGAGACCAAGTGGAGACCAAGCAACCATGAGTGAAACTGACCTGGCCGAATTTGACGTGAAAAACAGCAGTGACCGCACCGTGATGCACGTGCTGTATGGCCTGCACACGGTCGCCTGGATGAGCATGGGCATGCTGGCCGTGATTGCGCTCATCGTCAACTACATCAAGCGCGGCGAGGAGCACGATGCGATCTACCTGTCGCACCACAACTACATGATCCGCACCTTCTGGTGGACCATCCTGTGGCTGGCGGTCGCGTCGCCGCTGTGGCTGCTGCTGTTCCTGCCGGGCGTGCTGGCCTACACCATCATTGGCCTGTGGTACCTGTACCGCTGCCTCAGGGGCTGGCTGCGGTTTACCAACGGCGACCCGATCCTGACTGACTGACTGACCCTTTACGACCTTGACACGGACCGACATGAGCACTGATCCCGCCTGCATTTTCTGCAAGATCATCGAGGGAAAAATTCCCTCGAGCAAGGTGTATGAAGACGATGAAATTCTCGTTTTCCACGACATCCACCCCTGGGCGCCGGTGCACTTCCTGATGGTGCCCAAGCTGCACATTCCGTCGCTGGCGCAGGTCGGCCCCGAGCATGCCGCGCTGCTGGGCCGTATGATGGTGCTGGCGCCCAAGCTGGCGCTGCAGGAGGGCTGCCGGCCCTATCCCGGGGGCGGGCACCGGGTGGTGGTCAATACCGGCGCGGAAGGCGGCCAGGAAGTGCACCACCTGCACCTGCATGTGATTGGCGGCCCCCGGCCGTGGCTCAAGGGCTAAAGGCTAGTGCAGTGTTGCTGCCTGCCGGGCGGGCCAAGTCGAAAATACGCCTACATTAATGCTGTCAGGTGGCCTGTTGCAGGCTGTCGGCCGTTTGAGCGCGTGGTTTGGATCCAAGTAAGGTTTTATTGAGTCTGGTCAAATACACGGACAGACTTAAAATTGTCAGATTTCCTAGGAGTAATTTATGGGTGGACTTTCCATTTGGCACTGGCTGATTGTGTTGTTGGTCGTGGTGTTGGTGTTTGGCACCAAAAAGCTCAAAAACATCGGCAGCGACCTCGGTGGCGCCGTCAAGGGCTTCAAGGACGGCATGAAAGAAGGCGGCCAGGCCGCCGCTGACGACAAGACCACGCCTGTGGCAGGCCAGGTGACCAACGCCGCTCAGGCTGACAAAACCACGATCGACGTGGAAGCCAAGCAGAAATCCTGAATGGCCCCCACGCTTGTCGCTTTCGCGTACTGCGCTGCCCCCCGAGGGGGCCGCTGCGCTTGCGGCCCGGCAAAGCCGGTTCCGCGGCCCCTGCTGGTATAGAACAACTCCTGTCTTAATGCTTCATGATTGACCTCGGCATCTCCAAAATGGCCCTGATCGGCGCCGTGGCGCTGATCGTGATCGGCCCGGAAAAGCTGCCGCGCGTGGCGCGTACTGTCGGCACCTTGCTGGGCAAGGCGCAGCGCTATGTGGCCGACGTGAAGCAGGAAGTCAACCGCTCCATGGAGCTCGACGAGCTCAAGAAGATGAAGGACACGGTTGAAGGCGCCGCCCGCGACGTTGAAAACTCGATCCAGACCAGCGCCAGCGATTTTGAAAAATCATGGGCTGAAACCACCGGCAGCGCGGAGCTGCCCGGCATGGAGAGCTTTCCCGAGTACAAGCACCCCAAAAAGAACTGGCGGCTCAAAGCAGGCGCCACACCGCAGTGGTACAAGGTCCGTGCGGGCGTGCGCACCAAGGCGCTGTCCGGTGCGGCCCGTGTCGCCCGCTATCGTCCCGCCAAATTCAATTGACGATACCGGGGCTTCCAGTCCGTTCGGGCTGAGCTTGTCGAAGCCCCCGCATGCCATCCAGGCCCTTTGACAAGCTCAGGGCGAACGCAAGCCAGATTCCCGCTAAAAGCCCAATGTCCGACCCGCAAAACAAAGAAGACGAACTCGCCGGTACCGAGCAGCCTTTTGTGCAGCACCTCATGGAGCTGCGCGACCGGCTGATCAAGGTCGTCATTGCCGTGGCAATTGCCGCGGCCGTGCTGGCGGTTTTTCCGGGGCCGGGTGCGCTGTACGACCTGCTGGCCGCGCCCCTGGTGGCCAACTTGCCCAAAGGCGCCACCCTGATCGCCACCTCGGTGATCTCGCCGTTTCTGGTGCCGCTGAAGATTTTGCTGATGGCCGCCTTCCTGATCGCACTGCCCGTGGTGCTCTACCAGCTGTGGGCCTTTGTGGCGCCCGGCCTGTACTCGCACGAGAAAAAACTGGTGATGCCGCTGGTGGTGTCGAGCACCGTGCTGTTTTTTGTCGGCGTCGCGTTTTGCTACTTTTTCGTGTTCGGCCAGGTGTTCAAGTTCATCCAGAGCTTTGCGCCCAAGTCCATCACGGCCGCGCCAGACATCGAGGCCTACCTGAGCTTTGTCCTGGGCATGTTTCTGGCCTTTGGCATGGCGTTTGAAGTGCCGATTGCGGTGATCGTGCTGGCCCGCATGAACATTGTGAGCATCCAGAAACTCAAGGACTTCCGCGGCTACTTCGTGGTGCTGGCCTTTGTGATCGCCGCCATCGTCACGCCGCCCGATGTGGTGTCGCAGCTGGCGCTGGCCATTCCCATGTGCCTGCTGTACGAGATCGGCATCCTGGCCGCGCAGGTGTTCATCAAACACACCCAGGCGCCGGATGCCGAGGCAGACGCCGACACGACGGCGGCCAAGCCTTGACCTGTTTTTTTAAGCCAAGCCAGGCTTAAGCCCTTGTTGATACTGCGTAGGCAGCTATTGAATCAATAGCGGATTGATGCAGGCGCTTTTCAGCGCGGGAGCCTGGGCCGCTGGCGCTTGCCCGGCGTCACGGCAATCTCGGTCTTGCTGTCCTTGCGCAGCACGGTCATGGGCGCGGCCACGCCGGGCTTGAGGGCTGCCACGGCGCCGAGCAGCTCGGTGACATTGGCGACCGATTTGCCGTCCACGGCCACAATCACGTCGCCGGGCCGGATGCCCGCCTGGGCGGCCGGGCCGTTTTGCAGCACGCCGGTGATGATCACGCCATTTTTGGCCTTGATGTTGAAGGTCTCGGCCAGCTCGGGGTTGAGGTCCTGCGGCTCCACGCCAATCCAGCCGCGCGTGACCTGGCCGTCCTTGACGATGCCCTCCAGCACCTGTCTGGCAGTCGAGACGGGAATGGCAAAGCCGATGCCCATGGAGCCGCCCGAGCGCGAGTAGATCGCGGTGTTGATGCCCAGCAGGTTGCCCTGGGTGTCAACCAGCGCGCCGCCCGAGTTGCCGGGGTTGATGGCCGCGTCGGTCTGGATGAAGTTTTCAAAGGTGTTGATGCCCAGCTGGTTGCGGCCCAGCGCGCTCACGATGCCGCCCGTGACGGTCTGGCCCACGCCAAACGGGTTGCCAATGGCCAGCACCGGGTCGCCCACCTGCAGCGCGTCGGAGTTGCCCAGCACGATGATGGGCAGCTTGTCGAGGTCGATCTTGAGGATGGCCAGGTCGGTGTCGGGATCGGTGCCAATGATTTTGGCCCTGGCCCTGCGGCTGTCGTTGAGAACGACCTCGATGTCGTCCGCGCTCTCGACCACGTGGTTGTTGGTCAGGATGTAGCCGCTGGGGCTCACGATGACGCCGCTGCCCAGTCCCACTTGGGGCTCGCTGCGGCCGGCCTGGTCGCCAAAGAAAAACTTGAACCAGGGATCGTCGGCATAAGGGTGGTTGGCCGCCGCCTTGCTGGTGATGATGCTGACCACCGCAGCCGAGGCGACCTTGGCGGCGGCGCTGAAACTGCCCACCGGGCCGGTTTTGGGCGAGCCGCTGGCAGGCGCTTCCAGCACGGAGACGGCGTTCAGCGACGGCCGCTGGTTCAGCCACTGGGGCTTGAGCGTGGCCACCACAAAATAGGCGGCGAGAAAAACCGTGACGGCTTGGGAAAACAGGAGCCAGAATTTGCGCATGGTGTGCAGTGAGTGCGGATAAAACGGAATAAGCGGGTAGTTGGGGGCGCCTGGGCCATTCCCAACAGGGCCAACAGGCCGACAGCCGACAGATGGGATTTTCGCCCAGAAAGCGCCAGGCGATGACCAAGCATGGTTATCGAAACCCAAGTCCGACAGGCTCCCAGGGAGGCGATAATTTGCAGCACCACCATGAAAACCTGCCGCTTTCCCTTTTCTTTTGACAGCCATCAGCGGGCAACTGCCGGGCGAACGCCCTGGGGCTTGCCATGAGCCCGGCCGACCCGGGGCCGGCAATACCCCGCAGCCAGTTGCTTGCCGCCTTTGACCAGTTGCTGCAACCGGAGCGCTTCAAGGACTATGGCCCCAACGGCCTGCAGGTTGAAGGCAAAGCCGACATTCGCAAAATCGTCTCGGGCGTGACGGCCAGTCTGGCGCTGATCGAGGCCGCCATTGCCGCGCAGGCTGACGCCATTTTTGTGCACCACGGCCTGTTCTGGCGCGGCCAGGATGGCAGGAACAATGGCCCGATCGTCGGCTGGATGAAGCAGCGCCTGGCCCTTCTGCTGGCGCACGACATCAATCTTTTCGCCTACCACCTGCCGCTGGATGCGCACCCCGAGCTGGGCAATAACGCGCAACTGGGGCGCCAACTGGGCCTGCAAGCCGACCGGCGCTTTGGCGGCAACGAGCTGGGCTTTCTGGGGGGACGCCGGGACGGCGGCCAGTTCGACAGCGCCGAAGCCCTCGCCGCAGCCATCAGGCAGGCATTGAATCGGCCTGTGGTCCTGGTGGGTGGGGCGCCGGCAGCTATTAAAAACATAGCGTGGTGCACCGGCGGGGCGCAGGGCTACTTCGAGGCGGCGATTGCCGCCGGGGCCGACGCTTTCATCACCGGCGAGATTTCCGAGCCCCAGGCGCACTACGCCCGCGAGATGGGCGTGGCTTTCATCGCCTGCGGCCACCACGCGTCCGAGCGCTACGGTGCGCCCGCGGTGGCGGCCCATGTGGCCGCGCAGTTCGGGCTGGCGCACGAGTTCATTGATATTGACAACCCGGCCTGACACTTGAAGCCACCTGAAAAGCCTGAAGAAGCCATGAGCCGCCGGGCCGCTCCCAAGGCGAATACCGCAGCGCGTAGCGCGGAGGTTGCCCAATGAGCCGCCGGGCCGCTCCCAAGGCGAATACCGCAGCGCATAGCGCGGAGGTTACCCAATGAACCGCAAGCCCTTACTCATCACCATGGGCGACCCCGCCGGCATCGGCCCGGAGATCATCGCCAAGGCCTTCCGCGATGCGCCGGCCGAGCTGGCCGGCTGTGTGGTGGTGGGGGATGTCGCCACGCTGCGCCGGGCGGCGGGCTTGACGGGCGCACCCATGCCCCTGGCCGTGGCCTGGCTCGATGCGCTGGCCGACTGGCCGACGCTGCCTCCACGCTGCATCGGTGTGCTACAAAAATGTGAGCTGCCAACGCCCGTTCCTTATGGGCAGGTCAATGCTTTGGCCGGCAAGGCCGCGGCCGACTGCATCGTCTGGGCGGCCCGCGCGGTGCTGGCCGGCGAGGCCGCGGCCTTGGTGACCGCGCCTATCCACAAGGAAGCGCTGGCGGCGACGGCCTATGCCGGCTTTCCCGGGCATACCGAGCTGCTGCAGGCCGAGGCGGCCGCGTTTCTGGGCAAAGAGCTCAAAGACCTTCCCGTGCGCATGATGCTGGCCAATGACG
Source organism: Polaromonas sp. (assembly GCF_036676035.1). Classification (GTDB taxonomy): domain Bacteria; phylum Pseudomonadota; class Gammaproteobacteria; order Burkholderiales; family Burkholderiaceae_C; genus Polaromonas. Next base: position 67,158 of record NZ_JAKFDR010000011.1, read on the forward strand.
AGCTCAAAACCGTGCTGGTCAGCATTCACCTGTCCTTGCGTGAGGCCATCGAGGCCGTGACCCTGGACAACGTGCTGCAAACCCTGCGCATCACGCATGCGGCGGTGGGGGCCGGCCTGGGGCGCCCGCCCCGCATCGCCGTGGCGGGCCTGAACCCGCACGCGGGGGAGGGCGGCCTGTTTGGCCGTGAAGAGCAGACCATCATTGGGCCGGCCATCGCCGCAGCCCGCGACCAGGGCCTGGATGTGAGCGGCCCCTTCTCGCCTGACACCGTCTTCATGCGGGCCCGCAACGCGCCGGGCAAGCCCGGCGAGTTTGACGTGGTGGTGGCGATGTACCACGACCAGGGCCTGATTCCGGTGAAATACCTGGGGGTGGAGCAGGGCGTCAATGTCACGCTGGGCTTGTCGCTGGTGCGCACCAGCCCGGACCACGGCACGGCATTTGACATTGCGGGCACCGGGCAGGCCGATCCCGCCAGCCTGATCGCGGCCATCCGCATGGCGCGCCAGCTCGCGGGTTAAGCGTCAAAAGCGGCTCAACCCAAGCAAAGCATCCGCGAGCAACTATTAAATTGATAGCAAATTAGCGCGGGCGGGCTTATTTTTTCAGGCTGTCTCGAATTTCCCGCAGCAGCAGCACGTCTTCGGGCGCGGGGGCTGGCGCTGGCGCGGGCTGGGCGCGCTTGAGGCGATTGATCTGCTTGATCATCAGGAAGATGACGAAGGCCAGGATCGTGAAGTTGACGGCGACGGTAATGAAGCTGCCATAGGCAAAGACCGGCACGCCGGCTTTTTTCAGCGCATCCAGTGTGGTCGCCGTGCCCGGGGGCACCGCGCCCAGCACCACAAACAGGCTGGAAAAATCAAGTTTGCCGAAGACGGCGCCGACGACGGGCATGATCAGGTCGCCGACGACCGAGTCGACGATCTTGCCGAACGCGCCGCCGATGATCACGCCGACGGCCAGGTCGATGACATTGCCCTTGACGGCAAATTCCTTGAATTCCTGCATCATGCCCATGAAGTTCTCCTGTTCCTGTTTCTGTTATTGCTCGGCTATGGGTTGTGCCAGCAGGTGGCTGGCAGGCCCGATTATCTGTCTGGCGCGTTGGATGGCCCCCACGTTCGCTCACTTCGTGTAGCTCTCTGCCCCCCCGAGGGGGCTGAACTTGCTCGGGGCGGCCCTTCGCGGCGTTCGTTGGCCTCTACGCTTGCCACTGCGTGTGCTGCACTGCCTGCTGCTGTTGAAAAGCGCTCGCGCGCTCCGTTACAATGCCGGGTTGACCCCAATAAAGCCTTTTTCAAGCCAGTTCTTGAAGGAATTTCATGACCCAAGCAAGCGTTAATGCACCGGATGGTGCGCCTGTCGACAAAGATAAAAGAAACTGGATCGTGACGACCTGCGCCGTGGGTGGCGCTGGTGCTGTCGCTGCCGCTGTGCCCTTTGCCTGCAGTTTCCAGCCCTCTGAACGAGCCAAAGCCGCAGGCGCTGCTGTTGAGGTCGACATTTCGGCCCTGAAACCGGGTGAAAAAGTCACCGTCGAGTGGCGTGGCAAACCGGTGTGGATTGTCAAACGCACGCCCGAGCAACTGGCCACACTGCCCAAAGTCGATGCCTTGCTGGCCGACCCCAAGTCCGAGCGCAAACTCTCGGAGCTGACCCCCGAATACGCTCGCAACGAAAACCGTTCCATCAAACCCGAAACGCTGGTGGTGGTCGGTATCTGCTCCCACCTGGGCTGCTCGCCCATCGACAAGTTCCAGTCCGGCGCCCAGCCTTCGCTGCCCGACGACTGGGCCGGCGGCTTTTTGTGCCCCTGCCATGGTTCGACCTTCGACCTGGCCGGTCGCGTCTACAAAAACAAGCCCGCGCCAGACAACCTGGAAGTGCCCCCCCACATGTACCTCTCAGACACACGCTTGCTGATTGGTGAGGACAAAAAAGCCTGAAGCTTTGCAGGACCTTTGCAAGACCCACTAGCCGGCGCCCCCTGCCACGATGCATGAGCGCTGCCAAAGGCCCCCACCGAACTAGGATCTGTTATGGCTGAATTCAAAGAAATCTCCCCCGATGCGCCCATCGCCGCCAAGGCGATGAACTGGATCGACAACCGCTTCCCGGCGACCCAGCTCTACAAAGAGCACATGAGCGAGTACTACGCGCCGAAGAACTTCAACTTCTGGTACATCTTCGGCTCGCTGGCCATGCTGGTGCTGGTGATCCAGATCGTCACCGGCATTTTCCTGACCATGCACTACAAGCCCGATGCCGCACTGGCGTTTGGCTCGGTCGAGTACATCATGCGCGACGTGCCCTGGGGCTGGCTGATCCGCTACATGCACTCCACCGGCGCCTCGGCCTTCTTCGTCGTGGTCTACCTGCACATGTTCCGCGGCCTGATTTACGGCAGCTACCGCAAGCCGCGCGAGCTGGTCTGGATTTTCGGCTGCGCGATTTTCCTGTGCCTGATGGCCGAAGCCTTCATGGGCTACCTGCTGCCTTGGGGCCAGATGAGCTACTGGGGCGCCCAGGTGATCGTCAACCTGTTTGCCGCCATTCCCTTCGTCGGCCCGGACCTGGCCCTGCTGATCCGTGGCGACTACGTGGTCGGCGACGCCACGCTGAACCGCTTCTTTGCCTTCCACGTGATTGCCGTGCCGCTGGTGCTGCTGGGCCTGGTGGCCGCGCACATCATCGCGCTGCATGAAGTCGGCTCCAACAACCCCGATGGCGTGGAGATCAAGGGCCCCAAGGCGCCGAAAGACGCCCAGGGCCATCCGCTGGACGGCGTGCCCTTCCACCCCTACTACACGGTGCACGATATTTTCGGCGTCAGCGTGTTCCTGATGGTGTTCACCGCCATCATCTTCTTTGCACCCGAGTTCGGTGGCTACTTTCTGGAATACAACAACTTCATCCCGGCTGATTCGCTGAAAACGCCCGCGCACATTGCACCGGTGTGGTACTTCACGCCTTACTACTCCATGCTGCGTGCCATCACCAGCCAGATGATGTATGCGCTGATCGCCTGTGTGCTGGCGGGTGCCATCCTGGGTGTGGTCAAGGCCAAAATTGCCCATGCACTCAAAGCGGCCATCGTCGGCGCCGCGGTGGTGCTGGTCGCCGCCATGCTGATGATTGATGCCAAGTTTTGGGGTGTGGTGGTCATGGGCGGCGCGGTCATCATCCTGTTTTTCCTGCCCTGGCTGGACCACAGCGAAGTCAAGTCCATCCGCTACCGTCCGGGCTGGAACAAATTCCTGTACGGCATTTTCGTGATCAACTTCCTGGTGCTGGGCTACCTGGGCGTGCAACCGCCGTCGCCCGTCGGCGAGCGCGTGTCGCAAATCGGCACCCTGTTCTACTTCGGCTTCTTCCTGCTGATGCCCTGGTGGAGTCGCCTGGGCACTTTCAAGCCAGTCCCCGACCGCGTGACTTTTGCTGCCCACTGAGCCGGAAAGTTGTAACAATGAAAAAACTGATTTCCAACGCGATTTTTGCCCTGGTTACCGCGGTCGGCCTCGTGGCCGGCGCCCAGGCGTCAGAAGGTGGCATTGTCCTGGACAAGGCGCCCAACAAGGTCAATGACCTGGCGGCCCTGCAAAACGGCGCCAAGTTGTTCGTCAACTACTGCCTGAGCTGCCACTCGGCAGCCTACATGCGCTACAACCGCCTCAAGGACATCGGCCTGAGCGAGCCGCAGATCAAGGACAACCTGCTGTTCACCACCGAAAAAGTCGGCGAGACCATGAAGGCCGCGATTGACCCGAAACAGGCCAAGGACTGGTTTGGCGGCAACCCGCCCGACCTGAGCGTGATCGCCCGCTCGCGCTCCGGCGCTGGTGGCTCCGGTGCCGACTACCTCTACACCTACCTGCGCACCTACTACCGCGACGAGACCAAGGCCACGGGCTGGAACAACCTGGTGTTCCCCAGTGTGGCCATGCCGCATGTGCTGTGGGAGCTGCAGGGCGAGCGCAAGCCGGTGTTTGAAGACAAGGAAGAGCATGGCCACAAGGTTGCTGTGTTCAAGGGCTGGCAGCAGCTCACGCCCGGCACCATGACGCCGCTGCAATACGACGAGGCCATGGGTGACCTGGTGGGTTATCTGCAGTGGATGTCTGAGCCGTCACAAAATAGCCGTGTCCGGATTGGCGTCTGGGTGCTCTTGTTCCTTGGTGTGTTTACCCTGGTCGCCTGGCGCCTGAACGCTGCGTTCTGGAAAGACGTCAAGTAATTTTCTCGCCGGGCAGATTGTCCCGGCCTTTCGGAGTGGATGGCTTCAATGCATCCACTCTTTTGTATTTAGGAGTTCTCCACCATGATGGTCCTTTATTCAGGCACGACCTGCCCCTTCTCGCACCGCTGCCGCTTTGTGCTGTTTGAAAAAGGCATGGACTTCGAGATCCGCGATGTGGACCTGTACAACAAGCCCGAAGACATCAATGTGATGAACCCGTACGGCCAGGTGCCTATCCTGGTCGAGCGCGACCTGATCCTGTACGAATCCAACATCATCAACGAGTACATCGACGAGCGCTTTCCGCACCCCCAGCTGATGCCCGGCGACCCGGTCGACCGCGCCCGCGTTCGCCTGTTCCTGCTGAACTTCGAAAAAGAGCTGTTCGTGCACGTCAGCACGCTGGAGTCGCGCGCCTCCAAAGGCAACGAGAAGGCACTGGAAAAGGCCCGCTCGCACATCCGCGACCGCCTGACGCAGCTGGCCCCGGTGTTCCTGAAGAACAAGTTCATGCTGGGTGACAACTTCTCCATGCTGGACGTGGCGATTGCGCCGCTGCTCTGGCGCCTGGACTACTACGGCATTGACCTGTCGAAAAATGCCGCGCCCCTGCTCAAGTATGCCGAGCGCATTTTCTCGCGCCCCGCCTACATTGAGGCACTGACGCCGTCCGAGAAGGTCATGAGAAAATAATGGCCCCCACGCTTGCCACTGCGTGTGCTGCGCTGCCCCCCGAGGGGGCGCTACGCCTGCGGCCCGGCAAAGCCGGTTCCGCGGCCCCGGCTGGTGAAGAGGGTGCCCGCATGCTGGTTCGGGTTTAACTTGACTGAATTCATGAACGCGCTGGACGCCACGTCAACGCGCCCGTACCTGATACGGGCCTTGTATGAATGGTGCACCGACAACGGTTTCACGCCTTACGTGGCCGTGTCGGTGGATGACACCGTGCAGGTGCCGCGCGAGTATGTGAAGAACAACGAAATCGTGCTCAACATCAGCTTTGATGCGACCAGCTCGCTCAAGCTGGGCAATGAGTTCATCGAGTTCAAGGCGCGTTTTGCGGGCAGCGCCCGTGAAATCATGGTGCCCGTAGGCCGGGTGATTGCCATTTACGCGCGCGAAAATGGCCAGGGCATGGCTTTTCCCATGCCGGTCATGTCCTCGGCAGGCCCCGAGTCACCGGCGGCGCCTGCCGCCAGTGGTGTTGCGCAGGCGACGCCGGCTTCGGCCGGCCAGGGGCAGGCTGCGGACGGCAAGATCATGCAGCTGGTGCCGACGGAGCCCGCCGCGTCCGCAGAAGAGGGAGAGGGTGTGCCGCCAGAGCCTCCCAAGTCGCCCAAGGGTGGCCGTCCTTCGCTCAAACGGGTCAAGTAAAATAGCAAACAGTATTTGTTAGCATTTGTGCCGATTTAGCTCAGTTGGTAGAGCAACCGCCTTGTAAGCGGTAGGTCGTCAGTTCGATTCCGACAATCGGCACCATTCATGCAAATAAAGCCTCAAGCCCTTGCCTTGTATGCGAAGGCAGCTATCAATTTTGTAGCTAACTCAAGGGCCTCTCCGGGCGCTTGAACCATCTCCACCTCGATAATCGCACCGGCAGATTACTACTTCCGGTTTATTAGTACCTTCAGCCGAATTGAGGTAACCTTCGAACCTTTGCCCCGCAGGCGGGCCTGGATGAGCGGAACGAGTTGCCTGATTTTTGCAGCGGCTGCGTTGCCACTGACCAGCAGGCACCAGGTGTCGCCGTCAATCGGTCCGGCCTGGACCGCTTGGCGCAAGGCTTCAGGAATCAGCGGCTCGACGGCTTTGAGCCACTCGTTGGACTCCCTGACCAGCTCGGTCAGGCGTGCCAGAGAAGGGGAGTTCTCGGCCGCCTGGCTGAGGGTGACAGCCCGATGCGGGCGGTGGGGTGAGTTCACGATGGGTGGGCGCAGGTCTTGATGAGCGCAAGCTTTGGAGAGGTAGACAAGTGCATTTGATTATCACGGATGCGTGGCTGGCCAAAAGCCGTGCCGTTTATTTAAGTGGCACCAAACTGGTTTTGGCAGGCTTTGTCGCCGCGCTGGCCCTGATGCTGGTTGCGGCGGGCATGTACCACTGGGTCTTCCTCAAAGGCGCCCGCGAAGGCTGGCCGGTCATTGGCTCACTGGTCAAATTGATGGTCAAGGACGAGTTTGAGCAGCGCGACCGCTTCATGCGCGAAAACCTCGACGTCATGGCCAAACGGCTGGGCGAGATGCAGGCCAAGATGATGCAGCTCGAAGCGCTCGGTGAGCGCGTCTCCGGGCTGGCGGGCGTCAATCCCAACGACATCAAGACCATGCCGGGCCGCGGCGGTGCGCTGGTCACAGGGCGGTCGCTGACCATGGAAGAGCTGCAGGCCACGCTGGCCGATCTCGACAAGCTGACCAATCAGCGGGTGGATTTGATGACGGTGATGGAGTCGCGCCTGTTTGACCAGAAGATCAGGAAAATGATGGTGCCGACCCAGCAGCCCGTGGCCGGGGGTGTTCTCGGCTCCGCGTTCGGCTGGCGCATTGACCCGCTCAACGGCCGCTCGGCCTTGCACACCGGGCTGGATTTCCCGGCGGAGCCCGGCACGCCGATTCTGGCGGCGGCCGGGGGGGTGGTGGTGACGCAGGAGTACCACTCGGCCTACGGCAATATGGTGGAAGTCGATCACGGCAACCAGCTGGTGACCCGCTATGCGCACGCCTCCCGGGTGTGGGTCAAAAAAGGCGATTTGATCAAGCGCGGCCAGAAAATTGCCGACGTGGGCACCACCGGGCGCTCCACCGGGCCGCACCTGCACTTTGAAGTGCTGGTGCAGGGCGTGCTTCAGGACCCGCAAAAATTTCTCACCGCCGGCCAGAAACTGCCCGGGCCTGGTGTGGCCACGGCATCCGCCCCGGCCACGCAACTGCCCCGCCCGAAATAAGCGTCGGGTCAGAGGTAAAATGCGAGGTTTGCGCACAGTTGAACTAACTGCAAGCGCCCCTACGTAAGTCCGTATTCACGTATTCAATAAGGGATTTCGGCCACCCTGTCAGTGCACGAGCGCTGACAGCGTGGCTTCGCATTTATGGCCTCCAACATCCTGACCCAAATCTTCGGCAGTCGCAACGACCGGCTGCTCAAAAGTTACCGCAAAACCGTGGACCGCATCAATGCGATGGAGGCGGAGTTTGAAAAGCTGGATGACGAGCAGTTGCGTGCCAAAACCCAGGAATTCAAAGACCGCGTGACGGCCGGCGAGGCGCTCGACGCCATCCTGCCCGAGGCCTTTGCGGTGGTGCGCGAGGGCAGCAAGCGCGCCATGAAGATGCGGCATTTCGATGTGCAGTTGCTGGGTGGCATGGCGCTGCACTACGGCAAGATTTCTGAAATGGGCACGGGTGAGGGCAAGACGCTGACGGCCACGCTGCCGGTCTACCTCAATGCACTGACCGGCAAGGGCGTGCATGTGGTCACCGTCAACGATTACCTGGCGAACCGCGATGCGCAGTGGATGGGCAAGCTCTACAACTTCCTGGGTCTGTCCGTCGGCATCAACCTGCCGAACATGTTGCGCGAAGAAAAGCAGGCCGCCTACCGCGCCGACATCACCTACGGCACCAACAACGAGTACGGTTTCGACTACCTGCGCGACAACATGGTCTATGAAGTGGCAGACCGTGTGCAGCGCGGACTGAACTACGCCATCGTCGACGAGGTGGACTCCATTCTGATTGACGAGGCCCGCACCCCGCTGATCATCAGCGGCCAGGCCGAAGACCACACCGAGCTGTACCTCGCCATGAACCGGGTGGTGCCCTCGCTCACGCGCCAGGAGGGCGAGGCCGATCCGCGAACCGGTGAAGGCATCATCACGCCGGGCGACTTCACGCTGGACGAAAAAACCAACCAGGTATTTCTGACCGAGCAGGGTCATGAAAATGCCGAGCGCATCCTGTTCAACCTGGGCCTGATTCCCGAAGGGGCCACGCTGTACGACCCGGCCAACATCACGCTGGTGCACCACCTGTATGCGGCACTGCGGGCCAATCACCTGTACCACCGTGACCAGCACTATGTGGTGCAGCAGGGCGAAAACGGTGGCGAGATCGTGATCGTCGATGAATTCACGGGCCGTCTGATGTCGGGCCGCCGCTGGAGCGATGGCCTGCACCAGGCTGTCGAGGCCAAAGAGGGGGTGCCCATCCAGGCTGAGAACCAGACCCTGGCCTCGATCACTTTCCAGAACTATTTCCGCCTGTACGGCAAGCTGGCCGGCATGACCGGCACGGCCGACACCGAAGCCTACGAGTTTCAGGAAATCTATGGCCTGGAAACCACGGTCATTCCGCCGAATCGTCCGAGCCGGCGCGACGACCAGCTGGACCGGGTCTACAAGACCACGCGGGAAAAGTACGAAGCTGCGATCAAGGACATCCGCGAATGCCACGAGCGCGGCCAGCCCGTGCTGGTGGGAACCACCTCGATTGAAAACTCCGAGATCATTGCCCAGCTGCTGCAAAAGGAAAACCTGCCGCACCAGGTGCTCAATGCCAAACAGCATGCGCGCGAGGCCGAGATTGTGGCGCAGGCCGGGCGTTCGAAAATGATCACGATCGCCACCAACATGGCCGGTCGCGGTACCGACATCGTGCTGGGCGGCAATGTTGAAAAACTGGTCGAAGCCGTGGAGGCCGACGAGTCACTGGACGCCGCGACCAGGGAAAAGGAAATCGCCCGTTTGCGCGCCCAGTTTGCACAGGACCACGAGCAGGTCAAGGCACAGGGCGGCCTGCGCATCATCGCGACCGAGCGCCATGAGTCGCGCCGCATTGACAACCAGCTGCGCGGCCGCTCGGGCCGCCAGGGGGACAACGGCTCTTCGCGCTTTTACCTGAGCCTGGACGATCCGCTGATGCGCATCTTCGCGGGCGAGCGCGTCAAGGCCATCATGGAGCGGCTCAAGATGCCCGACGGCGAGGCGATCGAGGCCGGCATTGTGACGCGCAGCATCGAAAGCGCACAGCGCAAGGTGGAAGCGCGCAACTTTGACATCCGCAAGCAGCTACTCGAATACGACGATGTCGCCAACGATCAGCGCAAGGTGATTTACCAGCAGCGCAGCGACATCATGGATGCCGCCAGCCTGCAGGAGCAGATCGCTTCCCTGCGTGAAGGCTGCTTTACCGACCTGACCCGGCAGTATGTGCCGGCCGAAAGCGTCGAGGAGCAATGGAATATTGCCGGACTGGAAAAGGTGCTGGCCGACGAGTGGCAGATCGAGCTGCCGCTGCAGCAGGAGCTGGAAGCAGCCACTGCCATCACCGATGATGAGGTGCTTGAAAAAGTCATTGCTGCCGCCGACGCCGCCTTTGCCGACAAGGTGGCCCAGATTGGCCAGGACAACTTCACCCAGTTCGAGCGCATCGTGCTGCTGCAAAGTATTGACACCCACTGGCGTGAGCACTTAAGCGCACTCGACTACCTGCGCCAGGGCATTCACCTGCGCGGCTACGCCCAGAAGCAGCCCAAGCAGGAGTACAAGCGCGAGGCTTTCGAGCTGTTTGGCCAGCTGCTCGACAGCGTGAAAAATGAAGTCACCAAAGTTCTGATGACAGTCAAGGTGCAGTCCAGTGCGCAGCTGGAGCAGGCTGCCGAGGCCATGGAGACCCAGGCTGAAAGCATTTCCAACGTGACTTACACGGCCCCCACCGAAACCGGCGGGGTCGAGACCACCGTGGACGAGGAATCGCAAAGGCGGCAGGCGCTGCCTGCATCGGCCGTGCCACGCGTGGGGCGCAATGAGCCCTGCCCCTGCGGCTCCGGCAAGAAGTACAAGCACTGCCACGGCAGGCTCAATTAACTGACAGCTGACGGATTTTCACCCGCCTTTCTGGAGTCAAGAACATGCCTGTGAATCTGGTTGCCACACCCGCTGCCGATTTGTACCCGGTCCCCGGCGTCCGCTGGGGCATCGCCGAAGCGGGCATACGCAAGGCCAACCGCAAGGACCTGGCCGTGCTGCTGCTGGAAGACGGCGCTTCGGTGGGGGCCGTGTTCACGCAAAACCGGTTTTGCGCCGCGCCCGTGCAGATTTGCCGTGAGCACCTGGGCAAAAAATCGGGCATCCGGGCCATGCTCATCAACACCGGCAATGCCAATGCGGGCACCGGCGACGATGGTTTGAGCCGGGCACACGCCAGCTGCATTGCGCTGGCCCGTGAACTCAATCTCTCCCCTGAGCAAATTCTGCCGTTCTCAACCGGCGTGATCATGGAGCCGCTGCCCAACGACCGCATTGCCGCGGGCCTGCCGGCCGCGCTGGCCGATGCCAGGGAAGACAACTGGGCCAACGCCGCCGAGGCCATTATGACCACGGACACCGTGGCCAAGGCGTTTTCAAGCCGCATCACGCTCGGCGGCGCGCAGGTCACCATCACCGGCATCAGCAAAGGCGCCGGCATGATTCGACCCAATATGGCGACCATGCTGGGCTTTATGGCGACCGACGCCTGTGTGTCGCAAGGGCTCATGGCGCAGCTTGCCAAAGAACTGGCTGAAGGCTCTTTCAACCGTGTCACGATCGACGGCGACACTTCGACCAATGACTCCTTTGTGGTCGTGGCCACCAACCAGGCCAGGCATTCACCCGTGACCTCGCTGGACAGTGACGACGGCAAAGCATTGCGTGCCGCCATGCTGGACATCGCGCGCAAGCTGGCGCAGGCCATCGTGCGCGATGGCGAGGGTGCCACCAAGTTCATGACCATTCAGGTCGAAGGCGGTAAAACCGGCGAGGAATGCCGCAAGGTGGCTTATGCCATCGCCCATTCACCGCTGGTCAAGACGGCTTTTTTTGCCAGCGATCCCAACCTCGGTCGTATTCTGGCCGCGGTGGGTTACGCCGGCATTGACGATCTGGACCAGACAAAAATTGATTTGTACCTGGACGATGTGCTGGTCGCCAAGAACGGAGGCCGCCATGCCGGCTACGCGGAAGAAGATGGCCAGCGTGTGATGAAGCAAAGTGAAATCACGGTGCGTGTCGTGTTGGGACGAGGTATCGCCAGCGACACGGTATGGACCTGTGATTTGTCCTACGACTACGTGAAAATCAACGCCGATTACCGCAGCTGAGGCCTCAGAGCATGAACGAGCAATTTGAGCGGCTGATGGCGCGGGTCGAATCCCTGGTGACGCGTATTGAATCCGTTTTGCCGCAAGCTTTGTCGGCACCTGACTGGAATGCTTGTGTCGCTTACCGTTACCGCAAGCGCAGCTCCGGCCACGGCGTGCTGGAGCCGGTGAAACATCTGGGGGTCATGCGTCTGACGGATCTGAAGGAAATTGACGGCCAGAAAGAAAAAATCCGGCGCAACACCGAACAATTTGTCAGCGGCAAGCCCGCCAACAATGTGCTGCTCACCGGCTCACGCGGTACCGGCAAGTCCTCGCTGATCAAGGCTTGCCTGAACGAGTACGCGCCCGGTGGCTTGCGCCTGATTGAAGTCGACAAGGCCGATTTGACCGACCTGCCCGATATCGTCGATGTGGTGTACGACCGCCCTGAAAAGTTCATCGTGTTTTGCGATGACCTGAGTTTTGACGAGGGCGAACCCGGCTACAAGGCGCTCAAGTCCATTCTCGATGGCTCGGTGGCGGCGGCCACGCCCAACGTACTGGTTTACGCCACCAGCAACCGGCGCCACCTGCTGCCCGAATACATGGCGGAAAACCTGACCTACACCCACACCGAAGACGGCGAAGTGCATCCCGGCGAGGTCGTGGAAGAAAAGATTTCGCTGTCCGAGCGTTTCGGTCTGTGGGTCAGTTTCTATCCTTTCAGCCAGGACGAATACCTGGCCATCGTGGCGCAATGGTTGTCTTCGTTTGGCGTGGGGCCGGCAGCCATTGTGGCCGCACGAGCCGATGCGCTGGTCTGGGCGCTGGAGCGTGGCTCGCGCAGCGGCCGTGTCGCCTACCAGTTCGCGCGCGACTACGCCGGCAAAAATGAAGCCCCCACGCTCGTCGCTTCGCGAGCCTCCGGCGATACGCTGCCCCTTTCACCTGGAAAAGGGGCTAATTCTCCTAGGGGCGGCCCGTCGGAAAATTCTCAGGATCATCCGGCATGAGTTTTTTGGTGGCCGATGCCGGTCAACCGCGTGAAGGCGGTGCCGACCGCAAGGTGGTGGACGTGGCCGTGGGCGTGCTCATTTTGCCCAATGGCGACTTTCTGCTCACCTCACGCCCGCCCGGCAAGGTGTACGAACACTATTGGGAATTTCCGGGCGGCAAGCTCGAAGCCGGGGAAACCGTGGAGCAGGCCCTGCGCCGCGAGCTGCAGGAAGAAATTGGCATCACGATAGGCGCCGTGCACCCCTGGAAGGTCGAGCTGGTGGACTACCCCCACGCGCTGGTGCGCCTGAACTTCTGCAAGGTGTTTGAGTGGACGGGTGAACTGCACATGCATGAGGGCCAGTCATTTGCCTGGCAGTCCTTGCCGGTCACTGTGCAGCCGGTGTTGCCGGGAACGATCCCCGTGCTGGCTTGGTTTGCCCAGGAGCGGGGCTTTTCTGGGGCGACTCGGTGATCGCTGGGGCGGTTCGATTTTTGCTATCTAATTCATAGCTACTTTCGCCCGAATTTATTGGGTGGGCGGATTTTTTGATGCATGAAAACGGCCTTAACCGTTAAATTCCCACTGCTTGCGGGCCCCCAGCACGGCATGGGGATAAGGCGCTTTTCCGCGTGAGCCGTTGTAGCGGCCCAGGCCCATGAAAAGATCACCTTTTTCCCTGTCCAGGTAATGGCGCAGGATGACGCAGCCAAAGCGCAGGTTGGTCTGCATGTGAAACAGTTTGCCGGCGTCGCCATCGCCAATCACCCGCGTCCAGAAAGGCATGACCTGCATGTAGCCGCGCGCGCCCACGCTGCTCACGGCAAACTTTCGGAAGTTGCTTTCAACCTGGATCAAGCCCAGCACCAGGGCCACGTCCAGGCCGGCGCGTTTGCTTTCGTACCAGACGGTCTGCAAAAACTCCTTGCGGACCAGCCACTCCGGTTTTTTCTTTTTGAGGCGCTCGCTCATGGCTCCTAGCCAGCGCAGGTAGGCGAGACGGCTTTCGGTGTCACTGAACTCGGGCACAGGCGGCGCGCGCTTGGCAATGGCCGAACTCAGCGCCGTGCGGACGGAGTCCATCAAGGGCTCCTCAATCTGGGCGCCGGCGCTCGCTTGCTCTGAAAATAATAGCGGTATACAGCCGACAGACAGGGACTGCAGGCATTTTCTTCTTGAAACTTGCCTGGGATCCGTTGCAGGTGCGATGCCGGGCGCAGTCACAGGGCCAGTTTTCCCTTGAGGAAGTCAAACGCAGTCGCTGCAGCTATCTTGCTGGAAGTCGCATCACGGCGGTGCTGGTATTCGAGCTGCCCCTCTTTCAGGCCACGCTCGCCAATGGTGACGCGGTGTGGCACGCCGATCAACTCCCAGTCGGCAAACATGGCGCCGGGGCGCTCGCCACGGTCATCCAGGATCACGTCCACGCCGGCGGTGAGCAGCTCGTCATGGAGCTTGTCGGCGGCGGCCTTGACGTCGGGGAAGCGGTCCGGGCTGATCGGGCACAGCACAACGGTAAAGGGCGCAATCGCGTCGGGCCAGATGATGCCGCGCTCGTCGTGGTTCTGCTCAATGGCAGCTGCCGGCAGGCGGGTGATGCCGATACCGTAGCAGCCCATTTCGAGGAACTGCGGCTTGCCGTTTTCGTCCAGGAAGGTCGCGTTCATATCCTTGGAATATTTGGTTCCCAGCACAAAGATGTGACCAACCTCGATGCCGCGTTCGATCGCGAGCACGCCTTTGCCGTCGGGAGACGGGTCGCCGGCCACGATGTTGCGCAGATCGGCCACCAGATCAGGCTCGGGCAGATCGCGGCCCCAATTGACGCCGGTGGTGTGAAAGTCTTCCACGTTGGCGCCGCAAATCCAGTCGCTCATCACGGCGACTTCCCGGTCGGCCACGATTTTCACCGGCTGCTTGAGCTGGACCGGCCCGAGGTAGCCGGGCTTGCAGCCGAAATGCGCTTCGATTTCGGGCGCGGTGGCAAAGCGGAAACCCGCATCCAGGCCCGGCACCTTGCCCACCTTGACTTCATTCATGTCGTGGTCGCCACGCAGCAGCAGCAGCCAGATCTGGGACTTGACGATTTCGCCGGCTTCGTTGGTCTGGTCGGTTGCCAGCACCAGCGATTTGACCGTGGTCTGCAGCGGCACGCCCAGCAGTTCGGCGACATCGGCGCAGGTGGCCTTGCCCGGCGTGGGCGTTTGGGTCATGGCCTGAGCCGGGGCCTTGCGCGGCCCCTGGGGGGGCAGTGCCTCGGCTTTTTCCATGTTGGCGGCGTAGTCGCTGGTCGGGCAGTAGACGATGGCGTCTTCGCCGGTGGCCGCAATCACCTGGAATTCCTCGCTCAGGTCACCGCCAATCGCGCCGCTGTCGGCCGCCACGGCGCGGTAGGTCAGGCCAAAGCGGTCGAAAATCTTGCGGTAGGCCTGCGCCATGACCTGGTAGCTGGCTTTGGCGCTGGCCTGGTCGCGGTCAAAGCTGTAGGCGTCTTTCATGGTGAACTCACGCCCGCGCATCAGGCCGAAGCGGGGGCGGCGCTCGTCGCGGAACTTGGTCTGGATCTGGTAGAGGTTTTTGGGTAACTGTTTGTAGCTTTTGATGTCCTGGCGCATCACGTCGGTGATGACCTCCTCGCTGGTAGGCTGCACCACGAAATCGCGGCCGTGGCGGTCCTTGATGCGCAGCAGCTCGGGCCCCATTGCTTCAAAACGGCCGGTTTCCTGCCAGAACTCGGCCGGCTGGATCACCGGCATGGTCAGCTCGATGGCCCCGGCGCGGTTCATTTCTTCGCGAACAATGGCTTCGACCTTGCGGATCACGCGCAAACCCATGGGCATGTAGTTGTAGATGCCGGCGCCGAGCTTTTTGATCATGCCGGCGCGCATCATGAGTTGGTGGCTGACGACTTCGGCGTCCGCGGGGGCTTCCTTAAGCGTGGAAATGAAGAACTGGGAGGCTTTCATGGGTATTTTTCAGGGTTTGGTCACTGCAGTCGCGCCACGCGCTTGGCGCTGGGGCCTTCGCTGTGCATAATGGACTCAGTTTAAAAAATTTGAGGTTTGATTATGCTTGACCGGGACGGCTTTAGGCCCAACGTCGGCATCATCTTGCTCAACCAGAAAAGCCAGGTGTTCTGGGGCAAGCGCATACGCACCCACTCGTGGCAGTTCCCGCAGGGCGGCATTGACCGGGGTGAAAATCCCGAGCAGGCCATGTTCCGCGAGTTGCATGAAGAAGTGGGGCTGATGCCGCAGCACGTACAAGTGATTGCCCGCACCCGGGACTGGTTGCGCTATGAGGTGCCTGACCGGTTCATCCGCCGCGATGCGCGCGGACATTACAAAGGCCAGAAACAGATCTGGTTCCTGCTGCAGCTGGTCGGTCACGACTGGGATTTGAACCTGCGCGCCACCGATCATCCGGAGTTCGACGCCTGGCGCTGGAACGACTACTGGGTGCCGCTGGACGTGGTGGTGGAGTTCAAGCGCGGGGTTTACGAGATGGCTTTGACCGAGCTGTCCCGTTTCGTGCCGCGCTTTGATGCCCGCCAAGTGGCCCACTTTGAGCGCCCCGACCATCGCAACCGCTATTTGCGCGGAGGCATGCGCCAGCGTGACTTCCCGCCAGTGAGCGACAGCCCGCCCGGGCAGGCTGGTCTGGCGCCGCACCGTGCCGCCATGCCCGGCGCCTCGTTTGAGCTGCCACCGGGCGCCACGTTTGAGCCTGATCCGCAAACCAGCCTGGGCCTTACCCCCGGGGATAACAAGCACAATGTTTAAGAAATTCTGTCTGGTGGTGGTGTTGGGGCTTGCCTGTGCGGCCTGGGCTCAGCGGGCTGCTGATGACCCGGACTGGAAGGAGTCGGAAGTGCCGCCACCGCCGGCCTTTGATGTGAGCCGGCTGGTGACTTTCGAAACCTCTCCCAACTCATCGCTGGTGTTTGCCGTGGACCCGGCCACCCTGCACATCAACCAGGTCGATGGCGTGCTCCGCTATGTGATGGTGGCGACCAGTGCCACCGGGGTCAGAAACATATCGTACGAAGGCATCCGCTGTGTCACGGGCGAGTTCAAGACCTACGCACGCTACAGCCCGAGCGGCCAGTGGAACAAGGTAGCGAACCCGCAGTGGCGCTCGGTGTTCGACCCCATGCCGTCCCAGCATGCCCTGCGCTTTGCGAAGGCCGGCGCCTGCGACAACAGCGCCCGCGCCAGTTCCGTGGAGGCGATTGTCCAGCAGCTCAAAATCACCAGCGCGCAATCGCAGTCCTTGCGCTGAAAGCGCGCAGCCTGGGACGCAGGGCCGGGTGGCCCGGCCTGCTCAGCGGCTAAGCACCAGATTGGTGCGATGTACCATCTCGGGCTCGCCGGTGTAGCCCAGCAGTTTCTCGAATTCCGCCGAGGCCTTGCGGCAAATCAGCCGCGCCTCTGCACTGGAATAGTTGGCCAAGCCGCGGGCGATTTCTATCCCGTCGGGAGAGCGCACCGCAATCACATCGCCCCGGGAAAACTCGCCCTGAACGGCCGTCATGCCGATCGGCAGCAGGCTTTTGCCCTCGTCACGGACTTTGGCCGCCGCGCCGGCATCGACGGTGACAGCGCCGCGCAGCTGCAAATGATCGGCCATCCACTGCTTGCGTGCCTGCTGCTTCTGGGTCTGGGCCACCAGCAAGGTGCCGATGGCTTCGCCCCGGGACAGGCGTATCAGCGCCTCGGGCTCGCGGCCCCAGGCAATCACGGTGGAGGCGCCCGAGCCGGCCGCACGCTTGGCAGCCAGGATTTTGGTGATCATGCCGCCCTTGCCGATGCTGGAGCCTGCGCCCCCGGCCATGGTTTCCAGCGCGGGGTCGCCTGCCTTGGCTTCATGGACAAACTGGGCGGCCGGATCCTTGCGCGGGTCGGCGGTGTACAGGCCCTTCTGGTCGGTCAGGATGACCAGCGCGTCGGCCTCCACCAGGTTGGCCACCAGTGCGCCCAGGGTGTCGTTATCGCCAAACTTGATCTCGTCGTTGACCACGGTGTCGTTTTCGTTGATGACCGGCACCACGCCCAACTGCAGCAGGGTCAGCAGGGTAGAGCGGGCATTGAGGTAACGCTCACGGTCGGCCAGGTCCGCATGGGTCAGCAGCACCTGGGCGCTGCCCATGCCGTTTTCACGCAGCTTGGATTCATAAACCTGCGCCAAGCCCATTTGCCCCACAGCGGCAGCGGCCTGCAGCTCATGGATGGCTTTGGGCCGCGCAGTCCAGCCCAGACGCTTCATGCCCTCGGCGATCGCGCCGCTGCTGACCATGATGACCTCGCGCCCGTCCTGAACCAGTGCGGCCAGCTGCTGGCACCATTGGCCAATGGCGGCGGCATCGAGTCCCCGGCCTTCGTTGGTGACCAGGCTGGAGCCGACCTTGACGACGATGCGTCTGGCGTTGAGCAGAACCGTGGAACCTGGTTTATCTTGCATATTCAGGTGTTTTAGTGCTCTAGCCCTTTAAATATGGGCGCAAGCAGCTATCGTTTATATAGCGAATCGATGAGGTGCCGGGCTTGTGGGAACGCAGCTAGGACGCAGTTGGCGACTCGGGCGGCATGCTGGCAAAGCGCGGGTCAATCTCTTCAGGCGGCTGCTCGCTTTTTTGCACCGTCTTGACGTGCTGGTAAATGGCCTTGACCAGGGGCTCGCAGCCCTCACGGGTGAGCGCGGAAATTTCGAACACCGGCCCCTTGAACTTGAAGCGTTTGACAAAGTCCTTGACGACGGCCGCGCGCTGGTCCGCTGCCACCATGTCGAGCTTGTTCAGCACCAGCCAGCGCGGCTTTTCAAACAGCCATTCGTCGTATTTTTTGAGCTCGCCCACGATGGCCTTGGCTTGTGCCACGGGGTCAACCCCTTCGTCAAACGGGGCCAGATCCACGATGTGCAGCAACAGGCGGGTACGCTGCAGGTGCCGCAAAAACAGATGGCCCAGGCCGGCGCCTTCGGAGGCGCCTTCAATCAGCCCCGGCAAATCCGCCACGACAAAACTCTGTTCCGGGCCGACCCGCACCACGCCCAGGTTGGGGTGCAGGGTGGTGAAGGGGTAATCGGCAATTCGGGGGCGGGCATTGGAGACCGCGGAAATGAAGGTGGATTTGCCGGCATTGGGCATGCCCAGCAGGCCTACGTCAGCCAGCACCTTGAGTTCGAGTTTCAGGCTTTTGCGCTCACCGGGCCAGCCGGGCGTCTTGGTTCTGGGCGCACGGTTGGTCGAGCTTTTGAAGCGCAAATTGCCAAAGCCGCCATCACCGCCCTTGGCGATCAGGATTTGCTCGCCGGGCACCAGCAGTTCGTAAAGCACCTCGCCGGTCTCGGCGTCGGTCAGTATGGTGCCCACCGGCATTTTCAGGAGGATGTCGTCACCCTTGGCGCCAAACATGTCCGACCCCTTGCCGTGTTCGCCGTTCCTGGCTTCGTGGCGGCGCGAAAAGCGGAAATCCACCAGCGTGTTGAGGTTGATGTCGGCCACCGCGTAGACGTGGCCGCCGCGCCCGCCATCCCCCCCGTTGGGGCCGCCGAATTCCTTGTATTTTTCGTGGCGGAATGAGACGCAGCCACTCCCGCCATCGCCTGCGGCAATGTCAATATAGGCTTCGTCAACAAATTTCATGATGGAGTGCGCCGCTGCAAAGGATGCCGGGGTTGGGAAGATAGTTTAAACAAACAAAAAAGCCCCGACAGGTCGGGGCTTCGATGCCATCGAAGTGATCAGCTTATGCCGGGGTCACGTTGACGGTGTGTTTGCTCAGGGGGCCCTTGACTGAAAAGCTGACCTGGCCGTCAACCAGCGCAAACAGGGTGTGGTCCTTGCCGATACCCACATTGGTGCCGGGATGGAACTTGGTGCCACGCTGGCGCACGATGATGCTGCCTGCGTTGATCACTTCGCCGCCAAACTTTTTGACACCCAGCATTTTGGGCTGTGAATCACGCCCGTTTCGCGTAGAGCCGCCGCCTTTTTTCTGTGCCATTTTCCGTTACTCCTGGTATGGGACGACTAGCCGGCCTCAGCCTGCGATTGCACCGATTTGCAGCTCGGTGAAGTTTTGCCGGTGACCCTGGCGTTTTTGATAGTGCTTGCGACGGCGCATTTTGAAAATGCGCACTTTGTCGTGCCTGCCGTGTGCCACCACAGTGGCTGTAACAGTAGCGCCGGACACCAAGGGCGTACCAACCTTGATTGCACTGCCTTCGCCGACAGCCAATACCTGGTCAATAACGATCTCTTGGCCTACGTCCGCAGCAATCTGTTCTACTTTAATTTTTTCTCCAGCAGCAACCTTGTATTGTTTGCCGCCGGTTTTTATGACCGCGTACATGTAAGACCTCGTAAATTGAGTTCTGCGGACGGATTTCCACAGAGCTTTCCATTCTAGCACGAACCCCCAAAAAGGTCGACTGCCCGGCTTTCTCCCTGGCCCGACCCCTTGGGGCGGCCCTGAAGTTTCTATAATTCCCAAAACTTAACGTCTGGATCGCCTTGTCTGTCAATTCTTCAAGTACCGCTGCTGCCCTGGCCCTGATTGCTGACGACATGCGCGGGATGGACGCGGTGATTGAGCATCGCCTGAGCTCCAGCGTCCCGCTGGTCAGCCAGGTTTCGCAGTACATCATTGCGGCGGGCGGAAAACGGCTCAGGCCGGCCCTGCTGTTGCTGGCGTGCGGCGCTTTGGGCTACCGGGGCGAGCAGCGTTTCAACCTGGCCGCCGTCGTGGAGTTCATCCACACGGCCACCTTGCTGCATGACGACGTGGTGGACGAATCCACCCTGCGCCGCGGACGGGCGACGGCCAACGAAGCATTTGGCAATCCGGCCAGCGTCCTGGTCGGTGACTTTTTATATTCCCGGGCTTTCCAG
This sequence comes from Polaromonas sp., assembly GCF_036676035.1. GTDB lineage: Bacteria > Pseudomonadota > Gammaproteobacteria > Burkholderiales > Burkholderiaceae_C > Polaromonas. The sequence goes on from NZ_JAKFDR010000011.1 coordinate 87,405, forward strand.
ATGATGGTTGAGGCCGGTGACATGCGCATCATGCAAACCCTGGCCGAGGCGACCAACGTGATTGCCGAAGGCGAAGTGCTGCAGCTCATGAACATGCATGACGCGTCATTGTCCGAGGACGGCTATTTGCTGGTGATCCGCTCCAAAACGGCCAAGCTGTTCGAGGCCAGCGCCCGGCTGGCCGCCCTGCTGGCGCAGGCCTCCCCGGAGGTCGAGCAGGCTTGCGCCGATTACGGCCAGGCATTGGGAACCGCATTTCAGGTGATTGACGATGTGCTCGATTACGACGGCGATGCCTCGGAAATGGGCAAAAATCTCGGCGACGACTTGCGTGAAGGCAAGGCGACGCTTCCGCTGATTGTGGCCATGCAGCGCGCAACGGCGCTGGAGCGGGACCTGATCCGTCAGGCCATCGAAACCGGTGGGACGGACCAGATGGCGCAGATTATCGCCATCGTCCAGCAGACCGGGGCGTTGCAGGTCACACGTGATGCGGCGGCGGCGGAGGCGCAGCGCGCGGTCAATGCACTGGCGGCGTTTCCGGCCAATCCCTACAGCACTGCTTTGCTACAATTGGCCTCGCAACTGCTGGAGCGACGCTTCTAGGTCGGCCTCTGGCCAGCGGGGTGTAGCTTAGCCTGGTAGAGCGCTACGTTCGGGACGTAGAGGCCGGAGGTTCGAATCCTCTCACCCCGACCAGCTTCCCCCCTCCCGCCCCCTTGTCTCCCGATTCCCCACCCTGTTACTTTTTTGTTTTCCCTTCGTACCAACACTGGGCGGGGGCAGGGCCGTTTTCGATTTACACCCATGAATCTATCGGCGATGATATTTATTTGAGCTAGATTTACGGAACTATGGCGGCTGTCGACACTGTTATCAATCAACCTCCTTCCCTGGCCTTGCCCGGACTGGGCCGGGCCCTGGTGGTCGCGGGCAAGCTGGGCCAGAAGGCGGCTGAAGACATTTTCCGCAAGGCTCAGAGCGGGCGAACCAGCTTTATTGCGGAGCTGATGGGCTCCGGGGCGGTTTCCCCGTCCGATCTGGCGCATACCATGTCGACTGCTTTTGCGGCGCCTTTGCTGGACATGGACGCGATTGATGTCCAGCGCCTGCCCAAAGGGCTGATGGACGCCAAAATCTGCCAAGCCTACCGGATTGTGGTGCTGAGCAAGCGCAACAACCGTCTGATTGTGGCCACGGCCGATCCGTCCGATCAGGCGGCTGCCGAAAAGATCAAGTTCTCCACGCAAATGGGCGTGGACTGGGTGATTGCCGAGTATGACAAGCTGAGCAAGCTGGTGGAGGCGTCGGCCACCACGGCGACCGAAGCCATGGACAGCATCATTGGCGATGACTTCGAGTTTGACGAGACCAGCGCCGAAGCCGCCAGCATCGACACCGATGACGCCAGTGTGGCCGAGGTTGACGACGCGCCCGTCGTCAAGTTCTTGCACAAGATGCTGCTCGATGCGTTTAGCATGCGGGCCTCGGACCTTCACTTCGAGCCGTATGAGCATACCTACCGCGTGCGCTTCAGGATTGACGGTGAGTTGCGCGAAATCGCGTCGCCGCCGATTGCCATCAAGGACAAACTCGCCTCTCGCATCAAGGTGATCTCGCGGATGGACATCTCGGAAAAGAGGGTCCCGCAAGACGGAAAAATGAAGCTGAAGGTCGGGCCCGACCGTGTGATCGATTTCCGGGTCAGCACCCTGCCCACGATGTTTGGCGAAAAAATCGTGATCCGTATTCTGGACCCCAGCAGTGCCAAACTGGGTATTGATGCACTGGGTTACGAGCCGGAGGAAAAAGAACGCCTGCTCAATGCCGTGCAGCGTCCTTACGGCATGGTGCTGGTGACTGGCCCCACCGGTTCCGGAAAAACCGTGTCTCTCTACACCTGCCTGAACATTCTGAACAAGCCGGGTGTGAACATTGCGACGGCCGAAGATCCGGCCGAGATCAATTTGCCTGGCGTGAATCAGGTCAGCATGAACGACAAGGCCGGACTGACATTTTCCGTGGCACTGAAAGCGTTTCTGCGCCAGGATCCGGACATCATCATGGTCGGCGAGATCCGTGACCTGGAAACGGCGGAAATCTCCATCAAGGCCGCACAAACCGGCCACCTGGTGCTGTCTACCCTGCATACCAATGACGCGCCGGCCACTCTGACGCGCCTGCGCAACATGGGCATCGCGCCCTTTAACATCGCGTCGAGCGTGATTCTCATCACCGCCCAGCGCCTGGCGCGGCGCCTGTGCCCCAACTGCAAAGCGCCGGCGGATATTCCGAGTGAGACCTTGCTGGACGCAGGCTTCAAGGAAGAAGAGGTCGATGGCTCGTGGACGCCCTATCGGCCGGTCGGCTGCTCCATGTGTAACAACGGTTACAAGGGCCGGGTCGGTATCTACCAAGTCATGCCCATTACGGACGAAATTCAGCGAATCATCCTGCGTGACGGCAGTGCCCTGGAAATCGCCGAGCAGGCAGAACACGAAGGCGTTAAAAGCCTGCGAGGGGCCGGTTTGCAAAAAGTTAAGATCGGCATGACTTCCCTCGAAGAAGTGTTGGGCTGCACCAATGTGTAAGGTGGCAAGTCTGGTCCATCGCGTTACTGAGCGCTTTAATTTTCAAACATCACGTCCGCACTAGCAAGAAGGCATCATGGCAACTGCAGCAAAAGACATCAAAGAGTTCGTCTTCGAATGGGAAGGCAAGGACCGCAATGGCAAGCAGGTGCGCGGAGAGACCCGGGCGGCTGGTGAGAACCAGGTCAAGGCCGCGTTGCGCCGGCAGGGCGTGCTGCCCAGCAAAATCAAGAAGCGCAGCATGCGCTCGGGCAAATCCATCAAGCCCAGGGATATTGCCATTTTTACCCGGCAACTCGCCACCATGATGAAGGCCGGCGTGCCCTTGCTGCAGTCGTTTGATATTGTGGGGCGCGGCAATGCCAATGCCAGCGTGACCAAGCTGCTCAACGATGTCCGCACCGATGTGGAAACCGGCACCTCGCTGAGTGCCGCTTTCCGCAAATACCCGATGTACTTCAATGCGCTTTACTGCAACCTGGTGGAAGCGGGCGAGGCTGCCGGTATTTTGGAGTCGCTGCTCGATCGTCTGGCGGTTTACATGGAAAAAACCGAGGCGATCAAAGCCAAGATCAAGTCCGCCCTGATGTACCCGACTTCGGTGGTTGTGGTGGCCTTTGTGGTGGTCGCTGTGATCATGATCTTTGTGATCCCTGCGTTCAAGCAGGTGTTCTCATCGTTTGGTGCCGACTTGCCGGCGCCCACGCTGTTCGTGATTGCCGTCAGCGAGTTTTTTGTCGCCTACTGGTGGCTGATCTTTGGCGGCATTGGTGGGGGTATTTATTTTTTCATGCAGGCCTGGAAGCGCAGTGAAAAAATGCAGAAATTCATGGACCGGCTGCTGCTCAAGGTGCCGGTGTTTGGGGCCTTGATCGAAAAATCGTGCATTGCCCGCTGGACGCGGACCCTGTCGACCATGTTTGCCGCAGGCGTGCCCTTGGTCGAGGCACTCGATTCCGTGGGGGGCGCTTCCGGCAACTCGCTTTATGCGGATGCCACTGAAAAAATCCAGCAGGAAGTCTCGACCGGCACCAGCCTGACCGCCGCCATGACCAATGCCAACCTGTTTCCGACCATGGTGCTGCAGATGTGCGCCATCGGTGAGGAGTCAGGCTCTGTGGATCACATGCTCGGCAAAGCTGCTGACTTTTATGAGGCGGAAGTCGATGAAATGGTGGCCGGCCTGTCCAGCCTGATGGAGCCCATCATCATCGTGTTTCTGGGTGGTCTGATTGGCGGCATTGTGGTGTCCATGTACCTGCCCATCTTCAAGCTGGGCCAAGTCGTTTGATGCTCGGCGAGGTGACGCCCGAAGTCGGTGTAGTGGCGGCCGGTATTTTCGGCTTGCTGATCGGCAGCTTTCTGAATGTCGTGATCTACCGTTTGCCGAAAATAATGGAGCGGCAATGGGCCCGGGAATGCGCCGAACTGACGAGCAAGCCCGCTGATGCAGAAGCCACGGAAACGTTCAATCTGCTGGTGCCGCGGTCGCGCTGCTCCAGCTGCGGCCATGCCATTCGCTGGTACGAAAACATTCCCGTGTTCAGCTACATCTTCCTGCGCGGCAAATGCTCGGCGTGCGGTACACCGTACGGGCTGCGCTATCCGGTCGTGGAGCTTGTCAGCGGGGCGCTGTTTTGTTTCTGCGCCTGGCGCTGGGGCCTGACGGTCACGGCACTGCTGTGGTTCGGGTTTGCTGCCGCCCTGCTGGTGCTGGCGCTGATTGACTGGGACACCACCTTGCTGCCTGACGACATTACCCTGCCGCTGCTGTGGGCGGGCCTGATCGTGGCGGCCCTGCAATGGAATCCATCGGTCAATCTGGGCAATGCTTTGTGGGGCGCCGTGGCGGGCTACCTGTCCTTGTGGCTGGTGTACTGGGCGTTCAAGCTGGTCACCGGCAAAGAAGGCATGGGTTATGGCGACTTCAAGCTGTTTGCGGCGCTGGGGGCCTGGTTTGGCTGGGCAGCGCTGGTCCCCATGATCCTGATGGCCTCGGTGATCGGTGCGGTGGTGGGTATAGCCATGAAGTTTTCAAGCGGGCTGCGTGAGGGCGGTTATGTGCCGTTTGGCCCATTTCTGGCCGGTGCCGGCTTGACGGCCATGGTGTTTGGCCCTCAATCCATTTTGCGTTTCATCGGCCTGTGATGCCATGCCGGTTTTTCCAGCGCAACGCATAGGGCTGACGGGCGGCATTGGCAGCGGCAAAAGCACCGTCGCGAAAATGCTGGCTGACTGCGGCGCCACGGTGGTGGACGCCGACGCCATTGCGCGCAGCGTCACGGCCCCGGGCGGCGCTGCGATCGCAGGGATTGCCCGGCAGTTTGGCGCTCATTTCATCACGCCCGAAGGTGCGCTGGACCGTGAGCGCATGCGGGCGCTGGTGTTTGCCGACCCGGCGGCCAGGCAGCAGCTCGAAGCCATTGTTCATCCTCTGGTGAGCCAGGAAACGGCGCGCCAGGCCGCACTATCCCAAAGTGCCTGCATGGTGTTTGATGTCCCCTTGCTGGTGGAGTCGGGCCGCTGGCGGCAGCAGGTCGACCAGGTGCTGGTGGTGGACTGCAGCGAGGCCACACAAATCAGCCGGGTCATGGCCCGGGAGGCAGGGCGCAGCGGCTGGACGCGCGAGGCGGTTGAAAAGGTCATGGCCGGACAAGCCAGCCGCGCCCAGCGGCGCGCGGCCGCGGACATCTGCATCTACAACGACCAGTTGTCGCTGGACGAACTTGAGCAGATGGTCCGGCAGATCGCGGCCCGCTTCGGGCTATGATGCGCAAACCGTCACCACCAACCAGCTGATAAAGATAGCGCAGTGATTCTTTACGAGTATCCCTTCAACGAACGCATACGCACCTATTTGCGGCTTGAGCACCTGTTTCACCGCCTGCGCGAACTGGTTGTGCGGGAGCATCCGACGGACCATCACTACGCGATCACCACCATTTTTGAGGTGATGGATGTCGCTGCACGAGCCGACCTGAAAACCGATGTGCTCAAGGACCTTGAAAAGCAGAAGCACATTCTCAACGGCTACCGCGGCAACCCGGCCATTTCCGAGGCGGTGCTGGATGAGGTCACGGCCCAACTGGACGGGTGCTTTGCCGCCCTGAACGGCTTGCATGGCAAGGCCGGCCAGTCGCTGACCGAGAACGACTGGCTCATGGGCATTCGCAGCCGCATCGGCATTCCGGGGGGCACTTGCGAGTTTGACTTGCCGGCTTACTTTGCCTGGCAGCACTTTGATGCCGCAACGCGCCAGCAGGACTTGCAGCGCTGGATTGCCACGCTGGTGCCGCTGGCCGAATCGGTCCACGTGCTGCTCAAGCTGCTGCGTGACTCCGGCTCACCGCAAAAAGTGGTGGCGCCCGGCGGGCAGTACCAGCAAACGCTGCCCCAGGGCCGGACTTTCCAGTTGCTGCGTTTGCGCATTGATCCGACCTTGGGCCTGATTCCAGAGATTAGCGGCAACCGCCTGATTGTTTCAGTTCGCCTCATGCGCCATGGAAGCGACGATCGTCTGCATCCCTGCACTGACGATGCCGCGTTTGACCTGACGCTGTGCTCCTGAGCGGAGCCAGCCGGCTTTCAAGTTTTCAAGACCAGCCTGAAGCAACATGTCGACGATGAATCCCAACCAGCCAGTCACCAAAACGGTGGTTTGCCCCAACTGCGGCGGCAAAAGCATTTATGCCCCCAGCAACCTGTTCCGGCCTTTTTGCAGCGAGCGCTGCAAAAGCATGGATCTGGGCGCCTGGGCCAGTGAGGGGTTTCGCCTTCAGGCCGAGGCCCCGCCGGATGATCAGGTTTATGGCGATGCCAAGCTGCAGTGATTTTTAAAAAGAAGCGGTCTCAAGCCGCGAACCAGGGAAAGGAAAGAGAACATGACCGTGAAGTCCATTTTCCGATCGACAGGGGCTGTGTTGGCTTGCCTCGCCATGCTGCTGGCGGCCAGTCAGGCGCAGTCTGCGGATGAGGTGGCCGCCAAGCCGAAAAAAGCCAAGACGACCAAAAGTGTGAAAACCGCGAAGGTCGCCAAAGTCAAATTCATGCCAGGCTCGCAGGAAACCACGGCAGAGCGCGTCGCCCGCCTCAAGCGCGAATGCAAGGGACGTGTGAACGCCGGTGCCTGCGAAGGCTATACAAACTGATCACACGGATGTTCAGGCGGGGCTTGCCGCTGGCTTGAGCGAGCGGGGCGGCTTCACATCATTGCAGCCCGCTGCGGGCGCGGGCCGTGTCAGGCGGCCGTTGTGCCCAGTACCTGCTGCAATTCGCCGCTCTGATACATCTCCATCATGATGTCGGAGCCGCCGATGAACTCGCCCTTCACATACAGCTGCGGGATGGTGGGCCAGTTGCTGTATTCCTTGATGCCCTGGCGAATTTCCTCGTCTTCCAGCACGTTCACGGTGGCGGGTTTGTTCACGCCGCAAGCCTTGAGCACCTGAATCGCGCGGCCTGAAAAGCCGCACATGGGAAATTGGGCGGTGCCCTTCATGAAAAGCACGACGTCGTTGGATTTGACGATCTGGTCAATGCGTTGCTGGGTGTCGATCATAGGGGTTCCTCTGGAATGGGTGGGTCAGCGCGGGTTAAAAAGCCGGGTTTGGCGTGACCGTTCTGACGTTCTGAATAAATGGCATTCAAAAACTGCAATTCAATGCCTTGATTATCCCGCTGTTTGGCTTAGGGCCTGTTCACCCTATTTTTACAAATGCGAACGGGGTGAAAACAGCGCCAATCAAGGCGCGCGACGACGCCCAGACTGGGCGTCTGGGCTAGGAGCGCAACGCCGAGTGGCGCCGTTTTCACCCCGTTCCCTTCGGGTTGCGATCAAAAAGGCCCTGCGCGGCGTTGCAAAGCCTTGTCGGGGTCTACCCCGACGGCGTTTTGCGCCTTGCTCATGGCCTTTTTGACTCGCAACGCATCTTGCAAAAATAGGATGAACAGGCCCTTAGGTGCCGGGGCGCCCTTGCCATTGGCCACCCGAGCAGCGGGCAATGCCGGCCAGGTCCGGACGGCTTTGCACCTGCGCAAAGCCGCGCTGGTGCAGCAGAGTGCAGACGGCGGCAGCCTGGTCGTAGCCATGCTCCAGCAGCAGCCAGCCGCCGGCGTGCAGGTGGGTTGGGGCCTGCGCAACGATTTGGCGAATGTCGTCCAGCCCATCGCTGCCGGCTGTCAGCGCTTGCAGGGGCTCGTGTTTCAGGGCCGCCAGATGTGGGTCAAGATTGGCAATGTAGGGCGGGTTGCTGACAATCAGGTGAAAGTGGCCGCTAACTCTTTGCAGCCAATGACTTTCAAGAAACTGCACCGGCAACTGGAGCCGGGCGGCGTTGGCGCTGGCCACGGCCAGTGCGTTGGCGCTGGCATCGACGGCCAGGACTTGGGCGTTGGGGTGGCTGCGCTGTAAGCGGTGGCAAATAGCCAACGCAATCGCGCCGCTGCCGGTGCCCAGGTCCAGCACCTGCAGGGTGGGTGTGGTGGGCGGCATGGCCGGCTGCTGCAACACTTCGAGCGACCATTCCACCAGCGTTTCGGTATCCGGGCGCGGGATCAGCACGCGCGCATCGACTTGCAGTTCCAGACCGAAAAACTCCTTGCGGCCCACGATGTAGGCCAGCGGTTCACCTGCCGCCCGGCGCAGGCTGAGTTGGCGGAACTGCTGGGCGACCGCGTCAGGCAGCTCATCGGCGTCGTGCGCCAGCAGCCAGGCGCGGTCATGGCCGGGTTTGCCGAGCGCGTGCAGCAGCAGCAGCTGGGCATCCAGCCGTTCCAGGCCCAGGGTTTGGGCCATTGCCAGTGCTTGCACGCAGGTCGGCTGGTTCAAGGCTGGGCTCCCAATTTGCTATAAAAATAATAGCTGTTCGTGCACATTTTGAAAGGGCTGGAGGCCGATTTTGCCTGCAACATGGATTCAATTTGAATACTGGCCATTGGAGGCGGATTCCAGCTCGGCCAGCTGTTCGGCGCCGCGCGCCACCTGCAGCGCCGTGATCACGTCGCCGAGGTCACCTTCCATGATGAAGCTGAGCTTGTACAGCGTCAGGTTGATGCGGTGGTCGGTCAGGCGGCCCTGCGGGAAGTTGTAGGTCCGGATCCGGTCCGAACGGTCGCCGCTGCCGATCAAGCCCTTGCGCGTGGCCGCATCCTTGGCGGCGCGCTCGGCGCGGTCTTTTTCCACGATGCGGGCCGACAGCACCTGCAGCGCCTTGGCCTTGTTGCGGTGCTGGCTGCGGTCGTCCTGGCATTCGGCCACGATGCCGGTCGGCAGGTGCGTGATGCGCACGGCCGAGTCGGTTTTGTTGATGTGCTGGCCGCCGGCGCCACTGGCGCGGTAGGTGTCAATGCGCAGGTCGGCCGGGTTGATCTGGATGGCCACGGCTTCGTCGGGCTCGGGCAGCACGGCCACGGTACAGGCGCTGGTGTGGATGCGGCCCTGGGTTTCGGTCGCCGGCACGCGCTGCACACGGTGGCCGCCCGACTCAAAGCGCAGCTTGCCATAAACGCCAACGCCCATCGCATCGGTGGGCCCGTCTATGCGCAGCACCACTTCCTTGTAACCGCCCAGCTCACTGGCCGACTCGCTGATGATCTCGGTCTGCCAGCGGTTGCGCTCGGCAAAGCGGGTGTACATGCGAAACAGGTCGCCGGCAAACAGGGCTGATTCGTCGCCGCCCGTGCCGGCGCGGATTTCGATGAATGCCGCTCGCACATCGTCCGGGTCTTTGGGAATCAGCATCAACTGCAGGGCTTCGTCAAGCTGCGCAATATCGGCTTTGGCGGCCGCGATCTCTTCTTCGGCCATGGCGGCCATTTCAGGGTCGCCATTGGGGTCATCTTTGGCCTCGGCCAGCATGCTTTCGGCGTTGGCCAGGTCGGCCTCGCGGCTGGTGAGCCGGGTGTACTGTTCGGCCACCACACTGGCCTCGGCATGTTCCCGGGTCAGCGTGCGAAAGCGTGCCAGGTCGCTCACCACGTCGGTGGCAGACAGCAGCGAGTCGAGCTCATGCAGGCGGAGAAGCTGGCGGTCCAGGGTCTGGCGGAGAAAAGGTTTCATACGGGGTTCATGAAAGCGGGCCCGAAAAGCGAAGGGGGCGAAAAGGCGAAAAATCTGCGGAATGGGGCAAAGCGGCGGGGCAAGGGGGCGGTACCGCGTGCGGTCGCGCCGGCTGCAGCAGCGCTAACGTTCCCTGTGCTGCTTGTGCTGCTTGGGCAGTTGGCCGCGCAGAAACAGTTTGGAGACGGTTTGCGCCGTGGCTTCACGGTTGTTGGCATCGCCGGCATGCAGCTCGGCCAGGGTGCCGTGCAGCAGTTTTTGCGTGAGGCCGCGCGACAGCGCATCGAGCACCGCGTCAATCGGCTCGCCCCTGGCGAGCAGTTTCTTGGCACGGGCAATCTCGGCGGCACGCCACTCGTCCGCCTGGGCGTTGAGCTGCTGGATCAGCGGCACGGTGCGCCGCTGGCTGAGCCAGTGCATGAAGTTCTGCACGCCGGCGTCAATGATGACTTCGGCCTGCGCCACGGCGGCCTGCCGGTTGTCCTTGCCGGTCTGCACCACATGCGCCAGGTCGTCCACGGTGTAGAGGTAAATATCCGGCAGCGCCTTGACTTCAGGCTCGATGTCGCGCGGCACCGCCAGATCCACCATGAACATGGGGCGGTGCTTGCGCGCCTTGATGGCCCGCTCCACCGCGCCCAGACCAATGATGGGCAGGGTGCTGGCGGTGCAGCTGATGACCGCATCAAATTCGTGCAGGCGGCTGGGCAGGTCGGCCAGGCGCATGACTTCGGCGCCAAAGCGGCTGGCGAGTTTTTCGCCGCGCTCCAGCGTGCGGTTGGCAATCGCCATGGATTTTGGATTTTTGGCGGCAAAGTGGGTGGCCGCCAGGTCGATCATTTCACCGGCGCCGACAAACAGCACCCGGATGTCGCTCAGGTCCTCAAACAGCTGGCCGGCCAGCCGTACTGCGGCCGCCGCCATGCTGATGCTGTGCGCGCCGATCTCGGTGCTGGTGCGCACTTCCTTGGCCACGGCAAACGAGCGCTGGAACAGCTGGTGCAGCGTGCTGCCCATGGCGCCGGCGTCCTCGGCGGCGCGCACCGCGTCTTTCATCTGGCCCAGGATCTGCGGCTCGCCCAGCACCATGGAGTCGAGCCCGCTGGCCACCCGGAAGGCGTGGCGCGCAGCCTGGTCGTCTTGCAAGGTGTAGGCGTGTGAGCGCAGCAGGGCCGGCGAGACGCCGCCGTTGTGCGCCAGCCACTCCAGCGTGTGGTCCAGGTCGGGCTTGTCGCCGGCGCAGTAAATCTCGGTGCGGTTGCAGGTCGACAGCAGCGTGGCCTCGGGCTGGCGTGCCAGCGACTCGCGCAAAGCCCGCAAAGTCGGCTCAATCTGGTCGATGGCGAACGCAAAGCGTCCGCGCAAATCAAGCGGTGCGGTGTTATGGTTAATGCCTAAGGCCCAGACTGACATTGCCGGATTATAAAATTTACCGACTGACCGGGTATTTGACCGGGCATTGGGCTGGCGCCAATGACCTCCAAACACCGCCAATGACCGGTTTTTGAGCCGGATATTCGACTCCTTTGAACTGCTGCCATGACTGCTTACCACCTGACCAACCACCTGTTCAATTTCATGGCGCCGGCCGCTTTTGTTGCTGTGCTGGTGGTGCTGTTGTCGCGTCTTTTTGGCCGAGTCTTCAAGTCAAAAAAGCCCTTGGCCCTTGGCTTGTATGCGCAAATAGCTATTGTTTTTATAGCAGGTTTGGTGGTGCTGCTGGCCGGGCTGGTGTTTTTCGGGCGCGACGGCAAGATGGCCACCTACACCGCGCTGGTGCTGGGCGCGGCGACTTGCCAGTGGGTGCTGCTGCGCGGCTGGAAAAAGTAAGGGTTCGTTCTGGAATAAGTTGTGCATTTGGCCGTCGGATTCGGGATGCAATGCTAGGCGTGAAGCGCGCCGTGTGGCCCAGCCACACAAGCGATTCGCAACAACGCAGTGCGCCCGAATCTGACGAGACAAATGTGCAAGTTATTTCTGAACGAGCCCTAAGGGCGGTCACGTCGTGGCCGGTGTGTCCCGGCCTTGCTCCAGCAGCCATTGCCTGAAGCTGGCCAGCGCCCGAAAGTCGCTCTTGCTCGCGGCATAGCAGAGATGGTAGCCGCGGTTGCTCTGCACCGGCCGGTCCAGCGCGATCGCAATGCGGCCGGCCGCCAGATCGTCTTCCACCAGGCAGCGCTGCACCACGGCTACGCCCAGGCCGGCAATCACGGCCTGCACCAGCAGGGCCACCCGCTCGAAATCGGCGCTGGCGTGCAGCGGTGCGTGCGGGCAACCCACCGCCTTGAACCAGAGGACCCAGTTGTCCGGGTAATGGGTGTGAAACAGCAGCGGCCGCGTCAGCAGGTCCTGCGGCCCGCATATGGCCTGCGGGCCTTGCAGGTCGGCTGGGCGGCAGATCGGCACCAGCTCGCGCCCGACCACATAGTCGGCTGCGATGTGCTGCGGCCAGTGGCCATCGCCGCCGCGCAACCAGGCGTCGATGTCGGAGGCATCCAGCGCATCGTCGCGCTGGTAGGGCGCAAACGACAGGGTGATGTCCGGGTGGCGCTGCCGGAAATCGGGCAGGCGCGGAATCAGCCAGTGGCTGAACAGCGTGGGCGTGACCGACAGCCGCAGGTGGGCGCTGCCACGCTGGGCCTGGACCCGCACCGTGGCGGCTTCGATGCTTTGTATCGCCGGGGCGATAGCCTCCAGGTAATTGCGGCCGGCGTCGGTCAGCGCGCTGCGCCGGCCCTGGCGCGTGAACAAGGTGATGCCCAGATGTTCTTCCAGCCGGGCGATGGCGCGGCTGATCGCGCCCTGGGTCACGCACAGCTCCTGGGCCGCCTTGGAGAAGCTGTCATGCCGGGCGGCTGCCGCAAAGGCGTGCAGTTCGGGCAGGGAGGGGGAGCGAATGCGCATCGAACTAACTATGAGCGTTGGTAATGAGTTGACGCTATTTTGTCCCTTTTCTGGCGCCCGCCGGCTGCCCACAATGGCGCTGGTTATTTTTCAATTTGTTTGGAGTTTTTCCATGGTCCATCGACGTTGCGTTCTGGCTGCTCTGGCGGCCGCCCCTTTTGCCCATCCGCTGTCGGCGCTGGCCGCCGATTACCCGGATCGCCCGATCAAGCTGATCGTGCCGTTCCCAGCCGGGGGCTCCACCGACATGGTGGCCCGGCTGCTGGCCGACAAGATGGGCGCCTACCTCGGCAAGGCCGTGGTGGTGGATAACCGCGGCGGCGCCGGCGGTTCGCTGGGTGCGGACGCCATCGCCAAGGCGGCGCCGGACGGCTACACCATCGGCATGGCCACGGTCAGCACGCACGGCGCCAACCCGGCGATCTACGCCAAGCTGCCCTACGACCCGATCAAGGATTTCCAGCCCATCACCAACGTGATGGCCGTGCCCAGCGTGTTCTTCGTGCACCCCAGCGTGCCGGCCAAGAGCATGAAGGAGTTCATTGCCCTGGCCAAAGCCAGCCCCGGCAAATACAGCTTCGCCTCACCGGGCAATGGCACGATGGGCCACGCCAACATCGAGCATTTCATGGACCTGGCCGGTATCCAGCTACTGCATGTGCCCTACAAGGGCGCGGGCCCGGCCATGAACGACGCGCTGGCCGGCGTGGTCAGCGCCATGAGCGATAACCTGCCCTCCGCCCTGCCGCACATCAAGGCCGGCAAGCTGCGGGCCCTGGCCGTGCTGTCGCCGCAGCGCGCGGCCGTGCTGCCCGAGGCGCCGACCTACCGCGAATTGGGCTTTGAGGAAATGAGCGAAGGCGGTTGGTTCGGCCTGGTGGCGCCGATGGGCACGCCCGCGCCCATCGTCAAAAAGCTGCATGAGGCAGCCCACAAAACCATGGCCAGCTCCGAATTCAAGGAAAGGGCCGCGTCGATTTCCGGTATCGTGATGGCCAATTCGCCCGAGCAGTTCGCGCTCCAGATCCAGACCGCGATCGAGCGCTACCGCCGCATCGCCAAGGCCGCCAACATCCGGATCGAATGATGGCGTCTTGCCTGGACACGCCGGTGCGGCTGACGCCGCCGGCCACGACACGCCTGCCCCTGGTCTGCGACTCGCCGCACAGCGGCACCGACTACCCGGCGGATTTCGGTTTTGCCGTGCCGCTGGCCGTCTTGCGCCGGGGCGAAGACACCCATGTCGACACGCTGTGGGCCGATGCGCCCCAGCATGGCGCCACGCTGCTGGCCGCCACTTTTCCGCGCACCTACATCGACCCCAACCGCGCGCTGAGCGACCTCGACCCGGCGCTGCTGGACGGGCCCTGGCCCGAGCCGCTGGCGCCGGGCGAGAAGTCGCGTCTGGGCTACGGCCTGGTCTGGAGCCGGCTCGACGCGCAGACGCCGCTGTACGACCGCCGGCTGAGCATCGCCGAGGTGCGCTCACGCATAGCGCGCTGCTGGCGGCCCTACCACGCGGCCTTGCAGCAGGCGATTGACGCCAGCGTGCGCGACTTCGATGCCGTGTGGCACCTGAACCTGCACTCCATGCCCAATGATGCGCATGCGCGGCTGGGTAAGGTCAGCGCGCAGCCGCTGGCCGATTTCGTGCTGGGCGATCGCGACGGCACAAGCTGTGCGCCGGAATTCGTGGGCCTGGTGGCCCAGACTCTGCGCGGTTTTGGCTACAGCGTGGCCGTCAACGACCCCTACAAGGGCGTGGAGCTGATAGGGCGCATAGGCCGGCCTGCGCTGAACCGCCACAGCCTGCAGGTCGAGATTCGCCGGCCGGTCTACATGGACGAGGTCACGCGCGAGCCCCACGCCGGCTTTGCACCGCTGCGTGCTCATCTGTCAGAACTGATGGGCGTGATTGCCACCCATGTCAGGGAGTCGCTGGCGCTCAGGACGCCGGGCTGAACAGGTCGACCCGGTCGGTGATGATGCCGTCGGTGCCCAGGTCCCACAGGCGCTGGGCGGCCGGCTCGTCGTTGACGGTGTAGCTCAGGGTTCTGAAACCGGCGCTTTTGGCCTGCGTCACACTGGAGCTGTCCCAGAGGGTGTGCTGGCAGACGATGGCCACGCAGTCGAGCCGCAGCGCCGTTTCAAGCCAGCCCGTCCAGAGAGAGTCAAGCAGCAGTCCGCGCGGCAGCTGCGGCTGGGCGGCCAGGGCCGCTTCCAGGGCTTCGGGCTCAAACGAGGTGAGCAGCGGCGGCACGGCGGCGTCCTCCCAGAGCCGTGCCGCATGCTCGGCCACCACTTCACCAGTGCGGCGCTCCAGGCCGGGCGTGGGTTTGATCTCGATATTAAGGAAATAGCCCTGGTCCAGGCAATAGCGGGCAATGCTCTCAAACGTCGGCAAGGCTTCGCCCGCAAATTCTGGCGAATGCCAACTGCCCGCGTCGAGCCTGGACAACGCTGCCCAAGGCTGCTCGCCGGCAATGCCCTGGCCGGTGCTGGTGCGCTCCAGCGTGGCGTCATGCAGCAGAAATGGCACGCCGTCGGCACTCAGTTTCACGTCGCACTCAAACATGCGGTAGCCGTGGCTGGCCCCCAGTTTGAAAGCCGCCAGGGTATTTTCGGGCGCCAGCTTGCCAGCGCCGCGGTGCGCGATCCAGCGCGGGTAGGGCCAGGGAGTGGTCATTCAGATGCGTTTGCCGCTGGCGGCGTCGAACCAGTGCAGACGGTCTTCGCGCGGGGCCACGTGGATGATGGAATCGGTTGCCGGTGCCGGATGGTGCTCGTCGGTCCGCACGATGATCTGGTCATCGCCGAGGCGGCAGTAGACGAGGCGCTCCGCGCCGAGCAGCTCAACGGTTTCCACGCGCAGTTCCCAGCCGGTGTGGCCGATGTCCAGGTGCTCGGGCCGGATGCCCATGATGGCGCCCGCACGGCCGCCGGGCGCATTCCTCAGCAGGTTCATCGGCGGCGAGCCGATGAAACTTGCGACAAAGGTGGTGGCCGGCCGGTTGTAGACCTCTTCGGGGGTGCCAAACTGCTCCATGCGCCCGGCGTTCATCACGATCATGCGCTGCGCCAGGGTCATGGCCTCGACCTGGTCGTGCGTGACAAACAGGGCGGTGATGCCCAACTCGCGGTGCAGCTTCTGGATTTCGAGGCGGGTCTGCACACGCAGCTTGGCGTCCAGGTTGGACAGCGGCTCGTCAAACAGAAAGACCTGCGGCTGGCGCACGATGGCCCGGCCCATGGCCACGCGCTGGCGCTGGCCGCCCGAGAGCTGGCGCGGCTTGCGCTCCAGCAGGTGGCCCAGCTCCAGAATCTTCGCGGCCTTGTCGACGCGAATCTTGATCTCGTCAATCGGCACTTTCTTGATCTTCAGGCCATAGGCCATGTTGTCGAACACGCTCATGTGCGGGTACAGCGCGTAGTTCTGGAACACCATGGCGATGTCGCGTTCGGCCGGCTCTAACTGGTTCACCACCCGGTTGCCGATGGAGATCTCGCCGCCGGAGATTTCCTCCAGGCCCGCGACCATGCGCAGCAAGGTGGACTTGCCGCAGCCCGAGGGCCCGACGATCACGATGAACTCGCGGTCGGCTATTGTCGCATTGACGCCGTGGATCACCTGCAGCGCGTGCTTGCCATTGCCGTAGCGCTTGATGACGTTGTTGAGTTGGATTGAAGCCATTATTTTTCGGTGTCCACAAGACCTTTGACAAACCACTTCTGCATCAGTATCACCACGAGCGCGGGCGGCAGCATGGCCAGGATGGCGGTGGCCATCACGACGTTCCACTCGATGTAGACCTCGCCGAAGATCAGGCGCTTGATGCCCATCACGATCGGGTACATCTTTTCGTCGGTGGTCACCAGCAGCGGCCACAGGTACTGGTTCCAGCCGTAGATGAACTGAATGACAAACAGCGCCGCGACCGAGGTCTTGGACAGCGGCAGCAGCACGTCCTTGAAGAAGCGCATCGGCCCGGCGCCGTCCATGCGCGCGGCTTCGACCAGCTCATCGGGCACCGTCAGAAAAAACTGGCGAAACAAAAAGGTGGCGGTGGCCGAGGCGATCAGCGGCACAGTGAGGCCCGCCATGCTGTTGAGCATGCTCAGGTCCGACACCACCTCGTAGGTCGGGCCGATGCGCACTTCGACGGGCAGCATCAGCGTGACAAACACCATCCAGAACACCACGTTCTTGAGCGGAAAGCGGAAGTAAACGATGGCAAACGCCGACAGCAGCGAGATCGCGATCTTGCCGATGGCTATGATCAGGGCGCTCGCCAGGCTGATCGCCATCATGGGGGCGGCGGGCGCAATCGTCGCGCCCGCACTGGTCTTGCCGCCGAACAGGGCCAGGCGGTAGCTTTCCAGCATGTTGCTGCCCGGCAGCAGCGAAATCGGGTTGCTGGAGGATATCTGCTGGGCGGTCTGGGTGGAGCCGATGAAGGTCACGTAGATCGGGAAAAACACGATCAGCACACCGACGATGAGAATGACGTGCGAGAAGAAATCGAGGATCGGGTTGCGTTGAATCATCAGTCAAGCCTCCGCTGGGCCGCCATGGCGCAGGCTGGTCCTGCGCTCCGCTTGGACGAGCAGGCTTGGACCCCTGAGGGGCTGAGGCCTGCGGCTCCGAACCTGCCTGCGCAGGTTTGGACAGGCCGAAGAGCCGCCGCATCTTGCGGCGACTCGTTCAGCGCAGCGACGAAGTTGCAAGCGTGGGGGCTCATCAGTATTGAACCTTCTTTTCAACGAAGCGGAACTGGATCACCGTGAGCACGATGACGATGAACATCAGCACCACAGACTGCGCAGCCGAGCCGTTGATGTCCAGGGCCTTGAAGCCGTCGTAGTACACCTTGTAGACCAGGATCGAGGTTTCCTTGCCGGGCCCGCCGTGGGTGGCCGCGTCGACGATGGCAAAGGTGTCGAAAAACGCATACACCACGTTGATGACCAGCAGAAAGAAGGTCGTGGGCGAGAGCAGCGGAAACACGATGCTCCAGAAGCGCCGCCAGGGCGAGGCGCCATCGATGGTGGCCGCCTCGATCAGCGAATGCGGGATCGACTGCAGGCCGGCCAGGAAGAACAGGAAGTTGTAGGAGATCTGCTTCCACACCGCGGCCATGACGATCAGGGCCATCGCATGGTCGCCGTTGAGCACGTGATCCCATGGGAAGCCCATTTCCCGCAGGGCATGGGCCACGGTGCCGTAAGGCGAGGCAAACATCATCAGCCACAGGACGCCGGCCACGACGGGGGCCACGGCGTAAGGCCAGATCAGCAGGGTTTTATAGATGGCGGCGCCACGCACCACCCGGTTGGCCATCACGGCCAGCAGCAAGGCAATGGCCAGTCCCGAGACGGCAACCAAGCCGGAAAAAAGGGCGGTGGTCTTGAAGGAGTCCAGGTAGCTCGGGTCGGCAAACAGGCGCTCGAAGTTTTCCAGGCCGACAAACTCGGTGGAAGACCCAAAAGCGTCCTGCAGCAGCACGCTTTGGTACAAGGCCTGCCCAGCCGGCCAGAAAAAGAACACCAGGATGATCGCCATCTGGGGTGCGATCAGCACCCAGGGCAGCCATGTTGATTTGAAGAGGACCCGTTTTTCCATTGTCACGCATTATCACGCCCTCCCCGCTGGGCGGGGAGGGGCAGGGGAGAGGGGATGTCAATACGGCGCCAGCAAGGCGCCAGGCGAACAAAGGCGTCAGCCTTTATTCGCTTTCTGGAAGCGCTCAAGCTGCTCGTTGCCGCGCTTGATGGCCGTGTCCAGTGCTTCCTTCGGAGCCTTCTTGCCGCTCCACACGCCTTCGAGCTCCTCGTCGACGATGGTGCGGATCTGCACGAAGTTGCCCAGGCGCACGCCACGCGATTTTTCGGTGGTCTTGCGGATCATTTGCGTCACCGAGACGTCGGTGCCGGGGTTTTTTTTGTAGAAGCCGGATTTGTCGGTGACTTCAAACGAGGCCTTGGTGACCGGCAGGTAGCCGGTACGCTGGTGGCTCTTGGCGGCGACTTCAGGCTGTGACAGGTAGTTGAAGAACGAGGCAACGCCCTTGTACTCTTCGGGCTTCTTGCCACTCATGGCCCACAGGCTGGCGCCGCCGATCACGGTGTTTTGCGGCGCGCCCGGAACGTCAGGGTAGTAGGGCAGGGTGCCAATGCCGTAGCTAAACTTGCTGTTGCGCACCACACTGCCGTAGAGTGCCGAGGAACCGGTGGCCATGGCGCATTCGCCGGAGACAAAGGTGGCATCCGCCGCATTGCCGCGGCCTTTGTAGACAAACAGGCCGGATTTGGCCATGTTGGCCAGGTTTTCAATGTGGCGCACATGCAGCGGCGTGTTGAAAGCCAGGCGCGTGTCCAGGCCGCCGAAGCCATTGTTTTTGGTGGCAAACAGGACGTTGTGCCAAGCCGAGAAGCTTTCCAGCTGGGTCCAGCTGATCCAGCTCGTGGTGAAGGGGCACTTGTGGCCCGAGGCCTTGAGCTGGGCGGCGGCCAGGGCCACTTCCGGCCAGGTCGTGGGTGGCTTCTCGGGGTTCAGGCCGGCGGCCTTGAACGCGTCCTTGTTGTAATGGAATACCGGTGTCGAGCTGTTGAACGGAAAGCTCAGCATCTGGCCGTTGGGGGCGGTGTAGTAGCCCGCGACAGCCGGCACGTAGGCCGCCGGATCAAAGGGCAGGCCCGACTGCTTCATCACTTCGCCCACGGGTTTGATGGCGCCCTTGGAGGCCATCATGGTGGCGGTGCCCACCTCGAACACCTGCAAAATGTGCGGCGCATTGCCGGCGCGGAAGGCGGCGACCGCAGCAGTCATGGATTCGTCATAGCTGCCCTTGAAGGTGGGCACGATCTTGTACTCTTTTTGACCGGCATTGAAGTCCTTGGCCAGGTCGTTGACCCATTCTCCGAGCGCGCCGCCCATCGAATGCCACCACTGGATTTCGGTTTGGGCCTGGGCCGTCAGGGACATAGCCGCTGCGAGGGCAGCGACAGCATATTTCAATTTCATGGTTGCTCCTTGTGTTGAAGCCTTGAGCCTGGATAGGGCTTTAAGGGCGGTCAAAGTTTCGATTTTCTTGTATGGTCGAAATTTATTTCCAATCTTGAGAATTATTGTTCTTTTAAATTCCTTTTATCTTGGTGCTTACCCTGAAAATGTTCTTTTTATTTCGTTTTTGCGGCTGTGGTCTTTCCTGTTTGGGTTGGACATACAAGGTCGGACATAAAACGGTCTGCTCGGCGTCCCATGGGGCGGCAGCGTATCAAATCGACATGTCAGGAATAAGTCCAATTCATTGGACCAAGATTTCCAGCTGACCTGGACTGGGGTTTTCAGCATGTGTCCTTGGGTCCAGTGTGTGAATGCCGCACTGCGGTAACATTCCGGTCCAGCCGCTGTGTCCTGTCGTCCGGCGTTCTGGCCGCACAATCAGAACCCGATGAACGCCCCACATACACTTCACGAACTGAACGTTTTCGCGGATGACGCGAAAGACGTTGAAGCGCACGAACAGTCACGCATCCGCGAGATTCCCTACAACTACACCTCGTTCTCGGACCGCGAAATCGTGATCCGGCTGCTGGGCTCCCGGGCTTGGGACGTGCTCAAGCGCCTGCGCCAGGAGCGCCGCACCGGCCGCTCGGCCCGCATGCTTTATGAGGTGCTGGGCGACATCTGGGTGGTGCAGCGCAACCCCTACTTGCAGGATGACCTGCTGGACAACCCCAAGCGCCGCCGCCTGCTGGTCGAGGCCCTGAAGCATCGGCTGGGCGAGATCGAAAAACGCCGCACGCCCGACAGCGATGCCGAGCGCGACACTCTGGTGGGTGAATTGACTGTGGCGGCCGGCCAGGCCGTGCAGGCATTCGATGCCGCATTCACCGCAGCCGCCGACCTGCGTCGCAAGACCCTGCGCCAGCTGCGCAAGTTCACGGCCAGGGACAACATCAAGTTCGACGGCCTGAGCCGCGTGTCCCACGTGACCGACGCGACCGACTGGCGCGTCGAATACCCCTTCGTGGTGTTGACGCCCGATACCGAAGCCGAGATGGCCGGCCTGGTCAAGGGCTGTATCGAACTGGGCCTGACCATCATCCCGCGCGGCGGCGGCACCGGCTATACCGGCGGCGCGATCCCGCTGACCTGGAAGAGCGCGGTCATCAACACTGAAAAGCTCGAAGCCATGACCGAGGTGGAAATGGTCTCGCTGCCCGGGCTGGACCGGCCGGTGGCCACGGTCTGGACCGAGGCCGGCGTGGTCACGCAGCGCGTGGCTGACGCGGCCGAGCGCGGCGGTTTCGTGTTTGCCGTGGACCCGACCTCGGCCGAAGCCTCCTGCATCGGCGGCAACATCGCGATGAACGCCGGCGGCAAGAAGGCGGTGCTGTGGGGCACGGCGCTGGACAACCTGTCCTCGTGGCGCATGGTGACGCCGCAGGCGCAGTGGCTGGAAGTCACCCGGCTGGACCACAACCTGGGAAAGATTCACGATGCTGAAGTTGCCAGCTTCGAACTGAAATATTTCGAGGCCGACGGCAAAACCCCGGTGCGTACCGAGCGGCTGGACATTGCCGGCAAGGTTTTCCGCAAAGAGGGCCTGGGCAAGGACGTCACCGACAAGTTCCTGAGCGGCTTGCCGGGCATCCAGAAAGAAGGCTGTGACGGCCTGATCACCAGCGCGCGCTGGATCGTGCACCGCATGCCGGCCCACACCCGCACCGTTTGCCTGGAGTTTTTCGGCAACGCCAAGGACGCCGTGCCCAGCATTGTCGAGATCAAGGATTTCATGTTCGCCGAGCAAAAGCGCGGCGGCGCCATTCTGGCCGGGCTGGAGCATCTGGACGACCGTTACCTGAAGGCGGTCGGTTATGCCACCAAGTCCAAGCGCGGCGGTCTGCCCAAGATGGTGCTGGTGGGGGACATTGCCGGCGACGATGCCGACGCCGTGGCGCGCGCCACCTCCGAGGTGGTGCGCATTGCCAACTCGCGCAGCGGCGAGGGTTTCATCGCGATCAGCCCGGAGGCGCGCAAGAAATTCTGGCTGGACCGCAAGCGCACCGCCGCGATCAGCAAGCACACCAATGCCTTCAAGATCAATGAAGACGTGGTGATTCCGCTGCCACGCATGGCCGAGTACACCGACGGCATCGAGCGCATCAACATTGAGTTGAGCCTGCGCAACAAGATCAAGCTGTGTGACGCGCTGGAGGCCTTTTTCACCAAGGGCAATCTGCCGCTGGGAAAATCCGACGACGCCAACGACATTCCTTCGGCCGAATTGCTGGAAGACCGGGTCGGTCAGGCCATTGCCCTGATCAGTGAGGTGCGTGCGCTTTGGATCGGCTGGCTGCAGGGCATCGACGAATTTTTCCCGCAATTGCAGGACCACAGCCTGCGTGCCAGCTGGAAAACCCAGATCCGGGCCCGCCTGCAAGCGATTTTCAATGGCGCTGCGTTCGAGCCCATTCTCAATGAGTGCAATGCCATTCACAAGCGCGTGCTCAAGGGCCGCGTCTGGGCGGCGCTGCACATGCATGCCGGCGACGGCAATGTGCACACCAATTTGCCGGTCAACAGCGACGACTATGAAATGCTGCAAACCGCGCATGAAGCGGTGGCCCGCATCATGGTGCTGGCGCGCTCGCTGGACGGCGTGATTTCAGGCGAGCATGGCATCGGCATCACCAAACTGGACTTCCTGACCGAAGAAGAACTCCAGCCGTTTACCGATTACAAGCAGCGGGTCGACCCCGAGGGCCGCTTCAACAAGGGCAAACTGCTCAGGGATGTGCGCTTTCCTGCCGACCTGACCAACGCCTACACCCCCAGCTTTGGCCTGATGGGGCACGAGTCGCTGATCATGCAGCAGTCCGATATTGGCGCGATTGCCGACAGCATCAAGGATTGCCTGCGCTGCGGCAAGTGCAAGCCGGTGTGCGCGACCCATGTGCCGCGTGCCAATCTGCTGTACAGCCCGCGCAACAAGATCCTGGCGACCTCGCTGCTGATCGAGGCCTTCCTCTACGAAGAACAGACCCGGCGCGGCATCAGCATCAAGCACTGGGAAGAGTTTGAAGATGTGGCCGACCATTGCACGGTGTGCCACAAGTGCCTGACGCCCTGCCCGGTCGATATCGATTTTGGCGATGTGTCGATGAACATGCGCAACCTGCTGCGCAAGATGGGGCATAAGTCTTTCCGCCCCGGCAATGCGGCGGCGATGTTCTTCCTCAATGCCACCAACCCGCAGACCATCAAATTCATGCGTAGCGCCATGGTGGATGTGGGCTTCAAGGCCCAGCGCGCGGCCAACGACCTACTGCGCACGCTGACCAGGAAGCAGACGGCCAAGCCACCGGCGACCGTGGGCAAGGCCCCTGTGAAAGAGCAGGTCATCCACTTCATCAACAAGAAGATGCCCGGCGGCCTGCCGAAGAAAACCGCACGGGCCCTGCTGGACATTGAAGACAACGATTACGTCCCCATCATTCGCAACCCGAGAAACACCACGGCTGAAACCGAAGCGGTGTTTTACTTCCCCGGTTGCGGGTCGGAGCGCCTGTTTTCCCAGGTGGGACTGGCCACGCAGGCCATGCTCTGGCACGCCGGCGTGCAAACCGTGCTGCCGCCGGGCTACCTGTGCTGCGGCTACCCCCAGCGCGGCTCGGGTCAGTATGACAAGGCCGAGAAAATCATCACCGACAATCGGGTGCTGTTCCACCGCGTGGCCAATACGCTGAACTACCTGGACATCAAGACGGTGGTGGTCAGCTGCGGGACCTGCTACGACCAGTTGCAGGGCTACGAGTTTGAGAAGATTTTCCCGGGGTGCCGCATCATCGACATCCACGAATACCTGCTGGAGAAAAGCATCACGCTGCAGGCCGGCCAAGGCTATCTGTACCACGATCCCTGCCACAGCCCGATGAAGCTGCAGGAGCCCATGAAGACGGTCAAGGCACTGCTGGGCGACAAGGTGATGAAAAGCGAACGCTGCTGCGGGGAGTCCGGCACGCTGGGCGTCACGCGTCCCGATATTTCGACGCAGATCCGTTTTCGCAAGGAAGAAGAGCTGCAAAAAGGCGAGGCTGCATTGCGGTCATCGGGCGCCCTGGGCGAAAAAGAAAACGTCAAGATCCTGACCAGCTGCCCCAGCTGCCTGCAAGGCCTGTCGCGCTTCGGCAATGACCTGCAAAACGGATTGCTGGAAGCCGACTACATCGTCGTCGAAATGGCCAACCAGATCCTGGGCAAGGAGTGGCTGCCGGCGTATGTGGAAGCGGCCAACCATGGTGGCATCGAACGGGTTCTGGTTTAACGGGGCCGGGGCCGGGTCCGGGTGGTATGCGAATCATGAAATCCAGCGGCTGTCCTCTCTGTGAAACCGATGGCGGCTTGCTGGTTTTCCGTAATGACAGCTTGCGCATCATTCAGGCCAGCGAGGCGGGTTTCCCGGCGTTTTACCGCGTCATCTGGAACCGGCATGTGGCGGAATTCTCCGACCTGACGCCTGCCGAGCGTGAGGTTTGCATGCAGGCGGTGGTGACGGTGGAGCAGGTGCTGCGCACGCAACTGCAGCCGGCCAAGATCAATCTGGCGGCGCTGGGCAACATGGTGCCGCACCTGCACTGGCATGTGATTGCCCGGTTTGACTGGGACAGCCATTTTCCGGCGTCCGTCTGGAGCACGCCGCAGCGCGAGGCCGACGCATCGAAAGTCGCTGCCATGGCGGCGCGCTCGCCGGATATCAACCGCTTGATCGTGCAGGATATGTCGCGCTGACGATCCACGGGCTGCCTGAAGCAGGCAAACTCGACAGCAGGTCAACTTTATTCATTTTTCAGGAAACAAGGTATCACCATGGCAGGTCTTCAAGCCGGGGCGCCTACCCCCACGGCGCTCACCGTGCACAAGCAGTCGCGGATTCTGGAGATCGCGTTCTCGGATGGCGCCCAGTTCAGGATTCCGTTTGAGCTGATGCGTGTCTACTCGCCATCGGCGGAGGTGCAGGGCCATGGGCCGGGTCAGGAAGTGCTGCAGACGGGCAAGCGCGACGTGAATATTGTGGAGCTGGAGCCGATTGGCAACTACGCCGTCAAGCCGGTGTTTTCGGACGGCCACGAGAGTGGAATTTTTTCCTGGGATTACCTGTATTTTCTCGGCTCGGAGCAAGAGCGCTTGTGGTCCGACTACGCCCAGAGGCTGCAGGCGGCAGGCCGGGAGCGCGACGCGCCCATGGTCGTTGCGGCCGGACACGCCTGCGGCAACCACTGATCCGCAACTTGGTAGCTGGCAGCTTGCCAGGTCCGGTGTTGTTTTTCCAGCATAAAAAGGCGGCAATGCCCTGAACCTGTGCAGGGTTGTCGCCCCAATACGGGGCTTTGCCCTCTAGCATTAAGCCTATGACAAGCACTCATTTCGGTTTCGAATCTGTCGACGAGCAGGACAAGGCCCGCCGCGTGCGCGGCGTGTTTGACTCGGTGGCGCCGAAATACGATGTGATGAATGACCTGATGTCTCTGGGCATGCACCGTGCCTGGAAGGCCTACACCGTGCTGGTGGCCAATGTCAAGGAAGGCGATCAGGTGCTGGACATTGCCGGCGGAACCGGTGACCTGGCATTGGCTTTTGCGCCCAAAGTGGGCAGTACCGGGCGTGTGGTGCACACCGACATCAACGAAGCCATGCTCAGGGAAGGCCGTAACCGGCTGCTCGATGCGGGTGTGGCCTTGCCGACGCTGGTGTGTGATGCCGAGTACCTGCCGTTTCCCGACGCCAGTTTTGATGTGGTGAGCGTGGCGTTTGGCCTGCGCAACATGACGCACAAGGACGGCGCGCTGAAGGAAATGAATCGTGTGCTCAAGCCCGGCGGCAAGTTGCTGGTGCTGGAGTTTTCAAAAGTGGCCAAGCCGCTGGAAAAAATCTACGACTGGTATTCGTTCAAGGTATTGCCCCGCCTGGGCAAGCTGGTGGCCAATGATGACGCAAGCTACCAGTACCTGGCGGAGTCGATTCGCATGCACCCAGGCCAGGAAGAGCTTAAAGCCATGATGCACAAAGGTGGTTTTGGTCATGTGGACTATCACAACCTGACGGGCGGCGTCGTGGCATTGCATGTTGGAATCAAGTGTTGAAATTTATCAAATTAAAGGGGACGTTATGAAACTTTGGTCTGCGATTCTGGCGGCTGTATTGACCGCCACCATGCTCTTGGCCGGCTCGCCTGCCGAAGCGAAACGTCTGGGTGGCGGCGGCTCCGTCGGGCGACAGTCGTCCAATGTGACGCAGCGCCAGGCGACGCCACCGGCGCAGCAGGCGGCACCGGCACCCGCTGCGCCGGCGCCCAAAAAACCATGGGGCGCGATGCTGGGCGGCCTGGCCGCTGGCTTGGGGCTGGCCTGGCTGGCATCGTCACTGGGCTTGGGCGGTGCGTTCGGCCAGATCATCATGTTCGCCTTGCTGGCTCTGGTGGTGATGGTGGTGGTCGGCTTCATCATGCGCAAGCTCAAAGGTGGCAACGCGCAGAACCAGGCGCCGTATGCGCTGCAGGGGGCGGGTAACGCGACAACACCCCGCAATTACAGCCCCGAGAATGTCGGCAACGATGCGTCGGCCCGGCCTTGGGAGCGCAGCAGCATGGCTTTTGATGCCAACAAGCCAGGCGCCGGTACAGCGGCCACAGGCTCGATGATCGGCTCCGCGTTGATCGGTTCGCAGTCCTGGGGTGTCCCTGCCGGATTTGATGCCGAGGGCTTTCTGAAGGCCTGCAAGACCAACTTCGTGACCCTGCAGGACGCCTGGGACCGTTCCGACATCAACAGCCTGCGCGCCATGATGACGGATGAAATGCTCGCGCAGATCAAGACGCAGCTGGCCGACCGCGAATCTCACACCGGTGGCGTGGCCAATAAAACCGAGGTGGTCATGCTCAATGCGCAGCTGCTGGGTATTGAAGAGCTCAGTGATGTGTACATGGCCAGCGTGGAATTCTCCGGCATGATTCGCGAGGACGCCTCGGCAGGCCCCAGCCCGTTCCGCGAGGTCTGGAACATGACCAAGCCCCGCAACGGCGGCAGCGGCTGGCTCGTGGCCGGTGTTCAGGCTCTCCAGTAATCCGCGAGCTGCATTAAAAAGCGCGGGTTCCAACTTCCAGCAGGGGCCGCGGAACCGGCTTAGCCGGGCCGCAGGCGCAGCGGCCCCCTCGGGGGGCAGGGAGCTACACGAAGTGAGCGACCGTGGGGGCCACATTACCTGTCAAAATCGGGGACGTATGAATACCACGTCCCCTTTTTCTTTTCTGGAGTCTGTTGCAAGCCGTTTTCAACCCCCGGCCTGGGTGGTGGATGAAGGGCAGCAAAAGCTGGTGCTGCTGCTGAATCATGTGTTGATGCAGGAGCAAGAGGCGCAAGACCGGCTTTTGCGTAGAAAAGGCAGTGTGATCCATGTTCGCTGGGGTTTGTTTGCTATAGATTTAATAGTAACACCGGCGGGGCTGCTGGATCGCGCACCACCCGCAGCCAAGCCCGACTTGCTACTGGCCGTGGTTGCCGATTCACCGGCGGCCGTCGTGCAGTCGGTGCTGGCCGGCAAGCCGCCTCCCGTGAAAATCGAAGGGGATGTTCAGCTCGCTGCCGAGCTGGGTTGGCTGGCCGAAAATCTGCGCTGGGATATCGAAGAAGACCTGTCCCGCCTGATCGGCGATGTACCGGCGCACGCCCTGGCTGATGTGGGGCGGCGCACGGTGGCTGGTTTAAGGCAGTTTCTGGCGCAGGGGCCCGTGGCGTCCCCGGCGTCTTCAGCAGCGCCAGCTTCCACACCCGCGTCCCCCACCGCGACGGGACCTGATGCCACAAAGGCTGGCGCATGACCCGGGTTTTCAGGGGCATTTTCATCGCCTGGACGGTACTGCGCTTCGGTCTGGATGAGTTGCTGCTTTCCAGCTTTGACAAGCCGTGGAGCCGTCGGCTGACTCGCATGGTGTCGACAGGCCGCAACCTGAAAGCGCCGCGCGGCGAGCGTTTGCGTGAGGCCCTGGAGAGTCTGGGGCCCATTTTTGTCAAGTTTGGCCAAGTCATGTCGACCCGGCGCGACTTGTTGCCGACGGATATTGCCGATGAACTGGCCAAGCTGCAGGACCAGGTGCCGCCGTTTGACTCCAGTCTTGCTATAGGCATCATCGAAAAAACATTTGGCAAACCGCTGACCCAGATCTTTGCAAGCTTTGATCAGAGCCCCGTGGCCAGTGCCTCCATTGCACAGGTCCACTTTGCCACGCTGCCCAACGGGCGGGAGGTGGCGGTCAAGGTGTTGCGCCCCAACATGCTGCCCGCGATTGAAAAAGACCTGGCGCTGATGCGCATGATGGCCGGGTGGGTGGAGGGCCTGTCGGCGGACGGCAAGCGCCTCAAGCCTCGCGAAGTGGTGGCGGAATTTGACAAATACCTGCATGACGAGCTGGATCTGCTGCGCGAAGCCGCCAACGCCGCGCAGCTGCGGCGCAACATGCAAGACCTCAACCTGGTGATGATTCCGGAGATGGTCTGGGATTACTGCATGCCCGAAGTCATGGTGATGGAGCGCATGAACGGCGTGCCCATCGGACAGCTTCAACGCCTGCGCGATGCCGGTGTGGACATGGGCAAGCTGGCACGCGATGGCGTCACCATTTTCTTCACGCAGGTGTTCAAGGATGGGTTTTTCCATGCCGACATGCACCCTGGCAATATCCAGATCAGCCTGGAGCCGTCCACATTTGGACGCTACATTTCGCTGGACTTCGGCATTGTGGGTACGCTCACGGCGGTTGACAAGGAATACCTGGTCCAGAATTTCACGGCGTTTTTCCAGCACGATTACAAGCGCGTGGCAGAGCTGCACCTCGAGTCGGGCTGGGTGCCCGCCGGCACGCGGGTCGACGAGCTGGAGGCGGCGATACGCGCCTGTTGCGAGCCTTACTTTGACCGGCCGCTCAAGGAAATATCGCTGGGCATGGTGCTGATGAGGCTATTCCAGACCTCGCGCCGTTTCCATGTTGAAATCCAGCCCCAACTGGTCTTGCTGCAAAAGACCCTGCTCAACATCGAAGGCCTGGGCCGTGAGCTGGACCCCGATCTGGACTTATGGAGCACGGCCAAACCCTTTCTTGAGAAGTGGATGCTGGAGCAGGTGGGGCCGGAAAGACTGCTGGAACAGCTCAAGGCGGAGGCGCCGGCCTATGCCAAATTGCTGCCGGGTTTTCCGCGCCTGCTGGCGCAGTACCTTAAAAATGCCCAGGGGGGAAACCGGCGTGAGCTGGAAGAGCTGCTGGTGGAGCAGCGGCGTACCAACAAGTTGCTGCAAAAACTGATTTATGGCGGCCTGGGTTTTGTGCTGGGGCTGATCGCCATGCAATTCGTTCTCAGAATCCGCGTTTTCTAGCCCCCACGCTTTTCACTTTGTGTAATGCGCTGGACGTGCCGCTGCGAGACGCTGCGGCTCTTCCGTCCGTCCAAGCCTGCGCAGGCAGGCTTGGAGCCGCGGACGTCAGCCCCGAGGGGGCCGTCGCTTGCTCGGGGCGGCCCTTCGCGGCGCTAGTCTCGGGCAGCCCCGGTGACCGGCCTTCGGGAGGGGGTTGGTGCAAGGAGGGGGAATCGCTCAGCGCTGCGCAGAGGGTGGCGGGCAGCGCCTATAATTTAAGGTTTTGCATCCTGACGCCCGATTCAGGGGCAAACCCCCTCACTAAAAACCTCTAGCACTATGCCAATCTACGCCTATAAATGCGAGTCCTGTGGGCATACCAAGGACGTTTTGCAAAAGATTTCGGATGCGCCCCTGAGCGACTGCCCCCAATGCGGGGCGCCCAGCTTTAAAAAACAGGTGACAGCGGCTGGTTTTCAGCTCAAGGGCTCCGGCTGGTACGTGACTGATTTCCGCGGTGGCGCCTCCTCAAGCTCGACGCCCAGCCCTGCCGGCGATTCTGCCGCCAAAGCAACCGAAAGCAAGACGGCCGAGTCTGCTGCCGGCATTGCCGTGGACAGCGCCAAACCCAGCTCAACGGCAGCTGCTGCAGCCCCGGCGCCCAGCGCCAGTGCGGGCGCTGCCGACAAGGCCGCTTGATGGCCGCGATACGCAAATGGCTGCTGGCCGGCCTGCTGGTGCTGGTGCCTCTGGCCATCACGTTTTGGCTGTTGAACTGGTTTATTGCAACGCTGGACCAAACCCTGCAGATTTTGCCGGTCTCCTGGCATCCGGACAAGTTGCTGGGTTTTCACATTCCCGGTTTTGGCGTTTTGCTGGCGCTGGTCATTGTGTTGCTGATTGGGGCCGTGGCCACCAACTTCTTCGGCAAAAAGCTGGTGCTCTGGTGGAATGTCCTGCTCCACCGAATTCCCATCGTCCGGTCGATTTATTCCAGCGTCAAGCAGGTTTCCGACACGCTGTTTTCCGAGAACGGCAACGCTTTTCGCAAGGCGCTGCTGGTGCAATGGCCGCGGGAAGGCGTCTGGACCATTGGTTTTCTGACCGGCACGCCGGGCGGCGATGTGGTCAATCACCTGCAGGGTGAATACCTCAGTGTTTACGTGCCCACCACGCCGAACCCCACAGGTGGCTACTTCGTGATGCTCAAAAAGGCCGATTGCATTGAGCTCAAAATGAGCGTCGACGAGGCGCTGACTTATGTGATTTCCATGGGTGTTGTGGTGCCCGGGAATGGTCCCGGCTCCAGATTCAGGTAAATCCATCCAAGCAGGGCGCGCAGGCGCTGAAAGTACGAGTGTTTCTTATGTCTATGGCTTCCCAAATGCGTTCACATTACTGCGGTCTGGTGACCGAGGGCCTCATGGGCCAAACCGTCAGCCTGTGCGGCTGGGTCAACCGCCGTCGCGATCATGGTGGCGTGATTTTTGTCGACCTGCGTGACCGCGAGGGCTATGTGCAGGTGGTGTGCGACCCCGACCGTGCCGACATGTTCAAAACCGCCGAAGGCGTGCGCAACGAGTTTTGTGTGAGGGTCGTGGGTGTTGTGCGTGCCCGGCCTGAGGGCACGGTCAACGACCATCTGAAGAGCGGCAAGATTGAAGTGTTGTGCCACGAGATGATCGTGCTCAACCCCAGCGTCACGCCGCCGTTCCAGCTCGATGACGACAACCTGTCGGAGACCACGCGGCTGACACACCGCGTGCTCGATTTGCGTCGCCCTTACATGCAGAACAACTTGATGCTGCGCTACCGTGTGGCCATGGAAACGCGCAAGTTTCTCGACGCCCACGGCTTCATCGACATCGAGACCCCGATGCTGACCAAAAGCACGCCTGAAGGCGCGCGCGACTACCTGGTGCCCAGCCGTGTCAATGAAGGGCAGTTTTTTGCGTTGCCCCAAAGCCCGCAACTGTTCAAGCAGCTGCTGATGGTGGCCGGCTTTGACCGCTACTACCAGATCACCAAATGCTTTCGCGACGAAGACCTGCGCGCAGACCGCCAGCCGGAGTTCACGCAGATCGATATCGAAACGTCCTTCATGGGCGAGCAGGATATCCGCGACATGTTCCAGGGCATGATCAGCAACATCTTCAAGACCGTGCTCAATACCGATCTGGGCGAGTTCCCGGTCATGACCTACAACGATGCCATGCACCGTTATGGCTCGGACAAGCCCGATTTGCGCGTGAACCTCGAGTTCACCGAGCTGACGGACGTGATGGCCGATGTCGACTTCAAGGTGTTCAGCGCACCGGCGACCACCCAGGGCGGCCGCGTGGTCGCCCTGCGCGTACCGGGCGGCGCCGAGATGAGCCGTGGTGAGATCGATGGCTACACCGAGTTCGTCAAGATTTACGGCGCCAAGGGGCTGGCCTGGATCAAGGTCAATGATGCGGGCAAAGGCCAGGGAGACAAGGCCCTTCGGTGGCCGGGCCTGCAAAGCCCCATCGTCAAGAACATCCACGACGCCGCCATTGCCGAAATCCTCAAACGCACGGGCGCGCAGAGCGGCGACCTGCTTTTCTTTGGCGCCGACAAGGCCAAGATCGTCAACGACAGCATCGGCGCGCTGCGCCTCAAGGTCGGGCACAGCGAGTTTGGCAAAAAAGCCGGCCTGCTCACCGCAGGCTGGAAGCCGCTGTGGGTGGTTGACTTCCCGATGTTCGAGTTTGACGAGGACGGCCAGCGCTGGAGCGCCGTGCACCACCCGTTCACGGCCCCCAAAGACGGCCACGAAGACTGGATGGACACCGACCCCGGCCGCTGCATCTCCAAGGCCTACGACATGGTGCTCAACGGCTGGGAGCTCGGCGGGGGCTCGGTCCGTATCCACCAGGCCGATGTGCAGAGCAAGGTGTTCAACGCGCTCAAGATCGGGCCGCAAGAGGCTCAGGAAAAATTCGGCTTCCTGCTCGAGGCCCTGCAGTACGGCGCGCCGCCGCACGGCGGCCTGGCCTTTGGCCTGGACCGCATCGTGACCATGATGACCGGTGCGGAGTCCATCCGTGACGTGATTGCCTTCCCGAAAACCCAGCGCGCGCTGTGTCTGTTGACGCATGCACCGAGCCCGGTGGACGAGAAGCAGTTGCGCGAGCTGCACATTCGCCTGCGCAACAATCCGCAACCGGCTTAAGTCGCTGGTCCGAGTGATTCAGCGCCGCTAAGAGGCTGCGAAAAGACGACAGGGGATGTTTTGAAAGCCTTCAAAATCCCCGAGTCGGTGCTGGTGGTCATTCACACGCCAGCGCTTGAGGTGCTGTTGATCGAGCGCGCCGACCATCCCGGCTTCTGGCAAAGCGTGACCGGCTCCCAGGATACGGTGGGTGAAGCGCTGCTGCAAACCGCGGTGCGCGAGGTGCGGGAGGAAACCGGCATCTCGGCCGGGCCCGATCAATTCCGTGACTGGGCGGTTTCCAATGTCTATGAAATTTACCCGGTTTGGCGCCATCGCTATGCGCCGGGCGTGACGCACAACACCGAGCATGTCTTCAGCCTGTGCGTTGCGCCGGGCACCGCCATCCGGCTCAGTGCCCAGGAACATACCGCCTACCAGTGGCTGCCTTATCTGGCGGCGGCCGATCTGTGCTTTTCTCCTTCCAATGCCGAAGCGGTCCTCATGTTGCCTCGTTTTGTGGCTGGCTAGCTGTGACGGGGTTAACCATCATGTCATGGTGAATTGCGAGGGTGTGACCAGCTCGCCGTGGCAAACTCCGGGTGTCGCAACAAGCCTCTGAACTGGTCCAACCGTCAAAGAGCCCCCAGGCAACATTACTTTCTGCCATGACCTCACCTCACAAGCCCCAGGTATTGCAGTTGCTGCAGGGCGGGCAGGCGTTTTTTCCGGCGCTGGTGCAGGCACTGGATGCCGCGACCCAATGGGTGCAGCTGGAAACCTATATTTTTGACTTTCACGGCGCGGGTGCCGAAGTGGCCGACGCCCTGGTCCGGGCTGCACAGCGCGGTGTGACGGTGCAGGTTCTGGTCGATGGCATAGGCACCGAAGCCTTGAGCCCTGAATGGCAGAGAAAGCTGGCCGAGGGCGGCGTCCAGTGGTGTGTGTATTCGCCCGTGGCCGCTGGCCTGGGGGGGCTGGGCTTGCTGTTGCCGGACCGTTGGCGGCGGCTGCACCGCAAGCTGTGCGTGATTGACCAGCGCCTGGCGTTTTGCGGCGGCATCAATGTACTGGATGATTTTTACGACCCCAACCACGGGGCCTTGCCGGCCCCGCGGTTTGATTTTTCGGTCGCCGTCACCGGCTCGCTGGCGGCCGATGCTGCGGATGCCATGGCCTTGCTGTGGTGGCGCGTGCAGGCCGGCCACAGTGCGCGCCAGCGGCATCTCAGCGCAGCCTGGAAAAAATTCAAGGCCGCTGGCTACGGCGGGCGCACCGATGCGAGGCAGCTGGCCTTGCGCGCCACGGGCTTGCCCGGTGCCCGGGCGGCGCTGGTACTGCGCGACAACCTGCGCAACCGCCGCAGCATCGAGCGCGCCTACCGCAAGGCGATTGGCCGGGCGCGTGAGGAAATCATCATTGCCAACGCCTACTTCCTGCCCGGCGGCAAGCTGCGCCGCGCCCTGATCCAGGCGGCCCGGCGCGGCGTGCGGGTCACCCTGCTGCTGCAGGGCAAGTACGAATACTTCATGCAGTACCACGCGTCATGGCCGGTGTATGGGGCCTTGCTGGCGGCGGGCGTGGAAATCCATGAGTACGAACCGAGTTTTCTGCACGCCAAGGTGGCGGTGGTGGACGGCCATTGGGCAACGGTCGGCTCGTCCAACCTGGACCCCTTGAGCCTGCTGCTGGCGCGGGAAGCCAATGTGGTGGTCGAAGACCGGGTGTTTGCCCGGGATTTGCGGGACCGCTTGCGCCAGGCCATGGCCAGCCACGGGCGACGCATGGACCCGGCCATTTACAAGCAGCGCCCCTTGGGCCAGCGCATTCTGGCCCGGATTGCCTACGCCCTGATGCGGCTGGCCTTGCTGGTGATCGGGCAGCGCTACTGAATCAAGGTCTGGCAAGGTCTTAATTTGCTACTGAATTGATAGCTGCCAGCGCATATTCGACAAGGACAAGAGGTCAAAAACCCTTGAAAAAAATGGACAAGACTGTTTGGGTGCGGGCTGGTAACATCTTGGCATGCTCATGAAATCCACGACGCCTATGCCGCCCGATTCAACTGACGAGGGAACGCCCGTCTCCGTCAAGATCCGTGAACGTCTGGAGCAGGCGCGCAAACGCTTCCATTCCAACGACAATATTGCCGAATTCATCCAGCCCGGCGAGCTTGAAAAGCTGCTCGATGAAGTCGAAGAGAAAATGAAGGGCGTGCTCGACAGCCTGGTGATTGACACCAGCAGCGACCACAACACCCACAACACGGCGCGCCGTGTGGCCAAGATGTACCTCAACGAGGTGTTCAAGGGGCGCTACGTGATGGGTCCCACCATCACCGAATTTCCCAATGCCGAGCACCTCAACGAGCTGATGATCGTCGGCCCCATCACGGTACGCAGCGCCTGCAGCCACCATTTCTGCCCGGTGATCGGCAAGATCTGGATCGGCGTGATGCCCAACGAGCACACCAACGTGATTGGCCTGTCCAAATATGCCCGGCTGGCCGAGTGGGTGATGGGCCGGCCGCAAATCCAGGAAGAGGCGGTGATCCAGCTGGCCGACCTGATCCAGGAAAAAACCCAGCCCGACGGCCTGGCCATCGTGATGGAAGCCAGCCACTACTGCATGGCCTGGCGCGGCGTGAAAGACATGGACAGCAAGATGATCAACTCGGTCATGCGCGGCGTCTTTCTCAAGGACCCCACCCTGCGCCGGGAATTCCTGTCGCTCCTTCCAAGAAGGGACTAGCCATGCTGGTACGCCTGCTTTACGCCAGCCGCGCGGTCGATCCCCGGCCCGAAATCATCGAGGCCATCCTGACCCAGTCACGGCATTTCAACCCCACCTGCGGCATCACCGGCATCCTGTGCTACGGCGGTGACATCTTCCTGCAGGCCATCGAAGGCGGCCGCATGGCGGTCAACGAGTTGTATGGCCATATCCAGAGAGACCCGCGGCACAAGGACGTGGTGCTGCTGCATTACGAAGAAATCACCGAGCGCCGCTTTGGTGGCTGGACCATGGGCCAGGTCAATCTGTCCAAGCTCAACCAATCCATCCTGCTCAAATACTCCGAAAAACCCGTGCTCGACCCGTATGCCGTGTCGGGCAAGGTCTCGTTCGCGCTGCTCGAAGAACTGATGGCAACTGCCTCCATCATTGGCCGTGCCTAGGGCATGCCCGCTTCGGCGCTTGCCCTTGTCATCCTCGCCGGACTGATTCACGCCAGCTGGAACATCGCGGCCAAGAAAGCCGGCGGCGATTCGCGTTTTGCCGCTTTTACCGGGCTGGTGCTGCTGGTGGCATGGGCGCCGCTGGGCATCTGGTTCGGCATCGACCAACTGCCGCGCTGGGGCCGCGCTGAATGGCTGCTGCTATGCGCCAGCGCCTTGCTGCACACCATCTACTACATCGTCCTGCTGCGCGGCTACCGCAAGGCCGACCTCACCGTGGTCTATCCGCTGGCGCGGGGTTCGGGACCGCTGCTGTCGTCACTGGCCGCCATTGTGTTGCTGGGCGAGCACATTTCCGCGCTGGGGCTGGCCGGCATTGCGGGTGTTGTGGGCGGTGTTTTTCTGGTCGCCGGCGGGCCGGGCCTGTGGCGTGCCTCGCACGACCCGGTGCAGCGCCAGCGGGTGCGCAAGGGCATGGTCTACGGTTTGCTGAGCGGCGCCTTCATTGCCAGCTACACCGTGGTCGACGGCTACGCGGTCAAGTTCATGCTGATGTCACCGATCCTGGTGGACTACATGGGTTGCCTGCTGCGCATGCTGGTGCTGGCGCCCGCCGTGCTGCGCGACCCCGCTGCGGCCAGGGCGCTGTGGAGGAAGCAGTGGAAGTACGCAGTGTTTGTCGGCGTCGTCAGCCCGGTGTCCTACGTGCTGGTGCTGTACGCCATGCAGACCGCGCCGCTGTCGCATGTCGCGCCGGCGCGCGAGGTGTCCATGCTGTTCGCCGCGCTGGTCGGCGGGCAACTGCTGGGCGAAGGCGATCGCCTGTTGCGGCTGCTGGGCGCGGCCTTCATCGCGGCGGGCGTGATGGCGCTGGCGCTGGGTTGAGGCCGCGATGACCGCGCCCTTGCTGCTTGGCTGCGATTTCTCAAGCAGCCCTAACCGGCGAAAACCCATTGTTCTGGCACTGGGGTCCTCGTCGGGAGCGCGTGTCGTGCTGTCGAAACTGGAGCGCATCGACACGCTGGAGGCGTTCGGCCGCTGGCTGGCCGAGCCGCGCGAGTGGACAGGCGGCTTCGACTTTCCGTTCGGCCTGCCGCGT
The DNA here is from genome assembly GCF_036676035.1 of Polaromonas sp. Classification (GTDB taxonomy): domain Bacteria; phylum Pseudomonadota; class Gammaproteobacteria; order Burkholderiales; family Burkholderiaceae_C; genus Polaromonas. The sequence goes on from NZ_JAKFDR010000011.1 coordinate 123,815, forward strand.
GAGCTGGTCGAGCAGTTGGGCTGGCCCCTGCAGTGGGAAGACTGCATGCGCCACTACGCGGCCTTGAGCCGCGAAGACATCCGCGCCACCTTTGCCGCCTTCTGCGATGCGCGGCCGGTGGGCGGCAAGTTCGCGCACCGCGCCACCGACAAGCCGGCCGGCTCCAGCCCGTCAATGAAGTGGGTCAACCCGCCGGTGGCCTACATGCTGCATGCCGGTGTGCCACGGCTGCTGGCCGCGGGCGTGCACCTGCCCGGCCTGCACGACGGCGATGCGCGGCGCGTGGCCCTGGAGGCCTACCCCGGCCTGCTGGCGCGCGAACTTCTGGGTCACCGCAGCTACAAGAGCGACGAGCGCGCGAAGCAAACCCCCGAGCGGCTGATTGCGCGCAAGGACCTGATCACCGCGCTGGAGCATGGCCAGACCCGGCTGGGCCTGCGCCTCAAGCTCAGCCATGCGCAGCGCGATGCCTTGATCGACGACGCCAGCGGCGACAGTCTCGATGCCGTGTTGTGCCTGCTCCAGGCCGCCTGGGCGCAGCAGCAGGGCGCGCCGCGCTACGGCCTGCCGGCGCAGATGGACCCGCTCGAAGGATGGATCGTCACGGCCTGAGCAGGGGTTCTGCCTAAATTTTTGAAGGAAATCTGGCTCCAGCCCTTGTTCTATGTGCGCAAGCAGCTATAAAATTAATAGCAAATGATTTACGGACTACTCGCCGACCTGGTGCTTGGGCTTCACTTCCTGTTCATCGTGTTCGCGGTGGCCGGCGGCGTGCTCGCCTTGCGCTGGCGCTGGATGCCCTGGCTGCACCTGCCGGCGCTGGCCTGGGGCGCCACCGTGGAGTTCACGGGCGGGATCTGTCCGCTCACGCCGCTGGAAAACGCGCTGCGCCGGGCCGGGGGCGCGGCAGGCTATGCGGGGAGTTTTATCGAGCGCTACCTGGTCCCTCTGATCTACCCCGGCGAGCTCACGCGCGAGTGGCAGTTCGTACTGGGCGGCGTGCTGCTCCTCATCAACGCAGCGATTTATTTTCTGGTCTGGCGCCGTCGCGGGGCCATTAGCTGAGAGTGCCCAACACCGCCAGCGCTTCGGCATCAGTGCGGTACATGCGCAGCAGCGGGCTGTCGTCGAGTGCGCCGGCATTCTTCAGCACCTTTTCCACCGGCAGCTTGATGCCGCTGATGTGCAGCGTGATGCCGCGCGCTGTCAACAGGCGGCGCACCTGGCCAAAGGTTTCCACGCCGGTTGCGTCGATGCGGTTGATGGGCTGGGCGAACAGGAAAACATGGCGGCTCTGCGGGTGCGCCGCCAGGTGTTCGACGATGGCGCGCTCGAAGGCGCTGGCCGAGGCAAAGTCCAGTTCGGCGTCCATGCGCAGCGCGTACAGATCGGGGGCCAGCGGCGGCAGCTGCCAGAGGTGGCGGTCGCGCAGGCTGCCGTCGGGGTGCAGGCCGACTTCGATGATGCGTGGGTGCAGCCGGTGGTAGAGAAAGTGCGACAGGCCCATCAGCACGCCGGTGAGCACGCCCCAATAGATGCGCGGTGCGGTGAGCAAGGTGACGCCGAAGGTCACCAAAGCCGTCCCCGCCTCGACACGGTTGACCTGCCACAGGCCCAGCAGCCAACGCGGTTTCAAGAGGCCTGCCACGGCGGCCACGACCACGGCGGCCAGCACGGCGCGCGGCACGTGGTACAGCACTGGCGTCAGCAACAGCAGGGTCAACACCACAAAGAAGGTCGCGGCAATCGTCGCCCAGCCGCTTTTGGCGCCCGCGTACAGTGTGATGGCAGAGCGCGAGAACGAGGTGCTGGTCGCAAAGCTGCCGCTGAAGGCCGAGGCGAGCTTGCCCAGGCCCTGGCCGATCAGGTCCTGGTTTTCGTTCCATCGCTTGCCGTCGCGCTGCGCCTCGATTTTGGCGCTGGCGGCGGTCTCCAGTGAGGTGACGAGCGCGAGCACCAAGGCGGGCACGACGAGGGTGCCAAAGGTGTCCCAGGCGGGCAGCCCGGGCCAGTAGGGCGCCGGCAGCCCCGCGGGCAGCGGGCCGATGATTGCGCCATGCGCCGAGTAGCCGGCCAGCTTGCTCACCAGCGCCGAGCCCGCGACCACCAGCATCATCATTGGCACGCGCGGCAGGTAGCGCTTGCCCAGCACCAGGGCGGCCACGCTGCCCAAGCCAAACGCCAGCGCAGCAAGATCAAGCGGCGGCCCATTGAGCAAGGTAGTCAAAGACCCGTTCAGGCCGATGAGTGCCGGCAGCTGCGAGGCGATGATCAGCAGCGCCGCCGCCTGCGAAAACGCCGCCAGCACCGGCGAGCTGACGAGGTTGAGGACCCAGCCGTAGCCGCCGGCCCCCAGCGTGAACTGCACCAGGCCCGTGAGGATGGCCAGCCATACCGCGAGCGAGACCCATTGCGTGCTGCCCGGTTCGGCCAAGCCGGCCAGCGAAGCCCCCACCAGCAGGCAGCTCAGCGCCGAGGGCCCGACACTCAGCCGCGTCGAGCCGCTGAAGAGCACCGCCACCAGCGCCGGCAGCAGGGTCGCGTACAGGCCGGTGATCAAGGGCATGCCCGCCAGGCCCGCATAGGCCACGGATTGCGGCACCATCACCAGGGCCACGGTCATGCCAGCGGCGATTTCGCCACGCAGCAGCGTTGCGTCGGGGCGCGGCCAGTGGAGAAACGGGAGCCAGCGCTGCAGGTCGATTTTCTGAATTTTCTGAAACATGCCCAATGTTAGTGTGGTGTTGCACGCTATCCGGTACATAAAACCGCGTCTTTTTGCCCAGGGCGGCGTTGCAAATCCTCGCCATAGTCTGACTATGGCTGCGGTTTGCGCCTTGCCCTGAACAAAAATCCATCGGTTTTATTTGTACCGTCAAGCATGCAACACCACACTACGGGTACCGTCAGGCTCCTAACGCTGCGGCATGTCCTTGACCGAGTAGCCCAGGCTTACCGTGGCATCCACGGGGATGGGCGGCACGCTGGCTTCCCAGGCTTGCCAGGCGGCGCGCATGGCATCGAGGCGCTCGGGCTCGCGCCCGGCCAGGTTGGCGCGTTCGCGCTCGTCGGCAGGCAGGTTGAACAGGTAGTCGTTGCCGTCCACCTGCAGGTACTTCCAGTCGCCGTCGCGCAGGGCGCGCTGGCCGCGGTGGTTCATGCGCCAGTGCAGCGGCCGGTGGAAGCGGTGGCCCGCATCGCGCAGCACCGGCAGCAGCGAGACGCCGTCCAGCGGGTAGCCGGGGTCGGCCGGCACGCCGGTGGCGTCCAGCAGGGTGGCCGACCAGTCCATGGTCATGCAGTGCTGTTCGCTGACACCACCGGCGGCTATCACCGCCGGCCAGTGCGCGATCCAGGGCACGCGGATGCCGCCCTCGGTCAGGTCCATCTTGCCGCCGACCAGCGGCCAGTTGTCGGAGAAGCGCTCGCCGCCGTTGTCGCTGGTGAACACCACCAGCGTGTTGTCAGCCAGGCCGTGCTGTTGCAGTGCCTGCATCACCCAGCCTATGCCTTCGTCCATGTGGTGGATCATGCGGCGGTAGGTGTGGATGTTGCCGCCGCTCAGGTGGAACAGGTTGTCCTTGACCTGGGAGGCCAGCGCCTCGTCGTCGCGCGTTTCCCAGGGCCAGTGCGGCGCCGTGTAGTGCAGGCTCAGGAAGAAGGGCGTGCCATTTTTGGCGCCGGGTGCCATGCGCTGCACATAGTCCACCGCGCGCTTGGAGATCAGGTCGGTCAGGTAGCCGTCTTCCTTTTTTTCTTCCGCGCCAAACCAGAGGTCGTGCCGGCCGCTCGAATCGCAGTGGCTGAAGTAGTCCACACCGCCCGACATCGGGCCGAAGAATTCCTCATAGCCCGAACGCAGCGGGCCGAAGGACGGCGGGTAGCCCAGGTGCCATTTGCCGATCAGCGCGGTGCGGTAGCCGCTGTCCTTGAGCAGCGAGGGCAGGGTGGGGTGCTCGGGCGGCAGGCCCAGCACGGTGCTGCCGCGGCTCTTGCTGTTGATGGGCTCGTCGGCGCCGCCGCGCAGCCGGTACTGGTAGCGTCCCGTCATCAGCGCAAAGCGCGTGGGCGAGCAGACCGGCGAGTTGGCGTAACCCTGGGTGAACTTCAGGCCCTTGGCGGCGAGTCCGTCGAGCACCGGCGAGACCGGAGTCCGGCCGCCGTAGCAGCCGAGGTCGGCATAGCCGAGGTCGTCGGCGACGATGAAGATGAGGTTGGGGCGTTGCGGGCTGGTCAATTGCGTCAACCCCGGTTCAGGATTCGGGCTTGAAGCCGGAGCGCCGAATCACCGGGCTCCACTGCGCATTGAACGCCGTCAAGGCCGCCGCCGTCTGTGCCTGCGTCATGGCGACGGGCACCATCTTGGCAGCCGTGAATTTGGCGCGTAGTTCGGGCTCCGACATGATCTGGAACACCGTCCGGCCCAGCAACTCCACGGTAGCCTTGGGCGTGGTGGCCGGTGCAAACAGGGTGTTCCAGCCGGTTGCGGCGATCGGCAAGCCCTGCTCCCTGAAAGTCGGCACATTGGGCGAGAAGGGCGAACGCTTGGCGCCTGAGGTGGCCAGCACGCGCAGCTTGCCGCCTTCGTGCTGCGGCAGCAGCGAGTCCAGGGTGTCGAAGGCCAGCGGAATCTGGCCACCGATCAGGTCGTTGAGCAGTGGCGCTGAACCCCGGTAGCCGACGACTTCTATTTTTATCTGCACCATGTAGCTGAGCATCAGCGCAAAGAAGTGGGGCAGGCTGCCGGTGGCAGGCACGCCGGCATTGGCCTTGTCGGGGTTGGCGCGCAGCCAGGCCAGCATGTGCGTCACCTCCTTGACCGGCAGGCCGGTGCCGACCGCCACGCCGAAGTCGTAGTCGGTCACGGCGGCGACCGGCACGAAATCCTTTTGCGCGTCAAACTTGAGGTCTTTGTAGATGAGCGGCGCCACGCTCATCACCGCGGGGTTGCCCATCATCAAGGTGGTCTGGTCCGCCGGTGTGTTGACCAGTTGCTGTGCGGCCAGCCGGCCGCCCGCGCCCACGCGGTTGTCCACAATCACCGGCCTTTGCAGCAGTTGCTGCAGCCGCTCAGCGACCAGGCGAGCGGCCCGGTCCGAGGCGCCACCCGGCGGGTAGCCCACCACAATGCGCACCGGCCCGGCTTGGGCGCGAGCCCAGCGCGGCAAGGCGACGCTGGCGGCGAGCGCGCCGGCAGCGGTGTGCAGCAGGACTTTTCTGCGGTTGGGGGCAGGCGCAGCGGGCAAGAGGGGCTGTGGCATGATGATTCTCCGAGTTTGAGCCCCGATTGTTCCTGCACCACCATCGATTGCAGAAATCAATCATTGCCGGTAGTAACCCTGATGCCCAGTTCTCCTCCCGCCGCGCCTGGCCTGTCCTGGCCCGAGGTTCTCGACGACCTCCTGCTGTACCGGCTCAGCCGCCTGCAGGCGGCCGCCGGCGGCATCGTGGTGCGCTACTGTGAAGGCCGGTTCGGCATCACCCGGCGCGAATGGCGCATCCTGGCTTCGCTGGCGGCGCGCGGGCCCATGGGCTCGTCGGAGCTGGCAGAGCATGCTCACCTGGACCGTCCACGCACCTCCAAGGCCGTGACGGCGCTGGCCGGCAAGAAGCTGGTCAGCCGCACCAGCCGCGCCGGCGATGCGCGGCATATCCGGCTGGCGCTCACGCCGGCGGGCGTGGCCTTGCATAGCGAGTTGTTCCCGCTGGTCAGCCAGATCAACCGCGATGTACTGGCTGCCCTGGCACCGCAGGAGGTGGCACTGCTGGACGACATGCTGGAGCGCCTGCAGCAGCGCGCCGACGCCATGGCCGCCCAAGGCGGCTTGCCGCTGGCCGACCGCCGCCGCGGGGGCAGCACCCGCTATCGTGAGCGGCCATGACATCTGTCGCCCCATTCGCGCGGAGCCGTGACTGGTCGCGCGCGGTGTCAGCGCTCGGTTTCGATGTCGGGAATGCGGTTGAACGCAATGCGCATGGGGGCATGGTTCAGCGCGTTTTGCGAGGTGGCAAAGTACACCGCATTCTTGCCAAAGGTTTTGTTCATCTGGTCCACGGCCGCCAACAGCCGTGAGCGGTCACGGGCGGGTGCGCTGGCGCTTGGCTGCGGGGCCATGTCAAAAAGAGAGGGCGTGTGCTGCGCCACAGGCACCAGGCCGTGCAGGGTCACGTTCACGACCTTGGGTTCGCGCAGCTGCGCCAGGCCGGTGTGCCACAGCTGAGCCAGCACATGCAGCAGGTAAGCCGTGTCCTGGGTTTCGCCAAAGCGGGTGTCGCGGCTGCCACCGGCTGAACCGGCCGAAGCGCTGTAACGATGGCCGCAGTGCACGCTGACCGACATGGCGCTGGTGTAAAACCCCTGCTTGCGCAGCCGCATGGCGGCCTTTTGCGCGAGCCGGTTCAGCACGTCAAAGGCGCCCTGCGGGTTGCGCATGTCGGGCGGCAGCACGTGCGAATGGCCCAGCGAGCGGGTCACCCCACCGGCGCCCAGCGGCTCCTGCCATTGTCCGCGTAGCTTGTCATACATCTCGATGCCGGCCATGCCGCCCCATGCCGTGCGCAGCACGTCGCGCGGGGCCGCGTACAGGTCTTCCATGCTCTGGATGCCGCAGCCTTGCAGCCGCGTCAGCATGCGCCGGCCAATGCCGTTGATAGCCGAGAGCGGGAGGTGGTAAAGCCCGTGCGGAATGTCGGCCAGCTCCAGCACCGTCAGGCCATTGGGCTTGTGCATGTCGGACGCGAGTTTGCCCAGCAGGGTGTTGGGCGCAATGCCGATTGAGCTGCCCAGGCATTCACCAAGCGTGGACTGGATCTCTTTTTTGATGCGCTCTGCAATGGCCACGGCCTTGTGGCGCTCGCGCCAACTGCCGGTCAGTTCGCACTCCATCTCGTCAATCGACAGCACCTGGCGCACCGGGGCAATGCGTTCCACGGTCGCCACGGCACGCTGGTGAAACTCCACATACACCTCGTGCTCCGCCACGACAAAAATGATCTCCGGGCACAGCTGGCGCGCCTGGGCCACGCTGGTGCCGGTACGCACGCCGAAGCGCTTGGCCTCATAGCTCGCGGCAATGCAGCAGGTGGTGTCGGCCATCAGCGGCACCACGCCCACCGGCTTGCCGCGCAGGCGCGGGTTGATCTGCTGCTCCACCGAGGCGAAGTAGGAATTGAAGTCGACGAAAAGGCTGCGCAGCATGAGAGGGGGTTTCTCTGACTGAAGAAGAGAAAAAGAGGAGGGGGCGGGTTGAAGTGCAGCGATATACTGTATGAATAACCAGTATATTCTTGCGCCCTCAAAAGGACAATCCTTCGCATGACCCCCAAAATCTCCGTCTTCATCGCCACAAGCCTGGACGGCTACATTGCCCGCCCCGATGGCGCCCACCCCGTCAAAGCACGGCTTGGCCATATGCTTTTTTTGGTTGTAGCCCTTGTACTGATTGAGCGAGCAGCTATTAAATTGATAGCTAATTGGCGAGCCAAGCGGTGGCTCCTTCGCGCCATGGTGATGGCCGCCTGCCTGCTTCTGGCGGGCACCCCGGCGCACGCTGACCGGCCGTGGCGGGGCGTCGTTACCTACACTGTGGACGGCGACACGCTCTGGGTGCGTCCTGCCTCGGGCGGCAAGCCGCGCAAGATTCGCCTGGACGGTGTCGACGCGCCAGAGATCTGCCAGCGCGGCGGGGCCGCCTCGCGCGAGGCCCTCAAACAGCGTTTGCTGGGCCAGACCGTCACCGTGTCCATACGCCGCTACGACGACTATGGACGCGCCCTGGCCAGAATTGACCTGAGGGGGCAGGACGTGGGCGGCCAGATGGTGGCCAGCGGCCATGCCTGGTCTTACCGTTTTCGCCGCAACCCCGGGCCCTATGCGGCCCAGCAGGCCAAGGCGCAGGCCGCCCGGCGCGGCCTGTTTGCGCACGGGGGCGCTGAAAACCCGCGCGCTTTCCGCAAGCGCCACGGGAGCTGCCACGCCTGAGCAGGCTTCGCGCCTGCTTGCTGCTGACGCAAAAGGTCAGCGCTTTCTGGTTCAAGGACGGACAACGATGTTGTTGTGGACTTCCCGGACGTTTTTGACGCTGCGGGCCAGGGACTCGGCCTGTGATTTCTCGGCACCCGATTTGGCAAAGCCCGACAGCTGGACCGTTCCATTGAGCGTTTCGACATTGATCGAGGAGGCTGCCACCGTTTTGTCTTCGATAAACTTGGCTTTCACGGCGGTGGTGATGGTGGTGTCATCGACATAAGCGCCAGCCGTCTCCTGACCACGCACCACGGCGCAACCCGTGCTGATGACGGTGATGCCGGCCAGGGCCGCGAATGCAATTGCGCGAGCGTATTTCATGTTGCTCTCCTCTTGAAGTTGATAGGGCTGAACTGGTGCGGGGTTCATCAAGGCCGGCCGATCGGCGGCACCACGCCAACCGGCCAGACGTCAGGGTATCAGCGCCCGGGCCAGCCATTGCGCCGGGCCGAAAACCATTCCGGGTGCAAAAAATCGAAAAGACATGGCTTATGTTCTTTTTTAGCACGCGGATGACGAAACTGACAATCGTCATGACAGCTTAGGGCGTAGGCCGGGTTTTGCGCATCGGCAAGAGGCGTGTGCCGGTGTCAGTGGCCGGGATGCCCCCCTGTAGGTGTGCGCCGACAGCCGGCTTGCCGTGCTGGCCGCCAGCGACAACCCGTGGCAATCAGCGTGCTGGCTGCGCCGGCGTGGTCTTGGGCAGCACCGCCGAAATGCGTGTGCCTTTGCCCACCGCTGAGGTGACGGTCAGGCGCCCCCCGGCGGCTTCGACGCGGTGCCGCATGCCGGCCAGGCCGTGGCTGCTGGGCCGGACCTGGCTGGTGTCAAAACCCCGGCCATCGTCCTTGACCTCGACGGTGATGTAGCGGTCAAAGTTTTCCAGGCTGATGTCGGCCTGGTGCGCCTGCGCATATTTTCCGATGTTGGTCAGCGACTCCTGCACCAGCCGGTAAATGGTCAGCTGGGCCGAGCCGGCCAACTCAACCGGCTCCAGGTCCGTGGTGATGTGCAGGCCGGATCTTTCTCCAAATTCCTGCGCCAGAATTTCGAGCGAGGCCACCAGACCCAGGTGCGACAGGGAAGAAGGGCGCAGGTCTTCCACAATCCGGCGCTTCAGGGCGATGCCGCTGTTCAGCGTATTGGTCAGGTGCTGCAAGCGCTCTGTCGCTTCGGGCGGACTGCCCCCCAGGCGGGACTTGAGCCGGGCGACATCCAGCTTGGCGGCCGTCAGCAGGGCGCCCAGTTCATCGTGCAGCTCGCGGGCCAGATGGCCGCGTTCGTCTTCGCGCACCTGCTGCAAATGGGTCGCCAGCTCGGCCAGGGTGGCCGTCCGTTCGCGCACCTGTTTTTCCAGCATGTCGCGCTCGCGCTGCAGGGATTCCTGTTCGCGTTTGCCGGCCGACAGCAAGGCTTTGGTTTGTATCAGGTACATGTAAAACGCCAGCAGGCCGGCCAGCGCCATGGTGGCGATGCCGATTCTCGACAGCTGCAGCGATTTCTTGATCTGGGCCTGGCCCTGCTCCATCTTGATGATGTTGCTGGCGATCAGCTTGGCCGACTGCTCACGAATGGCCTCCATGTGCTCTTTGCCCACATCCGTGGTCAGCACAAACTTCCAGGCATCTTCGTTGCCCTGCTTGCGCATGCGCACGCTCAAGTCCATTTCGGAGAGCTTGCGTGAGATGTGGTTTGCCAGAATGCTGAACTCGGCGAGTTCGTCCTTGTAGGGGCTGAAAAGCTGGCGCAGGGTCTCCATGTTCTGGTTGATGTCGGCCGTTGCCGTGTCGTAAGGCTCCAGATAGCGGGGATCGCCGGTCAGCAGGTAACCCCTTTGCCCGGTTTCGGCATCCAGCATGTGCTGCAGCAATTTGTTGACCGCTCCCCGGGTTTGCTGGGCTTCCTCGATACTGGCGGCCGCCCGGGTCGATTGCTGAAAGCTGGTTTCATTGATGAAGATCAGGGCGGCCGCCGCCAGCACGGCCAGCGGCAGGCTGATCGCCATTTTGGGGATTGAAAACCATTTCACGCTCATCTCCAGTCAATCACTTGGTGAATAATTCGTCAATAATGGGCCATGAAGACCAAGTGCCAAGTGGGTGCCTGTGACAGACACCTTTTCACGCATTGTGCAACCTGCCGGTGCCGACACCCTGGAAAGGCAGTGAAATGATCAGAATTGGAATTGTGGATGACCATGCCATCGTGCGTTCGGGGCTCAGGCAGTACTTTTCCGAGCAGGTCGATCTGCGCGTGGTCGGCGAGGCCGCCAGTGGCCGCGAAGCGATAGACCTGGTCCGCAATGTCGAGCTCGACATTCTGGTGATGGATCTTTCCATGCCGGGGCAAAGCGGCATCGATGCGCTGGCCATGATCCGGGCCAAGGCGCCGGATGTCGGCATCCTGATCCTCAGCGGCTACCCCGAAGCGCATTACGCCGTCAATCTGATCCGCCAGGGGGCCAGCGGCTACCTCAACAAGGAATGCGATCCTTCGGAAATTCTCGATGCGATCCGTGTCATTTCGCTGGGCAAGCGCTACATCACGCCGACGGTGGCCGAGCTGCTGGCACAGCAGCTCAACCGCCCAGGCAATGTGGCCGCCCATGAACTGCTGTCCGAGCGCGAGTTTCAGGTGTTTCTCAAGCTGGCCAAGGGCGAGACGGCGAGCGACATTGCCAAGGCGCTGTCCCTGAGCGTTAAAACGGTGAGCACCTACAGAACCCGGGTGATGGAGAAAATGAGCCTGGCCTCCAACAGCGACCTGACCTACTACGCGCTGAAAAACAAGCTGATCGACTGATTGATTAACTAAGCGTTTCAGCCGGGCGTGGCGCATTGCCGGATGCAATAGTCCACCAGCGCATCGATTTCATTGGATTTGTCGAACACCGCATCGACGCCGAGTTGAGCGCAGCGCTGGCGAATGTCCGGTGTGGCGTAATTGCTGAGCACCACCACCTTCTGGGCGGGCTGCCGGCCGCGGCAGGCGGCCAGCACGCCCAGGCCACTGCCTTGCCGGAGAAACAGGTCCACAATGGCCAGATCCCATTGCTGGCCGCTTTCAGTCAGCCACGCCTTGCCTTCATTTTCGGTTTCAGCCGTTCCCACGGCGCTGATGCAGGCCAGCTCTTCCAGCGTGCCAATCAGGTTCTCACGTATCGTGGGATTGTCTTCGACGATGTAGGTTTTAAGTCTCATGATTCAAGCTGGAAATCACAGCTGACCGCTCATTGACCGCTGGCTGAAGGACTGCAAATTTTCACGTGCCATGTTTCTTAATGTATCCGTGGCCGGGGCTTTATTCTGCCAGTCAGCGGGTCGCCTGCATGTAGGAGGTTTCCTACCCCATCGCTGCAGGCACTGGCCGGCAGCCAGCCAGGGTGCCCGCCTATCGGCTCAGTGCTGGCCGCAGACGCTGCAGCGGGCATCGCGCGCCGTGCGCATTTCGCTCCACTCCATGCTGCGTCCGTCCAGCATCAGCAAGCGGCCTGTCAGCGGTTGTCCAACGCTGCAAAGCAGCTTGAGCGCTTCCGCGGCCTGGATGCTTCCGATGATGCCGACCAGTGGCGCAAACACGCCCATGGTGGCACAGCGTGTTTCTTCAAACTCCTCGGACTCGGGGAACACGCAGGCATAGCAGGGCGAAGCGGCCTGGCGCAGGTCATAGACCGCCACCTGCCCGTCAAAGCGGATGGCCGCACCGGACACCAAGGGCTTGCGATGCTTCACGCACGCCCGGTTGAGGGCGTGGCGCGTGGCAAAGTTGTCGCTGCAATCGAGCACCACGTCCGCCTGCCGGACCAGTTCGTCGAGCAGGGCCGCATCGGCCCGGCGCATGATGGGCACCACCTCGACATCGGGGTTGATGGCGGCGATGGACTGCTGCACCGACTGCGCCTTGAACTCACCCACCCGCGACAGGTTATGGGCAATCTGGCGCTGCAGGTTGGTGGTGTCCACGCGGTCATCGTCCACCATGGTGATGCGCCCGACCCCGGCACTGCCCAGGTACAAGGCCACTGGCGAGCCCAGTCCGCCCGCGCCCACGACCAGCGCATGCGAGGCGAGCAGCTTGTCCTGCCCCTCCACCCCGACTTCATCGAGCAGAATGTGCCGGGAATAACGAAGCAGCTGGGTGTCGTTCATGGGCATCGAAGGGGCACAGGCGCCGCCTGCCGGCCCGGGCTGATCAGCCGGCAGGGCAAGCAGGCTGCACCGGGACGGTCAGTTTTCTTTTTTCTCTTCCTTGCGCTCAACCATCGTTTTGCTGACCATCACGGGACGGCCCTTGAGATGGTTGATGGCCTGGGCCAGCTGGAAATCCTTGTCGCTGCCAAATTCCGGCGGGCGACGCTGCTCGGGGGGCTTTCTGGACTCTTCTTCCAGCTTTTTGAGGGCTTCTTCACGGGCTTTTTCGCGGGCCTCGTCTTTTTTCTCGACACCCTGGCCGTTGTTCAGGTGCTTTTCCAGATCCGTTTCGCGGGTGCGCAAGATCGCGAAAGGGCTGCCTTCCAGCGTTTCATCCACCATCACATCCGGCACGATGCCTCTGGCCTGGATCGACTTGCCACTGGGGGTGAAGTAGCGCGCCGTGGTGAGCTTGAGGCCGGTGTCGGGGCCGAGCGGGCGCACCGTCTGGACCGAGCCCTTGCCAAAGGTCTGGTTGCCCATGATGGTGGCGCGTTTGTAGTCCTGCAGGGCGCCGGCCACGATTTCGCTGGCCGAGGCCGAGCCTTCGTTGACCAGCACCACCAGCGGCACATTCTTGATGGCGGCCGGCAGTTTTTTCAGCGGGTCGGCACTGCTGCGGCGCTGGTAAAACTCGGGCGAAGCCTTGTAGATGAATTTGCTTTCGGCGAGCTGGCCGTTGGTGGATACCACGGTCACGTTTTCCGGCAAAAACGCAGCGGACACCGCCACGGCCGCATCCAGCAGGCCACCCGGGTCGTTGCGCAAATCAAGCACCAGGCCCTTGAGCTTGGGCTCCTGCTTGTAGATGTCCTCGACCTTCTTGACGAAGTCTTCGACCGTGCGTTCCTGGAACTGGCTCAGGCGAATCCAGGCATAGCCCGGTTCCACCACTTTGCTGCGAACCGACTGCGTGCGGATTTCCTCGCGCGTGATGGTCACCGGGAAGGTGCGGTTTTCGTCCTTGCGGAAAATCGTCAGCAAGACCTTGGTTTTGGGCTCGCCGCGCATTCTCTTGACGGCTTCATTGAGCGTCAGGCCCTTGACAAAGGTGTCGTCAATTTTGGTGATCAGGTCGTTGGGTTTGAGGCCGGCGCGGTCGGCGGGCGAGCCTTCAATCGGTGAGACGATCTTGACCAGGCCATCTTCCTGGCTGATCTCGATGCCCACGCCCACGAAGCGGCCGCTGGTGCCTTCGCGGAATTCCTTGAACGACTTTTTGTCAAAATAAACCGAGTGCGGATCCAGGCTGGCTACCATGCCGGAGATGGCGTCGGTGATGAGCTTCTTTTCGTCCACCGGCTCGACATAGTCGGTCTTGACCATGCCAAAAACGGCCGCCAGCTGTTGCAGCTCTTCGAGAGGCAGGGGCGCCAGCCCGCCCCGGGCGACGGCCTGCAGCTGCACGGTTGTGAGTGCGCCGGCAATGGCACCAATCGAAATCCAGCCTGCTATCCTGAGTTTTTGCCCCATAAACACCTTCTTTGGCCCGCGCTGCGGGCCTGAGTACGCACCATCGTGAGTGCTGTTGCCAGCATTTCAAGCAATATACACCTTGGAGAAAAGCCCCATTCAGCAGTTCCGCGGCTGGCAGCCGCCAAGCCGGCCAAAACGGCAAAAATATGCAGTTTTGGCCGACATTTACCGGACTTTTACATGAAACTGGGGTCAACCCTTGCCCTGCGCCGCCACGGCCGCAGCGGCCTTGGCCACCGCATCGCTGTCGCCCAGATAGTAGTGGCGCAGCGGCTTGAGGTCCGCGTCCAGCTCATAGACCAGCGGGATGCCGTTGGGGATGTTCAGGCCGACGATGTCGGCGTCGGAAATGTTGTCCAGGTATTTCACCAGGGCACGGATGGAGTTGCCGTGGGCGGCGACCACGACGCGTTTGCCGGCCTTGATGGCCGGGGCCATCGATTCGTTCCAGAACGGCAGTACGCGCGCCACGGTGTCCTTGAGGCACTCGGTCAGCGGCACCTGGCCGGGCTGCAGCTTGGCGTAGCGTGGGTCGGAGCGCTCGCTGCGCGGGTCGTTGGCTGCCAGCGGCGGTGGCGGCGTGTCGTAGCTGCGGCGCCAGAGCAGCACCTGCTCGTCGCCGTATTTCTTGGCGGTTTCGGCCTTGTTCAGGCCCTGCAGGTCGCCGTAGTGCCGCTCGTTGAGCCGCCAGCTGTTCATCACGGGCAGCCAGGTGCGGTCCATCTCGTCCAGCGTGTGCCACAGGGTGCGCGTGGCACGTTTGAGCACGCTGGTGTAGGCCATGTCAAAGTCATACCCCTCGCTTTTGAGCAGCTTGCCGGCGTTGATGGCCTGGGCCACGCCGGCGGGGGTCAGGTCCACATCGGTCCAGCCGGTGAAGCGGTTTTCAAGGTTCCAGGTCGATTCGCCGTGGCGGATGAGCACGAGTTTGTACATGGTGTGAAGCGGTGAGAGGGTGTTTAAGGTAAGGGAAAACCGGCCGGAAGCGGCGCCAATCAACCTTAAAAAGGGCTGGAAAAGCGTTGCCTACCCCCTGCATTCTAAAATCACGGGTTACGTGAAAAACACACAAAGGGTTCAAATTGAAATTTCTGATCGATAACTGGATGCTGATTTCGGTAGCGCTGGCCTCGGGCGGCATGCTGCTCTGGCCCCTGATTGCCAGCAGCGCCAGTGCCGGCGCGCTGACGGCCAGCGGGGCCGTGCAGCTGATGAACCGCGACAAGGCGGTGGTCATTGACGTGAGCGAGGCCGAGGAGTTTGCCGCGGGCCACGTGGTGGGCGCCAAAAACATACCTTTCGCCCAACTCGAGGAAAAACTGCCCCTGGTGGTCAAAAACAAGGCCCTGCCCGTGATCTTGGTGTGCGCCACCGGCGCGCGCTCCGGCCGTGCCGTCGGGGTCGCCAAAAAACTCGGTTACGAGCAGGCCCAATCGCTGGGTGGCGGGCTCAAGGCCTGGAAAGACGCTAACCTGCCTCTCGAAAAAGCCTGAAAACGCTGCGCGCCCCCAAAGAAACCATGCAAACCGTCAAGATGTACACCACGGGCACCTGCCCTTACTGCATCCATGCCAAACAGCTGCTCAAGCAGCGCGGCGTGGTCGAGATTGAAGAGGTCCGTGTCGACATGGCGCCCGACGAGCGCCAGAAGATGATGGACATCACCGGCCGGCGCACCGTGCCCCAGATTTTCATTGGCAGCACCCACGTGGGGGGCTGTGACGACCTGGTGGCGCTCGATGGCCAGGGCGGCCTGATGTCTTTGCTCAATGCCGGCTGATGGCGCGACGCGACTGATGGTGCGGTGGTTCGCCCACTGGCCGGGCCGCCCGTCCTGAGATAATCCACCCAACCTTCCCTGTACCTGCCTGACAAGCCGCGGCAGGTTTCGTTTTTCAAAGCAATCCGAAAGATCACCATGGCCGAAGCCAACCTTGACCCTGTATTTCAGATCCAGCGCGTTTACCTCAAAGACGTGTCGCTGGAGCAGCCCAATTCGCCCGAGATCCTGCTCGAGCAGGAGCAGCCTGGCGTGGACATCCAGCTCGGCGTGGACGCCACGCCCGTGGCCGAGGGCATTTTCGAAGTCACCGTGACAGCCACCGTGCACACCAAGATCAAGGACAAAACCGTGTTTCTGGTCGAAGCCAAGCAGGCTGGCATTTTTGAAATCCGCAACATGGAGCAGGACCAGCTCAGCTCCATCCTGGGCATTGCCTGCCCGCAAATCGTCTACCCCTACCTGCGCGGCAACGTGGCCGACGTGATCCAGCGCGGCGGCTTCCCGCCCGTGACCCTGGCCGAAATCAACTTCCAGGCCATGTACCAGCAGCAGCAAGCGGAAGCTGCCGCTGCACACAGCGGCGCCACCACGACGGTTCAGTAAACCTGCCAAGGTGCCCATCGGCCATGCGCAAGCCGCTATGAAAATTGTAGTGATTGGCGCCGGCGCCTGGGGAACGGCACTGGCCGTCAGCGCCAGCCGCCAGGCCGCCCACCAGATCACCCTGTGGGCGCGCGATGCCGCGCTGGTGGCTGCGCTGCAGACCCAGCGCCTCAATACCCGCTACCTGCCCGGCATCGCCTTGCCCGACGCGCTGCGCATTGAAGGCGGCTCGGACGCGTCGCTGGACGCGGCCCTGAAAGGCCAGGACCTGGTGATGCTTGCCACCCCCATCGCCGCCGCCCGCAGCCTGCTCCAGCGCCTGCAGCACGTCCGCGTGCCGGTGGCATGGCTCTCCAAGGGCTTTGAAGCGCCGGTCACCGCGTCAGGCGTGTCAGGTGCGTCTTCGGGCGCATCTTCAGAGCCTTTTGGGCTGCTGGTCCATGAAATACGTGCGCAGGTAGCTATCAATTTGAGAGCGGGCGTGCTCAGCGGCCCGAGCTTTGCACTGGAGGTGGCCCGCGGCCAGCCGACCGCGCTGGTGGCCGCCAGCGAGCACGCCGACGTGCGCGACGCGCTGGTGGCCGCGTTTCACAGCCCCACGCTGCGGGTGTACGCCAATGACGACATCGTCGGCGTCGAAGTCGGCGGCGCCGTCAAAAACGTGCTGGCGATTGCCACCGGCCTGTGCGACGGCCTGAACCTGGGGCTCAACGCCCGCGCCGCCCTGATCACCCGCGGCCTGGCAGAAATGACGCGCCTGGGCGTGGCCCTGGGCGCCCGGGCCGAAACCTTCACCGGCCTGTCCGGCCTGGGTGACCTGGTGCTCACCGCCACCGGCGACCTGAGCCGCAACCGCAAGGTCGGCCTGCTGCTGGCGCAGGGCAAGACCTTGCAACAGGCCGTCGATTCACTGGGCCATGTGGCCGAAGGCGTTTACTGCGCCCGCACCGTGGTGCAGCGCGCCCGCAGCCTGGGCGTCGAGATGCCGATTGCCCAAGGCGTGGTGGCTCTGCTCGACGGCCAGCTCAAACCGGCGGATGCCGTGGCCGCGCTGATGGGGCGGGAGCCGACGGCCGAACTGAGTTAAAGGCTAAAGGCGCACTAGCCCGGCCTGCCTTCACAGGCCTGGCTTGAGCATTAAATTGGCCCCTGGCCCAATCAATACGGGCGCAAGCAGCTATCAAAAGTAGAGCGACTGCGGGTGCGGGCCGGTCGCGCCGGCATGCTGCGGGCAGATTGTTTTTGACCCCGCAGCCGATTCTGGTTAACCTGATCCCTCCCGGCGGGCAAGGGGCTCGCACCGCGCCCGACCTTCACCAACAACACTTAACACTTGGGAGCACTCGATGGAAAACACCAGCAAAGACAAGTTGATCACCGATATGAAAGTGGTGCTCGCTGACGTGGAGGACCTGCTCAAGTCGGCGGCTGCGGCCACCGGCGAAACCGCCGTGGCCCTGCGTGAAAAAGCGGCCGGCAAGCTCAAGCTGGCCACCGAAAAACTGTCCGGGCTGCAGGAAGCGGCGCTGCTCAAGGGCAAAGAGGCGGCCAAGCTCACCGACGACTATGTTCATGCGAACCCCTGGAAGGCCGTCGGTATTGCCGCTGCGGTCGGGTTTCTGATTGGCCTGCTGGTCAACCGCAAGTAATCACGGCTACCGCCTGATGGGCCAATCCGCAGCATGAACGCACCCCGGCCGGAACCCCAAAACGCAGACGCCCCGGGTGCGGACCAGCCGCCGCGCCTGTTCGCATCATTGCGCCAGTTGCTCGTCACGGCGCTGGGCATGGCGCACACGCGCATGGCCTTGGCGGGCGTGGAGCTGGAAGAAGAACTGCAGCGGCTGATCAGCCTGTTGCTGAGCGTGCTGGCCCTGCTGGTTTTTGGCCTGGTGGGCGTGCTGATGCTCACGCTGCTGGTGGTGCTGGCCGTTGACGCGGCGCAGCGTGTGGCGGTGCTGGCGATCTTTGCGGCGGGCTACCTCGGCCTCGGCGTTTGGTTCTGGTGGCGCATCCAGCGTGCGCTGGCGACGCGCCCGCCTTTTTTGCAGGCAACGCTGGCTGAAATGGCGAAAGACCGTGAGGCCCTGCAGGCCGCTTCGGCACCCGCCGCGCAGCGCGAAACCGCACCATGAGCGACACCGCTGCCAACGCCACCAGCCAACGGGCGCTGAGAAAGCAGCTGTTGCTGATGCGCGCTGCGACGGAGCGCGCCGAGATGGTCGGCACCATCGACGCAGCACGGCAGTCTGCAAGCTTTTTCAAAAGCGGCGTTCCGGGCCTGGCCCTGGCCAAAGGTTTGCCGCTGGCCCTGGGGCTGCTCAAGCGCGCACCCCTGGTCAGCTCGGTGCTGTCGCTGGCCCTATCGGGCGCGCGCCGGCCCTTGCTGCGCTATGGGCTGCTGGGCGCGGGCTCGGCCCTGCTGCTGTGGAAGGGCTACCAGTGGCTCGCCGGCCGGTCTGGGCAGCCTTCAGAGCCGCCCCCCGGACCAGCCCAGCCTGCAGACGCCGACGCGCCGCCGGTGTAGGTGCCTGGCAAGAGCTGGTGTACGACGAAGCCATTTGCAAGCTGCAGGCGCTTCCCCAACAGCCAAACTATCGGTCAGTTTCTTGCGCTTGTGGGGGAGTCCGTATACGGCTGGTTAGGAGTTTCCGTGTTCATGACAAAGAACACCTTTTGCAACACTCAGATGGCCCATGGGTGGGGCATTAAAGGTAACTGACCATTCCGGATCGGATGAGTCGGAACGCTCTGTGATTAATCGGTCAGAAGTAGAGAACACAATCTCCAACTCCTTGCCGTTGGAACGTAGCCCAATCGAGGTAATTGACGCTCCCCGAAGCCGTTCGATCAGTGCTTTGTACTGGATGGGCCTAGTTTGGCTCGTGACGATGGGCTCCATATTTCGCTCAATCGTCCAACCGAAGCCGGCATAGACCGTAACGTCGCCGATTGAGTTTCCAAGCGAACCGTTGGGACGAGGGCGTCCTGGGGTCAACTTGCCCAATTCAAGGTACAGCGCTGAATAGTCTCCAAACCAAACGTGTGAAGTTGGCATTCCGATTAGCAGGCTCAGGGACGGCAAGATGCTGATCGGAAACTCCTAACGCAATGCAGACCGCAAACCTTTGCGGTATAAACCAGCCGCCTGCGGCATAAGCTGGCCAACACCGCAGCCGCAACTTCTTGATTCAAAACAGGAGTCGGACATTTTGTTGTTTATCTTTCACGGATAAATTAGGCCACAAACCTCGCTACCGGTTCAACCCCGCACCCTGTCAATGCCGCTCGAGCTTGGCAAGCAGCGTCTTGCCGGGCTTGGGCGCGGTGTTTCCGGGCTCGATTTACTCAGCAGTCCGAAAGGAGTGCGACATATTTTGTCATCCTGAGCGCAGCGAAGGATCTCGGTATGCTGGCAGGATTCTTCGCGTTGCTCAGAATGACAGCATGGGTGGCGTCGCCTTCGTTATGGACTGCTGAGCAAGAAGAACTATAAACAAAATTGGCCATCTGCCCTTGTGGAATGGTCACCTGGTGCTACAAATAAAGTAGCAAATTAACCGTGACGACTTGTGCTGCGGTGGCCGGGGGCAGGCCTGCAGTCTCCCAAAATTTCTGCCCCGGCGCTGCCCCCAAACCTGATGCAAAAAAGCATAATGCGATGAGAAAACAGCATTGGCCAGCGCTGCCGACCGTTCGTCCGATCGACTATTCTGAAGGCCTGCGGCTGGCGCAAGATGGAACGCGCCGATACGGCCAGCCCTGAAATTGGAGGGGACATCATGCTAGCCAGAACCGAAGACAGAGTCACGCGCTTGTTCGATGACGTGGTGGCGCTCGCGCGCGAGCGCCTGCCGGATGCGGCGTTTGCGGCGTTCGAGCCTTTCCTGCGCCACTACTACGGGCAGGCCGATGCGGAAGATGTGCTGAGCCGCAGCATCGCCGACCTGTACGGCGCCGCGATGGCGCACTGGCAGTTTGCGCGCAAGTTCTCGCCGGGCAGCGTGCGCGTGCGCGTGTACAACCCGACTCTGGAGCAGCACGGCTGGTATTCGGAGCACACGGTGATCGAGATCGTCAACGACGACATGCCCTTCCTGGTCGATTCGGTGACGATGGAGGTCAACCGGCTCGGCCTGACGCTGCATGCGGCAGTGCATCCGGTGTTCCGTGTCTGGCGCGAGGCCGGCGGCCAGATCTCGAATGCGCGGGCGGCCAGTGAGCAGGCCGAGGCGCAAGCGGACGGTTCGCGGCTGGAGTCCTACATCCACCTCGAGGTCGACCGCCGTACCGAGGCGACGCGCCTGGAGGAACTGACGGCCGGTCTGATCAAGGTGCTGGGCGACGTGCGGGCGGCGGTGGAGGACTGGCCGCAGATGCTGGAGACGGCCCGGCGCACGATTGCCGACCTGGCCGCACGCGAGCAGACCGCGGCGCAGGCGGACGTCGCGGAAGTTGCGGAAGCGAGGGCTTTCCTCGAATGGATGGCCGACGATCATTTCACCTTCCTCGGCACTCGCGACTACCAGTCGTTCGAGCGGGACGGCGCCTACTATCTGCAGGGCGTCGTGGGCTCCGGCCGGGGCATCCTGCGCGAGGCCTTGCGCGACCCTGTCACGCCCGATCTGACCCGGCTGCCGACCGGCGTGCAGCACATCGTCGACTCGCCGTCGCCGATTTTCGTGACCAAGGCCAATTCGCGCGCAACCGTGCACCGGCCGGGCTATCTCGACTACATCGGCATCAAGCTGTTCGACGCCGATGGCCAGCTGTTCGGCGAACGCCGCTTCATCGGCCTCTATACGTCGACCGCTTACACGACCGCAGCCGGCGAAATCCCGATGGTGCGGCGCAAGGTGGCCAACGTCATGAGCCACGCCGGCTTCCTGCCCAAGGGCCACCTCGCCAAATCGCTGGCCACGATATTGGAGCAATACCCGCGCGACGAGTTGTTCCAGATCGATGACAGCGACCTCTACGAGATCGCGCTGGGCATCCTGCGCTTGCAGGAGCGCCAGCGCACCCGGCTGTTCGTGCGCCGCGACCGTTTCGACCGCTTCGTGTCCTGCGTGGTGTTCGTGCCGCGCGAGAAATTCAACACCGACCTGCGCCTGCGCATCCAGAACCTGTTGCTGGAGGCCTTTCGTGGCGTGAGCGCCGAGTTCACGCCGCAGCTGTCCGATTCGATGCTCGCGCGCATCTACATCATGGTGCGCACCCAGCCGGGCAATGTCCCGGAAGTCGACGTGCGCGAGCTGGAGGCGCGCATCGTCCAGACCACGCGCCGCTGGCAGGACGAGTTGGCCGAAGCACTGCTGGAAGCCTGCGGCGAGGAGCACGGCAACCGGCTGCTGCGCCGCTGGGGCGACTCCTTCCCGGCCGGCTTTCGCGAGGACTATGCGGCGCGCACTGCGATGCGCGACATCGAGCTGATGGAAAGCGTGCAGAGTGGCTCGCACGATGGCGCGCAGGCCGCGCTCGCGATGAATCTGTACCGGCCGATCGAGGCGGCGCCGGGGTCGCTGCGCTTCAAGGTCTACCGTGCCGGGCAGCCGGTCGCGCTGTCGCAGAGCCTGCCCATGCTCGAGCACCTGGGCGTGCAGGTGAACGAGGAGCGCCCCTACTGCATCGAGCCGCGGGATGCGCAGGCCGTGTGGGTGCACGACTTCGGCATGGAGCTCGCCGACGGCGTCGAGATCGAGATCGAGCGCATCAAGGCACTGTTCGAAGACGCGTTCGCGCGTGCCTGGGTCGGCGAGATCGAGAACGACGACTTCAACCGGCTGGTGCTGCGCGCGCAGCTGACCTGGCGCGAAGTCGCGATCCTGCGCGCCTATGCGCGCTACCTGCGCCAGGTCGGCTCGACCTTCAGCGACGCCTACATCGAGCGCGCGCTGGCCGGCAACCCGGCGATCGCGCGCAAGCTGGCCGAGCTGTTCCTCGCGCGCTTCGACCCCGCGCAGGGGGAGGGGCGCGACGCGCGGGTGCAGGCGCTGCACAAGGACATCGAGGGCGCGCTCAATCAGGTGCCCAACCTCGACGAGGACCGCATCCTGCGCCAGTTCCTTGGCGTGATCACGGCGACCACGCGCACCAACTACTTCCAGCGTGCGGCCGACGGTGGGTTCAAGCCCTATCTGTCGTTCAAGCTCGACCCGGCGCGCGTGCCCGGCCTGCCCGAGCCCAAGCCGATGTTCGAGATCTGGGTTTATGCGCCGCGCGTCGAGGGCGTGCATTTGCGCGGCGGCCGCGTCGCGCGCGGCGGGCTGCGCTGGTCCGACCGGCGCGAGGACTTCCGCACCGAGGTGCTGGGGCTGGTCAAGGCGCAGATGGTGAAGAACACGGTGATCGTGCCGGTCGGCTCCAAGGGCGGCTTCGTGGTGAAGAATCCGCCGCCCGTGACCGACCGCGACGCGTATCTGAAGGAAGGCGTCGCCTGCTACCAGACCTTTCTGCGCGGGCTGCTCGACCTCACCGACAACCGGCTCGGCATGCAGGTGGTGCCGCCCGCGGACGTGGTGCGCCACGATGCGGACGACCCCTACCTGGTGGTCGCGGCCGACAAAGGCACGGCGACCTTCTCCGACTACGCCAATGCGATCTCGGCCGACTACGGGTTCTGGCTCGGCGACGCGTTCGCCTCGGGCGGCTCGGTCGGCTACGACCACAAGAAGATGGCGATCACCGCGCGCGGCGCCTGGGAGTCGGTCAAGCGGCACTTCCGCGAAATGGGTGTAGACACCCAGAGCAGCGACTTTTCGGTGGTCGGCATCGGCGACATGTCGGGCGACGTGTTCGGCAACGGCATGCTGCTGTCGCGCCATATACGGCTGCTCGCGGCCTTCGATCATCGCCACATCTTTCTCGATCCGAATCCCGATACCGAAGCGAGCTTTCGCGAGCGCGAGCGCCTGTTCGCGCTGCCGCGCTCGAGCTGGGCCGATTATGACAGCGCGCTGATCTCGGCCGGCGGCGGCGTGTTCGCGCGCAGCGCGAAGACGATTGCGCTCAGCTCGCAAGTGCGCGCGGTGCTCGAGCTCGAAGACGACGAGATCGCGCCGAACGAGCTGATACGCGCGATCCTGAAAGCACCGGTCGACCTGCTTTACAACGGCGGCATCGGCACCTATGTGAAGGCCGGCCGCGAGACCCATGCGCAGGTCGGCGACCGCGCGAATGACGCGATCCGCTTGAACGGCGCCGAGCTGCGCTGCAAGGTGGTCGCCGAGGGCGGCAACCTCGGCTGCACCCAGCTCGGCCGCATCGAGTACGCGCAGCACGGCGGTCGCATTCATACCGACGCCATCGACAACTCGGCCGGCGTCGACTGCTCGGACCACGAGGTCAACATCAAGATCCTGCTGGGCCTGGTGGTCGGCGACGGCGAGATGACCGGCAAGCAGCGCAACAAGCTGCTCGCCGAGATGACCGATGAGGTCGGCCAGTTGGTGCTGACCGACAACACCTACCAGACCCAGGCGCTGTCGGTTGCCAACCGGCGCGCGGCCGCGCTGCTGGAGCCCGAGGCGCGGCTGATCCGCCACCTCGAGCGCGCCGGGCGGCTCAAACGCAAGATCGAGTTCCTGCCGAGCGATGAGGACATTGACGAGCGCAAGGCCGCGAAACAGGGGCTGACCTCGCCCGAGCGCGCGGTGCTGCTGGCCTACAGCAAGATGTGGCTGTACGACGCGTTGCTGGCGTCCGACCTGCCGGAAGACCCCTTCGTCGCCCATGTGCTGGCCGACTACTTCCCGCAGCCGCTGCGCGAGCGCTTTGGCGACGCAATGCAGCGCCATCCGCTCAAGCGAGAGATCATCGCGACCTATCTGGCGAACACGCTGACCAACCGCGTCGGCGCGACCCTGGTGCACCAGCTTGCGGAAGAAACCGATGCTGCCCCGGCCGACATCGTGCGCGCCTGCATCATCGCGCGTGCGGTGTTCGGGCTGGAGGACATCTGGCAGGGCATCGATGCGCTCGACAACCAGGTGCCGGACGCGCTGCAGGCGCAGATGCTGATCGAGACTGGCCGGCTGATCGAGCGCGCCAGCCTGTGGTTCCTGCGGCACCGGGTCGAGCGCACCGCGATCGAGCAGGCGGTCGCGCGCTTTCGCGCGGCGGCCGACCAGGTCGGCCCCCAGCTGGCAACCCTGCTCGCGCCGGCCGATGCGGCGGCTCAGGGCGCCCGGCGTGACGAGCTGATGCAGGCAGGGGTGCCGGCCGAACTCGCGCGTCGCGTCGCGGGCGCGGACAGCATCGCCGCCGTGCTCGACATCGCGGAAGTCGCGGCCGCCTGCGAGCGCCAGCTCGAACTGGTCGCCAGCCTCTACTTCGCGCTGGACCTGCACCTGAACCACGGCTGGCTGCGCGAACGCGTGAGCGCACTGCCGGTCGACACCCACTGGCAGATGCTGGCGCGCGCCGCGCTGCTCGACGACCTGGCCGCGCTCAAGCGGGCGCTGACGACCAGCGTGATCCGGCTCTCGCCGGCACTCGAGACGGCCGATGCGCTGATCGCCGCCTGGCAGACGCACAACCAGGTGCCGCTGGAGCGCTACCGGCGCTTCCTCGCCGAGCAGCAGGCGGCGGGCACGGTGGACCTGGCCATGCTGTCGGTGGCGCTGCGCGAGATGCGGATGATCGAGGGAGCGTGAGGCGGGGCACGCAGCCCTGAATCGCTATTGTTTTAATAGCTGCTCGTGCTTATTTGGCAGGGACCAGAGGCCACTTTCGCTCATAAAAATTCAATTTCACTCACGGTGAGAAAGCAGCTCTCGCGCGTGATCGCCACAAAGTCCGCCAGCCAGGGCCGGCCGGACGTGCCGTCACATAGCCGCGGTCCAGGTAGCTTTGCACCGCCCACAGCTGCAGCATGGCAATCGCCAGCTCGGTGGTGCGGCGCGCCGGCTTGATGCCGGCGGGCTCCAGCACCTGGCGCACCAGGTCCACTGTCTCGCCCGCGTCCTGCTCCGACACGATGGCAATGTCGGGCCAGTGCCGGGCACATTGTGCAACCGCCCGTATGGCCTCAGCAGTACTTGACGTGGATCAACGTGCAGCGAGCTCCCGACGCTAAGCTCAAAAGCTTCGCCCTGGACGCTCATATTCAATTTATGCACCAAGCTACCGTCATCCCGCACCGTAAAATAATTCGAGAATGGCTTGCGCCAATCGTCACCAAAAACACGGCTTACGCCATCTGCCTGGTGGTGATGGATCTGCTGCTGTTTGGATTGGCGCTCAGCGCGGCCGTTTTGCTGGCCCAGCCCGCGCTGCAGGTGCTGGCCGGCATCGTCACAGGCCTGGTCATAGGTCGGCTGTTTATTTTGGGTCACGATGCCTGCCACCAGAGCCTTACCCCGCACCGCCGGCTCAATCGCTGGCTGGGGCGGCTGGTGTTCCTGCCCTCACTCACACCCTACAGCCTGTGGGACATGGGCCACAACGTCGTGCATCACGGCTACACCAATCTCAAGGACTTCGACTTTGTGTGGCAGCCGTATACACTCGACGCTTACCGGCGCCTGCCCGTCTGGCGAAGAGTCCTGGAACAGGTGTACCGCAGCGGCTGGGCACCGTGGCTTTACTATGGGCTTGAAATCTGGTTCAAGCGCATGTACTTCCCGTCAAAAAAACTGATGCCGACACGCCGAGGCATATTTACGGCCGACTGCTTGCTGGTCACTGCCGTAACAGTGGCCTGGGTTACCGCACTGGTCTACGCGGCCTACGCCACCGGCCAGTCGCCGTGGTGGCTATTAAGTGTCGCGTTTTTTCTGCCCTTGCTGGTGTGGAATGCCTTGATCGGCTTTGTTGTCTATGTGCATCACACCCACACCCGCGTGGCTTGGTACGCGCAAAAGAAAGACTGGTCAGCGGCCAGCCCCTTTGTTTCGACCACCGTCCACCTGACCTTTGGTGCAGGCATTGGCAACGCGCTGCACCACATCATGGAACACACGGCGCACCATGTCGACATGAGCGTGCCGCTGTATCGCCTCAAGCAGGCACAGGCGCTGCTGGAAGCCAAACTGCCCGGCCACATCGTGATTCAGCCCTTTTCCTGGGCCTGGTATTTTGAGACGGCCAGACGCTGCAAACTCTACGATTTTGAGCAACAGTGCTGGACTGACTTCGCGGGCCAACGAACGAGTTAACTCTTTTTACGCAACCTCATCGGCTCCGCGCATGGTGAATACTTGCCCTACGTCTGGGGAAAAACGCTGCCTGAGATAGACGCTTGAGGCAGCAAATCGGCGGTCTCCGTTCCGAGGCATTTCAGCAGCCTGCCAGACCTCCTTGATGACCCGGTCCTTGATCCATGTCAAGGTATCCGGTTTGTGCTGCCGGTAGGCTTGGCTCATGCCAGCCGCTGTCCTCCTAGCTAACTTGTCCGAGCCCGGTCCTGGGGCGATCCGGGAAACCGGGCCCGGCCATCTTGCCGTGTTTGACGACCCCGGAGAGTGGGCCACTTTCAGCCAACCCGCCGAGCCAACCCCGGGCAAAGCGTCAGCAGACACCACGGACTTGTGGGAGTCGCAGGTAGTGGTGCGCGGCATGCACTGCGCGGCCTGTTCGCTCACGCTGGAGCAGGCGCTGCTGGGTATTCAGGGCGTTGTTTCCGCCCAGGTCAGTGCCGCGAGCCAGCGCGCCAGCATTGTCTGGTCGGCGGCGCTGACCCGGCCTTCCAAGTGGATGCGCGCGCCGCTGGCGCTGGGCTACCGCCTGTTGCCGGCTTCCGATGCATTTAGCTCCGACCACGGTCGCAGGGCGGCGCGTCTGGCGTTGTGGCGCTGGCTGGTGGCCGGGTTTTGCATGATGCAGGTCATGATGTACGCCACACCGGCTTACGTGGCAGGGCCGGGCGACATCACGCCAGACATCCAAAGCCTGCTGCGCTGGGCCTCCTGGGTGCTGAGCCTGCCCGTGGTGTTCTTTTCCTGCACGCCGTTTTTTGCCAATGCGCTGCGCGATTTGAGGCGGCGCCGCATCAGCATGGATTTGCCGGTGGCGCTGGGCATTGTCATCATTTTTGCCGTCAGCAGCGCCGCCACCTTTGAGCCCCAGGGCAGGTGGGGGCAAGAGGTTTATTTTGATTCGCTGACGATGTTCGTCTTTTTTTTGCTCACCGGCCGCTGGTTGGAACAGCGCCTGCGTGCGCGCACGGCAGGGGCGCTGGACAGCCTGATGCAACGGCTGCCCGACAGCGTGGAGCGGCAACAGGCCCACGGCGGGTTTGAACGGGTAACCGTGCGCCGACTGGTGGTCGGCGATCTGGTTCGTGTGTTGCCCGGTGAGGCCTTTCCGGCCGACGGCACGATTGTCCTGGGCGACACCTTTGTCGATGAAGCGCTACTGACCGGGGAATCCCGTCCCGTCACCCGTCCGCTAGGAGCCTCGGTGCTGGCCGGTAGCCACAACCTGTCGGCGGCGGTGCAGGTGCGCATAGAAAAAATCGGCGAGAGCACCCTTTACGCGCAGATTGTGGCCCTGATGGCGCGGGCCGCGGTGGACAAGCCGCGGCTGGCGGTGCAGGCCGACCGGGTGGCCAAGCCATTTTTGGGTTTTGTGCTGTTGGCAGCAGCCCTGGCCGCCGCGTATTGGTGGGGCACAGATCCCGCCCGAGGACTGATGGCAGCGGTAGCCGTGCTGGTGGTGACCTGCCCCTGCGCGTTGTCACTGGCCACGCCCACCGCCATGCTGACTTCCGCAGGCCTGCTGGCGCGGCATGGTGTGCTGGTGCGCCGTTTGCGGGCGCTGGAAGATCTCGCCAGCATAGACACCGTGATATTTGACAAAACCGGCACCTTGACCGAAGCCCGCATGGGTTTGCGCGGCGTGAGCACCCGCGCGGGCGTGACAAGCGCAGAGGCGTTGCAACTGGCGGGGGCGCTAGCGCAGCACTCGCTGCATCCGGTGTCGCGCGCTTTGGTCACTGCAGCCAACAGCGCGCGACTTGATCATGCCGACACGGTTGCGATGCCGGATGTGGCTGGTGTGCGGGAGATCCCCGGATGCGGGCTTGAAGGCCGACTCGGCACAGCGCCCGGGTTTGGCTTCTGTGGTCTGCTTCGTTTGGGCTCGGCCCGGTTTTGCCAGCTTGACAGCGCCGCGCACGACAGTCTGCAGGTTTACCTGACGGATGAGTCGGGCTGGCTGGCCGGGTTTGATCTGGACGAAGTAATTCGCCCGGATGCCCATGAGGCCGTCACCCGCTTGCACAAGGCGGGGCTTGAGGTGCAGATGCTGTCGGGCGACAGCCATGCGGCGGCCAGCAGCGTGGCGAGGCGGCTGGGTATCAAGGAAGTGCAGGGCGATTGCACACCCCAGAACAAGCTGGAGCGCTTGCAGGCCTTGCAGCAACAGGGCCGCAAAGTGCTCATGGTGGGGGACGGCCTGAACGACGGGCCGGTGCTGGCCCGTGCCCATGTCTCTGTGGCGCTCGGGCAGGCCGTGCCGCTGGCGCAGGCCCAGTCCGACCTCGTCATGCCGGGCGGGCAGTTGCTGATGCTGCCCAAGATGCTGGCTCACGCGCGCCACACGCTGCGCATCGTGCGGCAAAACCTCTGCTGGGCTGCCGTCTACAACGCGGTCTGCGTGCCTTTGGCCTTGATGGGCTGGCTGCCCGCCTGGCTGGCGGGGCTGGGCATGGCGCTGAGTTCCTTGCTGGTCATTGCCAACGCCGCCCGCCTGTCGCGCCTGAAAGAAAAGAGTTGAGTCGCGATGGACATTTTGTTTCTTCTGGTTCCCCTGTCGGTGTTGCTGGCGCTTGGCGTACTTGGGGTATTGGCCTGGGCGGTCTGGTCGGGTCAGTTTGAAGACATGGAAAGCGAAGGGCAGCGCATTTTTCAGGATGAAACGATGAGCAGCCTGCAGAAACGCCCGGTGGACACAACGGCTTGAAGCAAGGCTTGATCTCTATTGATCCATATCAACACCTTCATCAAGCCCCAGCGGCACACTGCCTGTCAATTCAGGTCACAGAGGACTTCTTGATGAGTGCCGTACTTTCAACCCCCGCGATGCGTACATCCCAATCTGGCTGGGCCGCTTCGCATGCCACGCAGTACAACGACAAGATCGTGCGCCAGTTTGCCGTGATGGCCGTGGTCTGGGGTGTGGTCAGCATGCTGGTCGGCGTGTTCATCGCGGCGCAAATGGCCTGGCCCGAGCTCAACTTTGGCATTGCCTGGCTGTCATTCGGGCGCCTGCGCCCTTTGCACACCAATGCCGCCATCTTTGCCTTTGGCGGCTGCGCGCTGTTTGCCACCAGCTATTACGTGGTGCAGCGCACCTGCCAGGTGCGGATCATTTCGGACAAGCTGGCGGCCTTTCATTTCTGGGGCTGGCAGGCGGTGATCGTCGGGGCCGCCATTTCGCTGCCCATGGGATTTACCCGCGGCAAGGAATACGCCGAGCTGGAGTGGCCGATTGCGATTTTGATTGCCCTGACCTGGGTGGCTTATGCGATGGCGTTTTTCGGCACGATAGGTCTGCGCAAGGTCAGGCACATCTACGTCGCCAACTGGTTTTATGGCGCGTTCATCATCGCCGTTGCGTTGCTGCATATCGTCAATGGCGCGGTGGTTCCTGCCGGCTGGATGAAGTCCTACTCGGCCTATGCCGGCGTGCAGGACGCCATGGTGCAGTGGTGGTATGGCCACAATGCCGTGGGCTTCTTCTTGACGGCCGGTTTTCTGGGGATTGTGTATTACTTCATTCCCAAGCAGGCTGAGCGGCCGGTGTATTCCTACCGCCTGTCCATCGTTCATTTCTGGGCGCTGATTTTCACCTACATGTGGGCCGGCCCGCACCATTTGCACTACACCGCGCTGCCCGACTGGACGCAGTCGATTGGCATGGTGTTCTCGCTCATTCTGCTGGCGCCCAGCTGGGGCGGCATGATCAACGGCGTGATGACCCTGTCGGGTGCCTGGCACAAGCTGCGCGAAGACCCGATCATCCGCTTCATGATTGTGGCCCTGTCTTTCTATGGCATTGCCACCTTCGAGGGACCCATGATGTCCATCAAGACGGTCAATGCCCTGTCGCACTACACCGACTGGAATGTTGCCCACGTGCATGGCGGCACCCTGGGCTGGGTCGGTTTCATTTCGATGGGTGCGCTTTACTTCCTGGTGCCGCGCCTGTTTGGGCAAACCAAAATGCACAGCGTCAAAGCGATTGAGGCTCATTTCTGGATGGCCACCATAGGCATCGTGCTGTACATCGCCGCCATGTGGATTGCCGGCGTGATGCAGGGCCTGATGTGGCGGGCCATCAATGCCGATGGTTCATTGACCTACACCTTTGTCGAAAGCGTCAAGGCGAGTTATCCGTTTTATGTGGTGCGCTTCTTGGGCGGTCTGCTGTACCTGAGCGGCATGCTGCTGATGGCCTGGAACGTCGCCATGACGGTGCTGGCCGGCAAGCCGTCCAGCACCACGATTCCACGCAGCCTGGCCCACGCCTGAAAGAAGCCTCTTATGTCTTTCTCACACGAAAAAATTGAAACCAGCAACTGGTTGATGATTGTTCTGGTTCTGATCGTCGTAGCCGTAGGCGGTCTGGTTGAAATTGTTCCCCTGTTTTTCCAGAAATCCACCACGCAAGCGATCAAGGGCGTGGTGCCGGACTCGCCTCTGAAGCTGGTGGGTCGTGATATTTATGTGCGCGAAGGCTGCTACAACTGCCACTCGCAGATGATCCGACCGCTGGTCGCCGAAACCCTGCGTTACGGCCACTATTCGGTGGCCGGTGAGTTTGTCTACGACCGACCTTTTCAGTGGGGCAGCAAGCGCACCGGCCCCGACCTGCACCGCGTGGGCGGCAAGTACAGTGACGAATGGCAACGCCTGCACCTGGTGAGCCCGCGCGATCTGGTGCCCGAATCCATCATGCCGGCCTACCCCTGGCTGGAAAAAGCCCCGGCCGATGCCGAGTCGATTCAACGCCGCATGAAAGCCCTGCGCTCGGTGGGCGTGCCGTACACCGATGCCGAAATCGCCAGCGCACCTGCAGAGGTCAAAGGCAAGACCGAACTCGATGCGCTGGTCGCCTATTTGCAAGGCCTGGGCCTGGCACTGAAATAAGAGGACCTCACCATGGATATCAATGTATTGCGCAGCCTGGTCACCGTGGCTGCATTTGTCGTATTCATGGCGATTCTGGTGTGGGCCTGTCTGCCCGCCAGAAAAGCGCAGTTTGACGATGCGGCACAACTGCCCTTCCGGTCTGAATAGGAGCGGCCCCCATGAGTGACTTTACAAACGGTTTCTGGCCCTGGTATGTGGCGGCCATCAGCCTGGTGTCGATTCTGGCCTGCGCCTGGTTGTTGTGGGTGGCCGGCAAAGCCAGGGTCAGCGCGCATCCGGGGCAGGTCAATGACAGCACCACCGGCCATGTGTGGGACGAGGACTTGCGGGAGCTGAACAACCCCCTGCCGCTGTGGTGGATGTGGCTGTTCATTTTGACGGTCGTTTTCGCGTTGGGCTATCTGGTCGTTTTCCCCGGCTTGGGCAGTTTTCCCGGGCTGTTGAAATGGTCTGCCGAGGCTGAGCACAGTCAAGATGTCACCCAGATACGCAGCCAGGTCGCACCACTCTATGCCGGGTTCACCGCGCAACCGGTTGAAGCGCTGGTGAAAGAGCCGCGCGCCATGGCCATTGGCGAGCGGCTGTTCATGAACAATTGCGCGCAGTGCCATGGCTCTGATGGGCGCGGCAGCAAGTCCTACCCCAATCTCACCAATGCCAATGCGGCGTGGCTGGGTCAGCGCGGCGCGGAGCACATCGTGCAGACGGTGACGAATGGCCGCACCGGCGTGATGCCGCCCATGGGGGCGGCCATTGGTGGGGAGGCCGAGATCAGCGAGCTGGCCAATTACGTGTTGTCGCTGTCGGGCAGCCCGCATAACGAGATCAAGGCCTTCAGCGGCAAGAAAAAGTTTTCGGCCTGCGCGGCCTGCCATGGCGTGGACGGCAAAGGCAACAAGGCGCTGGGCGCCCCCAACCTGACGGATGATTACTGGCTGCATGGCTGGGGCGAGGCCGCGATTGCCAACATCGTCAAAAACGGCAAAAACAACGTCATGCCGGCCCAGACCTCCAAGTTGACGGCCGAGCAGATTCATGTGGTGTCGGCTTATGTGCTGAGCCTGTCGGGCAGCAGCTTTGCGACGGCTGCCAAAACGCAATAAGGGGCGGTTGGCGTGGCATCTCCCGGCAGCACTCCGCGCACGCCGAAACGGGTCATTCCGATCATCGCGGTGGGCGGTGCGGCTGCCGGCATGGCAGCAGAAGACGATTCTTCGGCCGTGGTGTCGCTGTACCAGTCCGAGAAAAAGATCTATGCCCGCAGTGTCTCAGGCTGGTTCAACCAGTGGCGCTGGGCCATGGTAGGGGTGACGCAGCTGGTGTTTTATGGGTTGCCCTGGCTGTCCATGAATGAGCGGCAGGCCATGCTGTTTGACCTGGGTGCCCGGCGGTTCTACATTTTCAATCTGGTGCTGTACCCGCAGGATTTGATTTACCTGACGGGCTTGCTCATCATCAGCGCGCTGTCGCTGTTTCTGTTCACGGCGGTTGCCGGTCGGCTGTGGTGCGGCTACGCCTGTCCGCAAACGGTGTACACCGAGATCTTCATGTGGGTGGAGCGCAAGATCGAGGGCGACAGGGTGGCCCGGATGCGGCTGGACAAAGCTCCGCCAAGCGCTGTCAAGCTGGCCCGCAAAGGCGCCAAGCACCTGGCGTGGATTGCGATTGGCTTATGGACGGGCTTTACCTTTGTCGGCTATTTCACGCCCATCAAAGAGCTGTCGAGCGCCGTCGTCAACTTTTCGCTGGGGCCGTGGGAGTTGTTCTGGGTGCTGTTTTATGGCTTTGCGACCTACGGCAACGCGGGCTGGATGCGCGAGCAGGTGTGCAAGTACATGTGCCCCTACGCCCGCTTTCAGAGCGCCATGTTTGACCGCGACACGCTGATCGTCACCTATGACGCAGTGCGGGGAGAAGGCCGCGGCTCACGTCCTCGCAGTGACACCCCCGCCGACTACCACGCCAAAGGGTTAGGGGACTGCATTGACTGCGGCCTGTGCGTGCAGGTGTGTCCGACGGGCATAGACATCCGCAACGGCCTGCAGTATGAATGCATCAGTTGCTCGGCCTGCATTGATGTGTGTGACGGTGTCATGGCCAAAATGCAGTACCCGCGTGGCTTGATTCGCAACAGCACGCAAAACGGCATCAGCCAGAAGCTGTCCCGCTCGGCCATGTTTCGCCGGGTGCTGCGTCCCAGGGTGCTGATCTACACCGCTGTTCTCGGGGCGATCAGCCTGGGGCTGCTGGGGAGCCTGCTGACCCGCGCCAGCTTCAAGGTGGATGTGGTGCGCGACCGCGGGGTGATGGCCCGCATGGTGGGGCAGGGCCAGATTGAAAACGTCTACCGCCTGCAAATCATGAATGCCACTGAACACAGCCAGCAGTATGAGATTCGTGTGAACGGGATTGATGGGGTCCGGATGGTGTCGGACGCGGCGGTGGTGGTGGATGCCGCCAGTTCACGCTGGGTGCCGGTGCGCGTGCAGGCACCGCCCAACGCGGCTACGGCCGGCTCGCACCCGATTGAATTCGTGATCACCACGCCGGACGATGAGGTGACTGAAAAAGCAGTCTTCCTGGTTCCCCGTTAGACATTTGGCTCAATAAGGCAAAACATGAATCCTGTTAACAAGGTCACCCGTAATGTTTCGCAGATCTCCACGGCCCGCCCCTGGTGGAAGGAGCCTTATGTCTGGCTGGTGATTGCCGGGCCACTGTCCGCGGTGCTGGCTTGCGTCGTTACGGCGGTCTACATCATGCGGGGGCCGGACGCGCTGGTCTCGGACGACGCCTACCGGGAAGGAATCGCGATCAGCCAGCAGGTGCAGGCGGCGCAGCCTCCCATGCAGCCCGCGCAGATGGGGCGCAACCACAGCGCGACGGGAGGCAAACGCGATGAACAACCTTGAGTCGAATGAGGTGCCGAAAGTCAGGCATGGGCTGCTCATCATCGGGCCGGCCTTCCTGGCGGCCTGCCTGCTGGAAGCGCTGGTGTTTGCCATGGTTGACCCCGGCGAGGTGCATTGGCCGGGCCATACCTCCCAACCGTCGCGTCAGGGGGTTTACACGATGGCGTTTTTCAGCTTCTGGCTGATCAGCATGGCTTGCAGCGGGCTGGTTTTATGGCTGGCTAAAACAGATCGGAAATAGGCGAAAAATCAGCGACAAACTTGCGGGTTGACGATGCGCTTGAGTGCCTCGGCATCCCGTATCTGGATATGGCGCTGCTTGACCTCGACCAGGCCATCGTCTGAAAACTTCGAGAAAGTGCGGCTCACCGTTTCAAGCTTCATGCCCAGGTAACTGCCGATTTCTTCGCGCGTCATGCGCAGCACCAGCTCTGATTTTGAAAAACCACGCGCCTGCAGGCGCTGCACCAGATTCAGCAGGAAGGCCGCCAGCCGTTCCTCGGCCCGCATGCTGCCCAGCAAGAGCATCACGCCATGGTCACGCACAATTTCGCGGCTCATGATTTTGTGCACATGGTGCTGCAGCGCGTTGACCTCGCGTGAAATTTCCTCGATGCGGTCAAAAGGCATGACGCACACTTCGGCGTCTTCAAGGGCAATGGCGTCGCAGGTGTGCTGCTCGTTAACGATGCCGTCCAGGCCAATGATCTCGCCGGCCATCTGAAAGCCCGTGACCTGGTCACGCCCGTCTTCCGTGGTGACGTTGGTTTTGAAAAAGCCGGTTCGAATGGCATACAGCGAGGCGAACTTCTCGCCGTTGTGGAACAGGGACATGCCGCGCTTGACGCTTCGCCGCGTGGCAACCAGTTCGTCCACCCGAATCAGCTCTTCGGCGCTCAGGCCCACAGGCATGCACAACTCGCGTAAATTGCAGTTCGAGCAAGCTACCTTGACCGATTCCTTGTTCATGCGGCTTATTTTGACGGAGCGGGGTGATTTTTCAAAACTTTCCGCTTCGGCGCTGGTGGCGGGGACTATGGCGCTATCGAACATGACGGACTCCTGAGAATTTTCGATTGTCCTCTTGCCTGCCTGCCCGGGGCTTGATCCATGTCAAGGTATGACTTGGCGATTGGCGGCAGAGTAGAGTGCTAGCCCAAGGGATTTGTTCATGAGTGTTGTTTCGCCTGACTTGCTGCGCCAATTTGACCTGACCGGGCCGCGGTACACCTCGTACCCGACGGCCGACCGGTTTGTCGAGGCGTTTGCTGCGGACGACTATGTGCAAGCGCTCAAACAGCGTCGCAGCGGCGTCGCCGCGATGTCCTTGCCGCTGTCGCTGTATGTGCACATCCCGTTTTGTGAGTCCCTGTGCTACTACTGCGCCTGCAACAAAATCATTACCAAACACCACGAACGGGCCGAGCCGTATTTGCGCTACCTGAGCCGCGAGGTCGACCTGCACACGGCCCACGTCGGCTTGGGCCAGGTGGTCAGCCAGTTGCACCTCGGCGGCGGCAGCCCGACTTTTTTAAGCGATGACGAGTTGCGGGCCTTGATGGCCATGCTGCGCCGCAGCTTTTCCCTGGCGCCTGGTGGTGAGTATTCGATCGAGGTGGATCCACGAACCGTGGATGAAGGCCGGCTTGCCGTGCTGGCCGAACTGGGGTTCAACCGTTTGAGCTTTGGCGTGCAGGACTTTGACCCGGCGGTGCAAAAAGCCGTACACCGTGTTCAGCCCACAGAGCAGGTGTTTGCGTTGGTTGAAACGGCCCGGAAGCAGGGTTTTGAGTCGATCAATGTGGATCTGATTTATGGCTTGCCCCAGCAAACACCGGAATCATTTGATCGCACCCTGGCCCAGGTAACGGCACTGCGCCCGGACCGGGTGGCCTTGTACGCCTATGCGCATTTGCCGGAACGTTTCAAGCCGCAGCGCCGCATTGTGACGGCCGAGCTTCCTTCTGCTTCTGCCAGAACGTCCATGCTGGCCCGTTCGCTGGCCGCGTTTGATGCGGCGGGCTATGTCTATGTGGGCATGGACCATTTCGCTTTGCCCAACGATGCGCTGGCGGTTGCCAAGCGCCAGGGTCGCCTGCACCGTAACTTCCAGGGTTACAGCACCCAGCCCGACTGCGATTTGATCGCGCTGGGTGTCTCGGCCATCGGCCGGCTGGGTGCTACTTACAGCCAGAATGCCAAGACCCTGGCAGAGTACTACGACCATCTGGACCAGGGGCGGCTGCCGGTCGTGCGCGGCCTGGCCTTGTCGCGCGATGACTTGGTCAGGCGTGCGGTGATCATGGCCTTGATGTGCCAGGGCGAATTGCAGTTTGAGTCGATTGAGCTGGCTTACCTGATCGATTTTCGGACTTACTTTGCGCCAGAGCTCGAAGCGCTGGGCGTGCAGGCCGGGCAGGGAC
Source organism: Polaromonas sp. (assembly GCF_036676035.1). Taxonomy (GTDB): domain Bacteria; phylum Pseudomonadota; class Gammaproteobacteria; order Burkholderiales; family Burkholderiaceae_C; genus Polaromonas. The sequence continues at coordinate 160,323 of NZ_JAKFDR010000011.1, forward strand.
TGGTCAGCCTGAATGATTCCGGTATCGAGGTGACAGCCAAGGGCTGGTTTTTTGTGCGGGCCGTTGCGATGGTGTTTGACCGCTACTTGCAGGCAGACCGCAACCGGGCGCGGTTTTCGAAAATCATCTGATGCAAACCACGCTCGCCGCAACCGCCTTGCTCATGGGGCTTGCCGGCGGGCCCCACTGCATTGCCATGTGCGGCGCCGCATGTGCCGCTGCATCTGCCGGTAATGGGCGCGCTGGCGGTGGCAAGAGCACGCGCTCGCTGTGGATTTTTCAGGCGGGCCGGGTCGTGGGCTATTCAAGCCTGGGCGGTATTGCCGCGGCTTCGATGCAAGGCCTGGGCTGGCTCAGCGTTCAATCGGCGGCGCTTCGGCCGGTGTGGACGCTGTTCCACGTGGCCGCCGCGCTGCTGGGCATGATGCTGCTGTGGCAGGCGCGCCAGCCGGTCTGGCTGGAAAACACCGCGCGCAAGGTCTGGGGCAGGGTGCGCGCAGTTACCGAGGGTTCGCGTGGCGCGGCCCCGCTGCTGCTGGGCGTTTTGTGGGCGTTGCTGCCTTGCGGGCTGCTGTACTCTGCCTTGCTGGTGGCGGCGCTGACCAGCAGCATGCTTGAGGGGGCCGCCGTCATGGCGCTGTTTGCCCTGGGCAGCAGCGTTTCCCTGATGGCCGGGCCATGGCTTTGGCTGCGACTGCGGGGCCAGGGTTCGGGCCAATGGGCTGTGCGTCTGGCGGGTCTGGCCTTGTCCGTGACATCCTTGTGGGGGCTGTGGGTGGGCTTGGTGCACAACACAGCACCTTGGTGCCTGCCCCCATGAGTTAAGCGACCCTGAGTGAAACGACCCGCGAACCGCTTACTGCGGCCCGCGCAGCGCGGGCCGCAGGCATGAGCCGACAGGTCGTCGAGCTTCAAGCGCACTCCCGCTGTAGGCAAGGATGAGGTGCAGATGCTTTTGGGGTCGATTTGTTTTCGTTGTCAATGTCGCATCGGGCCTGGCAATCAGCGCCTTGCCGGGCTTGGCGCGGTGGATCTGACCATGCTGTCGGTGGCGCTACGCGAGATGCGGGTGATCGAGGGAGCGTGAGGCTGACAAGCGGGCGCTGACCATCGCCTCTTTGTCATTAGCTATCTATTTGATAGCTTAGTGCGTATGTTACATGCGGGCTGAGGCCGATTTTTTCGATGGAGAGCTTAGCCACCACTCGGCTGCGGCTGTGGCGAGCCTTGAGTGGAAGCAAGGTCTTCTGGGATAAGTGAATTGACGAAAGCCTCGTGAGGTTTGCCGTGAAAGTACAAACGGTTCCTTGCTTTACCTTCAAGTCGGGCGCCAACAGCCTGCGCAACCCGTTGGCTTGCAGGATTGTTGCTGAGAACGACGATTTCAAGCCTGGTGAACTGACGGTCCTTGAAACCAATATCAGCCACCAATCGCGCTGCGGTCCTGGCGACGCCTCGGTTGGTGAATAAACTGCTTACCCAGTACCCGATGTTTGCAATTCGGTAGACTTTATTGATGTGGTTGAGTCCGGTTCCGCCAACCACTGCGCCGCTGCGGACATCGAAAATACCGAGCGGATACTCAGTACCCGATGCCCAAGCTTTCTCGGTGAACTGAATCCACGCCTGAGCATCTGCCAAAGAGTAAGCTGGGTAGCACCAAGGCATCCAGTAGGAAAGCTCGTCAATCGACGCACGCACGGCCGCGTAAAACGACTCCACGTCTGAGGGATTGAAGCGGCGAATGAGGATTGACTCGGTGCTGCGCATGAGGGGCGGGTTTTGTGGTGGCTAACGAAAGTAAGCCGACGCCGTAGGCAGTCGGCTCTTGACTGGCCAGTCCAGCGCCCTGAGGCTACACACGGCGGCGCTCCATTGCAACGGTGGATACGCTGAACCCGAGTTTTTCGAAGAACTCCTGCGCACCCTCGCGCCCGGCGCGAAGCACCCACGTGACACCTGAACTGTCCCCTGTGATGTGACGCACAAGAGCACTACCGATCCCCCGGCGCTGATGCGGGGGCGAGACAACGACCATCGAGAGATAGCCGTTAGAAAAACCATCAGTGATGCCGCGAGCGAAACCAAGGATTTGAGCGCCGTTCAGCGCAATGGCGGTTCGCTGGGTGTTGGAGAGAAGCGCCGCGAACTGCGCTGCGTCACCCACGCGATGCGCCCACCCATTGGCACACAAGAACTGGCGCACAGGTTCAACTTCGGAAGGGTGGATGTCGTGCACTTGCATGGCTCTTGCCGTTGAGGGGGAGTCCATATATGAATTGTTAGGGGGCTTTGTCATCCTGAGCGCAGCGAAGGATCTCGGTATGCTGGCAAGATTCTTCGCGTTGCTCAGAATGACAGCATAGGGGGCGTCGCCTTCGTTTCGGACTGCTGAGTAAGAAGCATTATGAGTAAAATTGACCTCCAGCCCCAGTCGAATATGCGTGATATGCTATCAAAAAGAGAGCGTATTGAGAGGCCGCCAACCCACCCCTTGCCTCGGGCCGCTCAGATTTCCAGGTTGTCGATCAGCCGTGTCGTGCCCAGCCGGGCCGCGCCCAGCACGACCAGTGGCTCGGCCGTTGCGGCGCCGCCACGTGGCGGCTGCAGGTCGGCGCGGCGGCGCACTGTCAGGTAGTCGGGTTTCCAGCCGCGCCGGGCCAGGGTCTGCATGGCCTGCTCTTCCAGGCTGGCCAGATCGGCGGCGCCGGGGGCTTTGGCGGCTTCGCCGAGGGCCTTGAGGGCTATGGACAACTGCACGGCTTCCAGGCGCTGTTCGGGGCTCAGGTAGCCGTTGCGCGATGACAGCGCCAGGCCGTCGGGTGCGCGCTGGGTTTCGCCGGCCATGATTTCAATTGGCAGCGCAAACTGCTGCACCATGCGGCGGATCACCATGAGCTGCTGGTAGTCTTTTTTGCCGAAGGCTGCCACGCCTTCGGGCTTGCCGGCGAACACGCAGGAAAACAGCTTGAACACCACGGTGCTCACGCCGATGAAGAAGCCGGGGCGAAAGTGCCCTTCCAGAATGTCGGCCAGCTCGGACGAGGGGTGCACCTTGTAGGTTTGCGGCTCGGGGTAGAGGTCTTTTTCGCGCGGTGCAAACAGTACGTCGCAGCCGGCCGCCTTGAGGCGTTCGGCATCGGCGTCCAGCGTGCGGGGGTAGGTGTCAAAGTCTTCGTGCGGCGCAAACTGCAGCCGGTTCACGAAGATGCTGGACACCGTGACGTCGCCCTGCGGCTTGGCCTGCGTGACGAGCGCGATGTGGCCGTCGTGCAGATTGCCCATGGTGGGCACGAAGGCGGGGCGCTTGAAGGTGCTGAGGCAATCACGCAGCTCGGCAATGGTTTGAACGATTTTCATGACATGGTGTGAAATGACGGGCTCAGCCGGAAGGGGCGACTATACAGACAGGCGAGTTTCGACGCCGGGCCAGAGTGCGCAGCGCAGGGCCGCCCCAAGCAAGGGCAGCCCCTCTTCGCCGTAAAAGGGGCAGCGTACCGCCGAAGGCACGCGAAGCGACAAGCGTGGGGGCCATATCTACCAGGCGTGCTGCGCATCGACCGGGAAGGTGCGATTTTTGACCGCCTGCACATAGGCTTCCATGGCGCCGCGCACGCTGTGGCTGTCTTCCATGAAGTTGCGTACAAACCTGGGCATCTTGCCCAGGTTGATGCCCAGCATGTCGTGCAGCACCAGCACCTGGCCCGAGGTGCCCACGCCTGCGCCTATGCCGATGGTGGCGCAGTGGCTCAGTTCCTGGGTCAGCGTGGCCGACAGGGCGGCAGGCACCATTTCCAGCACCAGCATGGCGGCGCCGGCGTCTTCGAGCTCGTGCGCCTGTTGCTTCAGCAATGCCGCGGCCGCTTCGCTTTTGCCCTGCACGCGGTAGCCGCCCAGTGCATGCACGGTTTGCGGCGTCAGGCCCAGATGCGCGCAGACCGGCACGCCGCGCTCCACCAGGAAGCGTACCGTCTCCGTTGTCCAGCCGCCGCCTTCCAGCTTGACCATGTGGGCGCCGGCCTGCATCAGCACCATGGCGCTGCGCAGGGCCTGCTCTTTCGATTCCTGGTAAGTGCCAAAGGGCAGGTCGCCAATCAGCCAGGCCGTACCTTGCGAGCGGCGCAGGCCGCGGGCCACGCAGTCGGTGTGGTGGCGCATGGTCTCCAGCGTCACGCCGACGGTGCTGGTCAGGCCCTGGCAGACCATGCCCAGCGAGTCGCCGACCAGAATGCACTCGACCCCGGCGGCATCGGCCACGGCGGCAAAGGTGGCGTCGTAAGCGGTGAGCATGGTGATTTTTTCGCCCTGCACATGCATTTCGCGCAGGCGCGGCAGGCTGATGGGCTTGCGCGTCGAGGGCACGGACGACGGCGGCAGCGTGCCGTAGGGCGTGGCTGAACCGCTGGCGGGGGCGTTGGCAGGGGTGGGCGTCATGGGTGCTCCTGAAAATTAGCGAGAGTCTAATTACCTTCGCAGGTTCTTTCAGCGCATTTCAGCGTACATCGGGGGCCGAACGCGTCATGCCCAGGCGCGCCAGCAGCGCCACGTCGGCGTCGGTGTCGGGGTTGCCGGTGGTCAGCAGCTTGTCGCCATAAAAAATGGAGTTGGCGCCGGCCAGAAAGCACAGGGCCTGCACCGCGTCGCCCATCTGCTGGCGGCCCGCCGACAGGCGCACGCGCGCCTTGGGCATGGTGATGCGCGCCACGGCAATGGTGCGCACAAACTCAAACGGGTCCAGATCGGCCTGGTCGGCCAGCGGCGTGCCTTCGACCTTCACCAGATGGTTGATGGGCACCGACTCGGGGTAGGGGTCGAGGTTGGCGAGTTCGGCCACCAGGCCGGCGCGCTGGCGGCGGGTTTCGCCCATGCCCACAATGCCGCCGCAGCACACCTTGACGCCCGCGCTGCGCACGCGCGCCAGGGTGTCGAGCCGGTCCTGGTAGTCGCGCGTGGTGATGATGTCACCGTAAAAATCAGGCGCGCTGTCCAGGTTGTGGTTGTAGTAGTCGAGCCCGGCGGCCTGCAGCGTTTGCGCATGGCCGTCTTCCAGCATGCCCAGGGTGGCGCAGGTTTCCAGCCCCAGGCCTTTGACGGTGCGCACCAGCTCGGCGACTTTTTCAATGTCGCGGTCTTTGGGGGCGCGCCAGGCCGCGCCCATGCAAAAGCGCGTGGCGCCGGCGTCTTTGGCGCGCTGGGCGGCTTCCAGCACCGCTTGCGGCTCCATCAGCTTGGAGGCTTGCACGCCGGTGTCGTACTGGGCGGCCTGCGGGCAGTAGCCGCAGTCTTCCGGGCAGCCCCCGGTTTTGACCGACAGCAGCGTGGCAAATTCAACCCGGGTCGGGTCAAAGTTCTCGCGGTGCACGGTCTGCGCCTGGTGCATCAGCTCCGGGAAAGGCAGGTTGAACAGCGCTTCAATGGCGTCGACCGTCCAACGGCCCTTGTCTTGCGGCTGAGGAGCCCGGCGTGGCGGGTGGAAGGCGAGAGGTTGTTCCAAAACGGAAGACATGGACGTGGGGCTCCTAAGGTATGCAGATGTGCTGTCACGAACGCGACACGGATTCAATCGCTCAGTCTATCGATGCTGTTATGCATTTCAGTTATGAAGAATGTCTTTGATTCGCCGCCAGACATCGCTGGCTTGGGGTCGGCTCAAGGTGTGCGTGCCGGTCAATTTTACCGGTCATCGTTTAGAGCCCCCACGCTCGTCACTGCGTGTACTTCGCTGCCCCCCGAGGGGGCCGTGCTTGCTTGGGGCGGCCCTGCGCTGCGCACCTAGCGGGATGCCGCAGCCAGTTCGGTGAGCGCCTGCACCAGGCGGTCGATGTCGGCCTCGGTGTGCGCGGCTGACAGGGCGATGCGCAAACGGGCCGTGCCCTCGGCCACCGTGGGCGGGCGAATGGCGGGCACCCACAGGCCGCGTGCGCGCAGGCCATCCATCACGGCCAGCGCCGCGTCGTTGGGGCCAATCACAAGGGGCTGGATGGCGGTGGGTGACTCACCGAGTTGCCAGGAACTGCCTTGCAGGCCTTGGGTCAAGCCTTGGCGCAAGCGGCTGATGAGGCCTTGCAGGTGCTCGCGTCGCCATTCTTCGTGCTCTATCAGTTGCAGGCTGGTTCGCAAGGCGGTGGCCAGCAAGGCGGGGGCGGCGGTGGCAAAAATATAGCTGCGGGTTTTTTGCAGCAGCCATTCAACCAGCGCATCGCTGCCCGCCACAAACGCCCCGGCCACGCCGGCCGCCTTGCCCAGCGTGGCCATGTAGAGCACGCGTGGTGAGGCGTTTTCACCAGACAGGCCAAAGTGGGCCAGGCAACCCCGCCCCTGCGGGCCCAGCACGCCAAAACCGTGTGCGTCGTCGAGCAGCAGCAAGGCGTCATGGCGTTCGCACAGGGCCAACAGGGCAGGCACGTCGGCCAGGTCGCCGTCCATGCTGAACACGGCGTCGCTGATGATGAGCTTGCGCCGCGCCGGGCTGTTGATGAGCTCCCGCTCCAGCGCCGCCAGGTCGGCATGCGGGTAGCGGTGAATCTGTGCGCTTGACAGCCTGGCGCCGTCAATCAGGCAGGCGTGGTTCAGCGCGTCTGAAAAAATCGCATCGCCCTTGCCCACCAGCGCGGGCACGATGCCGATGTTGGTGGCGTAGCCGGCGTAGAAGTACAGGGCGCGCGGCTGGCCGACGAAGCGCGCCAGTTCGTGCTCCAGCGCGTCGTTGGCCGCGCTGTGGCCGCTCACCAGTGGCGAGGCCGCTGCACCGACGCCGAAAGCGCGGGCACCGTCGCAGGCCGCTTGCACCAGCGCGGGGTGGCCGGCCAGGCCCAGGTAGTCGTTGCTGCAAAACGCCAGCATGCGCTGCCCGTCAATTTGCAGGTGGGCGCCGTCTTCGGGCACCACGACGCGGCGCCGGCGGCGCAAGTGCGTGCGGTCCAGCTCGGCGATGCGTGCCGGGAATTCAGCCAGCCAGGAGCTGCTTAGTGGAGTGTTGATTGCCATGCCAGGGGAAGCTCCATCTTGATGGTTTGGGGGTTGGGCAGCGGCTGGTGCGCAATGCTGGCCAGCAGCGGCGCAGCGAGCCGCTGCTGCAAAAAAGCGATGTTGTCGTTTTGCGCCAGCATGGTGGGATCGACATGGTTGGCGACCCAGCCCGCCAGCGTGAGGCCGCGTGCGCGAATGGCTTCGGCCGTCAGCAGCGCGTGGTTGAGGCAGCCCAGGCGCAGGCCCACCACCAGTACCACGGGCAGGGCCAGCGCCTGCGCCAGATCCGCGCCGGTTTCCGTATCCGACAGCGGCACCATGAAGCCGCCCGCGCCTTCCACCACCACGGCGTCAGCCAGTTGCAGTAATTGGCGGTGGCAGGCCACGATATGGGCGATGTTGATGTCAACGCCGGCGCGCGCAGCGGCAATGTGAGGCGATACCGCGTCGGGCAGCAGCACCGGGTTGTCGAGCTCGGGGGGTACGCGGCAGTTTGATGCGGCGCGCAGGGCCAGCACATCGTCGTTGGCTTGCAGGCCGTCTATCAAGGTGGTGCCCGCCGCCACGGGCTTCATGCCGACGACACGCGGGTAGTGCTGGGCCAGCGCATGCAGCAGCGCCGCACTGACCAGGGTTTTACCGACGCCGGTGTCGGTGCCCGTCACGAAGAAGGAGATTTTTTGACGCTCAGCCATGCGCATTTTCTTCGGCCAGCGTGGCCTCCAGGGCCGCCAGCGCGCCGCGTGCCAGGTGCCCTGCCGTGTCTTCGTTCATCACATAGGGTGGCATGGCATAAATCGTGTTGCCAATCGGCCGCAGCAGCACGCCGTGCGCCAGGGCGTGCTGGTGGTAGCGGCGTGAAAAGTGCGGCAGCGTGGTGGCTACATCCCAGGCCCAGATCATGCCGAGCTGCCTGGCGTTCTTGATGCGCGCATGGGTGCTTAATGGCGCGAAGGCCTGGCTGATGGTGTGGGCCAGCGTGACGTTGTGGGCCAGCACCTCGTTTTGCTCGAACAGCTCCAGCGTGGCCAGTGCGGCGCGGCAGGCCAGCGGGTTGCCGGTGTAGGAGTGCGAATGCAGAAAGCCGCGCGCCACATCGTCATCGTAAAAGGCTTGGTAGACCGTGTCGGTGGTCAGCACCGCAGACAGGGGCAGGGTGCCGCCGGTCAGTCCTTTTGACAGGCAAATGAAGTCGGGCCGGATACCGGCCTGCTGGTGGGCAAACATTGTGCCGGTGCGCCCGAAGCCGGTGGCGATTTCGTCCACCACCAAATGCACCTCGTGGCGGTCGCACAGCGCGCGCACCTGGCGCAGGTAGCTGGCATCGTGCATGGCCATGCCGGCGGCGCACTGCACCAGAGGCTCGACGATGAGGGCTGCGGTGCTGGCGTGGTGCTGTTGCAGCCAGGCCTCCAGAGCGCTGGCGGCGCGCTTGGCCACGTCTACGGAACTTTCACCCGGCTGCGCTACGCGCGCATCGGGGCTGGGCACGGTGGCCGCCAGCCGCACCAGGGGCGCGTAGGCCTCGCGGAAGAGGGCGATGTCGGTCACGGCCAGCGCGCCCACGGTCTCGCCGTGGTAGCCGCCGGCCAGTCCCACAAAGCGGCATTTCTCGGGGCGCCCGGTGTTGCGCCAGTAGTGCGCACTCATCTTGAGCGCGATCTCGGTGGCCGAAGCGCCGTCGCTGCCATAAAAGGCATGGCCCAACCCCGTCAACTGCGCCAGTTTTTCTGACAGTTCCACCACCGGCTGGTGCGTGAAACCGGCCAGCATCACGTGGTCGAGCTGATCAAGTTGCGCCACCAGCGCGGCCTTGATGTGCGGATGGCCGTGGCCAAACAGGTTGACCCACCAGGAACTGATGCCGTCGAGGTAGCGACGGCCTTCAAAGTCGTGGAGCCACACGCCTTCGGCCCTGGAAATCGGAATCAGGGGCAGTGACTCGTGCAGCTTCATCTGCGTGCAGGGGTGCCACACGTGCTGCAGGCTGCGCTGAATCATCGAGGGGTTGTCCATGGGGGCTCCCATTTAGAAAGGGCGGGGATGCTCAACGTGGCGCTTTCGCCTGTGCGTGCCAGGGCCAGGCTGCTGGTGATATCAGGCGATCAGGCCATTTGCACCGGAATGGTCGAGCGCTCTTCCTTAATGCGGTTGTCGGGGTTGACGAACACCAGCTTGGGCGCAAAACCCGCCACTTCCTTTTCTTCAACCTGCGCGAAGGCGGCAATGATGACGAGGTCGCCCACCGCGGCCCGGCGTGCGGCCGAGCCGTTGACCGAGATGATGCGGCTGCCGCGCTCGGCGCGGATGGCGTAGGTGATGAAGCGCTCGCCATTGTTGATGTTCCAGATGTGGACCTGCTCGTTCTCGCCCAGATTGGCGGCGTCCAGCAGGTCTTCGTCGATGGCGCATGACCCTTCGTAATTGAGTTCGCAATGGGTGACGGCGGCGCGGTGGATTTTGGATTTGAGCAGGGTGCGGAACATGAGAGGGCCTGGTGGTATCTGCAGAAAAAAGGGGGGCGAAAAACAGGCGGGACAATGGGGCACCGGCTGCCCTGAAATCAGTAACAATTAACCTGTTGAGCCACTAGTCTAGGCGAGTCCTTATTCAAATTAGTTATATGAAAAAATCCGTTGATTTCTCTGTGGAAACGCTGGCCCGGTTGGCCGAGGCCGATGTGGTGCGTGCGCTGGCCGAAGATGTGGGGGCCGGCGATTTGACGGCCGGCCTGATTGACCCGAACCGCAATGCCAGGGCGCAGGTGTTGGCGCGAGAAAGCGCCGTGATTTGCGGCCAGGCCTGGGTGCAGGCTGCCGTCATGCAACTGGACCCCCAGGCCCGTCTGATCTGGCATGTGCGGGACGGCGAGCGCTGCGCGGCCAACCAGGTGGTGCTGGAGTTGCAGGGGCGGGCACAGGCCCTGCTGACGGCTGAGCGCACGGCACTCAATTTTCTGCAGCTGCTGAGCGCTGTCGCAACCAAGACCGCGACCTATGTAGAAGCCGTCAAGGGCACGCGGGCGCGGATTGTGGACACGCGCAAAACCCTGCCCGGCCTACGCCTGGCGCAAAAGTACGCGGTGCGCATGGGCGGCGGCACCAACCACCGCATTGGCCTGTTTGATGCCGTGCTGATCAAGGAAAACCACATCGCGGCGGCGGGCGGCGTGACGGCGGCGCTGCAGGCCGCGGCGCGCGTGGGGCGCCAAGCGAACTTTGTCGAGATCGAAGTGGAAACACTGGCCCAGCTCGAAGAGGCCTTGGGCGCGGGCGCGAAAATGGTGCTGCTCGACAACATGGATCTCCCCACACTGCGTGAGGCTGTGCGCATGAACGCGGGACGCGCGATACTTGAAATATCGGGTGGCGTCACGCTGGACGGCCTGCGGGCCCTTGCAGAAACCGGCGTAGACCGCATCTCCATAGGAGGCCTGACCAAGGACGTCAAGGCGACGGATTTCTCGATGCGTTTTCAGGAGTTTTGATGAGTCCCGTTATCGATGTTGAATACGACCTGCCGCACCCGGAGGCAGTGCCTGGTGCGTCGGCCTGCGACACCAAGCATGCCTGGGCCCGTGTGCCGCAGGAACCGGGGCCCGACGAGCGCGCCGCGCTCAAAGACAAGATCCGCCGCTTGCTGAAAGAGCGCAACGCGGTCATGGTCTCGCACTACTACGTGCACCCCGACCTGCAGGATCTGGCCGAGGAAACCGGCGGTATTGTCAGCGACTCGCTGGAGATGGCGCGCTTCGGGCGCGACCATGCGGCTCAGACGCTGGTGGTCTCGGGCGTGCGCTTCATGGGTGAGACCGCCAAGATCGTTTCGCCGGAAAAGCGCGTGCTGATGCCTGACCTGGACGCGACCTGCTCGCTGGACCTGGGCTGCCCGATCGATGAATTCAGCGCATTTTGCGATGCCCACCCGGACCGCACGGTGGTGGTCTATGCCAACACCAGCGCGGCCGTGAAGGCGCGCTCCGACTGGCTGGTGACCTCGAGCTGCGCGCTCGACATCGTGCGGGCACTGACAGAAAAGGGCCACAAGATTCTGTGGGCGCCCGACAAGCACCTGGGGGGCTACATCCAGCGCGAAACCGGCGCCGACATGGTGCTCTGGAACGGCTCGTGCATCGTGCACGACGAATTCAAGGCCTTCGAGCTGCAGGCGCTGATGAAGGACCACCCCAAGGCCAAGGTGCTGGTGCATCCCGAGTCGCCGGCCGACGTGGTGGCGCTGGCCGATGCCGTGGGCTCGACCTCGGCCATCCTCAAGGCCGCGCACGAGCTGGACGCCCCGGAGTTCATCGTCGCCACCGACAGCGGCATGATGCACAAGCTGCGCACGCTCAACCCCGGCAAAATCTTCATCGAAGCGCCGACCGCGGGCAACAGCGCCACCTGCAAGAGCTGCGCGCACTGCCCCTGGATGGCCATGAACAGTTTGGCGGGCCTGGCCCAGGTGCTGGAGACCGGCCGCAATGAAGTTCACGTCGATCCGGCGCTGGGCGTTCGTGCCCGTATGCCGATTGATCGCATGCTGGCGTTTACTGCGGCGCTGAAGGCCGGCCAGCCGGCAGGCGCGCTGGTGCCGAACATCGGCGCTGCCTGATGGCGGCCTTCTCGGCCCTCATAGACTTCTCCAACCCAGAGCATCCCGACGGGCCGCGTCTGCGCCAGGCCTTTGGCGCTGCGCGCAAGGTGCTGGTGGCGCGCGAGCTGGCGCAGGTGCGTCCCGTGCTGAATGCCGTGCAGGAGGCCGCGCAGCAGGGCGCCTGGTGCGTGGGCTACCTGCGCTACGAGGCGGCGCCGGCCTTTGACGCGGCGTTGGCCGTGCATGCGGCTGAGGGGCCATTGGCCTGGTTCGCGGTGTACGACGAGGCGCTGCCGTGGCCCCGGGATGAAGCGGATGCGGCCGCCCAGGTACAGTGGCAGGAGGCCTGTCCCCGCCCCGTCTTTGATGCGGCGCTGGACCGCATCCAGCGCGCCATTGCCGGGGGTGAGTTGTACCAGGTCAATTTCACGGCGCAGATGTCCGGTTCGCTGTCCGGCGAGGCCGTGGCTGAGCCGGCCCGCGCCCTGTTTTCCGCCCTGCAGCGCGCCCAGCCCGGCGGCTATGCGGCCTTTCTGGACACCGGCGATGAGCAGGTGCTGTCGGTGTCGCCCGAGCTGTTTTTCGACTGGCGTGCAGGTCGCATCCTGACGCGGCCCATGAAAGGCACGGCAGGGCGCGGCGCTACTGCGCACGAAGATGCCGCGCAGGCCGAGGCCCTGCGCACATCGGCCAAGGAGCGTGCCGAGAACGTGATGATCGTGGACCTGCTGCGCAACGACCTGTCGCGCATTGCCCAGCCTTTCAGCGTGCGCGTGCCGCACCTGTTTCATACCGAGGCGCTGCCCACGGTGTGGCAGATGACTTCGGACGTGGAGGCGCGAACACGTGCGGGTTGTTCACTGGCCGATGTGTTTGCGGCCTTGTTCCCCTGCGGCTCGGTGACCGGGGCGCCCAAGGTGCGCGCCATGCAGACGATCCGCGCGCTGGAGCCGCAGGCGCGCGGTGTGTACTGTGGCGCTTTGGGTGTGGTGCAGCCGGGCGAACACGGCATAAAGGCCACCTTCAATGTGCCCATCCGCACCGTGACCCTGCGCGGCACGGCGCTGCGCTGTGGCATTGGCAGCGGCATCACCGCGGACGCCAGGGCCGATGGCGAGTGGCAGGAGTGGCAGCACAAGCGCGCCTTTGTGGAGCGGGCGAGCAGGCCTTTTGACTTGCTGGAAACCATGGCGCTGGAGGATGGCAGCCTGCGCGACGCACCCGCGCATCTGGCGCGCATGGCCGCTGCGGCCGCGCATTTTGGCTACCCTTGGCAGCAACCGTCCATCGAGCGGTGTTTGCAAGAACTGGCGCAGACTCATCCGCAGGGAATGTGGCGCGTGCGCCTGCTACTGGATGCGCAGGGACGTGCCAAGGTTGAAGCCCATGCGCTGCCGGCCTCGCCGCAACGCGTGCGGCTTGAACTGGCAGACCATGCCATCGAGGAAGCGCACGGTGAATTTGTGCGCTTCAAGACCACGCGCCGCGCGCACTACGATGCCTTCACGCCCAGGCAAGCCGATATGTTCGATAGCTTGCTGTGGAACCCGGAAGGCGAGATCACCGAATGCACGCGCGGCAACGTGGCGCTGCTGCTGGACGGTCGCTGGGTCACGCCGCCGCTGCAATGCGGTTTGCTGGGCGGCGTTGGGCGGGCCAATGCATTGCGTGATGGCCGTGTGGCTGAAGCCGTGGTGCGGCTGGACGACCTGCCACGCGTGCAGGCCCTGGCCTTCGTCAACAGCCTGCGCGGCTGGATTGCGGCGGACCTAGTGTGATGTTGCATGCTTGATGGCACAAATAAAACCGATGAATTTTTGCCTAGGACTAGGCGCAAACCACAGCAATAGTTCCACTATTGCGCGGATTTGCAACGACGCCATGGGCAAAAAGGCGCGGTTTTATGTGCCAGATAGCGTGCAACATCACACTTGACCGCCGCACCGTGTGATGCGGGCCTGCGGTGTCAGGCCGCGGGCGGCACGAGGATGGTGGGCACCGCCGGGCTTAGCAGCGCCGGGTAGTCCCGGCTGAAGTGCAGGCCGCGGCTTTCATGCCGGGCCTGGGCCGAGCGCACGATGAGTTCGGCCACCTGCACCAGGTTGCGCAGCTCCAGCAAGTCGCGCGTGACATGAAAGTGCGCGTAGAACTCCTGGATTTCGCCCTGCAGCAGTGTGATGCGGTGCGCCGCGCGATCCAGGCGCTTGTTGGTGCGCACTATGCCCACGTAGTCCCACATGAAGCGGCGCAACTCGTCCCAGTTGTGCGAGATCACCACCGTTTCGTCGGCATCGGTGACGCGGCTGTCGTCCCAGGCCGGCAAGGCGGGCGGCTGGGCACGTGGAGTGTGAAGGATGTCCTGCGCCGCGGCGCGCGCAAACACCATGCATTCGACCAGCGAGTTGCTGGCCAGCCGGTTGGCGCCATGCAGGCCGGTGCAGGCGGTCTCGCCTATCGCGTACAGGCCGGGCACATCGGTGTGGCCGTCCAGGTCGGTCAGCACGCCGCCGCAGGTGTAGTGCGCGGCGGGCACCACGGGAATCGGCTGCTTCGAGATGTCTATGCCCAGCTCCAGGCAGCGGGCGTAGATATTGGGGAAATGCGCCAGGATGAAGCTCAGCGGCTGATGCGAAATGTCCAGGTGCACGCAATCGAGGCCGTGCTTCTTCATCTCGAAGTCAATCGCGCGCGCCACCACGTCGCGCGGCGCCAGTTCGGCACGGGCATCGTGGTGGGGCATGAAGCGGGTGCCTCCCGCCGATTCAGGCAGCAGCAGGCGGCCGCCTTCGCCGCGCACCGCCTCGGTGATCAAAAATGATTTGGCGTGCGGGTGGTACAGGCAGGTCGGGTGGAACTGGATGAACTCCATGTTGGCCACACGGCAGCCGGCGCGCCAGGCGGCCGCCGTGCCGTCGCCGGTGGCGGTGTCGGGGTTGGTGGTGTACAGATAGACCTTGCCCGCGCCGCCAGTGGCCAAAATGGTGTGCGGTGCGCTGAAGGTGAGCACCTCGTCGGTGGCTTCGTCCAGGGCATACAGACCGAGGCAGCGGTCAGGCTCATCCGCTGGCTTTTCCCCCAGCTTGCTGGCGGTGATCAGGTCCACCAGCGTGTGGTGCTCAAACAGCGTGATGTTGGGCGTGCGGCGCACCTGTGCTATCAGCGTGCGCTGCACGGCAGCGCCCGTGGCGTCGGTCACATGCACGATGCGCCGGGCGCTGTGGCCGCCTTCGCGCGTCAGGTGCAGGTGGCCGTCTTCCTGCGAGAACGGCACGCCCAGCTCCTGCAGCCAGGCAATGGTTTGCGGGGCGTTTTCCACCACAAAGCGGGTGGCGGCCGGATCGGACAGGCCGGCGCCGGCCACCAGCGTATCGTCCACATGCGCGTCAAAGCTGTCGTCCTCGGCCAGCACGGCGGCAATGCCACCCTGGGCCCAGCCGCTGGAGCCGTCGCTCATGGCGCGCTTGGTCAGCACGGCCACACGGTGGGTGGGGGCCAGCTGCAGCGCCGCCGTCAGGCCGGCCAGGCCGCTGCCAATGACCAGCACATCAAAGGCGTGCTGCGTCGGGGTGGGTGAATGGGACATGGGTTTAAGGCCTTAGGCCGGGGTATAGGCCAGCCGCACATAAATCGGGGCGTAGGCCTCGGCCTGCGTGACTTCCAGCAGGCCTTCCTTGGACAATTCGAGCAGCGCGATGAAGGTCACCACCAGCACCGGCATGCCGCGCGTGGCGTCAAACAGCTCTTCAAATTCGACGAATTTGCGGCCCTGCAGCTTGCGCAGCACGATGCTCATGTGCTCGCGCACGCTGAGTTCTTCGCGGCTGATGACGTGGTGCTGTACCAGCTTGGCGCGCTTGATGATGTCGCGCCAGGCCTCCTGCAAATCGACCACGTTCACATCCGGGAAGCGCGGCTGCAGCGATTGCTCCACATAGACCTGGGCGCGCAGAAAGTCGCGGCCAAATTGCGGTAGTTCGTTGAGCTTGTGGGCCGCCAGCTTGATCTGCTCGTACTCGAGCAGACGGCGCACCAGCTCGGCGCGCGGGTCTTCGGGCTCCTGGCCCTCGGCGGTCTTTTTGGGCGGCAGCAGCATGCGCGACTTGATCTCGATCAGCATCGCGGCCATCAGCAGGTATTCGGCGGCCAGTTCCAGGTTGGTGGCACGGATCTCGTCGACATAGGCCAGGTACTGGCGCGTGACCGCGGCCATCGGGATGTCCAGAATATTGAAGTTCTGCTTGCGGATCAGGTAGAGCAGCAAGTCCAGCGGGCCCTCAAAAGCCTCCAGAAACACCTGCAGCGCATCCGGCGGGATGTACAGGTCGTGCGGCATCGCAAACAGCGGCTCGCCGTACAGGCGGGCCAGCGCCACCTGGTCAATCACGGCCGGCATGCCCGGCAGCGCCTGCACGACGGTCGGCAGGCCCGGCTCGGACGGCGAGGGCGGCAGTTCGGTGATCGAGGGCATGGGCTTGGGACAATCCGGCGATGCTATAAAAAATATAGCTGCTTGCGCACTACCAGTGCGGGCTGAAGGCCTTTTTGATTGTTATTTTTTTGAGCCTATTTGCTGTTTGGGTGGCCGCTGGTACCGTAGACATAAGGCTGCTGCGGCACGCTGGCATCCTGGTAATCCGCCTGCTCCGAGAGGTCGAGCTTTTTGTCCCAAAAAATCGCGCGCCCCTGGCGCTGCTCGGCTTCCAGCGTGGGTTTCTTCGCTTTGAGCGCGTCAATGAGTTGGGTGGCTTCAGAGGTGTAGTCGGGACGGCGAAAGATGGACATGGAATTAAACGGCCTCAAACATGGAGTTGACTGATTTTACCGGGCTCCACCCGACGCCTTTCCTGGAGCAGATTTCCCACATGCCGATCTCGAAAAATACCCCTTTTATTCTTCACCGCGGTGTTCGACCAGGACCTCAAAGTGCGCAGCACCGGCTCGGTGACGACATCCGGCAGGAAGCGGCGCATGGAAAGCGCTGAGCGTTGCCGCAGTATTTTTTAAATAAAAAGTGAGCTTT
Organism: Polaromonas sp.; assembly: GCF_036676035.1. GTDB lineage: Bacteria > Pseudomonadota > Gammaproteobacteria > Burkholderiales > Burkholderiaceae_C > Polaromonas. The sequence goes on from NZ_JAKFDR010000011.1 coordinate 176,905, forward strand.
ACCGGCGCAGAATATGCGCAGACAGCTATTGTTTTTATAGCGACTTCCATGCGGACTGTGGCTCGGTGAGCTGGCGAGGCGCACGGGGCTGTCGTGCAACGCGGTCAAGAAGTGGCTTAAAGTGGCTCAAGGCGCCCAAGGCGGCGGTGCCCAAATGCCAGTGCCGTTACGCTTTGGGCAAACTGACCGTCTTCGAGGTGAAATTGGTGCAAGCCCTCTCTCGCTTGCCGATCTTCAAGATGTGCGCCCTTTTCTGGACGATTTTGAAGTCCCGGACGGCTGGAATTCGACACCATGCTCGGCCAGATACTCGCGAATGAGCCTTCGTACGACTTGGGAGGGGGTGACATCCTGTCTTGCACACAAGCCCTCGAACGCCAGTTTCTTTGCCGGATCAATCAGAACCGTCAGTCGTGCCGTCTTTAGCTCCATGGATGCGCCCATATTCATGCTCCCATAGTCATCGGACGTTATGATAATCAAATTATAATTGCAATTGAATTGAATGCAAACTATATTCAATTTATGAGTAACGAGGTCGACGGGCTCGCAAAGCTCATCTTTTTTACGCCCGCAAACTTCCTTCACGGCCTGACCCATCGAGTCAGAACGCGACGGAGCAATCGCCAATTGGGCGGAATGCTTGCGCTTATTGCCGGCGCCATCAACGCTGGGGGGTTTCTTGCGGTGCAGCGCTATACCTCTCACATGACCGGGATTCTGTCTGCCATCGCTGACGACCTGGTTTTGGGTCACACCGTTTTAGTTTTCGCGGGAGTTGCGTCGCTGGCCGCATTTCTTTGTGGAGCCGCGACGACCGCGGTACTGATTAATTGGGCGCGGCGGCGGCAGATGCATGGCGAGTTCGCACTGTCGCTCATGCTCGAAGCGGTCCTGCTTCTGGTCTTTGGCCTGCTGGGGGCCAATCTTCAGCTTTTCAGTGAATTGTTTGTGCCGTCCACCGTGCTGCTGTTGTGTTTCATCATGGGATTGCAGAATGCGATCGTCACCAAAATATCAAAGGCCGAGATCAGAACCACACACATGACGGGTGTGATCACGGATCTCGGAATTGAGCTGGGACGGCTGATCTACTGGAACCGCACGCGGGAAACCAATATCGAGCACTTCGTGAAGGCCGATCGCGACAAGCTGGCTATCCACACGGTCATTCTCGGGTTGTTTTTTGTTGGGGGCGTGATCGGCGCGGTGGCGTTCAAGGCTTTGGGCTTCGCGGCAACAGTGCCCGTGGCCACCTTGCTCATGGTATTGGCGGCACCTCCGCTCCTGAAGGATTTCTGGTTACTTGGCAAGAAAATCCAAAGGGAAATGCCATGAGCCGCCGGGCCGTTCCCAAGGCGAATACCGCAGCGCGCAGCGCGGAGGTTACCCAATGAGCCGCCGGGCCGTTCCCAAGGCGAATACCGCAGCGCGCAGCGCGGAGGTTACCCAATGAGCACTGGGCCATCGAACAAGCCAACGGATCCCGTGCCGGCACATCCGGCTCCCGGGGCTTGGGCTCAACGGGCGTCCAACCTGTCGAGGGTCAAAAAGGCAGCCAGGCGGCAGGATCGAGAAACCCTGCAACAGCCGGTTTAGCAGAGAAGAGATGCTCAATACCTTCAAAGCCCTGCAGCACGCCGAGCCCTTCGTGATCGAGACACCGGGTAGCCGGTCACTGCATTTCACCCGTCTGGAGATGCAAAGCCGGATGTTTCTTGAACAGCCGGACTGGCTGAGCCTGGAATACACGCGCTTAATGATGGGATTCCTGCTGTTCATGAGCCAGCCCGAACATATAGCCATCATCGGGTTGGGCGGTGGCTCGCTGGCCAAGTTCTGCCATCGTTACCTGACGGAATCGCGAATCACCGCGGTGGAGGTCAATCCGCACGTCCTCTCGCTTCGCGACAAATTCCATGTTCCACCCGATGACGAGCGCTTCTCCGTGGTTCTGGGCGACGGGGCGGACTTCGTCAGGACCGCCGAGGACTCGCTCGACACCTTGCTTGTAGACGGCTTTGCGGCAGAGGGGATTCCTCCCCAGCTGTCATCGCAGAGCTTTTACGATGACTGCTTCGCAGCGTTGCGCCGCGACGGGATTGCGGTTTTCAACCTGGACGGCGATGACAGCGATTCTGAGCAATACATCGAACGAATCGTCCGAAGCTTTGGCACGCCAGTCTTGCGAGTCAGCGCCGCTGCTTGCATGAATGTCGTGGTTTTCGCGTGCAAAGGCGATCTGATACTCAATCATTCCATAGGCACGGAAGCATTGCCGCAAGCGTTCAAGTCCGATGTGCGTGCGCATCTTCTTCCGGCATTCAACCGCGTCCGCCTGGCGCTGAGATATCAGCGGCGTTAGGCGTTTGTTGATCCCATGGCATTCATGTACGATGTGGCGCATGTAATCGTCGCACTGTCATGCCGAGGATGTATGGAGTTCAAGACCGCACGGCTAGCGCTGCTCATTGATCCGAACAAGAAGGCGGCCTTGGAGCGCCTTTGTGCGCAACGGAGCGATAAACCACCTCCTGAGAAGCGACGTGTGGCGCGCCGGCCTGGGGCATGAGCAACCCGCTCACCGTCGCGCAATGGCTCATCCTCGACTGGATGCTCGTGGCCGTGCTGGGCTGGCTGATCGTGGGGGCCGCAGGGGTCATCGCCCTGCATCGTCTTGCCCTGGTGTCCCGCGTGCTTTTCCCGGTCGGCGGCTTGCTCGGGCTGGCGCTTTTCGGCTTGGCTCTCGGCGCGGTGCTTGGCACGCCTGAAGTCGCCGTGCTGCCCATCGGTCTGCCGGCCTTGCCATTCCATCTGCGACTGGACAATCTTTCCGCCTACTTCCTGATGGTGATCGGCGCGGCGTCGGCCGGCATCTCCACGTTCGCGGCAGGCTACTTCCGCAAGGGCGAAGGCACGCCGCCGGGCCTGCTGTGCCTGGAGTACCACGTCTTCCTGGCCAGCATGGCGGGGGTCGTGCTGGCCGACGACGCCTACTCGTTCATGGTGATGTGGGAGACGATGGCGCTGGCGTCGTTCTTCCTGGTAACCGCGAACCACCGCATCCCGGAAGTGCGCAGCGCCGGCTACCTCTACATCACGATGGCGCGCATCGGCGCGATCGCCATCCTGCTGTGCTTCGGCGTGCTGCAGGCCAACACCGGCGACTACACCTTCGCCAACATGCGGGCGCAGGCCCTGACACCCTTGTGGGCCTCGGTCGGCTTCCTGCTCGCCGTGTTTGGCTTCGGCGCCAAGGCCGGCATCCTGCCCTTGCACGTATGGCTGCCGGAGGCCCACCCGGCTGCACCCTCGCCGGTGTCGGCCCTGATGAGCGGTGTCATGCTCAATACGGCCATCTACGGTCTGTTGCGCGTGTCTTTCGACTTGCTGCACATGCGTCTGTGGTGGTGGGGCGGGTTGCTGCTGGCCGCCGGTTTGGCAACCGCCCTGTTCGGCGTGGTTTTCGCGGCTGTTCAGACCGACATGAAACGGTTGCTGGCCTATTCGTCGATCGAGAACATGGGCCTGCTGTTCGTCGGCATGGGCCTGACGTTGATCTTTTCGGCCTACGACATGAAGCCGATGGCCGCGCTGGCCCTGACGGCGACCCTCTATCACGTCGCAAGCCATGCCTTCTTCAAGAGCCTGCTTTTCCTCGGCACCGGCAGCGTGCTGCACGCCACCTCCGAGAGAAACCTCGGCAAACTGGGGGGCCTGATCCGGACCATGCCCTGGGTGGGATGGCTCACGCTGTTCGGCGTGCTGGCCAGCGCCGGCCTGCCGCCGCTCGGTGGGTTCGTGTCGGAGTGGCTGCTGCTGCAGAGCTTCCTGTTCACGCCAGGCTTGCCTTTGCCGCTGCTGACCATGCTGATCCCGGTGGTTGCCGCGTTGATCGCCCTGGTGGCGGCACTGGCCGGCTACACGATGGTCAAGTTCTTCGGTGTGATCTTTCTCGGCCAGCCGCGCGAGGACAAGCTCGCCAGCGCCCAGGACGCCGGCCCCTGGGAACTCGCGGGCATGGTGTGGCTGGCGCTCGGCTGCGTCGTCCTCGGCCTGCTGCCGACGCAGTTCATCCAGCTGATCGACCCGGTGACGCAGCAGCTCGTCCAGTCAGGCCTGGGTGCCAAGGTGGCGGCCAGTGGCTGGCTTCTGGCGCCGAACAGCCTGGAGCAGGCGAGCTACGGTCCTGTGATCTTCCTGCTCGGCATCTTGGGGAGTTTTGCGCTCGCTTACCTGCTGGTGCGCTGGTTCTACCACGGCCGGGTGCGTCGCGGCCTGCCGTGGGCCTGCGGCTTTCCGTGGGGCAATGCGCGCATGCAGGACACTGCGGAGGGCTTTGGCCAGCCGATCCGCCAGATCTTCGAGCCCTTCTTCCTGATGCGGCGCGAGCTGCCGACGCCCTTCGACGAGAAACCGCGCTACCGCGTGACGGTCGAGGACCACTTCTGGCGTTGGCTGTACGTACCGATCGCCGATCTGGCGGCCTACCTGGCGCGACTGGTCGGCCTGATGCAGCAGGGGCGCATCGCGGTGTACCTGCTGTACAGTTTCCTGACCCTGGTCGCCACGCTGTTGGCGGTGATGCGATGAGGTTCCCATGAGCTTCACCGGCTTTCTGTCTCAGTTACTCGAAATCGGCATCGCGATCGCGATCGCGCCGCTGCTGACCGGCTGGGTCAACCAGTGGCGTGCCTGGCTGCAGAACAAGTCCGCGCCCAGCCTCTGGCAGCCCTACCGGATGCTGCACAAGCTGTTCAACAAGGAGTCGATGGTGGCCGACAACGCGTCGCGGCTGTTCGGCACGGCGCCCTACGTGGTGTTCGGCTGCATGGTGCTGGCCTGCGCCATCATCCCCACGCTGTCCACCGACCTGCCGCTGGCGCCGGCGGCCGATGCCATCGCGCTGGTCGGCCTGTTCGCGCTGGCCCGCGTGTTCATCTCGCTGGCCGCCATGGACATCGGCACGGCCTTCGGCACCCTGGGCGCGCGGCGCGAGATGCTGATCGGCTTCCTGGCCGAGCCGGCGCTGCTGATGGTTCTGTTTTCGGCTTCGCTGATCTCCAAGTCGACCTCGCTCACCACCATTGTCGAGACGCTGGCCCATCGCGAGCTGGCGATCTACCCTGGCCTGGCCTTTGCCGGTGTCGCCTTCACGATGATATCGTTGGCCGAGAATGCGCGCGTGCCGGTGGACAATCCGGCCACGCACCTGGAGCTGACGATGATCCACGAGGCCCTCATCCTGGAGTACTCGGGCCGCCACCTGGCGCTGATCGAGTGGGCGGCGAGCCTGAAGCTGTTCGCCTACTCCTGCATCGGCCTGGCGCTGTTCTTTCCTTGGGGCGTGGCCGAGGCGCAGGCGCCGCTGGCCATGCTGCTGGCCTTGCCGGTGCTGCTTCTCAAGCTGGCGGTGGGCGGCTTCCTGCTCGCCATGCTGGAGACGGCGAGCGCCAAGATGCGCATTTTCCGCGTCCCCGAGTTCCTGGCCACCGCCTTCCTGCTGGCGGTCATTGGCATGCTGGTGCAGTTGATGCTGGGACAATGATGCAATGCCCCCAAGCCCACTTCGTTCGCCGCCCTCCAAGGGGGCTGAGTGCCGCTGCCTGCAAAGCCTCAGTGCCCTTAGTGCAGCCGGGCGGGTACTGACATGAGCACTCTGCTGACCCAGTTCGTCAACCTGCTCGGCGCGGTGCTGCTCATCCTCGCCTTCGCGATGATCTCGCAGCGTCGCATCCTGTCGCTGATCCATCTGTTCACGATGCAGGGTGCGACGCTGGTGCTGGCGACCAGCGTGGTCGGCTACGCGACCCACCAGCCGCACCTGTACCTGTCTGCCGGCGTGACCTTCGTGCTCAAGGTGCTGTTGATCCCGTACCTGTTGCACCGCGTCATCAACCGCCTCGATATCCGCTGGGACGTCGAGACGCTGATCAATATCCCGACGACCATGCTGATTGGCATCGGGGTCGTGATCTTTGCCTTCAACCTCGCGATGCCGATCGCGCGGCTGTCGTCGGCACTTGCCAGCGGCACGCTGGGCATCGCATTGGCCTGCGTTCTGCTGTCCTTCCTGATGATGATCACGCGCGCCAAGGCGGTGCCGCAGGTGATTGGCTTCCTGGCGATGGAAAATGGCTTGTTCTTCGCCGCCACCTCGGCCACCCACGGCATGCCGATGGTGGTGGAGCTCGGCATCGCGCTGGACGTGCTGATCGGCGTGCTGATCCTGGGCGTGTTCATGTTCCAGATCCGCGAGCAGTTCGACAGCCTGGACATCAGCCACCTCGAAAAACTCAAGGAGGACTGACTTGCTTGCCCTGGCCTTCCTCCTCGCAACCCCGCTCGCCGGCGGCCTGGTGCTGGCGCTGGTCGGCCATCGCGACGACGCGCGCGACGTCAACGTCGCCTTCAGCCTGGGCACCTTTATCGCGGCCTGCGTGCTCACGGTGCAGATCATCGAAGGCGGGCCGGCGCTGGTGTGGGACCGCGAGTTCTACATCGACCCCTTGAACGTCTTTCTCGTGACGCTGACCGCGTTCGTCGGCCTCACCACCTCGATTTTCTCGCGGCCCTACATGCGCGTGGAGCGCGACCACGGCAAGATGACCCCGCCGCGCCTGCGCCTGTACCACAGCATGTACCAGTTGTTCAGCTTCACGATGCTGCTGGCGCTGACGACCAACAACATGGGTATTCTCTGGGTCGCGATGGAGGCTGCCACGCTGACCACCGTGCTGCTGGTCAGCGTCTACCGCACTGCGGCCAGCCTGGAGGCCGCGTGGAAATATTTCATCTTGTGCGGCGTGGGCATCGCCCAGGCGCTGTTCGGCACGGTGCTGCTCTACATGGCGGCCGAGAAGGTCATCGGCCCCGAGGGCGGCGCCCTGCTCTGGACCAGCCTCGATGCGGTGAAGGGCCAGCTCGACCCGAACATCATCACGCTGGCTTTCGCCTTCCTGTTCATCGGCTACGGCACCAAGGTCGGCCTGGTGCCGGTGCACAACTGGCTGCCGGACGCACACGCCGAGGGCCCGACACCGGTGTCTGCCGTGCTGTCGGGCCTGCTGCTGAACGTGGCGCTCTACGCGGTCCTGCGTTGCAAGGTCCTGACGGACGGCGCGCTGCAGAACCATCTCACCGGTCGCCTGATGATGGGCTTCGGCCTGGTCTCGGTGGTGGCGGCCGTGTTCTTCCTGATCCGGCAGAAGGACGTGAAGCGCATGTTCGCCTACTCGTCCATCGAGCACATGGGCATGATGACTTTTGCCTTCGGCATGGGCGGGCCGATCGCCAACTTCGCCGGGTTGCTGCACATGACGGTGCATTCGCTGATCAAGTCCGCGATCTTCTTTGCCGTCGGCCATGCGACGCAGAAGGCCGGCACACAGATCATGGACGACATTCGCGGGCTGATCCGGGTCAGCCCCATGGTCGGCTGGGGCCTGATGCTGGGGGCGTTGGCCATTCTGGGCATGCCGCCGTTCGGGGTTTTTGCCAGCGAGTTCCTGATCGTCACCACCGCGATGCGCGAACAGCCCTGGGCGACGCCGTTCCTGTTGATCGCGCTCGGCCTGGCGTTCGCGTCGGTGTTCAGTCGGGTCCAGCCGATGGTCTTTGGCGAAACCACCCTGAAGCCCCTGGCCCACCCGCCGGCGCTGATTCCGGTGTTCGTTCACCTCGTGCTCGGACTGATGCTGGGCCTGTACATCCCGCCCTATCTCGACGCCTGGTATCGCCAGGCGGCTGCCATGCTGGGGAACTGAACGTATGGCACTGTCGGACCTCGGACTCGACCTGCAGCGCCTGCCGGCGCCCTTGCCAATCTGGCGCGCGTTGGTCGCTCGCGACGTCTGGAGCACCGTGGCGCGCACCATCGCGGCCGGGGGCGGGCGACTGGTCTCGGTCTGGGGCGTCGACCGCCGGGCGTCAGGCAACGGGATGGCCGCGTGTGCAGCCTTTGCCGTGTTCGAGGGGCTGGTCTGGCTCGAATTGCGGCAGGGCGACGAGACACCGCGCTTTCCGGATCTGTCGGGCGCGTTCCCGTGCGCGGGGCGGATGCAGCGCGCCATGGCCGACCTGTCGGGCCTCCCTGCAGAGGGCAGCCTCGATGACCGCCCTTGGCTGGACCATGGTTTGTGGTCGGGCGGGCCCTCGCCGCTGCGACACGAGTCCCAGCCACAGGCAGCCGCCGCCGGCACGCTGCCCGCCGACTACCCCTTCGTGCGCGTCGAAGGCGACGGTGTGCACGAGATCGCCGTCGGACCGGTGCATGCCGGCATCATCGAGCCCGGACACTTCCGCTTCTCGGTCGTCGGCGAGAAGGTGCTGCGGCTGGAAGAGCGCCTGGGCTATACGCACAAGGGCATCGAGCGGCGCTTCACCGAACTGGCGCCGCAGGACGCCCACCGGCTCGCCGGCCGCGTGTCGGGCGACTCGACGGTGGCCTACGCCTGGGCCTATTGCATGGCGCTCGAATCGGCCTGGCGCTGCGAGATTCCCGTCCGGGCAGTCTGGCTGCGCGCCCTGATGCTGGAGCGCGAACGCGTGGCCAACCACCTCGGCGACCTGGGCGCCCTGGGCAACGACGCGGCCCTGGCCTTCGGCCTGGCGCAGTTCTCGCGCCTGCGCGAGGACTGGCAGCGGCGTTCCTTGGAGGCGTTCGGCCACCGCTTCATGATGGACGCGGTGGTCCCTGGGGGCGTGGCGATCGACCTGGCGCCGCCGATGCTGGACCGCCTGCGCCAGCAGTGCGACGACATCGAGCAGGACGTGCGCGCGCTGAAGGCTGTGTACGACGAGCACGCGGGCCTGCAAGACCGCTTCCTCGCCACCGGGCGGGTGACCCCGCAGTTGGCCGCCCAGCTCGGTCTCACGGGGCTGGCAGGGCGTGCCAGCGGGCAGGTGGCCGACCTGCGTTGCGACCACGCATGGGCGCCCTACGACCGGTTCGCCGTTGCGATGGCCACGCATCGCAACGGCGATGTCGCAGCGCGCGTGACGATGCGGTTCGAAGAAACGTTCGAGTCCTTGAGGCTCATTCGCGCCATGTGCTCGGGCTTGCCGGACGGCGCCGTGCGCGCCGACCTGCAGCCGCCGGCGGCGGCGGCTGCATCCATGGGTGCGGGCTGGGTGGAAGGCTGGCGCGGCGAGGTTTTCGTCGCCCTCGAGATCGGGAGCGACGGCCGCATCGTGCGCTGCCACTGCCATGACCCGTCGTGGCAGAACTGGCCGGTGCTCGAGCATGCCGTGATCGGCAACATCGTTCCGGACTTTCCGCTGATCAACAAGTCCTTCAATCTCAGTTATTCGGGGCACGACCTCTAAAGAGCCCTGACATGTGGTACATCCTCAAGCAGATCGCCCGAACCGGCATCGTTACCGAGCCAGCGCCGCAGCTTGTCGATGCAGATGGCGCCGCGATTCATCGCATCCACCAGGACATTCTCGACATTCTCGGTCAGGCGCTGACGATCCGGGAGGTCGATGCGGGCTCGTGCAATGGCTGTGAGCTGGAGATACACGCGCTCAACAACCCCTACTACAACATCGAGGGGCTGGGCATCAAGTTCGTCGCCAGCCCGCGCCACGCCGACATGCTGCTGGTGACCGGCCCGGTATCGCGACATATGGAGGAGGCATTGCGGCGCACCTATGACGCGACGCCAGAGCCGAAACTCGTGGTCGCGGTGGGGGACTGCGGCTGCACAGGGGGTATTTTCGGCGAGAGCTACGCGAGTTGTGGCCGCGTCGCCAACGTGATTCCCGTCGATGTCGCCGTGCCTGGCTGTCCGCCGCCGCCCATCGAGATTCTGCGGGGAATCCTGACCGCGGTGCGGCAGCGCGCCAGACCCAGTCCGGCGGGAGACAGCCATGCAGGCAGCTGATGGGTTCTTGCTGGGCTAAAGCCAGGTCACTGACGCGAGCGATCCCAAGCACCTCGTTTCTAGGTTGATTTGCGACAGGGCAATCAGGACCGCAATGCTGACCGGCACATAGCGCTCCAAAAAATGCCGTCAACAATGACGATGAAAGCGCCCACCGGGCCGCCAATCTACACCGCCGAGCCGCCCAGCGATGAAATCAGGGCGCTGGCAATGATGGCGGTCCAGATGCCGGCTTCACAGGCTTCAGGCTTGAGACCGGAGGCAATCGCAAAGGCCATGGCCAGCGATAGCGCCACGATGCCCGCCGTCAAAACGGAGCCCATGTCCTTGAGCAGCCGCTCAAGGGCTTGGATTCAACCGGTCGATGCAGCAAACAGACGGGGCGAAAAGGGGGGCAAGGTGGAGCGGTAATCGCATGGCTGGAGCATAGTTCAGGGGTGATTGTGATCAGGCGGTAGTCAGTCGTCGAAACATTTGTTACAGTGTGTATCAATTAATTAAAATTAGTTAGTTTGACTTATTGCTCCTGTCCTCCTGCCGTAACTGTCTGTGACGTTCAATATGTACCATCAAGGTGAGCGTTTACTTTCTGTTTTGAGCCGTAGTTGGCTGATTGGGCCGGTCCTGCTGGGCCTGTTTCTGGTGCTGCCCAGCTCCCAGGCCTTGTCCCAGAACGGCCAGATGTTTCAGGTAAGCCCTAACGTTCAAACTGTTCCGGCGCTGGCGCCAAGGTGGCAGCACATCCCGGGGGAAGCGGCGGTTCTGGTCGACGCGTCGGGTGCGCAAACAGTGGATCAGGTCCGTGCCCGCTTCGAGGCCGGTCAGGGGCGGGCCGCCAACCCGGACCAGATCATGCCCACGGGCGGGGGGCGCGCCCTGTGGTATCAGCTCAAGCTGCCCGACGTGAGCGCCGCGACCGCACTGACGCTGGCCCTGCCTCACCCGGGCATGGACAGCGTGGAGTTGTACCGGCCCGGCGTTCAGTCTGACCAGGGTGCCAGCTGGCAATTGCAGCGCTCGGGCGACGGGGTGGCGGTGGCGCAGTGGCCGGTGCGCCATCTGCATCCGGCTTTTGAGTTTGTGCTGCGACCCAACGAAGCGCAGCCGACCTATCTGCGCGTGCAGCACAGCCAGCCGATCGGGGTGCATTGGGTGTTGTGGGACGCGTCCAGCTTTCAGGAGGACAGCAAACGCTGGCACCTGCTGCTGGGCGGCTACATCGGGCTGGTGGTGCTGATGGTGCTGCTCAGTGTCGCCAATGCCTGGTCGTGGCGCGATTCGATACATGTTTATTTCGCGGCCTATGTGCTGGTCATTACGCTGGCGCAGTTGTCCTTGATGGGTTTGGCGGGCGAGTATTTCTGGCCCCACAACCCCTGGTGGAATGACCGGGCCTCGACGACGCTGTCGGTCGCTTCGGTGGCCTTGCTGCATCCGCTCCTGCGCCAACTGGTGATGGAGCGCAGCGCGCGGTGGCTGTCTTACTGGCTGCTGGTCATGACGGGGCTCGGGGCCATCGTGGTCGTGGGTTTTCTGGCGATTGGCCGCAAGCCGTTTTTTACCCTGTCGGCCCCTTACTACCTGGCGAGTTTTGCCTCCTACCTGGGTGTGGCGGCCTGGTACGCCTGGTACCGGCCCCGTGTGGGTTGGTGGGTGCTGGCGGCCCTGGCTGCCCTGGTGGGGGGCGCCATCTTTCCGGTTTTACGCAACCTCGGTCTGATGCCCATGACCCTGGCCACGCAATATGGCGCCCAGATGGGCATAGCCATTGAGATTCCGCTGCTCCTGATCGCTCTTTATCTTCGCGGGCAGGCGTGGAGCGACAACCCGACGCACGTGAACGCCCTGACGCGTGTCGACCCTCTGATGGGCGTTGCCAGCCACCGGGTGATGATGGAGCAACTGGCGCAGCTTGTTCTTCGCCAGCAGCGTGACCCGGGCGTGGGCGCGGTGCTGCGCATCCGCGTGAACAATGCACAGGCCATCCGGCAGGACTACGGCACGCAAGCCGCGCAAAGCGCGCTGGTTCAGGCGCTCGCGTGCGTGACCAGCGTGGCCAGGGAAGGCGATACCGTGGCGCGTCATCGCGACGGCGATTTTGTGCTGATTCTGCAGAGCCGCATCACGCATGAACAACTGACAGACATCGGGCAGCGTCTGATCGCGCACGGTCTGGCCGAAAATACGAACTTGCCGCCCGGCGCCGTGCTCCAGCTCAATATAGCGGTGGCGCAGGCGCCGTTCAGGGCGCCGGATGCCAGCTCGCTGCTGCAGACCCTGGGTGCGGTGCTGGCCGAACTGGGCTCACGCCCGGGCACGGCGCTGCGGTTTGTCAGCTGAGGCGTTCAGTGAATGCGCATGCCCGGCTGCGCGCCCGCCGTGGGCTCCAGCACATAAATGCCGGGCTGGGCTTTTTCGTCGGCGTGGCTGGCGGCCAGCACCATGCCCTCGCTGATGCCGAATTTCATCTTGCGCGGCGCGAGGTTGGCGACCAAGACCGTGAGCTTGCCCACCAGGTCCGCAGGCTGGTAAGCCGAGGCAATGCCGCTGAAAACGCTGCGCATCCTGCCTTCACCCGCGTCCAGCGTCAGGTGCAGGAGCTTGGTCGAACCAGCGACTGCCTCGCAGTTGACGATCCGGGCAATCCGCAGATCGATTTTGGCGAAATCGTCAATGCTGATGGTGGGGGCCAGCGCTTCGCCGCCGGGCAGTACCGAATCTGCTATCGATCCAGTAGCTGTTGGAGTAGATTCGACGGGGGCCGGAGGCTCAAACAAGGCATCAAGCTGCTTCATGTCGACACGCTGCATCAAATGCTTGTAGTCACCGATGGCATGGCCCTTGCCCAGCGCGCGTGAGGCGCTGCCAAAGGTGAAGCCATCGACCTTGAGGAATGCTTCCACCTGGGCGACCAGTGCCGGCAGCACGGGCTTGAGGCAAATGCTCAGCAGGCGGAAGGCCTCGATGCAGACCGTGCAGACGTCGTGCAGGCGGGCCTCCATGCCCGGCAGCTTGGCCAGCTCCCAGGGCTTGTTCTGGTCCACGTACTCGTTCACGCGGTCGGCCAGCAGCATGATCTCGCGCAGCGCCTTGCCGAACTCGCGCTCGGCGTAGAGCTCCTGGATCGTCGGCACGGCGCCACGCAGCAGTTCGAGCAGCGCGTCGCCGTCGGCCGAGATCTCGCCGAGCTGGCCGCCAAAGCGCTTGCTGATGAAGCCGGCCGCGCGGCTGGCGATATTGATGTACTTGCCCACCAGGTCGGCGTTGACGCGCGCCACGAAATCGTCGGGGTTGAAGTCCAGGTCTTCGTTGCGGGCGTTGAGCTTGGCCGCGATGTAGTAGCGCAGCCACTCGGGGTTCATGCCGATCGAGAGGTACTTGAGCGGGTCGATGCCGGTGCCGCGGCTCTTGCTCATCTTCTCGCCGCCCACGGTCAGGTGGCCGTGCACGAAGACGTTGTTGGGCGTCTTGCGGCCGCTGAAGTGCAGCATGGCCGGCCAGAACAGAGTGTGGAAGGTGATGATGTCCTTGCCGATGAAGTGGTACTGCTCGACTTCGGGATCGTTGATGTAGGCCTCGTAATCGACGCCCTTTTTCGTGAGGTAGTTCTTCAGCGAGGCCAGGTAACCGATAGGCGCGTCCAGCCAGACGTAGAAGTACTTGCCCGGCGCGTCGGGGATCTCGATGCCGAAGTAGGGCGCGTCGCGGCTGATGTCCCAGTCGTTGAGGCCGCCCCCGCTTTGCCCATCTTCGCCTTCGTCCTTGTCCAGCCATTCCTTGATCTTGTTGAGCACCTCGGGCTGCAGGCGGCCCGGCTCGCTGGTCCATTGCTGCATGAAGGCCGCGCAGCGCGGGTCCGACCAGGTCAGGAAGAAATGCTCCGATTCCTTCATCACGGGCGTGGCGCCGCTCAGGGTGGAGTAGGGGTTTTTCAGGTCGGTGGGCGTGTAGACCGCGCCGCAGACCTCGCAGTTGTCGCCGTACTGGTCCTTGGCGCCGCATTTGGGACATTCGCCCTTGATGTAGCGGTCTGGCAGGAACATGGCCTTGACCGGGTCGTAGAACTGCTCGATGGTGCGCCGGGCGATCAGCCCGGCTTTTTTCAGATCGAGGTACATCGCTTTGGCCAGCGCATGGTTTTCCGGCCCGTCGGTCGAGTGCCAGTTGTCGAAGCTGATGTGGAAACCGTCGAGGTACTGCTTGCGCCCGGCCGCGATGCCGGCCACGAACTCCTGCGGTGTCTGGCCGGCTTTCTCGGCAGCGATCATGATGGGGGCGCCGTGGGCGTCGTCGGCGCAGACGAAGTTCACCTCATGGCCCTGCATTCTTTGATAACGCACCCAGATGTCGGCCTGGATGTACTCCATGATGTGGCCGATGTGGAAATTGCCGTTGGCGTAGGGCAGGGCGGTGGTAACAAACAGGCGGCGCTGGGACATAGGGGTGCTTTGAAGGCTTTGGTGGGCTAACCCGCGATTTTAGTCGGCCCGTTCAGGCGGAGCGCTTGAAGACCGCAATCCCCCCAGTGCGTCCGGGTCGGGTGCCCAGCCGAAAAACCGGGTGACCTCGTTGATTTGCGCCAGGGTGTCGGCATAACCCAGCTGGATCAACTCGCTGGTGTAGCCCGATTCAAACAGCAGGTAGCTGGCCAGCGCAGACCCTTTGATGTCGGCCGCTTTGGACGACACCCCCACGCCGCCGAGCAGGCTTCGCAGTGCTTTGGGTAGGGCGCGCACGTGCCGGGCGGCAATCACATCCAGCCGCTGCGACGGGGCGATCACGAGCAGGTCGATGGGCTTGAGCGGGCTGGCATGCCTGGCCTCGGGCGGGATCAGGGCCAGGGTCTTGTTGATGCGAGTCGCCCGTTCGATATCCACGGCCAGTGTGTCCAGGAAAATACTGGACAGGGCATGCCCGGCAATCTGCGCCAGGGACGGGTAGCTGCGAGTGGTGTGCATGTGCGCCTCGTTTTTGGGCTCCAGCATGCGCCCGGCACCCACCACCAGAATGCGCTGGGCGCCCAGGTGAATGGCGGCCGCCACCGGGGCGGACTGGCGCATGGAGCCATCGCCAAAATACTCGGTTTGCCCCCTGATCTGCAGCGCCGTGGCGGGAAAGATGAACGGAATCGCGGAGGAGGCCAGCAAGTGGTCGTGCGTGATGCGGTCGCGCATGCTGTGGCGCTGGGAGCGCACCCAGGGCGTGAGCTGCTCCACCCCTTCAAAAAACGTCACATGCTCGCCCGAGCTGTAGCTGGAGGCGGTCACCGCCAGCGCCTGAAGGTGTCCCTGGCGTATGAGTTCGGGCAGACGGTCCAGTGGCACGAAATGGTTCAGCAAATCGTGCGTGGGCGTGTTGTCGAGCAGGGAGCGGGGATTGAGGCGACGCCATTTGGCCACCAGCCAGCCCAGCGACAGCGAGGTCAACCATCGGGCGCCCGATCGCAGCACGCTCAGGGAATCGGCCCGGTACACCTGGCCCACATGAAAACTCTTCCAGACACCGACAATGCGACGGACGGTGCCGTCAAAATCATCGGCGCCACAGGCCAGTGCCGAGGCGTTGAGCGCCCCGGACGAGGTGCCCGTGATGATGGGAAACGGATTGGGCCCGCCGCCAGCGCCACTGGCCCGCCGGATGTCGGCAATCGCTTCCAGGACCCCGACCTGGTAGGCCGCGCGGGCACCGCCCCCGGTGAGCAGAAGCCCGGTCTTTGACCCCTGTGGCGCTTGGTTTGGCATGGGAGTCATTATCTGTGGCAGGCAAGCGTTTCAGGGCAAAAAAAAGCGCCCAGGTGCGGGGTGGACGCAACAGTGGGGCGGAGATCAACCGGATTTGTCCACACACCCTCGTACCCGGGCAGTCTTCGCTAGACTACTTGTCTTCAGGAGTAATCAATGGCAGTGACAGAACAAGCGCTGATGGACGCCCTCAAAAGCGTCGTCGATCCCAATACCGGCCACGATTTCGTGTCCTCGAAGTCCATCAAACACCTCACCCTGACCGGCAGTGACGTGGCTTTCGATGTGGAGCTCGGCTACCCCGCCAAAAGCCAGATCCCGGCTTTTCGCAAGGCCCTGATCGCGGCCGCCAAAGGGGTGGCAGGCGTTGACAATGTTTCGGTCAATGTCAGCATCAAGGTCGTCAGCCACAGCGTGCAGCGGGGCGTGCAGCTGCTGCCCAATGTCAAAAACATCATCGCTGTGGCGTCCGGCAAGGGCGGCGTGGGCAAGAGCACCACGGCCGTCAACCTGGCGCTGGCATTGGCCGCTGAAGGCGCCAGCGTGGGCCTGCTCGATGCCGACATCTACGGCCCCAGCCAGCCCATGATGATGGGCATCGAGGGCCGGCCCGAGAGCCTGGATGGCAAGAGCATGGAGCCCATGGAAAACTACGGCATTCAGGTCATGTCCATCGGTTTCCTGGTGGCGCAGGACGAGGCCATGATCTGGCGCGGCCCCATGGTCACCCAGGCGCTGGAGCAACTGCTGCGCCAGACCAACTGGAAAGACCTCGATTACCTGATCGTCGACCTGCCGCCCGGCACCGGCGACATCCAGCTCACGCTGAGCCAGCGCGTGCCCCTGACCGGCGCGATCATCGTCACCACGCCGCAGGACATTGCCCTGCTCGACGCCAAAAAAGGCATCAAGATGTTCGAGAAGGTCGGCGTGCCGATTCTGGGCATCGTGGAGAACATGGCGGTCCATGTGTGCAGCCAGTGCGGTCATGTCGAGCACATTTTTGGCGCTGAGGGTGGCAAGAAGATGGCGGCCGAGTACGGCATGGACTACCTGGGCGCGCTGCCGCTGGACATCAACATCCGCCTGCAGGCCGACAGCGGCCGGCCCACGGTGGTGGCGGACCCGGACGGTGAAGTGGCGGCCATCTACAAGACGGTGGCGCGCAAGATGGCGGTCACGGTGGCGGCCAAGGCCAAAGACTTCTCGGCCAAATTCCCGACCATCAAAATCTCCAAAGACACCTGATCCGGCGCGCTGGCGCGCGGACCGGTATAGGCATGCAGGCATGTCGCAGCTACACTGCGGGCATGCCTGGTTTCCTGATGCAGCCGCCCGACGACAACGGGCCCCATCGCCGCCCCAGCACGCAGGTGGCAGTGGTCATGCGCCGTGAGCGCATAGCCAACCGCTGGCAGCCCTGGCGTTGGGCGCTGGCCGATATCGTGCCGCACGAGGACAGCTTTGGCACGCAGCCGCGCCTGCTGTTCAAGGACGAACACGAGGAGCGCTGGCTGTATCCCCACTTCAAGGTCGAGCTGTTTACCGACGACGCGGAAGGCTACTACCTCAATGTCACGACGCCGCAGCCCTGCTTCTGGGTGGTCTGGCGCATGGAAGAGGAGGCCGCGCTTGCCGACGAGCCGGTAGCCGTGCCGCAGACCGTCACGCTGAGTTACCACGATGCCGGCCGCTGGCTCGATGCGCAGGAAACCGTGGAGCAGGTGCCTGCACCGCCGGACGTGGTGCAGTGGTTGCAGCATTTTGTAGAGCAACACCATGTGTTGGAGGCCAAGCGCCGCCAGCGTCCGCAGAGCTTCAAGCCCTTGCTGGATCGTTTTGGCAACCCTGCGCGGGTGAGCACTGAAAAGAAATTTGGCGAGGGCGGCCATGGCTAATGGTTTCCTTGGCCGCTGGTCCGAGCGCAAGCTGGCAGTCAAGGAGGGCAAGCCGGTAGAGGCCGAACCGGCGCACCCGGAAGTTGTCATTGCGGCGAAAGCCGCAATCCACGATGCGAACACCAAGCCCGTGGCCGAAAGCGCCGGTGCCCACGCAATGGATCCCGGCCTGCGCCGGGATGACAGCCCGCCGCCGGTCACCCTGGAAGACGCCCAAGCCCTCACGCCCGACGCCGACTTCAAACCCTTCATGGCCGGCAACGTGGGGCCTGAAGTCCGGAACGCAGCGATGAAAAAACTGTTTGCCGACCCGCACTTCAACGTGATGGACGGCCTGGACATCTACATTGACGACTATTCCAAGTCCGAGCCCCTGCCCGAGTCCATGCTGCGGCAGATGGCCAGCGCGAAGTTTCTCAAATTATTTGACGACGACGAAGATTCTGAAAAGCAGAAAGACCCGACTTTTTCACCGCGGGAAAATGCGAATAACCCCGACGGTGAAACCGTGGCACAGTCTGATCAAAATCCAGAGCGGCCTCCACTGGACCCCGCTCCCCCCGAGATTGCCAGCCAGCCCGAAACCCTGACCGGGTCCGGACGTAGCCAGGAAGACCATGCCCACACTGATTTGCGACTGCAACCAGACCATGCCGCTCCAGCCCCAGACGCTGGGTGCGGCACTTAATGAAAATCTGACGCTGCATTCGGCGCTGTGCCGGCGCGAAGCGGGCGCCTTCCAGAAGGCGGTTCAATCCGGCGATGACGTCGTGGTGGCGTGCACGCAGGAGAAGCGCCTGTTTGCCGAGGTTGGGCAGCAGACCGAAGGCACGACCTCGGTTGTCAAGTTCGTCAACATACGCGAGACCGGCGGCTGGAGCAAGGATGCTGTCAGCGCCAGCCCCAAAATCGCGGCCTTGCTGGCAGCGGCCCATTTGCCGGACGCCGAACCCGTCGCGACCGTGACGTACAAAAGCACGGGCCGCCTGCTCATCGTCGGCGCACTGGACCAGGCTGAGCAGGTGGCGGTGCTGGTCGCCGATACGCTGGACGTGACGATTTTTGCGCAGGGCGTATCCAGCCAGGCGCAGTTCGGCTTTCCCGGGCAGGAGCGCAAGTACCCGGTCATCAGCGGTGCCGGGCTCACCCTCAAGGGCTGGCTGGGCGCTTTCGAAGCGAAGTGGGAAAAGAGCAACCCGATTGACCTCGACCTGTGCACCCGCTGCAATGCCTGTGTGGCCGTTTGCCCGGAAGGGGCGATCGATCTTAGCTACCATATTGATAGCAAAAAGTGCACGTCGCACCGGGACTGCGTGGCAGCCTGCAAAGTAGCCGGCGCGATTGACTTTGGCCGCGAGGCGCAGGCAGTGACCGAGGCGTTTGACCTGGTGCTGGATCTGGGGGCCCAGCCCTTGATCGCGCTGCATGCGCCGCCGCAGGGCTACTTCGCATTGAATGCGTCGGCGGGCCTGGTGTCCCCTGGCTTGCTGGCCACCGTGGTCAAGCTGCGCGACCTGGTCGGTGAATTTGAAAAGCCCAGGTTTTTTGCCTACAAACAAAAACTCTGCGCACACAGCCGTAATGAAACTATCGGTTGCAATGCCTGCGTGGACATCTGCTCGGCAGGCGCGGTCAGCAGCGAAAAAGAGCGGCAACAAATCAAAGTCAACCCCAACCTGTGCATAGGTTGCGGTGCGTGCACCACGGTCTGCCCGACCGGTGCGCTGACCTACGCTTATCCGCGTACCAGCGAACAGGGTGTGCGGCTCAAAACCATGCTGACGACCTATGCCAAAGCGGGCGGCACGCACGCCACGCTTCTTTTTCACAGCCAGGGCAGCGGCCAGCAGGCAGTGGACGCGCTGGGCCGTGCTGCCCGGTTGCAAAAAACGGTGCAGGGTGTTCCGGCCAACATGATCCCGCAGCCTTTGTGGCATACCGCCAGCCTGGGGATCGATGTCTGGCTCAGTGCGATTGCGTTTGGTGCAAGCCAGATCGCCGTACTGGTGACTGACGAGGAGGCGCCTGCCTACCTGGAGGGGCTGTCTGAACAAATGGCCGTGGCGCAGGCTGTGCTCAATGGCCTGGGTTATGCCGGTGTGTACTTTCACCTGGTGCGCGCGCCAATGCTTGAAGGTGCTCAAGGCCTTGCCAGCCTGGACGCCAGCCTGCAAAAACTGGCCCGCAACCAGGTCGTCGTCCCTGCGGCGGCGGCGCGCTTTGCCGTGGCGCAGGAAAAACGCAGCACGCTGGACATGGCGCTGGACCACCTGATGGCCCATGCACCAGCCGCCTTGCCCGAGGCCATTGAGCTGCCGAGGCAGGGTTCGCCCTTTGGCAGCCTCATCGTCAATGCCGATACCTGCACACTGTGCCTGAGCTGCGTCAGCGCCTGCCCGGCCAGTGCGCTGCAAGACAACCCGGAGCGGCCCCAACTCAAATTCATCGAAAAGAACTGTGTGCAGTGCGGCCTGTGTGCCACCACCTGCCCGGAAGACGCCATTACCCTGCAACCACGCCTGCTGCTTACGCCCCAGCGCAAGGAGGCGCGGGTGCTGAACGAGACCCAGCCCTATCAGTGCATACGCTGCAGCAAACCCTTCGGCACCCTCAAGGCGATCGAGTCCATGCTGGGCAAGCTGGCCGGCCATGCCATGTTCCAGGGCGCGGCGGCGGATCGTCTGAAGATGTGCAGCGACTGCCGGGTCATCGACATCTACTCCGCAGACAACGAACTCAAGATCACCGATATTCGCTAAACCTGACGCAAACACCATGCAAGCCCAACTCGTGCTGTCCACGCTTGACGAAGAAACTGCCCGCGCTGAAGTCTATGGCTTGCTGGCCGCGCTGTATTACGCGCCGCCTTCGGCCGAACTGCATGAAAACATGCGTGTTGCCGTCACCGAAGCGCCTGCTTCGGGCGCCTTGCTCGAGAGCTCGTGGGGAGAGCTGGTGGCTGCGGCACGCGCGCAAACCCTGGCAGACATCGGCCAGGAGTACGACGCCCTGTTCGGCGGCGTGGGCAAGCCCGAGGTGTACCTCTTTGGTTCCCATTACCTCAGCGGATTCCTCAACGAAAAGCCGCTGGCGGCCTTGCGCACCGACATCGCGGCATTGGGGCTGGCACGTGACGAGGCCATGCCGGAAACAGAAGACCATGTGGCCTACCTGTGCGAGGTCATGCGCTACCTGATTGCCGGCGATGATGTGGAAGTGGCCAACCTGACACGCCAGCGCGAGTTTTTTTCGCGGCATGTGCAGCCCTGGGTGCCCATGCTGTGCGAAGCCATTGCGCAGCACCCCAAAGCCCGTTTTTACCGCGCACTCACGGCCTTCACGCAAGCCTTCATCAGTGTCGAATCGCAAGGGTTCGACATGCTGGCCTGAAATGGGTGAAGGTCTCAAATTGAAACACCCTGACCCCGGGCAGTCAACCGCCCATCAATAAGATAACTTATCGTTTTCCCTAGTCCGCATGTTTGAACGATGCAACCCATTGTGGTGCACCACGCTCTGACGTACAGTGCGTATGCAAACCGTTGCATACGAGCAAGCTTCCTTGGAGACAAAGATGCAGGACAGCCAGCCAAAACCCTCGCGCCGGGGCTTCTTCTTCGGCGCCGCCGTCACGGGCGCGGCCGCCGCGGCGATTGTGGCCTTGCCCGGTGCGCCGGCACCGCAAGCCGAACTCCCCCAGTCCAGGCCGGCCCCTGAAAAAGGCGGTGGCTACAGCCTCTCCGATCACGTCAAGCGCTACTACAAGACCGCGCGCGTCTGATCCAACCCGCTTTCATTTCTACGGGAGAGCCTCATGCTGCTCACGAAAAAATCTCACGGTATCCACGGCGATCCAGCGCATCGCGCCGGTTCTGCGCGCTTTGTGCAAAGCCTTTCACGGGGCCTGTCTGGCGCGCTGCCGACCATGGACCGCCGTGCCTTCCTGCGAC
The DNA here is from genome assembly GCF_036676035.1 of Polaromonas sp. Taxonomy (GTDB): domain Bacteria; phylum Pseudomonadota; class Gammaproteobacteria; order Burkholderiales; family Burkholderiaceae_C; genus Polaromonas. The sequence continues at coordinate 198,381 of NZ_JAKFDR010000011.1, forward strand.
GCTCGGGCCTGGGCGTTGGGGTCGGTCTCGCGGCCACGCAGTTGACGCTGGTTAAAAAAGCCAAGGCGGCGACGCCTGGGGCGGGCGACGGCAGCGGAAAAATTGAAGTCAAACGCACCGTGTGCACCCACTGCTCGGTAGGCTGTGCGATTGATGCCGTGGTTGAAAACGGCATCTGGGTGCGCCAGGAGCCGGTGTTTGATTCGCCCATCAATCTGGGCGCCCACTGTGCCAAGGGTGCTGCCGTGCGCGAGCACGGTCATGGCGAGTTCCGCCTGCGCTACCCCATGAAGCTGGTGGGCGGCAAATACGAACGCATCAGCTGGGATACCGCACTTAACGAGATCAGCGCAAAAATGCTGGAGCTGCGCAAGGCCAGCGGCCCCGATTCGGTTTACTGGGTAGGCTCATCGAAGCACAACAACGAGCAGGCGTATCTGATGCGCAAGTTCGTGAGCTTCTGGGGCAGCAACAACTGCGACCACCAGGCCCGTATCTGCCACTCGACCACGGTGGCCGGCGTAGCCAACACCTGGGGCTACGGCGCCATGACCAACTCGTACAACGACATGCAAAACAGCAAGGTCGCCCTGTACATCGGCTCCAACGCCGCCGAGGCGCATCCGGTCAGCCTGCTGCACATGCTGCACGCCAAGGAGACCGGCTGCAAGATGATCGTGGTGGACCCGCGCTTCACGCGCACCGCCGCCAAGGCAGACGAGTACATCCGCATCCGTTCCGGCTCGGATATTCCGTTTATTTTCGGCATGCTGTACCACATCTTCAAGAACGGCTGGGAAGACAAGAAGTACATCAGCGACCGTGTCTACGGCATGGACAAGGTCAAGGAAGATGTGATGGCCAAGTGGACGCCCGACAAGGTGGAGGAAGCTTGCGGCGTGCCAGAGGCCCGGGTGTACATGGCTGCCGAAATGATGGCCAAGAACCGGCCGTCAACCATCGTCTGGTGCATGGGCCAGACCCAGCACACCATTGGCAACGCCATCGTTCGTGCGTCCTGCATCCTGCAGCTGGCTTTGGGCAACGTCGGCACATCGGGTGGCGGCACCAATATTTTCCGCGGCCACGACAACGTGCAGGGCGCCACCGACGTCGGCCCCAACCCCGATTCGCTGCCGGGTTACTACGGCCTGGCGGAAGGATCGTGGAAGCATTTTGCCAAGATCTGGGGCGTTGATTTCGACTGGATCAAGGGGCGTTATGCCTCGCCCGCCATGATGGGCAAGCCCGGCATCACGGTGTCACGCTGGATCGATGGCGTGATGGAGAAAAACGAACTGATTGACCAGGACCCCAATCTGCGCGCCGTCGTGTTCTGGGGCCATGCGCCCAACTCCCAGACCCGTGGCCTGGAGATGAAGCGCGCCATGGACAAGCTGGACTTGCTGGTGGTGGTGGATCCCTATCCTTCGGCCACAGCGGCCATGGCAGCGATGCCCGGCAAGGCCGAAGACCTCAACCCCAACCGTGCGGTGTACCTGTTGCCGGCTGCGACCCAGTTTGAGACCAGCGGCTCGGTGACGGCCTCCAACCGTTCGCTGCAGTGGCGCGAAAAAGTGATAGAGCCGCTGTGGGAAAGCCGCAGCGACCACATGATCATGCATCAGCTGGCCGAAAAGCTTGGCTTTGCCAAAGAGCTGTCCAGGAACTACAAGATGCAGAAGGTCAAGGGCATGGACGAGCCCATGCCGGAAGACATCCTGCGCGAGATCAACAAGACCTGCTGGACCATAGGCTACACCGGCCAGAGCCCGGAGCGCCTGAAAGCGCACATGCGCAATATGCATTTGTTTGACGTGAAGACGCTCAAAGCCAAGAGTGGCAAGGACAAGGAGACCGGCTACGACTTCACGGGCGACTACTTCGGCCTGCCGTGGCCCTGCTATGGCACCCCGGAGATGAAGCATCCCGGCTCACCCAATCTCTACGACACCTCAAAACATGTCATGGACGGCGGCGGGAACTTTCGCGCCAACTTCGGGGTCGAGCGCGAGGGCAAGAACCTGCTGGCCGAAGATGGCTCGCACTCGCTGGGCGCGGACATCACGACCGGCTACCCCGAGTTTGACCACCTGCTGCTTAAAAAGCTGGGCTGGTGGGACGAACTCACCGATGCCGAAAAAACCGCGGCCGAAGGCAAAAACTGGAAGACCGACTCGTCCGGCGGCATCATCCGTGTGGCGATGAAGAACCACGGCTGCCACCCGTTTGGCAATGCCAAGGCGCGTGCGCTGGTCTGGAATTTCCCGGACGCAATCCCGCAGCACCGCGAGCCGCTGTACGGCAACCGCCCCGACCTGATGGCCAAGTACCCGACGCACGATGACAAGAAGGCCTTCTGGCGCCTGCCGACGCTGTACAAAACCATTCAGCAGAAAAACATCGCCGACAAGGTGCATGAAAAGTTCCCGCTGATCATGACTTCCGGCCGCCTGGTCGAGTACGAAGGTGGCGGCGAGGAAACCCGCTCCAACCCCTGGCTGGCCGAGCTGCAGCAGGAGATGTTCATCGAGATCAATCCCAAGGTCGCCGCTGACAAAGGCATTCGCAATGGTGAGCGGGCCTGGGTCAGCACCCCGACCGGCGCGCGCCTCAATGTGCAGGCCCTGGTGACCGAGCGTGTGGGCCCCGACACCGTGTTCATGCCCTTCCATTTCTCGGGACGCTGGCAGGGCGCTGACATGCTGGCCTATTACCCCAAGGGGGCAGCGCCGGTGGTGCGCGGTGAGGCCATCAATACCGCGACGACTTACGGTTACGACAGCGTCACGATGATGCAGGAAACCAAAACGACTGTTTGCAACGTGGAAAAGGCATAACACCATGGCACGCATGAAATTTGTCTGTGACGCCGAGCGCTGCATTGAATGCAACGGCTGCGTCACCGCCTGTAAAAACGAGAACGAAGTCCCGTGGGGCGTGAATCGCCGCCGCGTGGTCACGCTTAACGACGGCGTTCCCGGCGAAAAATCCATCTCGGTCGCCTGCATGCACTGTAGTGACGCGCCCTGCATGGCCGTCTGCCCCGTCAACTGCTTTTACCGCACCGACGAAGGCGTGGTGCTGCATGACAAGGACGTTTGCATCGGCTGCGGTTACTGCTCCTATGCCTGCCCCTTCGGCGCACCGCAGTTTCCTTCGCAGGGCACCTTCGGCGTGCGCGGCAAGATGGACAAGTGCACCTTCTGTGCTGGGGGGCCTGAAGTCAACGGCAGCCAGGCTGAATTTGAAAAATATGGCCGCAACCGCCTGGCCGAGGGCAAATTGCCGGCCTGCGCCGAGCAGTGTTCCACCAAGGCCCTGCTGGCCGGCGATGGCGACGTGGTTGCCGACATCTTCCGCAACCGGGTCGTGCAGCGCGGCAAGGGCGCCGAGGTCTGGGGCTGGGGCACCGCCTATGGTTCCAAACAAGCAGGCCAGCCCGCAGGAGGAAAATCATGATGCGCCTTGTTGTACTCATCATGGCCTTGGCCGGCTTGTCCGCCTGCGGTGAAAAACCTCAAACGCCGAGCACACTGAGCGCCGCCAAGAGCGATGTCGCGCCCTTTCAGGGCACGGAAAACCAGTTTTCTGCACCGGGCTGGAAGCCGGGCGACAAGACCAGCTGGGAGCAAGGGCTCAAAGCCCGTGCGCAGAATACCCAGAACGAGTATTCCAGGGTGAAGTGACTGGAGGCCTTATGGAACGTGCGCAATTAGCTATATTTTTAATAGCAATCGGCCTCGCCGGGTTTGCAGTAGCGCAGACGCCTGCGGCCCAGCCAGCTCCATCGGCACAAGCATCAGGCGTCGTCACGCCTGCGCCTGCAGCGACTGGCGGCATCCAGGGCCAGAACATTTTTGCGGTCAAGCCCGATGCCAGTGCCGACCCCAACTACGCCAAGCAGACCAACGCCGAGCGCGCCAAGGTCCAGCCGGGCAACAATGCGCCCCTGTGGCGCCAGGTTGGCGAGGGTGTCACCGGCTACAGCAGCCTGCCCAAAAGCGAAGCGCCGGAAGCCGGCAACCTGATTCAGCCTTTTGTGCAATACCCGGGCTCGCGCCTGACCAACGCCGGTGAAGCCTGGCGGCAGGTCCGCAACAACTGGATCATTCCTTACGGTGGCTCCCTGTTTCTGATCGTGCTGGGAGCCATTGCCATTTTTTACTGGCGCAAGGGTGCCATCAAGACGCATGGCTCTGAAACCGGTCGCAAGATCGAGCGCTTCACACCCTTCGAGCGCTCGGCGCACTGGACCAATGCCATTGCTTTTTCCATTCTGGCCATTTCTGGCCTGGTCATGGCTTTCGGGAAATTCTTCATGCTGCCGGTGATCGGCGGCACGCTGTTTGGCTGGCTGACTTATGTGCTTAAAAACATGCACAACTTCGCCGGCCCGCTGTTTGCCGTGTCCCTGGTGATCGTGTTCCTCACCTTCTTGCGTGACAACCTGCCGCGCCGCGGCGATCTTACTTGGTTACGCAAGGGCGGCGGCCTGCTCTCGGGCAAGGAAGTGCCTTCGCACCGCTTCAACGCCGGTGAGAAGGTGGTGTTCTGGGGCGGCGTGTTTTTCCTCGGCATCATCGTCGTGGCCTCGGGCCTGGTGCTCGACAAGCTGGTGCCGGGCCTGGTCTACGAGCGCAGCACCATGCAGGTGGCCCATATGGTTCACGCCGTGGCCACGGTGCTCATGATGTGCCTGTTCCTCGGCCATATCTACATCGGAACGCTGGGCATGAGCGGCGCCTTCAGCGCCATGCGCACCGGCTATGTCGATGAAACCTGGGCCAAAGAGCACCATGAGTACTGGTACGACGATGTGAAGGCGGGCCACATCCCTGCCCAGCGCACGCAGCCTGCGCCGCCCAGCCAGACCGTACAGGCCTGAAGCGAGTTAAAGCGAGGAGATTCGTATGAAAAGAATTCTGATGGCCAGTTTGCTGTTGACAGCTTCGGTCATGACGCTGGCCAAGCTGCCTCCGCTGAGCGATGAGGCCAAGGCCAAAGCGGCGGAAGCCGCGGCCAAGGCGGCCTGGAGCGGCAAGGTGGATGCTTATTTGCTGTGCAAGTCGCAGGACAAGGCTGCGGCCAGCTATTACAAAACTGCCAAGGCAGCGGGCAAGGAGACCAAACCAGCCAAGGAAACGCCTGCCTGTGCCGACCCGGGTGCCTTTGTGTACACCCCACCCGGAGCCGCCAAGCCGGCTGAAGCCGCCGCCGGCGCACCCGCCAAAAAATCCTGAGCCCGCATCCCTGCTAGGTGCGCAGCGCAGGGCCGCCCCAAGCAAGCACGGCCCCCTCGGGGGGCAGCGAAGTACACGCAGTGACGAGCGTGGGGGCTAAAAAGGCCGGCCCGACAGGGGGCGGCCCCTTCGGCAAGCTCAGGACAGGCTTTTTTGTTGTAGTCTTCATGCATGTCCCTGCCCTACCTGACCCAAGCCCAGGCGCCCTTGACGTGCGACATTGATACTGTCAACGAGTTTGGCGAGCACCACCAGGTTGCCATTCCTGCCGAGCGCGCACTGACGGTCTATGTGGACAAGCGCGAGCTGGTTACGCTCATGACGCTGGGCGCACATCCGGAGTTGCTGGTACTGGGCTATCTGCGCAACCAGCGGCTGGTCAGGTCGATCGGGGACATCGAGTCCATCACGGTCGACTGGGATGTTGGCGCCGCCGCTGTCAAGACGCGCCACGGCATTGAAGATGTCGAAGAAAAAACCGCCAAGCGCGTGGTCACCACGGGCTGCGGGCAGGGCAGTGTGTTTGGCGGCTTGATGGACGAGGTGGACCAGATTGTTCTGCCGGCCAGCGCGCACATCACCCAGGGCCAGCTCTACGGGCTGGTCAACACCATACGACTCAAGGAGACCACTTACAAATCGGCCGGGTCGGTGCATGCCTGTGCGCTGTTCGACATGAGCGCCGCTGAACCTGTCATGTTGTTGTTTGTCGAGGACGTGGGCCGCCACAACGCCATCGACACCATCGCTGGCTGGATGTGGATGAATATGGCCCCCACGCTTGTCGCTTCGCGTACTGCGCTGCCCCCCGAGGGGGCGCTGCGCCTGCGGCCCGGCAAAGCCGGCTCCGCGGCCCCGGCTGGTGAAGACGGTGCCTCCACGCTCGACGCTTCACCTACGGATCTCGGCTCGGAAGGTCTGGTGTTCTACACCACCGGCCGTTTGACCAGCGAGATGGTCATCAAGTCGGCCCAGATGGGCGTGCCGATTGTTGTTTCCCGCAGCGGCATCACCCAAATGGGGCACCAGGTGGCGCAGGCGGTGGGCCTGTGCGCGATAGGCCGCGCGACCAACAAGCGTTTTGTCTGTTATGCCAACCCGCAGCGACTGCATCTGCAGCCCGAACTGGCCGGCCCCAGGTTGCGTGTGTCCGCTGCAGAGTCCTGAATCTGGCATGGCATGATGCCGCCATGAACGAGCATCAAATTCAGTCCACGCTGCCGGGTATCCCGGAAATCCCTGCCAGTCACAGCCAGACGTTTGATTCGTCCAGCTATTTGCCTGCCACCCGCTGGTTGGGGGAAGGGCTGCGTACCGCTTTTTTCCTGTTCCCCAGAGTGGCCGGACGTGCGCCGGTGCCTTGGCAGGTGTTCATCATTGCCCTTGTGGTTTTTACGATAGAGGCCACCGCGCCGCGTGTTGAGATTGTCGGTCCTGCCCGCTTTGATCTGCAGGTCTGGTTGTCAGGTTGGTGGAGCTTGGCCATTTTTATCGGCTTGGCCTGGTGGGCCTTTCCAGCGCAGGCAACCCAAGATGTTTCCGCGACGCGAACGGGCCCGCGCCTGACCGGCGTGGCCACGTGTTTTGTGCTGTGGCTGGTGGCGTCCCTGCCCAATACCCTGGTGTATGAAGCCTTGATGGCTGCCATCGTCCATGGCTGGATCACGGGCAAGGTGTTCTCGGCGCCCTGGTTGTACTGGGTTTTTTACCTCGTCTTTACCGCATGGTCGCTGGGCGTCAGCTTCTTTCTGATTGTGCGTTTCGCGGGTTGGACCTGGCGTGCCGCGGTGTTTGCGCTGGCATTGATCGCGACCACAGGCCTGACGACCTGGCAATTCGACGCCCGTGCCTGGGAGCGGGATTACGCACGCAACGCCAGCGCCGAAGACGACAAGCCCAAGCTGCGCCTGACCCAGCAAACCATGGAAGAGCAGCAGGCCTTGTGGCAGAGCACCGTTGCCGCCATCGCGCCCGAACGCCCCGGCGTGGCCGATGTGTACGGGCTGGTGTTTGCACCTTATGCCTCTGAAGATGTTTTCCTGCGTGAAAGTACCATGGTCAGCCGCGTGCTTGCCGAGCGTTTTGATGCGGGTGGCCGCGTGATCCACCTGCTCAATCACGGCAGCAGCGCCAAAACCCATCCCTGGGCGACCACTCTGAACCTGCAGCGGGCCATTGAGGCGCTGGCCCAGCGCATGGACAAGGACAACGATGTGCTGGTGGTCTACCTGACCTCGCACGGTGCCCGTGACTTCAAGCTTGCCGCTTCGCATTGGCCGCTGGAGGTCGAACCGCTGAGCCCCACCGAACTGCGCGAGGCGCTGGACAAGGCCGGCATCCGCCACCGCGTGATTGCCGTGTCGGCCTGCTACTCGGGCGGCTGGATTGATGCACTGGCCGGTGACACCACGCTGGTCATGACAGCGGCGGACGCCACCCACACCTCTTACGGTTGCGGGCGGCTCTCCGAGCTGACGTTTTTTGGCCGGGCCATGTTTGACGAACAGCTGCGCAAGACACATTCTTTCGAGCAGGCTTTTGCCCGGGCTGTTCCGCTGATCCAGCAGCGCGAGATCGACGCCGGCAAGGACGATGGATTTTCGAATCCCCAGATCAGAGTGGGCGCCAACATCGGCCCCGTGTTGCGTGTGCTTGAGCAGCGGCTCGCAGCCTTGCCGCCGACCGACCCTTCTGGCAGCAAAACCCGGCCATGAGCCAAGGGCGTTGACTTTGCGTTAAGGTCAGTTCATGAGCACACTTTTCCTGAAACTCGGCTGGCGCACGCTGTGGCGCGACCTGCGCGCGGGCGAGTTGCGCCTGCTGATCGTGGCGGTGACCCTGGCCGTGGCGGCGCTGACGGCCGTCGGTTTTTTTGCCGATCGTCTCAAAGGCGGCTTGCAGCGCGATGCCAGGCAACTGCTGGGCGGCGATGCGGTGGTGCGCAGTGACAGCGTCACGCCGGCTGCCTTCATTGCCAGGGCGCAGGCCCTGGGTTTGCAGGCCATCTCAACGGTGAGCTTTCCCACCATGGCGCGGGCCCGTGACGAAGAGGGCGGCGCCAGCAAGCTGGTGGCCTTCAAGGCGGTGCCGGCTGGCTACCCGCTGCGCGGCAACATGAATGTGGCGGACAGCCCGCAAGCGCGCGGGGCCGACACGCGCGACATCCCCGCGCCGGGGACTGCCTGGGCCGATGCGTCCCTGTTCGATGCACTGGACCTCAAAATCGGCCAGACCCTGCTGATGGGCGAGGCCCGCTTCACGCTGAGCCGCATCATCGTCCAGGAGCCTGACCGGGGCGCCGGCTTCATCAATTTCTCGCCGCGAGTGATGGTCAACGCGGCTGACCTGGCCGCCACCGGCCTGATACAGCCCGCCAGCCGCACCAACTACCGGCTGGCGGTGGCCGGCAGCGACGAGGCCGTCAAAACCTATGTCCAGTGGGCCACGCAAGAGGTCAAGAAGCCTGGCGTGCGCGGGGTCCGGCTGGAGTCGCTGGAAAGCGGCAGCCCGGAGATGCGCCAGACGCTGGACCGGGCCGAAAAATTCCTCAACCTGGTAGCCTTGCTGGCCGCACTGCTCAGCGCCGTGGCGGTGGCCATTGTGGCGCGCGGCTTTGCCGCCAAACACCTGGACGACTGCGCCATGCTGCGCGTGCTGGGCCAGCCGCAGCGCACCATCGCGCTGGCCTACACCTTTGAGTTTGTGCTGGCCGGCATGGCGGCCAGCGCCCTCGGCGTGGTGATTGGTTTTGCCGTCCACTACGGTTTTGTGCTGCTGCTGGCCGGCCTGGTGGAAACGGCCTTGCCGGCGCCCACCTTCTGGCCGGTGGCGTTTGGCATGGGTATGGGGCTGACCCTGTTGCTGGCGTTTGGCCTGCCACCGGTGTTGCAGCTGGCCCAGGTGCCGCCGCTGCGCGTGATCCGCCGTGATGTGGGCAGCCTCAAACCGGCCTCGCTGGCCGTGCTGGGGGTGGGGGTGGCTGGCTTTGCGGCCCTGCTGCTGGCCGCCAGCAGCGATCTGAAGCTTGGCCTGATTGCTGTTGGTGGTTTTCTAGGCGCCGTGCTGGTGTTTGCCGTGGCCAGTTTTGCGGCCGTCAAGCTGCTGCGCGCGAGTGTTCACGAAACCACGGCCCCGCGCTGGCTGGTGCTGGCCACCCGCCAGCTGTCTGCCCGGCCCGCCTACGCCGTGGTGCAGGTCAGCGCGCTCGCGGTCGGTTTGCTGGCCCTGATGCTGCTCGTGCTCTTGCGCACGGACCTGATCAGCAGCTGGCGCAATGCCACACCGCCCGATGCGCCCAACCGTTTCGTGATCAATGTGCAGCCCGAGCAGGGCGAAGCGTTCCAGCAGGCGCTGCGCGATGGCGGGGTGAAAAAATTTGACTGGTACCCCATGATCCGCGGCCGGCTGGTCGCCATCAATGGCAAACCGGTGGCGCCCGATGACTTCGGCGACGACCGCGCCAAGCGCCTGGTGGACCGCGAGTTCAACCTGTCGACCAGCATGCAGCAGCCCTTGCACAACCAGGTGGTGGCCGGGCGCTGGACGGCCGACGAGAAAAATGCCATCAGCGTGGAAGAGGGGCTGGCCGGCACCCTGGGCCTCAAGCTTGGCGACAGCCTGCGCTTTGATATCGCCGGCCAGCTCAGCGACGCCAAAATCACCAGCCTGCGCAAGGTGGACTGGGGCTCGATGCGGGTGAACTTTTTTGTGATGTACCCGGTCGCCGCGCTGGCCGACGTCCCGGTGTCCTACATCAGCGCCTTCCGCGCGCCGGAGCGGGGCGCCGCGCAGGGTGGCCAGGGCAAGCCCCGCAACTTCGACAACGAGCTGGTCAAGGCCTTTCCCAACATCACCAATGTCGACATGAGCAGCACCCTCAGCCAGGTGCAGCGCGTGCTCGACCAGGTGATTCGCGCGGTCGAATTCCTGTTTGGCTTCACGCTGGCCGCCGGGCTGGTGGTGCTGTTTGCCGCCATCACGGCCACGCGGGACGAGCGGGCGCGCGAGTTTGCGATCATGCGGGCGGTCGGTGCGCGGGCCTCGCTGCTGCGCCAGGTGCAGCGCGCCGAACTGGCTGGCGTGGGCCTGCTGGCGGGCTTTTTGGCCTCCATCGTGGCGGTGGCCGTGGGCTGGGGCCTGGCCAAGTACGTGTTTGACTTCAGTTGGGCCGGCTCCTGGACGACACCGCTGTTCGGCAGCCTGGCTGGTGCGGTGCTGGCGCTGATGGCGGGCTGGTGGGGCTTGCGTTCGGTGCTCAACACCCCGGTGGTCGAAACCCTGCGCAAGGCGCAATAAGGCAATAGCCCTGCAAGTCATTGGCCTCCTTGAATTCCTTGAAAATTCCGTATGCAGATCGAAGAGAAACCACCGGGCAACCCGCCCTTTGAAACCCCGTTTGCCTGGATAGGCGGCGAAGAGCGTATCAAAGCCCTCGTTGAGCGCTTTTACGACCTGATGGACCTGGAGCCCGGCTATGCGGCGCTGCGCGCCGCGCATGGCAGCACGCTGGACAACGCGCGCCAGCGCCTATTCTGGTTTTTGTGCGGCTGGATGGGCGGGCCGCAACACTACACCGATCGCTTTGGCCATCCGCGCCTGCGCATGCGCCACATGCCGCAGCAAACCGGCGGTGGCTCCATTGGCATTGCCGAGCGCGACCAGTGGCTGGCCTGCATGGACCAGGCGATGAGGGAGACCGGGGTGGATGAGGCCTTGCGCGTGCGGCTCAATGCCTCGTTTTTCCAGACCGCGGACTGGATGAGAAACCGCGGGGAGTGAACTCCTTGATTCGGTGGCGCCTGCTTTATGCTATTAAAACAATAGCTGTTTGCGTATATCTTGTGCGGGCTGGAGCCTTTTTTATCTATAAAAAACTTGAAGAGGACGAGCCGGCCAAAAGTCCTAGCTCTGCGCCAGCAGCACCACCAGCGCCCCCGCGCCGCCTTCCGCCGGCCGCGCCTGCACAAAGGCCAGCACTTCCTGCTTCTGGATCAGCCAGCTCTGCACCTTGCCTTTGAGCACGGGTGTCTTGCCCGGTGAGCCCAGCCCCTTGCCATGCACCACGCGCACGCAGCGCCAGCCGGTCTTGTGGGCGTCGCGGATGAACTGCGACAGCGCTTCACGCGCATCTTCGCGGCGCAGGCCGTGCAGATCGAGCTGGCCCTGGATGCTCCAGCCGCCGCGGCGCAGCTTGCGAACCACATCGGGCCCCATGCCGGGCCGGCGAAAGCTCAGGGCTTCATCGGTGTCGAGCAGGCTTTCCACGTCAAATTCGTCGGAGATGGCTTCCTGCATCACCGCCAGCTCGTCGCGTTGCTGCTGCACGGGAATGGGCGCCGGCTGGGCCAGCGGCAGGCGGGCCCTGTGACCTGGATTGCCGGGCAGGTGTTTGGCCGGCAAGGCTTTCACCGGGCCAACGGCGCGTGAAAAGAGTTCCTTTTCTGCCCTGGCTTTTGCCGCGGCGGCCAGGCGTGCGGCTTCCTGCTCCGCTGCCAGCTGTGCGCGGGTTTCAATTTCCAGCTTGACGGCCTTGAGGCCTTGCAAATCCTTGATGACGGGGCGCCGCATGCCATTCACCTTACAGCATGCCCAGCTCGGCCATCGACACCGCCTGGGTACTGGTCACCACAAAATGGTCAAGCACGCGCACATCGACCAGGCCCAGGGCGGATTTGAGCGTTTGCGTCAGCGCTTCGTCGGCGCGCGAGGGCTGAGCAGTCCCGCTCGGGTGGTTGTGCGCCAGCACCACGCTCGCGGCATTGAGTGCCAGCGCCCGCACCACCACCTCGCGCGGGTAGACGCTGGTTTGCGTGAGCGTGCCGCGAAATAGCTCTTCCAGCGCAATCAGCCGGTGCTGGCTGTCGAGGAACAGCACGGCAAAGATTTCGTGCGGCCGGCTGCCCAGCTGCAGCTGCAGGTAGTCGCGCACGGCTTGCGGCGTGGCAAGCAGGGCTTTTTCCTTCAACTCTTCGGCCAGCGCCCGCCGCGCCAGCTCCAGCACGGCCACCAGCTCGGCGCGCTTGGCCGGGCCCAGGCCCTTGATGCTTTTGAGGGCATCGGGTCCGGTGTGCAGCAGCCCCGCCAAGCCGCCGAAGGTATCGACCAGTTCCTGGCCCATCTGCAGCGCGTTTTTGCCGGGCAGGCCGCTGCGCAGCAGCAGGGCCAGCAGCTCGGCATTGCTGAGCGCGCCGGGGCCGCGGGCCAGCAGTTTTTCGCGTGGGCGGGCGTCGGCGGGCAGGTCTTTGAGTAGCATGGAGGGGAAGGATGGATAAGAGATGAGAAGGGTGAAGGGGGCTGAAAGGGGTTAAAAGGCCTGAAACAGTCCGGGTAAGCCCAGCTTTCTACAATAGAGGCAGTTTACAAACACTTGCCAGCCGCAAGGCTGGCGATACAAACACCCGTCAGCCGCCCGGCTGGCCCAGAGAGTCTTATGCCCACCGTGCAAGCCCCGCCCCCAACACTCGTCCAGCCAGGCTCTTTCCTGACCCTGCATTACCGCATGGCCGGGCCTGACGGCGCCGACATCATCAACACCTTTGGCGGCAAACCGGCCACGCTGAGCCTGGGCACGGGCGAGTTGTCGCCGGCCATCGAGCAGCGCCTGCTGGGCTTGGCCGAAGGCACGCGCACCCGCTTTGAGCTGGCCGCCGGCGAGGCTTTTGGCGAGCGCAATCCCGAGCTGGTGCAGTGGGTGGCGCGCAAGCTGCTCAATGAGCTGGGCGACCCGGACGAGCAGTACAAGGTGGGCGATGTGGTGCAGTTCCCCACGCCCGACGGCATGGGTCGGTACGCCGGTGCGGTGCAGCAGGTCAAAGAAGGCGAAGGGTCCGATGGGGCCGTGCAGTTTGACTTCAACCACCCCCTGGCCGGCCAACCGGTGGTGTTTGAAGTGCATGTGATCGGGATCTTATGAGCAGCGCAAGCAAACTGCCTCAAGAAATCTTGCTGGCGGAGCCGCGCGGCTTTTGCGCCGGGGTAGACAGAGCCATCGAAATCGTCGAGCGGGCGCTGGCCAAGTTCGGCGCGCCGATTTACGTGCGCCACGAAATCGTGCACAACACCTATGTGGTCAACGACCTCAAGGCCAAGGGCGCCATCTTTATTGAAGAGCTGAGCGACGTGCCGCCGGGCGCCACGCTGGTGTTCAGCGCGCACGGCGTGAGCAAAGCCATCCAGGAAGAAGCCCGGGCGCGGGGCTTCCAGATTTTTGACGCCACCTGCCCGCTGGTGACCAAAGTGCATGTGGAGGTGGCCAAGCTGCACAAGGAAGGCTACGAGTTCATCATGATCGGCCACAAGGGCCACCCCGAGGTCGAGGGCACCATGGGCCAGCTCGACAGCGGCATCCATCTGGTGGAAGACGTGGCCGATGTGGCGCGTATAACGCCCTCGCAAACCGAGCGGCTCGCGGTGGTGACGCAAACCACGCTGAGCGTGGACGATGCGGCCGAGATCAGCGCTGCCGTGAAAGCGCGCTTTCCGCAGGTGCGCAGCCCGAAGCAGCAGGACATTTGCTACGCCACGCAAAACCGGCAGGACGCCGTCAAGGTGCTCAGCCCGCAGGTGGATATTTTGATCGTGGTGGGCAGTCCGACCAGTTCGAACAGCAACCGCCTGCGCGAGTTGGCGGCCAAGCTGGGCACCGAGGCCTATATGGTGGATGACGCCAGCGAGCTGCAGGAGCAGTGGTTCGAGGGCAAGGGCCGCGTGGGCCTGACGGCCGGCGCCTCGGCCCCGGAGGTTCTGGTCAAGCAGGTGATTGACCGCATCAAGTCACTGGGCGCGGTGTCGGTGCGCAAGATGGACGGGATTGAAGAAACCATCAAGTTCCCGCTGCCCAAAGGCCTCAAGGTCGACACGCAGGGCCATATGCTGGCCGTCAGCGACAGCCAGCTCCATCAACTGACCTGACCCGCCATTCATGAGTAATCGCTATCAAATTGAGAGCTGTTTGCGCTCATTCAACAAGGGCTACAGCCACTTTATTCATCAAACACCGCTCTGGAAGCTGCCCGGTCAAGCGCTGGGTGTGGCTTGTGCCGAGGTCTGGCTCAAGCTCGAGCATCTGCAGACCGGCGGCAGTTTCAAGGCGCGCGGCATGCTCAACCGTCTGTTGTCCAACCCGATTCCGGCCAGCGGCGTGATTGTGGCGTCGGGCGGCAATGCGGGCATTGCCACGGCCGCAGCGGCCAAGGCGCTGGGGGTGCGCTGCGAGGTGTTTGTGCCGCAAGTGTCCAGCCCCGCCAAGCGGGCCAAGCTCGCCGCGCTGGGCGCCCAGGTAGTGGTCACCGGCGCCGCCTACTTTGAGGCGCTGCAAGCCTGCCTGGTTCGCCAGCAGGAAACCGGCGCGCTGCTCACGCATGCCTACGACCAACCCGAAGTGCTAACGGGCGCCGGCACGATGGCGCTGGAGATCGAGCAGCAGGGCGGCGTGCCTGATGCGGTGCTGGTCAGCGTCGGCGGCGGCGGTTTGATTGGCGGGGTGGCCAGCTGGTTTGAACAGCGCTCCAGAGTGGTGGCGCTGGAGCCTGAGCTGGCTCCGACGCTGTTCAGGGCCAGAGAGGCCGGCCAGCCGGTGGACGTGACCGTCAGCGGCATCGCCGCCGATTCTTTGGGCGCCAAACGCATTGGCAGTTTGGCGTGGGACGCCACGCAGGCCCATGTGCGCGATGCGCTGCTGCTCACCGACGAGTCCATCCGCGCCGCGCAGTTGTGGCTTTGGAAGGAGTTGAAACTGGCCGTCGAGCCCGCGGCTGCCTTGCCGCTGGCGGCATTGCACAGCGGCCGCTACGTGCCGCGCGCCGACGAGAAGGTCTGCCTGATCATTTGCGGCGCCAACCTGGACCCGGCCAGCCTGAACTGAATCTGCCGCCGCCGATGCGGCCCAAAATACAATCACCCCATGTTAGACATCAACCTGCTCCGCAAAGACCTGCCCTCGGCCATCGCCCGTTTAGAGGCCCGCAAGAACCCGCAAACCTTCCTCAATGTGGAGGCGTTCCAGGCCCTGGAAGCCGAACGCAAGGCGCTGCAAATCCACACGGAAGAGCTGCAGAACCAGCGCAACACCCTGTCCAAGCAGATCGGCCAGCTCAAGTCCAGGGGCGAAGACGCCAGCGCCGTGATGGCCCAAGTAAGCAACTCCAAGGCCGAGCTGGAGTCGTCTGCGGTACGGCTCGAGCAGATCCAGACCGAACTGCAAAGCCTTTTGCTGGCCGTGCCCAATCTGCCGCACGAATCGGTGCCCGTGGGCGCCGACGAGCAGGGCAATGTGGAGGTGCGCAAGTGGAGCCCGATGGAAGGCCCGGGCGGCAAACCGCCGGTCTTTGCGTTTGAGGTCAAGGACCATGTCGACGTGGGCCAGCCGCTGGGGCTGGACTTTGAACTGGGCACCAAGCTGACCGGTTCGCGCTTTACCGTGATGAAAGGCCCGCTGGCGCGCCTGCACCGGGCTCTGACCCAGTTCATGCTCGACCTGCAAACCCAGGCGCACGGCTACACCGAGTGCTATGTGCCCTATATCGTCAATACCGACTCCTTGCGCGGCACCGGCCAGCTGCCCAAGTTTGAGGAAGACCTGTTTGCCGCCAAAAAGGGCGGGCAGGAAGGGGAGGCTGAAAATGCCGCGCTGTACCTGATCCCCACCTCGGAGGTGCCGCTGACCAACTTCGTGCGCGACGAGATCGTGCCCGAGGCCCAGCTGCCGCTCAAGTTCACCGCGCACACACCGTGCTTTCGCTCCGAAGCCGGCAGCTATGGCCGCGACACCCGCGGCATGATCCGCCAGCACCAGTTCGACAAGGTCGAGATGGTGCAGATCGTCCACCCTGACAAGAGCTACGAGGCGCTGGAAGAGATGGCGGGCCACGCCGAAGCGGTGCTGCAAAAGCTGGGCCTGCCTTACCGTGTGGTGCTGCTGTGCACCGGGGACATGGGCTTTGGCGCGACCAAGACCTATGACCTCGAAGTCTGGCTGCCGGCCCAGAACACTTACCGCGAAATCAGCTCGGTCTCCAACTGCGAGGCCTTCCAGGCGCGGCGCCTGCAGGCCAGGTACAAAAACGCCCAGGGCAAAAACGAGCTGCTGCATACCCTGAACGGTTCCGGGCTGGCGGTGGGCCGAACCCTCGTGGCGGTGCTTGAAAATTATCAGCAGGCGGATGGTTCGGTGAAGATACCCGAGGTGCTGCTGCCTTATATGGGCGGCATCACGGTGCTCAAGCCCTGACCGGGCGGCCGACGGGAACGGGTCTTTGGCCTGCTGGTAGAATCATGGGCTTGCCGCGCACCGGCTTTAGTGGCTTTGGTGGGTGTGCAAGAAAAACTCTGGAGAGATGGCAGAGTGGTCGAATGCGCCGGACTCGAAATCCGGTATACGGTAACCCCGTATCTAGGGTTCAAATCCCTATCTCTCCGCCAAATACAACGGCCTGATGCTATTAAAACGATAGCTCAGGCCGTTTTCCTTGCCGTTAAATAAACTCGATGCGCATCAGGCCGATGGGGTGAACCTGCTCTTCGGATACGTTGGCCTTCAACATCGCGGCTTTTTCAATGTCTTCGCTTTCCAGCTCAACAAAAACGCTTTCGCCATCATGGGTGCGTAGATCAATGCAGAGCTTGATCCTGGTTGTGGAAAGCAGCATGTCGTTTTCCTTGCGTGTTTAACTTCAATTGCAGCCAGCCGAAGCTGATGGGGCTGCCTCATTTTTGCCCGTTCGTGAGGCGCTTACCTGCCTCTGCGGATTGACGGACGGGTTCAAGATCGGGCAGCACCTTGCAGTCCGAAGTGATGCCGTAGGCCAGCTGGGTCGCATGGTCGCGGCTCTCCACGAAGCCGGCAGCCTCCAGCGCATCCATGGCGTACTGGGCTTCGTGCAGTACGCAGGTCGGTCGCCAGTGAGGCGCGAGCATGTCCAGCGTCCACCAGCCGCCGTCCTGGCGCAGCAATAGCCAGAGTGCGCGCAGGTCTTGCGCTGAAAGCCCATTCAGAGCGCTGCCGTGCATCCCCAATCCCCGCTCCTGCTGTTTCGTGGTCATTGGCGCTATTGGTTGGGGTGGGTAAGCCCGTCGCTTTGCGGGCCGAAGCTGCCGGCAGCCACCTCATGCGTGAGCTTTTGGGGCTGTTGCTTGCGTTTGTGCGGCATGGTCACCGCGATCTTGCGGGTCTGCTGAAAGGCAAGGGCACGGTCGGCGGGATTGAGGTAGCGTGAAGGCCAGAGATCTTCTGGTTTCCTGCCCAGCGCTTTGGCTACAAGCTGCTCGGCGGCCAGCCACGGGCTGGTGAGGACGCGCTGAATATGGCTGTAGCCGTTCTCAATGGCTATTTTTCGAAGACTGGTGCCGCGCTTGCGTAGGGCAGCAATGACATCGGCGGGATGCATATCTTCTTGTACTGATGTCGATTTTTTTGTCGCCATGCCCATTATTGTGAGCACAAATAAATTGAAGTCAATAAGTTTTTTACTTGTAATTTGTGCTTGATGACAAATCCGTGGTTATTTTTAATGAGTTTTGAAGCTGGATTTGCATTTTTTTGTTGGTGCACACAGAATAGTGTTCATGGACACAAAAGAAATAGCGCCGGTGCCACCGGAAAGCGCCAAGCCTTATTCGTTCGAGCCGGCGTCACCGCTCAGCGTTGAAGAGCCCATTGCCTGGTATCTCCACCACGCCGCTGCAGCTGCTGACAAAGCGGGTCTGAAAACGGTGCGCACGCAAGCCCGGGTCGCCTTCATGCGCCAGTTCGGCCAGCGCTGCAAGGTGGCGCGGGGCGCGCGCGAGATCAATGATGTGGCCGCGACGGTCGGCGTTCATCGAAATACCATCTGGAACATTGAGCGCGGCGATAGCCTGCCGGATGCATTCGAGCTTGAAGTGCTCGCCAAGGAATACAACACCACGCCAACCCATTTGCTGGGGGGTGAGCGGCATGAAAAGGCCCCGCCCATCGGGATGGTGCCCAGGAGCGTGCAAGCGGTGCAGGTGGATGCGTTTGTTTATGTTCCCTTGTTCGATGCCAGATCCTCGGCCGCTAGCGGCGCGTTCAATGACATCGACGCTGTGATTGCAATGCGTCCCTTTGATGCCCATTTCATCCGGTACGAGCTGGGCATCTCCCACAATGACATTGCCATGTCAGTCATGGTGGGGGTTTCCATGGAGCCGTGGCTGCATTCAAAAGACACCCTCCTGACGGATTTGAAGGACCGCGACGCGCTGACCGAGGGCATTCACGTTGTCAGGCTCGACGGCGCCTTGCTGGTCAAGAAGCTGCAGAGGCTGCCCGGGAAAATACTGCGCGTGAGCAGTTATAACCAAGCCTATGAGCCGTTTGACATTCACAGCCATGAAGATACTGGCCGGGATTTTGCCGTGCTTGGCCGGGTGCGCTGGGCCGGTGTGGCTTTTAACTGATCTGCGCAGGCGTTGAAAGCGACTTTGGATCTGGCACTGGCCAGCTGCGAGATTTAGGGCTGACATCAGGCGCGACTAAACTTGCCGCCATGCATGCCCAGCCACTGTCTTTACCCGGCGACAACAACAAACCACCTTCCGTGACCGATCTGCAGGCGCGCGATGAATGGGTGAATGCGCAGCTGATCCGCACCTTCATGCGCTATGCCGGGCCGGCCCAGCGCTCGGCCAGCATCTCGATCATGGCGACGGTGGCCATTTTGTATGGTCACGTGAGCATGGTGGGCTTGGGGTTCTGGACCTTGGCTTCGGTGTTTGCCACGCTGGTGCGTTACCGCGTCATTGATAGCTACCGGCGTGAATTTTCCGACGTCAGCGGTGCGCCGCTGGAGGCCTTTTTTTCACGTCATTCCTGGGCCTGGACCTTGAGTGCCATCGTCTGGGGCTCTTCCATGTTCCTGTTCTTCCTCAAGGCGCCGGTCTACGTCCAGTTCGTCTGCATGGTCATGCTGGCCAGCATGGCGGCGTTTGCCGTGGGCATTTTTTCGTCCTGCCTGTCCTGCTTTATCGCTTATCTGAATGGCCTGGCTTGCACCGTGCTGCTGGCCATGATTTACCCGCTGGTGATGGCGCGTGGTGTGCCTTCGGGCTTCAACATCTATGCCATGGTGCTGCTGGTGCTGGTTTACTGGAGCGTGGTGCGGGTGGCCGGGCGCCGCTTTCATGAGGTGCAGCGGGCCACGCTGGAACAGCAGTTTGCCAACGCCGAGCTGATTGCCTCATTGACCGAAAAAAGCCGGGCCGCCCTGGAGGCCGTGGAAACCAAAAACCGCTTTCTTGCCAGTGCCGCCCACGATTTGCGCCAGCCGGTGCATGCCCTGGGCCTGTACGCGGACTGGCTGCAGTCTGAACCGCAGCTTGTCGATCAGATTGCTCCCAAAATCGTGCAATCGACCAAAGCCGTCAACGAGCTGTTCAATTCGCTGTTTGATCTGGCCCGGCTCGATTCAGAGGCCCTGCAGATCAACTGGCAGCCGGTGGACCTGGCGAGGCTGGTAGATGAGCTGGAGCTGCAATATGCGCCCCTCGCGCTGCAAAAGGGGTTGACCTTGCGCACGCATGTGCTGCCCGCTGCCCTGGCCTGGTCCGATCCGGTGCTGCTCAAGCGGCTGGTGGGCAATCTGCTGTCCAATGCCGTGCGCAATACCCTGCGGGGCGGCGTACTGCTGGCGGTTCGCCCAAGTGGGGCGGGCTGGCGCATCGAGGTGTGGGACAGCGGCGTGGGCATTGCGCCGGAGCACCAGCAGGCGGTTTTTCAGGAGTTTTACCGGGTCACCCTGCACGAAGGGACCGAAGATGGTTTTGGCCTGGGGCTGGCGATTGTCGCGCGACTGAGCGTGGCACTGGCCCATCCGGTCAGCCTGTCTTCCCGCCTGGGCCGGGGCACGGTGTTCAGGCTGGAACTGCCTGCCGTTAAAGACCAGGCTGCTGCAGCCTGACGGCGTGCAATGCGTCCGCACGCACACCGCAGAGACACGCAGAGCCCTTTAGAGCAGGCCTTGCGTGCGGGCCAGATGGCTGGCTTGTGAGCGGCTTTTGACGTTGAGCCGGCGAAACAGACGCCACAGGTGAACCTTGACCGTGTGCTCGCTGATCTCCAGGGCTTCCGCGATATCGCGGTTGCTCATGCCCTTGTCCAGCATGACCAGCAACTGCTTCTGGCGTTTGGAGAGTTTTTCAGGCGCTGCGCCGGCTTCAGATTCGCCTTCTTCGCCCAAAAGAAATACGCGCAGCACATTGGAAATTTCGGTCGCGCCGGCTGACTTCTGGATGTAGGCGTCAGCACCTGCCTCGATCGACAAGTCTTCATAGTCCTGGGCCGGGGCCGCCGAGAGCACGACGATGGGGACATCGGGAAACTGCTGTTTGAGTTCGCGAACGCCGGACACGCCATTGGTGTCGGGCAGTTTCAGGTCCAGACAGATGAGCTCAGGCGTGCCATGGGCTTCAACCGCCGGTGCGACGGCCGCGATCCTGTCCAGCTCGATCACGCTGGTCTTGCTGCTCAGGCGGCGAATCAGCATCACCACCGCTTCGCGCATTAAAGGGTGGTCGTCAATTACAAAAATACTCATGAGTCAGGCTTGTCAAGGTAATTTTTTACAACTATTGAGCATAACCCTCAAAAGTCAACTTTTGGGCCAAAGTAAGGCTAAAGGTGCAGTATTTTTCATGTGCCAGCAAATCAGGGAAAACCATGGACCCAGCATGGATCAACTCGCGCCTGCCCGGCGCGCGACCGTGATGCTTAGGGCTCGTTCAGAAATAACTTGCACATTTGTCTCGTCAGATTCGGGCGCACTGCGTTGTGGCGAATCGCTTGTGTGGCTGGGCCACACGGCGCGCTTCACGCCTAGCATTGCATCCCGAATCCGACGGCCAAATGCACAACTTATTCCAGAACGAACCCTTAGCCGGTTCAGGCTTTGGCGTCGGCCAGCTGCTGCAAGGCCGCAGCCACTTCATCGGACGTGACGCCTGCGGGGGTGTGCAGCCTGTTTTCAGGCTGGGCCAGCGCGGCCGCCCCCTGCGTTTGCAGGCCGGCAATCGTCTGTGCAGCTTCTTTGGGGTTGTCAAAGCCATCGCTTTGCAGCAAAAGGCGGCCATGGGCGTCGAGCAGCTTGAAATAGAACTTGCCGTCGCTTTCCCGGTATTGCTTGAACACCGGTGCGGCGGCTTTGCTGATCTTTTCTTTTTTGGCTGAACCGGTTTGCGCGCCGAGCTTGCGCAGGCCCACGGCCTGGCGCAGTTCGCGCATGAACGGTGTGGCCGTCTGGCGCGCTTTGTCGGCGCCGGCCTGCAGGATCTGCTCTATCCTGGCCGGTTCATTGATCAGCGCCAGGTAGTGCTCGCGCATGGGGGCCACTTCCTGGTCGATGCGTTCAAACAGGACCTGCTTGGCGTCACCCCAGCTGATGCCATCGGCGTAAGCCTGGCGCAGCGCGGCAGTCTCGCTGGCGCTGGCAAAAGCCTGGTAAATCTGGAACAGCGCCGAACCTGCGACGTCCTTGGGCTCGCCGGGCGCGCGCGAATCGGTCACGATGCCGGCGATCAGCTTGCGCAACTGTTCGCGCGGCGCAAACAGCGGGATGGTGTTGTCGTAGCTCTTGCTCATCTTGCGGCCATCCAGGCCGGGCAGGGTGGCGACGGACTCCTCGATCACCGCCTCGGGCGGCACCAGGTGCTCGCCATACAGGTGGTTAAAGCTGTGCGCCATGTCGCGCGCCATCTCGATGTGCTGGATCTGGTCACGCCCCACGGGCACCTTGTGCGCCTTGAACATCAAAATGTCGGCGCCCATGAGCACCGGGTACATGAACAGGCCGGCGGTCACGTCCGAATCGGGGTCGTTGCCGGCGGCCGTGTTCTTGTCAACCGAGGCCTTGTAGGCATGGGCGCGGTTGAGCACGCCCTTGCCGGTGACGCAGGTCAGCAGCCAGGTGAGCTCGGGGATTTCAGGGATGTCGGACTGGCGGTAAAAGGTCACGCGCTCCGGGTCCAGCCCGGCGGCCAGCCAGCTGGCCGCGATCTCAAGCGTGGAGCGCTGGATGCGCGAGGGCTCATCGCATTTGATCAGGGCGTGGTAGTCGGCCAGAAAATAAAAACTCTGCACACCGGCCAGACGGCTGGCGGCCACCGAGGGCCGGATGGAGCCGACGAAATTGCCCAGGTGCGGCGTGCCGGTGGTGGTGATGCCGGTCAGGAAGCGCTGGACAGGGATGGCGGGGCTGGAAGAACTCATGGCGGCGGTGCAGGTTGACGGATTAGCTGAAAAGAGCGAGTAGGGGAGTGACCAGGATATTGATCACGCCATAGCCCAGTGACATCAAGGGCTGCAGCCACAGGGTGCCGACCACGCCGGCGATCACCAGCCCCATGACAATAAAAAAGCCCCAGGGCTCGATGCGGGAGACCAGTTGTGCGTGCTTCCAGGGCAGCAGGCCCACCAGGATGCGGCCGCCGTCAAGCGGCGGCAAGGGAAACAGGTTGAAGGCCCACATCACCAGGTTGACCAGAATGCCGGCCTGCGCCATGGCCATGAAAAAGCGTTCCTGCACGCCCAGGCCGGCCAGCAGGACCAGCACCAGGGCCCAGGCGATGGCTTGGACGAAGTTGGACGCCGGCCCGGCCAAAGCCACCCACACCATGTCACGCTTGGGATGGCGCAGCTTGCCAAAGTTCACGGGGACCGGCTTGGCGTACCCGAACAGGAAGGCGCCTGAGGTTGCGAAATACAGCAACAGCGGCATCAGGATGGTGCCCACCGGGTCGATGTGCTTGAGCGGGTTGAGCGTGATGCGGCCCATCATGGCGGCCGTGTTGTCGCCAAAATGGCGCGCCGCATAGCCGTGGGCCGCTTCGTGTACGGTGATGGCAAACAGCACCGGCAGGGCATAAATCGCAACAGTCTGAATCAAGTGGGCAATATCCATGGCCTGATTGTCTCAGACGCTGGCGGACAGGCTTGCAGACGCTGTCGGGGCTACAAACCCAGGGCCGAGAGCTCGCCACGGCCCCGGCGGACGACCACCGGATCACCCCCGACACCCATCTCGGTCAGATCAATCACCGTGGTCGGCTGCAGCGGGCAGGCGCCGGCGTCAATGACGGCCGCCAGCTCATGCTCCATGCGCTCGCGGATGTCCTGGGCGTCGTTGAGCGGATCGGTTTCTCCGCGCGGTATCAGCGTGGTGGCCAGCAGTGGGGCGCCATGCAGCTCCAGCAGCGCCTGCAGCGTTTTGTGCTCGGGCACGCGCAGGCCTATAGTTTTGCGCGAAGGGTGGCTCAGGCGGCGCGGCACTTCCTTGCTGGCTTCCAGAATGAAGGTGTAAGGCCCGGGCGTGGCGGCCTTGAGCAGGCGGAACTGCTTGTTGTCGACCCGCGCATAGTTGGCCAGCTCGCTCAGGTCACGGCACAGCAGCGTGAGGTGGTGCTTGTCATCCACGCCGCGGATGCGCCGCAGGCTGTCGGCGGCGGCTTTGTCGTCCAGCTGGCAGACCAGGGCGTAGCTGGAGTCGGTGGGAACCGCAGCAATGCCGCCGCGTGCCAGCAGGCTTACGGCCTGTTTGAGCAGGCGGGCGTGCGGGTTGTCGGGGTGAACTTCAAAATACTGGGCCATGCAAGGTGTCCTTTGAGTCTCAGGATTCGAGTGGCTCAACAGCGACGCGGCTCTCGCGCACGGCAAGCCAGGCGCCTGCCGCCCCGCAGACCGCAATCATGGCAATGCCCAGCATCGACCACTGATCGGGAACATGGGAAAACGCCAGCCACCCGCCGACCATGGCAAAGCCGATCTGGGCATAGAGGAAGGGCGTGAGCGCGGATACCGGCGCCCGGGCATAGGCCAAAATCATCATGAAATGCCCCACCGTGCCCATGAGGCCCATGAGGGCCAAGCCGGCCCAAAGTGTCCAGGAGTCCAGCCAGGCCCAGGCAAAAGGCAGGGCCAGCGAAGCAATCAGCGTTCCCACCCAGCCGGTATAAAAATGCATGGTGACCGGATCTTCGGTCTTGGCCAGCCGGCTGGTCAAAATCTGGAACCAGGCATGCGATGCCACCAGACCCAGCGGCAGCAGCATGGTCCAGTCAAATGCGTCGCCGCCGGGGCGGATGATGATCAGGGTGCCTGCAAAGCCGCCAACCACCAGTGCCCAGCGCAGCAGGGAGACTCGCTCGCCCAGCGTGAGCGACGCCAGCAGGGTAATCACCAGCGGTGTGATCATGACAATGGCCGTGAACTCGCCCACCGGCATGTACTTGAGGCTGAAAAATGCGAAAACGCTGGCGCTGAGCAGCAGCATGCCGCGCAGGCACTGGAATTTGGGATGGGCCGTGCGCAGCAGTCCCCAGCCGCGCACGGGCAGCACGGCCACCGTGGTGGCTACCGCCTGAAACGCGTAGCGAAACCACAGCGCCATCAGCACGGGCACGCTTAAGGAGATGAATTTGGTGGTGGTGTCCAGCACGGCAAAGCAGGCCACGGCGGCCACCAGAAGCGCGATGCCTGTCAGAGCGTGGGGGGAGGTTTTTGCGGGGCCGGCCATCACTGGATGCGGTCCGCCAGCAGTTCCCACACCGGCGTGAGCTCACCCGGTAAATACGGCAGGGTGCCCAGGTCGGTGTGGCTTTCGTCGGGGCTGTGAAAGTCGCTGCCGCGCGAGGCGGCCAAGCCGAATTCCTTGGCCGTTTCAGCGTATTTCACGTATTCCTGGGGGGTGTGGCTGCCGGTGACGACTTCCACCGCCTGCCCGCCGTGCGCCTTGAATTCGGTGAACAGTGCGTACTCTTCATTGGGCGTGAACTTGTAGCGGCCCGGGTGGGCGATCACGGCCACGCCTTTGGCTTGGGTGATCCAGGTCACCGCGTCGCGCAGGCTGGCCCAGCGGTGCGGCACGTAGCCGGGCTTGCCTTCGGTCAGGTATTTGCGAAACACTTCGGAGGTGTCCCGGCAAACGCCCGACTCCACCAGAAAGCGGGCAAAGTGGGTGCGCGAAATCAGCGCAGGATTGCCGACAAACTTCAAGGCGCCTTCGTAAGCGCCCTTGATGCCGACCTTGGCCAGGCCCTCGGCCATTTCATGGGCGCGCTGGCCGCGTCCACTGCGGGTGTTCTGCAGGCCTTGCTGCATGCCGGCGTCGTCGGCATCAAACCCCAGGCCGACGATGTGCACGGTAACGCCTGCGAAGGTGACGGAAATCTCGGTGCCCGTGAGGTAGTGCATGCCTTGGGCCTTGGCCGCGGCGGCGGCGCGATGTTGGCCGCCAATTTCATCGTGGTCCGTCAGGGCCCAGAGCTCCACGCCGTTGGTCTTGGCGCGCTCGGCCAGTGCTTCTGGTGTCAAGGTGCCGTCAGAGACGACCGAGTGGCAGTGGAGATCGGCGTTAAGAATGGATTTAAGACTCACAGCCCCATTTTAGGCGCTGTGCAGTGTTTGCGCTGTTGCAGGCGCGAAGCCCGCAAACCCTCACGCCGGCGCGGCGGGGCGATCTTCACGTCATTCCTTGCCGTCTCTGCCGGTCGCCAGATCCGTGATGTCTTCTTATAAGCATATAAGGGTTCCATCCCTCGTTGAATATGCGCAGACAGCTATTGAATTGATAGCTAATTTGCCGTTCAATCCATCCCCAAGACGGGTGCAGCACGCTTAGACCAGCGTCAAATCTCCGCGCCTTCGATCAGAAACCGCACCCGTTTGACACCCTGCCACTCATCGGCATCCAGCCGAAAGGCCAGCTTCACGCGTGCCGGCAAAGACTCGGTATGGCCGAACCAGATGCCGTCGACCAGCTGCCCCTGGTGCTTGAGCTTGAGGGCCAGGTGTTTCTCGCCGACCAGCCGCTGCGACACCACTTCGACCTCTTCGCTGAAAGTCGGTGCCGCAAAGCCCTGGCCCCACACCTCTTTGTGCAGGGTGTCGACCACGTCGGCGCGCCGGTACTCGGCCGCCAGCGGGCCGTCGGTCTCCAGCCGGCGCGTCAGGGTGGCCGCGTCCAGCCACTCGTGGGCGACCTGCTGCAGCGCCTGCTCGAACACATCAAAGTGCTCTTCGGCAATGGTGCAGCCGGCCGCCATGGCATGGCCGCCAAAGCGCAGCAGCACGCCCGGGTGGCGCTTGGCGACCAGATCCAGCGCGTCGCGCAGGTGAAAACCGGCAATCGAGCGGCCCGAGCCCTTGAGTTCGTGCTCCTTGCCGGGCGCCTGGCTGGCGGCAAAGACAAAGGTCGGGCGGTGCAGCTTGTCCTTGATGCGCGAAGCGACGATGCCGACCACGCCTTCGTGAAAATCGGGGTCGAAGATGGCGATCGCCGGGGGCGGCGCTTCATCTTCGTCAATCATCGCGTCGGCCGCCAGCTGGGCTTGCTCGCGCATGTCGGCCTCGATGTCGCGCCGCTCGCGGTTGATGCCGTCCAGCGTTTTCGCCAGTTCGTCGGCGCGGCCCGGGTCGTCGGTCAGCAGGCATTCAATGCCCAGCGTCATGTCGCTCAGGCGCCCGGCGGCGTTGATGCGCGGGCCGAGGGCAAAGCCAAAGTCGAAGGTGGTGGCCACGGTGGCGTTGCGGCCGGCAGCGGTAAACAGGCTGGCCACCCCTGCAGGCAGAGCGCCCGCGCGTATGCGCTTGAGGCCTTGCGCGACCAGCCGGCGGTTGTTGGCATCGAGCTTGACGACGTCGGCGACGGTGCCCAATGCCACCAGTGGCAGCAGTGAGTCGAGCCGTGGCTCCGTTCGCCCTGAGCTTGTCGAAGCCAGCCCTTCGACAGGCTCAGGGCGAACTGTGAAGATGCCTCTGGTACGCAATTCGGCTCTCAATGCCAGCAGCACATAAAACATCACGCCCACGCCGGCGATGGCCTTGCTTTCAAATGCGCAGCCGGGCTGGTTCGGGTTGACGATCACATCGGCGGCGGGCAGTGTGATCTGCCCGTCTTTCAGGGCGGGCAGGTGGTGGTCGGTGACCAGCACCTGCAAGCCCAGCGCCTTGGCGCGTGCCACGCCTTCCACGCTTGCGATGCCGTTGTCGACGGTGACCAGCACATCGGCCCCGGTGGCCTTGACGCGCTCGGCGATCGGCGCGGTCAGGCCGTAGCCGTCGATCACGCGGTCGGGCACGAGGTAGCTGATGTTCTGCGCCCCCAGCAGCCGCAGGCCGCGCAAGGCCACGGCGCAGGCGGTGGCGCCGTCGCAGTCGTAGTCGGCCACGATGCACAGCTTCTGGTTCGAAGCGATGGCATCGGCCAGCAGCACGGCGGCTTCACGCGCGCCCCGCAGCGAGGCGGGGGGCAGCAGCCGGGCCAGACCATCGTCGAGCTCGTCGGCCGAATGGACGCCGCGCGCGGCATAGAGCTGCGCCAGCAAGGGGTGAACGCCGGCTTGCTGCAGCGCCCAGACGCTGCGCGGGGGCACGTCACGTACTTGTATTTTCATGGGGTGGTTTTTTGAAGACTGTTGTTTACTATGATTTTCATAGCTGCTTGAGCACATTCCATAAGGGCTCTGGCTTGAAAAGGCTTGAGATTTTGCTGAACAAGCCGGAATGGGCGGTTTCAAAGGTCTGCGCGCCGCGCTCGCCGCACAGGGTCAGCCGGACCGCTTCGCCGCTGCGCTGGCGTTGCAGCAAGTCGGCCACCTCGCCGGCATCGAGCGCTGCCCAGGCCTGGGCGTAGGCGGCCCAGTCGTCGTTGAAAGCGGCCTGAGCCAGGCCGCGCGGCACCTGGACGTCGGGGAGTGCTTCCCGGTGAAAAGACGCCGGCAGCGCGCCGGTGCCGCTGATCCAGAATGAGTTGACGGTGAGCAGTCCTTTGGCAGCGCGTGCATCGTTGATCGGATGCGTGTACAGCAGCATCTGCATTTCGTTTTGCAGAAGGCGCATGGATCTGGCCCCCACGCTTGCCACTGCGTGTGCCTCCGGCGTTACGCTGCCCCTTTCACTTGAAGAAGGGGCTGTGCTTGCTTGGGGCGGCCCTTCGCTGCGCACGGTGGCCTCAGCGGAAAATTTCTCGGCCTTCACGTTCCCTGCTCCGGGCAGCCAGGCATCCACATTGCGGCCCAGCACGCGGTCCAGCGAGGCGCTGGGCAGGGTGCGGAACACCTCTCCTTGCGCCAGCCAGCGCGTGGGCTCCACATAGTGCAGCGTGATGTTGCCGCTTTCAAAATAAGGCTGCATGGCCGCCAGCAGCGTGCGTGACTCGGCCTCCTGCAAGCCCAGCGCCGCCGGGTCGGTCAGGGTGGCGTGTTCGCGGCCCATGGCCCAGCAGCAGGGCGTGATGTGGGCCCAGGCCTTGCCGGCTGGCTCGCCGCCGGCCTGAAGATGCTGCCAGGCCGCCCAGGGAATCAGCCCGTCGGCGATCGGCAGACCGAAGGCCTGGGCCAGCACTCGCTCATGCGGTGTTGACAGCGAATGGACGTCGCCGTGGTCGGTGTGTGCCGGTTTCATGCCCTGCAGCAGCTTGCCCAGGTGGCGCAGATGGTCGGGCGGCAGGTCTTGCATGGCCTGCGGCCAGGCCTCGGAGGCGCAGGCGGCAAACGGGATCAGCAGATGGTGCGCGGGCGGCGACGGGCGGGGAGAGGGGGCAGCAGACATGGCGCTATTGTCCGGGATGCCACAATCACGCGTATGCAAATTCCCTACGAGCTGATTCTGGGCTGGCGCTACACCCGCGCCGGCCGGGCCACGCGGCGCAATGGCTTTATTTCCTTTATCTCGGGCGTGTCCATGCTGGGCATCGCGCTGGGGGTGGCGGCGCTGATCATTGTGCTGAGCGTGATGAACGGCTTCCAGAAGGAAGTCCGTGACCGCATGCTGGGCGTGATTTCGCACATCGAGGTGTTTGCGCCCGGTGGCGCGGCCCTGCCGGATGTGCAAAAGACCCTGGCCGAGATCAAGCGCAACCCGCAGGTGACCGGCGCGGCCAGCTTTATTGCGGCGCAGGCGCTGCTGGCGCGTGGCGAAGACATGAAGGGCACGCTGGTGCGCGGCATCGACCCGGCGCTGGAGGGCCAGGTGACGGATCTCGCGGTGCAGCTCAAGGACACGGCGTTTCCGCGCCTGGTCAGCGGCGAATTTGGCGTGGTGCTGGGCGGCGAACTGGCGCGCGCCATGGGCGTGCGCGAAGGCGACACGGTGACGCTGATTGCGCCCAGCGGCCAGGTTACTCCGGCCGGCGTGGTGCCGCGCCTGAAGCAGATGACGGTGGTGGGCACCTTTGACTCCGGCCACTTTGAATACGACTCGGCGCTGGTGCTGATGCACCAGGACGATGCCGCCAGGATTTTCCGCCTCGAAGGGCCGACCGGCATCCGCATCAAGCTCAAGGACCTGCACCAGGCGCGTGAAGTCGCGTTCGAATTGTCCAGAAGCCTGAGCGGTGACTTGCTGATCCGCGACTGGACGCGGCAAAACAGAACCTGGTTTGCCGCCGTGCAACTGGAAAAACGCATGATGTTCATCATCCTCACGCTGATCGTCGCGGTGGCGGCCTTCAACCTGGTCAGCACGCTGGTGATGACGGTGACCGACAAGCGCGCC
Organism: Polaromonas sp.; assembly: GCF_036676035.1. Taxonomy (GTDB): domain Bacteria; phylum Pseudomonadota; class Gammaproteobacteria; order Burkholderiales; family Burkholderiaceae_C; genus Polaromonas. The sequence continues at coordinate 228,123 of NZ_JAKFDR010000011.1, forward strand.
GACATCGCCATCTTGCGCACCCTGGGCGCCAGCCCGAAAAGCATCATGGGTGTTTTTGTGGTGCAGGGCGCCATGATCGGCGTGATCGGCACGCTGTCGGGCCTGCTGCTGGGTCTGGGCATTGCCTTCAACATTGATGTCATCGTGCCGGCGCTGGAGCAACTGCTCAACGCCAGCTTTCTGCCCAAAGACATCTACCTCATCAGCCGCATGCCGAGCGAGCCGCAATACGCCGACATCATGCCGATTGCCCTCATCTCGCTGGCGCTGGCGTTTCTGGCCACCATCTACCCCAGCTGGCGCGCCAGCCGCGTGAACCCGGCGGAGGCGCTGCGTTATGAATAACATGGCCCCCACGCTCCCCTCTTCGAGTGGTTCGCTGCCCCTTTCACATGGGGAAGGGGCCGCTGCGCCTGCGGCCCGGCAAAGCCGGTTCCGCGGCCCCGGCTTGAATGGGGAAATCGTCCTCAGTGCCCAGGGCCTGACCAAGCGCTTCCACGAAGGCCTGATCGACCTGACCGTGCTGCACGGCGTGGACCTGCAGGTGCATGCCGGCGAGACGCTGGCCATCGTCGGCGCCTCGGGCTCCGGCAAGAGCACGCTGCTGCATCTGCTGGGCGGCCTGGATGCCCCCACCGCCGGCAATGTGCAGCTCAAGGGGCAAGACTTCTCGCGGCTCGACGCCGAGCAGCAGGGCCAGCTGCGCAACCAGCACCTGGGGTTTGTCTACCAGTTCCATCACCTGCTGCCCGAGTTCAGCGCGCTGGATAACGTCGCCATGCCCTTATGGATTCGGCGTCAAACCCCTGCGGAAGCTGCGCAGGTGGCTACCAAAATGCTAGCAAATGTGGGCCTGATGGATCGCATCCACCACCGCCCGTCCGAACTCTCGGGGGGCGAGCGCCAGCGTGTCGCCATCGCGCGTGCGCTGGTCACGCAACCGGCCTGCGTACTGGCCGATGAACCCACCGGCAACCTGGACCGGAGCACCGCCGATGGCGTGTTTGAGCTGATGCTGCAGCTGGCGCGGGACCAGGGCACGGCCTTCATCATGGTGACGCATGACGAGGGGCTGGCAGCGCGTTGCGGGCGGCAGCTCAGGCTGGTGTCGGGTCGCTTGTCGGCCCCGGTGTAAGCTGGGGGGCTCGAATTTCCCGGAAATTTCTTGATGTCACGCACGCAGGCACTTCTCCTGACATTGCTGGCGATGATTGCTTTCGCGGGAAACTCCTTGCTCTGCCGGTTGGCATTGCAGCGCACTGGAATAGATCCAGCGAGCTTCACGTCAATTCGAATCATCTCCGGTGCCCTCGCGCTTTGGCTGATCGTGCGGCTGCGTGGCGGGACAGGGGGCGCCAAGAGTGCATCGGGCAATTGGCCGTCTGCGCTTGCACTGTTTGCCTATGCGGCAGCCTTTTCTTTTTCCTATGTCAGTTTGCCGGCGGGCACCGGTGCCCTCTTGCTGTTCGGCGCCGTGCAAGCCACGATGATCGGCTACGGACTATGGACCGGAGAGCGTCTGGGAAGGCGGCAGACCCTTGGCCTCATCGCAGCGTGCTGCGGACTCGTAGGCCTGTTGCTGCCGGGGCTCTCGGCACCGCCCCTGCATGGCGCTGTTTTGATGCTCGCCGCCGGTGTTGCCTGGGGCATCTATTCCTTGCGAGGCAAAGGAAGCGGGGATCCCACCCGCGTGACGGCTGGCAATTTTCTGCGGGCAGCGCTTTTCACGGCGGGCCTGAGTGCGGCGATGCTTCCCTGGGCGTCGCTGGATAGCTCGGGTGTTGGGTACGCGGTGTCGTCAGGGGCGCTGACTTCCGGGGTGGGATATGCCGTGTGGTACACGGCCTTGCGGGAACTAAGGGCAACCAGTGCTGCCACCGTTCAACTCAGTGTGCCAGTCATAGCGGCCCTGGGGGGCATTGTTTTTCTCGGTGAACCCATCACGCAACGCCTCTTGGTCGCCTCCGCTGCCATTCTCGGTGGCGTCGCGTTGGTCGTTGCCGGCAAACAGTCCGTCAAATGACGAAGGTCCTTGGCAACGCATGGCGCGCGCGTGGTGACAGGCTGATCCAGGCGATCAACGCGAGGTTGTTTTGCGTGAGGAGGCGCTTTTTGCCGCCACGGCCCGGCCGGCGGTCCGCCGGGTCGGCGCGATGCGAGTGACAGGGGCGTCTGGCTTGACAATGCTCCCCAGCAGGGTATTCATGATCTGATCCACGATGTCTTCGGCGGAGTATTCTCCGTCTGGCTGGTACCACCGCCCGATCCAGCTCAAAGCGCCGGCAATCGCGAAGGCGGTGATTTTCGGATCGCACGGCACCAGCGAACCCTCGGCAACCCCGGCCGTGATGAGGCGGCGAAATTCCAGGTCGATCGCCGATTTCAGCCGGCGCAGCTCCCTGCGGCTGTCCGGGGGCAGAGGATCTTCGCCAATGCGGATCAGGCACATGCCAAAGTCCATGGTGACAATCCGCCCGTAAATGCGCATGCACGCCATCAATTGCTCGATGGCGGCTCCGCCATTGCGGCGCGTCTCTTCAATGCCGGCCTGCATCATGTGCAGGCCGGCGCGTACGCACTCAAACAGGATCTCGTCCTTGTTCTTGACGTAGTAGTAGAGCGTGGGCTTGCTGACATTCAGCCTGGCGGCAACGTCATCCAGCGAGGTGGCATGAAAGCCGCGTTCGTTGAACATCTGCGCAGCCGTCTGCAGCACGGCATTGCGCTTGGCCTCGCGCTGCTGCTCACGCGCTGAAGCTGGGGCCCAAGGCGATGCCGGTGCCGCAGTGTGTGGGGGTGTGGATGCGTTTGGTTTTTTTGTCATGGCGGATGGATCCGGGAGCCTGCCGGACTTGGGAAGTGTCGCTTGCAAACGGGCTGAAAACGCAGTCTTCGCGGCCCAATTCTCGCTGTCGACGTCCCAAGTCCCAAGTCCGACAGGCTCCTAGGGAAAGACCTGATGTTGGGATTGTTGGTGAAATCTAGAATCTACTCACAAGTAAGTATTTTACGTAAAAGTAGAAATTTTCCGCTTCGCACAAACCCGCATAAGAAAGCCGATGGAGACAACACTTCAAAGTGGCCTTTTCACCGCCTCGCCCCTGCTGCAGGTGGAGGGCGTCACGCTGGCCTTCGGCGGCGTGCGCGCGCTCAGCGGTGTGGGCTTTGATGTGGCGCCAGGCTCCATTACCGCAGTCATCGGGCCCAATGGCGCGGGCAAGACCTCGCTGTTCAACACCATCTCGGGCTTCTATCGCCCCACCGGTGGCCGCGTGCGTTTCAAGGGTCAGGACATCACGCACCGGCCGGCGCCGCAGCGCGCGAAAATGGGCCTGGGCCGCAGCTTCCAGAACATTGCGCTGTTTCGCGGCATGACCGTGCTCGACAACATCAAGCTCGGCCGCCACGCGCACCTGAAGTCCAACGTGCTCGACGCCCTGTTCTACCTGGGTCGCGCGCGCCGCGAAGAGGCCGCGCTGCGCGCCGACATCGAAGAGCGCATCATCGATTTCCTCGAGATCGACCACATCCGTCACGCGCCGGTTTCCGCGCTGTCTTACGGCCTGCAAAAGCGTGTGGAAATGGCCCGCGCGCTGGCCATGCAGCCCGAAATCCTGATGCTGGACGAGCCCGTGGCCGGCATGAACCGCGAGGAAACCGAGGACATGGCACGCTTTATCCTCGATGTGCGCGAGGAGTGGGGCGTGACCGTGCTGATGGTGGAGCACGACATGGGCATGGTGATGGATTTGTCCGACCATGTGGTCGTTCTCAACTTCGGCCAGGTGATTGCCCAGGGCGCACCAGCCGCTGTGCAGGCCGACCCCGAGGTGATCCGCGCCTACCTCGGCTCCGGCGACGTGGGTGACCTGCGTCGCAAGCTGCAGGCCGGCACCACCGCCAACGTTGATGCCCAGGGAGCTGTCTGATGGATTGGGCCTACCTGTTTGAAATCAGCCTGACCGGCATTGCCGGCGGCGGCCTGTATGCGCTCGCGGCGCTGGCCTTCGTGATGGTGTACAAGGCCACGCGCGTGGTGAACATCGCCATCGGTGAATTGCTGATGGCCGGCGCCTACCTGTTCTTCACCTTCGCTGCCACGTTCGCGCTGCCCCTGTGGCTGGCCATTGCGGCCGCCGTGCTGGGCTCGGGCCTGCTGGGTGCCGTGATCGAGCGCACCATGATCCGTCCGCTGTTGGGGGAGCCGCCGATCTCGGTATTCATGGTCACGGTGGGCCTGGCCTCCGTTCTGGTGGGGCTGGTGGAAATGATCTGGACCGCGGACCAGCGCCGGTTGCCGGAATTCATGCCGAATACGCCGGTGATGATTGGCGAGGCATTCCTGGCGCCCAAGGTCTTTTACGGCGCCGTGATGGCCGTCCTGTTCATCGCGGCGGTGCTGCTGGTGTTCCGGTTCTGGCGCGGCGGCGTCGCCCTGCGCGCCACGGCATCGGACCAGGCGGCGGCGTACTCCATGGGCATCAACGTGCCGCGGGTATTCTCGCTGGCCTGGGTGGTCTCGGCCATGATCGCCGCCGTCTCCGGAATCATCGTGGGCTCGATCGGCGGTATTTCTTCGTCCATGGGCGTCTTCGGGCTGTCGGTGCTGGTGGTGGTCATCGTCGGCGGGCTCGACAGCGTGTTCGGTGCGCTGGTGGGTGGCCTGTTCATCGGTCTGGTCGAAGCGCTGGCGGGGGCCTACCTGGGTGGCGAATACAAGCTGTTGGCCACCTTCATCGTGCTGGTCGTCGTGCTGATGATCCGCCCGTACGGGCTGTTCGGCACCCATGAAATTGAAAGACTCTGATGCGCATCGGCACTCTCAAGGAAACCTACGTCGCCGACGCCGCGCTGTTTGACTCGCGCACCCAGCAGGCCTGGCTCGCCATGGCGGCGGCACTCCTGCTGCTGTTCCCCTTCGTGGCGAGCGACTACTGGCTGTACCTCGCCTGTCTGGTCAGCATCAACGTCGCCAGCGCCACCGGCCTGAACATCCTGACCGGCTACACCGGCCTGGTGAGCCTGGGGCAAGCCGCCTTCATGGGGCTGGGCGCTTACACCGTGGCCATCCTGCAAACGCGCGCAGGAACCCCGTTTTTGCTGAACATCTTCGCCGGGGGCGTGGTTGCCATGCTCGGTGGGCTGGTCGTGGGCATTCCCTCGCTTCGGGTCAAGGGCCTGTACCTCGCGATCGCAACGATTGCCGCCTCCTTCATCGCCCATTTCATTTTTGCCAACATGAAGTTCACAGGCGGCACGGGGGGCATCACGGTCCCACCCGCGAGTGTGCTCGGGCTCGTGCTGGACACGTCGTTCCGCCTGTACTGGGTGATCGTGCCGATGACGGTGCTGATGCTGCTGGGGGCGGCCAACCTGTTTCGCACCCGTGTGGGCCGGGCCTTCATTGCCATCCGCGACCGCGACATTTCCGCCGAGGTACTGGGCATCCCGCTGCTGCGCTACAAGCTGCTGTCGTTCGGCCTGTCCTCGTTCTACGCGGGCGTTGCCGGCGGCTTGTGGGCGTATTTCTTCCGCGTGGTGACTCCCGAGAGCTTCCCGCTGCTGATGTCCATCTTCTTCCTGGCGGCGATCATCGTTGGCGGCATGGGCTCCATCGTGGGCGGCATTCTCGGCGCTGTCTTCATGACCATGGTGCCCGAGTTGCTGAAGCTGGCCGTCGACCTGCTGCCCGGCGGCAGCGAACTGACCGTCTTTCTGTCGCCCGTGCGCACCATGGTGTTCGGGCTGCTGATCATCGGATTTCTGGTGTTCGAGCCGCATGGGCTCGCAGAAGTGTGGCGGCGCATTCGCCGTTTTTTCCATCTGTGGCCGTTTCGAAATTAGTGTGAACAGGCCCTAGGCCACGGGCAACTCAAGAAACTAGGAGACAAGCATGCAGAAACCAACCACTTCCTCACGCCGGCGCGCGCTGCTGCTGGCCGTCGGTGCGACGCTCGCCGCGCCGCTGGTCAAAGCCCAGGCCAATGAAGACATTGTCATTGGCGGCTCGATTCCGATGACCGGGGTGTTCGCCTTTGCTGGCGTGGGGATCAACGCCGGCATTTCCGACTACGTCAAGATCGCCAACGATGCCGGTGGCATCAAGGGACGCAAGTTGCGCTATGTGCCGGAAGACACGGGGTACAAGGTTGACGTGTCGGTGGCCGCCTTCAAGAAGATCACCAGCCAGAACAAGATCCATCTGTACTACGGCGACTCCACCGGTTTTTCCAAGACCATCAACCCCGAACTCGACCGCAGCGGCAGCATCATGATGGCGGGTGCGTCGTTTGCCACCGAGTTGAACGATCCGAGGAAGTACCCCAACCAGTTTTTGGTGGGACCCGACTACACCGAGATGTTCGGCATCCTGCTGCGCCACATCGCCAAGGAAAAGCCCGGCGCCAAGGTGGCTTTCGTCTATTCCGACTCCGAGTTCGGCCGCGACCCGATCGAGGCCAGCGAGGCCATGGCGAAGAAGCTCGGGCTGGCCGTGTCGGCGAAGATCATGACCCCGGCCGGCAGCGTGGATGTATCCACCGAGGTCATCAAACTGCGCCGGGCTGAGCCCGACTACACGATCTTTCACGGCTACGTCCTGGCACCGATTCCCGAGTTCATCACGCAGGGCAAGCAGATGGGCATGAAGAGCAAGTGGATGGGCACTTTCTGGACCATGGACAGCTCCACCGTCATGAAGATGGGCGAGGCAGGCGACGGCTTCATGGGCGTCATGCCCTACCGCTACTACTACGACACCTCGGCCAAGTCGCCGATGCTCGACAAGATCCGCCAGCTGCGCCCCGACTACCAGAGCACGGCCTACATCCAGGGCTTTCTGGCGGCCATGCTGTTCACCGAGGCCGCCAAGCGCACGCTGGACGCCGGCAAGGAGCTCAACGGCAAGAACCTCAAGGCCGCGCTCAACAGCATCAAGGACTTCGACACCGGCGGCCTGATCGGCGTGCCGATCACCATCAAGGGCAACTCGATCCCCATCGGCCGCGTCTACAAAGCCGACATGAAGGCGCAGAAGATGGTGCCCGCGTCCGACTGGATCACCCTGTGAAATGACACACCCCCGTTGCTTGCTCACAACGCGCAAGCCGCCTCCCCCTCAAGGGGGCGACGCCAGCGGCCTGGCAAAGCCAGTTCCGCGGCGTCTGCTGGTACTGCGCCGCGCCAGTTGCATGCCTATGTCGCAGGTCGCGCGCCAGCGTGGTGGAAAACTGAAATGCAGATGAACATTAACGCCATGGCCAGCCAAGCTGCGGACCACGTCCTCGAAGTCAACAACATCGAGGTCATCTACAACCAGGTGGTGCAGGCCCTGCGCGGCCTGTCGCTGGCCGTGCCTCGCGGTCAGATTGTGGCCCTGCTGGGCAGCAACGGGGCGGGCAAGTCGACCACGCTCAAGGCCATCTCGGGTCTGCTGGCGCTGGAAGACGGCGAGCTGGAGAGCGGCAGCATCCTGTTCAATGGCCAGCCCACCACACGGCAGGCGCCCCAGCAGCTGGTGCGCCAGGGCCTGAGCCATGTGATGGAGGGGCGCCGGGTGTTCGAGGACCTCACCGTGGAAGAAAACCTGGTCGCCGCCACCTACGCCCTCACGGGTCGCGGCGCTGTCAAGCCTGACTTTGACCTCGTCTACACCTACTTCCCGCGCCTGCACGAGCGACGCAAAGGCCTGGCCGGCTACCTGTCGGGTGGCGAGCAGCAGATGCTGGCCATAGGCCGTGCGCTGATTGCCCAGCCGCAGCTCATCCTGCTGGACGAGCCCTCGCTGGGCCTGTCGCCCAAGCTGGTGGAAGACATCTTCGCCATCATCGCGCGCATCAACGCCGAGCGCGGCGTGTCCATGCTGCTGGTGGAGCAGAACGCCACCGTGGCGCTGGCCGTGGCGCACAGCGGCTACATCATGGAAAACGGCAAGATCGTCATTGACGGCAGCGCCGAGCGGCTGGCCAGCGACCCCGACGTGCGCGAGTTCTACCTCGGCGTGGGCGGTGGCGGCGAAACCCGAAGTTTTCGCGAAATCAAACACTACAAGCGCCGCAAGCGCTGGTTGTCATGACCCACCCCCGTTGCTTGCTCACAACGCGCAAGCCGCCTCCCCCTCAAGGGGGCGACACCAGCAGCCCGGCGAAGCCGGTTCTGCGGTGTCACTGGCATGGCGCTGCGACCGTTGCATACGCCTGCGCGTGAAGATCCGATATGCCTGCTTTCAATTCTCTTCCCGACCTCACTTTGCCGCAGATGTTGCGCGAACGCGCGCGCACTGATGGCCAGCGCGTTGCCATCCGGCAAAAAGACTTCGGCATCTGGAAGCCCGTGCGCTGGGACAGCTACTACCGCCGCGCCTGCCATTTCGGCCTCGGCCTGCGTGCCATGGGTCTGCCCGCCGGTGGGCATGTCGGTGTGATTTCCGAAAACCGCATCGAGTGGGTGCTGGCGCAGATGGGCGCCGGCCTGGTCGGGGCCGTCACCGTGGGCGTCTATCCCACCAGCCCTACGACCGAAGTGGCCTATGTGGTAGGCCATGCCGACATCGAGATCATGGTCTGCGAAGACCAGGAGCAAACCGACAAGGTGCTGGCCGCACTCGACCAGCTGCCGCGCCTGCGCAAGATCGTCGTCATGGAAACCAAGGGCCTGCGCAGCTTTGCCCCCGAAGCACGCCGGCTCATCGCCACCTTTGATGAGGTGGAACAGTCCGGCGCCGCCGCCGGCAAGCTGGCGCTCATCGACGAAGCCCTGTCGCGGCAAACGCTGGACGACATCGGCCTCATGATCTACACCTCGGGCTCCACCGGCAAGCCCAAGGGCGCCATGATTTCCTACCGCAACATCCGCGGCGTGGTGCCTGGCATCGTGGAGCGCTTGGGCCTGTCGGCCGACACCAGCCACCTGTCCTACCTGCCGCTGTGCCATGTGGCCGAGCAGATGCTCACCACCTTTGTGCCCATCTATGCCGGCTCGCAGGTGAACTTTGGCGAGTCCATTCGCACCGTGCAAGAGGATTTGCGCGAAGTGGCGCCCACCATGTTCCTGGGTGTGCCACGCATCTGGGAAAAGATGCACGCCGCCATCAGCATCAAGCTGCAGGAAACCGGCGGCCTGCGCCGCGCGCTGTTCCAGAAAGCCTGGGCAACCTGCAAGGACCTGGCCGAAAAGCCCCGTTCGGCCTGGACAGCCGGCGAAAAACTGGCTTACTTCGCCAGCTACTGGGCTGTTTTTCGCGCCCTGCAAAATTTCATCGGCCTGCGCAAGGCGCAAGTGGCGCTCACCGGCGCCGCGCCCATACCGCCCGATGTGGTGCGCTTTTTTCGCGTGCTGGGCGTGCCGCTGGTGGAGGTGTATGGCCTGACCGAGTCCAGCGGCATGGTCACCGGCCACCGGCGCGACCAGGTGGTGGTGGGCACGGTGGGCATTCCCACGCTGGGTGTGGAGCACCGTATCGGCCCCGACGGCGAGCTGCTGCTGCGCGGCGACATGGTGTTCGCCGGCTACTACAAAAACCCTGAAGCCACGGCTACCAGCATCCAGGGCGGCTGGCTGCACACCGGCGACGTGGTGCGCGAGGAAGGCGGCCAGCTGCGCATCGTGGACCGCCTCAAAGACATCATGATCACCGCCGGCGGCAAGAATCTCACGCCCTCGGAAATCGAGAACACGATGAAGGGCAGCCCCTACATCAAGGAATGCATCATCGTGGCCGAGGGGCGCAAGTTCGTCGGCGCCCTGGTGCAGATCGATTATGAAATCGTGGGCAAATGGGCCGAGGCGCGCCGCATCCCCTTCACCCATTTCCGCTCGCTCGCCGAACACCCGCAGGTGCGCGAGCTGATTGACGCGGAAATTGGCCAGGGCAACCAGCGACTGGCCCAGGTGTCGCAAATCCGCCAATTCCACCTGCTGACCAAGGAACTGGACCACGACGATGGTGAAGTCACCGCCACCATGAAGGTGCGGCGCTCCAGCATCTACAAGACCTACGCCGCGGAAATCGAGGCCCTGTACCACTGAAAGGCCTACACCGAAATGACTGCCATGACCACCGAAATATCACCTCACACCACCCAAGCACCCCTTCAACTCGAACGCGCCGGCGCTGTCGCCACGGTTCGCTTTAACCGTCCTGAGGTGCTCAATGCGATCGACGTGCCGATGGCGCAGGCGCTGCTGGCCGCTGCGCGCGAGCTCGCTGATGACCGCTCCGTTCGTGCCATCGTGCTATGCGGTGCCGGCAAGGGATTCATGGCAGGCGGCGACCTGGCGACGTTGCGGGCCGACCCCGTGCAAGGGGCCATCGACCTGATCACGCCGTTTCATGAGGCCCTGGCCGTCCTGGCGACCATGAATGCGCCATTGATCGCCCAGGTGCACGGCGTGGCAGCCGGCGCAGGCCTGAGCCTGATGATGCAGTCCGACTTCGTGCTGATCGCCGAGGGCACGCACCTTAACCTGGCCTTCGTCAACCTGGGCGCCAGTTGCGATTCCGGCTCTTCATGGGTGCTGCCCCGTTTGGTGGGGCTGCGGCACGCACTGGAAATCGCCCTGCTGGGCGAATCGCTCACCGTTGCCGATGCCGAGCGCCTGGGGTTGGTCAACCGGGTCGTGCCTGCAGACCAGCTCGAAGCCGAGACCTGTGCGCTGGCGCAGCGCGTGGCGTCCGGCCCGACCCTGGCCTACGGTGCGATGAGGCGTCTGATGCGCGAGTCGTTCGACCGCAGCCTGCCCGCCCAGCTCAGCGCCGAAGCCACAGCCTTTGCACAATGCGCGGGCACGCAGGATTTCAGAGCCGGCGTGGAAGCCTTCTACGCCAGACAGGCCGCGCAGTTTGCCGGCCACTGACGGATCTACTACCTGGAGAAAAACCATGTCCCTACGCGACATCTATGTGGTCGGCACCGCCCGCACCGCCATCGGCACCTTCGGCGGCGCGCTCAAGGATGTGCCCAACACCCAGCTGGCCACCACCGCGGTGCGCGCCGCGATCGAGCGCAGCGGCGTCGCGCCCGACGCAATCGGCCACGTGGTGATGGGCAATGTGATTCCCACCGACACCAGGGACGCCTATCTGAGCCGAGTAGCCGCCATCGACGCGGGCTGTCCGATCGACACACCGGCCTTCAACGTGAACCGCTTATGCGGCTCGGGCCTTCAGGCGATCGTATCTGCAGCCCAGGCGATTGCGCTGGGCGACTGCGACATCGCGATTGGCGGCGGCTCCGAATCAATGAGCCGCGGCCCCTACTTCGATACTGCGGCGCGCTACGGCGCACGCATGGGCGATGCACAGCTCATCGACTACATGCTCGGCATCCTGCACGACCCGTGGGAGAAGATGCACATGGGCATCACGGCCGAGAACGTTGCGGCGCGCTATGGGATCTCGCGCGAGCAGCAGGACGGGCTCGCAGCCGAGAGTCAGCGCCGGGCCGCCGCAGCCATCGCCGCTGGTCGCTTCAAGGCGCAGGTCGTCCCGGTCGAGGTCAAGACACGCAAAGGCGTGGTCCAGTTCGATACTGACGAGCATGTGCGTGCCGATGCAACGTTCGAGACGCTGTCGAAGATGAAGCCCGCATTCAGGAAGGATGGCCTGGTTACGGCCGGCAATGCCTCGGGCATCAACGACGGCGCGGCCGCCGTGGTGCTGGCCGAGGGCAGCCGCGCGAAGGCGCTTGGTCTGAAGCCGCTGGCGCGCCTGGTTGGCTATGCGCATGCGGGTGTCGAGCCCGCCTACATGGGCATAGGCCCGATTCCGGCCACACGCAAGGTGCTGGAGCGCACCGGGCTGAAGGTGGCCGATCTCGACGTGATCGAGGCGAACGAGGCGTTCGCGGCGCAAGCCTGTGCCGTGATCAAGGAACTGGGCTTCGATCTCGCAAAGGTCAACCCCAACGGCTCGGGCATCTCGCTGGGCCACCCCGTCGGCGCCACCGGCGCGATCATCACCACCAAGGCAATCGCCGAGCTGCACCGCACCGGCGGCCGCTACGCCCTGGTGACGCTGTGCATCGGTGGCGGGCAGGGCATTGCTGCGATCTTCGAACGAGTGTGAGCTTGACGAAGCCGGCGTTGAAGATCACGCGCCGTTTTGTCGTTCACAAATGGTCTGCCCGAAGAGGTGCCCGTAGGCATCGGCGGCCCGAATGTGGATCAAAGGATGCGATGCAGCTGGCGCGCACACCATACAGTGCTACGCCGTTTTCGGAGGTTTATGCGCCGCAACCCCGATCATGACGAGGGCAACACCGAAAACGTCCCGAAGCGTGGGTATCTGGGCCAGGACAATGGCGGCAATGATGGTCGCGGTCGCGGGCAGCAACGCCAGCAAAAGCGCGAATGTCACCCTGGGAAGGCGTGACATCGCGAGCTGATCGCACACGTAAGGTATCACCGATGAACAGATGCCGACGCCGATGCCGGCAAGTACCAACTCGACGGCGCCGAACGCCTTGATCGCTTGGGCCAGGCCTATCGGCATGAGAAAGACAAGTGCAATCGCCATGGCTGCACCGAGGCGTTCAACGCCGCCACTCGCCCCGCCTTCGGCTGCCTTGTGGCCGAGGATGATGTAGCCCACAAAAAGCGCACCGTTCAGGGTCGCCCAGAACAGGCCCAGCGGGTCGGTAGACCATTTCACATCGATCAGGATGAAGACACCAAGAATGGCCAGTGCGAGCGCGATCACATTGCGACGACTGCGCAGACCGTAGAGGGCTATGCCGATCGTGCCGACAAACTCCATCGCCGCAACAAGGCTCATCGGCAAACGGTCCAGCGCCAGGTAGAACGACGTGTTCATCACCGCAAGGCACGCGCCAAGCCCTACGAGCAGGAGCCGCGCTTTGTTATCCGCATCCCGTATCGTCCTCCAGGGTTTTGTGAACGGCGCGAAAACAAGAGCAGCGGAGGCTATGCGAAACCATGCGACGCCCAGAACGCCAACAGCTGGAAAAAGAAGCACGGCGAAGGATGGCCCGAGATAGTGAAATACGGCGCTTACCCCAAACCAGGAATGGGGCGGGAGGACTTCAGCGGCGCTGTTGAACGTCCATTTGGATGGTGGCATTGAACTCTCCTTTTGTGATTCAATTGTGAGAGCTGGATTGGCTATTTTCTATATGCGTTATTCGGGATAATCGAAAAGCACTTGTGTTTAGAAAGGTAAAAACAATGAAACGCCTTCGATATGAAAACGACCAGCTTGACGCGACAGATGTGAAGCTGCTTGAGGCCCTTATCGCCGATGCGCGCATCAGCATTGCCGAGTTGGCCCGTGTGATGGGTCTTTCGCCGCCGAGCGTATCGGAGCGCATCAAACGGCTGGAAGAGGCCGGCGTGATCGAGGGCTACACCATCAAGATCAATCCAAAGGCACTTGGCCTGCCGGTCGCCGCATGGCTTCGGATCAGACCGATCCCTGGCCAGCTTCACAAGGTTGCCGACACGCTTCGAGGTTTGCCGGAAATCGTCGAATGCGACCGGATTACCGGGGAAGATTGTTTTATCGCGCGCGCCCACCTTCGATCAGTGGAGGATTTGGAACGTTTGATAGATAAGGTGATTCCTTATGCCATGACGAATACGTCCATCATTCAGTCGTCCCCGGTTGAGCGACGATTGCCTCCGATTACTCAGCAGTCCGTAACGAAGGCGACGTCCCCCATGCTGTCATTCTGAGCAACACGAAGAATCTTGCCGGCATGCCGAGATCCTTCGCTGCGCTCAGGATGACAAAGTATGTCGCACTACTTTCGGACTGCTCAAAGAATCCGGTTAAACCACAGCAATGACAGCCCCGCCGACAGCAATGCCAAAGCGGCTGCAGCCAGTGCCAGCAAGCCGGAGATTTCGGTTTCCTTTTTCTCGACGGCCAGCCGCGAGCTCAGCCTTTCGTAAACCTTTTTCAGGTCAGTCGCCGTGCCTGCGTAAAAGTACTCGGCCTGCGTCGTTCGGGCGATGGCCTTGAGGGTTTCCTCGTCGAGCCGCACGCGCATGGACCAGCCTTCAAAGCCTATGGTTTCGCCATCGACCGTCCCGACCCCCACCGTGTAGATGCGCACCCCGCGGTCGGCGGCCATTTTGGCGGCCTCGAGCGAGTCCACGCCGGTGGTGCGCTGCCCATCGGTCAGCAAAATGATGGCGGCCGAGGTGTAGGAGCCCGGCGCAACCGGGATGAAATCCTTTTTTGCATCCTGTCCTTCCTTGGAGGACTGGTCGATCGCGACGCCGCGCTGGCGCTCCCGGCCATAATCCATGGAAGCCAGGTCAATGCCGGCGTTGGGAAACAGCTCGGCCAGCGACACCACAATGCCGTTGCCGATCGCGGTGCCGCGTTGCAGCTGGAATTTGTCAATGGCGGCAGTCAGATCTTCCCGGTTGACGGTCGCGGGCTGCACCACGGAGGCGGTGCCCGCGAACGCCACGATGCCGACCTTCACGGTGCGTGGCAATTCCGCCAGAAAGGCCTTGGCGGCATTCTGGGCCGCGACCAGGCGGTTGGGCAGCACGTCGGTCGCGCGCATGCTGCCCGAGACGTCCATGGCCAGCATGATGGTTTCCTGCTGCGAGGGCAGGGTGACCACGGCAAGGGGCCGGGCGGCTGCCAGCAGCATGGTGGCCATGGCCAGCAAAAACAGCAGAGGCGGCAGGTGCCGGCGGATGCTCTGGCCCGGGCCCATGGCCTCGCGCACGATGGACAGGCTGGCATAGCGCAGGCTTGTTTTTTTCTTGCGGCGCAGCAACCAGACATACATCGCCACCAGCAGGGGCAGCAGCAGCAGCATCCAGAGGAGTTGGGGCCAGAAGAAAGTCATGTCGATTCCTTGGGGCGATCAGGCTAACTGCTGGAGGTGCGTGGGGAATTTGACGCTTGCGCCGCTTCCGCTGACGGCCCGGCTGCGATGTTTGCGCAAATCCGTGAACCGCATGATGGCATCCACCAAATCGTCGTCGGTGGACAGTTCCAGCGTGTCCACGCCGGCCCGTGCCAAGGCCTGGCGCAACTCGGCCTCACGCTGCGCTGCAATGCGTGCAAAGCGCTTGCGAAACCCTGCATCATGGGTGTCGACCAGCAACTGCTCGCCGGTTTCGGCATCGCGCAGGGGGACCAATCCCAGATCGGGCAAGTCAAGCTCCAGAGGGTCCAGCAGGCGCACGGCGATCACGTCGTGGTGCAGGGCCAGCATACCCAGGGGCTTTTCCCAACCCGGCTCGCTGATGAAGTCAGACACGACAAAGAGGGTCGAGCGGCGGCGCACCAGATTGCCGGCAGATTCCAGCAGCTCATGCAGCCGGGTGGTCATGGCTGCGGTGGCTTCGGGGTGTGTCTGCATGGTGTGCAGCAGGCGCAGCACGTGGCGGCGGCCACCACGTGCCGGAACGACCGCATCCACACCCGAGCCGTACAGCAGGGCGCCGACACGGTTGCCGTGGCGCGTCAGCAGGCGTGCCAGCACGGTGACGAACTCGACCGACACGTCGCGTTTGCGCTGGCTCCCCGAGCCAAAGTCGATTGACGGGCTCAGGTCGAGCAAAAACCAGGCGCTCATTTCACGGTCTTCGGTGAACACGCGTACATGCGGCGTCGACAGCCGCGCCGTCACGTTCCAGTCGATGTGACGCACGTCGTCATGGTGCTGGTACTCGCGCAGATCAGCCAGGTCCATGCCGGTGCCGCGCAGCAGCGTGCGGTAGTCGCCCTGCAGCAGCCCGTCGAGCCGGCGCAGCACGGTCCACTCGAGGCGTCTGAGCAACTGCTCTGCGTCGGATGAAGGCCTGCTCATGGGCATGCTCCTGACGGCCGCAGCGCCGAGGGCGCTTTATTCAAGCCGGGGCCGCGGAACCGGCTGTGCCGGGCCGCAGGCGCAGCGGCCCCCACGGGGGGCAGCGACGACACGTCAGTGCGGAGCGTGGGGGCCAGCGAACGCAGCGCCGGGCCGCCCCAAGCAAGGCCAGCCCCCCCGGGGGGCAGCGACGACACGTCAGTGCGGCGCGTGGGGGCCAGCGAACGCAGCGAAGGGCCGCCCCAAGCGAGGCCAGCCCCCTCGGGGGGCAGCGACGACACGTCAGTGCGGCGCGTGGGGGCCAGCGAACGCAGCGAAGGGCCGCCCCGAGCAAGTTCAGCCCCCCCGGGGGGCAGCGACCCGCGTAGCGGCGGAGCGTGGGGGCTCATTCTAGGCGGCGAGCTTTTCATGTTCAAGCGGCTTGGCGGGGGCTGGAATTTTGGCCATGATCTTGCTGACCAGCGTGTCG
>NZ_JAKFDR010000012.1:0-2019 GCF_036676035.1 Polaromonas sp.
GCCTTGTGTTTCGTTCGTACGCGCCGCAGCCCGCCCACACGCGCCTTCGCCGGAGGCTGGTTGGCGTGCCGGCATGGATTGCGGGTCAAGCTCGCAATGACGGCCCGCGAGCTCGCAATGACGGCCACACTCGGCTGTCATGCCGGACTCGATCCACTGCTGTCCGGAATGTTTTGTCATAGGAACAGCTCCGGTTGAACGGCGGCGATGAAGGCTTGCTTTGCTCGTCGTCGTCGCCAGTAGGACTGCTCGGTCTGGGGACGTTGGAACAGGCAGGCGCGCAGCTCGGCCAGAAGCATCCACAGCGAGCCTTTGAACTGCGTGGCCTTCTTCAGGATCAGCACCAGCATGTAGGCGATCAGTGCCGTGAGCAGCTGGATGCGAATGGCGTTCTCGTTGGCTCCCAAGAAGCGCCCGATCTGCAGGTGTTGCTTGACCCACTTGAAGAACAGCTCGATCTGCCAGCGCCGCTTGTACAGCAGGGCGATCTCCTCGGGCGCGCTGACCAGGTCGTTGGTGGCCAGCACCAGCGGCACGTCATTCGGGCGTGCGATCTCGATGCGCCTTAGCTGAGCACCACTGTATGAATTTCGATGCCCTCCGCGCGGTATGGGTAGCGCGAACGCAACGACGCTGTCGCGCAGGACCTCGCTTTGACCAGGCTTCACAGCCCGCTCGCTGACCACCTTCAGGGCCGCGTCGCGACGCCATCGGGTGACCCAGCGCGCTTTCTTCTGCTCCATGCTGTGCCACCAGTTGTAGTTGCAGTAGCCCTTGTCGAACACATACGTCGCGCCCGACTCGATCTCGATCTTTTGGCCCTCGGTGACGTCATTGACATTGGCCGCTGTGATGCTGGCACCAGCCACCGCCGCGTTGTTGGCGTCTAGTAGCAGATGCAGTTTGATGCCATGGTTGCCATGCGCGCTGGCATGCCCGCGCAGCTCCTTGCAGCGCCCAGGCAGGCCCACAGTGGTGGCATCCAGCAGGTACAGCAGCTCCTCGCGCTGCGCTCTGGCGGCTCGCCCGGCCTGCGCGATCAGCGCCTGCAGCAACTGCGCAAAGATCAAAGGGCTGCGCTTCTTGTTGGCATCCGCCAGCGTGGTCCTGCGCACGCAGCCCGTGCCCAGGTGGTAGTGGTGGTTGACCTGCGGGTTAAAGCCCGCCTCCAGCTGCCGCAGGCTGTCCGCGCCGGCCAGCTGCACGTACAGCATGGCCACCAGTTGGTCCCAGCAGGTGAACTTCTTCACATGCCGATCGCCTTGGTGGTGTGCCACGGCCTGAGCAAAGGTGCGGCGCGGCACCGCCTTCAGAATCTGCTGGATTCGACTTATGCTGTGCATGTTGCGGGTGAGTTGTTGAAAGGTTTGGCGACTGGGGTTCTAACTCCCCTCGGCTCATCCCGCAACACTTTTCCTGCCAAACCCCCGCCCGCGCAGCACCGACCACTGTATGAAGTGCCGCTCGACCTGCGCACTCCACCTGGATTTTTGAATCGACCTTCAGGTCCTGGCGAAATTCGGCAGGCGCAACAGCCACTTACCCGGCTTGGTCCGATTTATTCCGGACAGCAGTGGGACTCGATCCGGCATCCATGCCTCGAAAGAGAAACGCCGCACCGCCGCGCGCCAACCCGGTTCCTCGCGGCAGGCGGTGTCCGGCAGGGGCGATCTGTGTGGCGGCTGTGATGATCGGCCTGGGGCCGGGCGCGCTTGCGCGCTTCGTCTCATGCTCACGGCGCCTTGTCTGAACGTAGCGGCCTCAGGGCGCGCAGTGAGTTGCGCGTGCCGGTCCCAGGCCGATCATCACAGCGAAGTCGGAGCGTCAGCGGAGACCGCCACACCGTGAGCCCCTGCCGGACACCGCCTGCCGCGACGCGAGGTGCCAACGCTGCTGCAGTCGCATGAGGCATTGACACGCCAACGTGGATGCCGGATCAAGTCCGGCATGACAACCTCGACTACTTCGCGATCAGCTCGCCGTGCGGCGCGGCGTCATCCTTCGCCTCGGCCTTGTTCG
>NZ_JAKFDR010000013.1:0-17814 GCF_036676035.1 Polaromonas sp.
GCCGCGCACCGTGGTCTGGTTCATCGCGGCTTCAACGTTGATCTCCAGGCCGGCGTTGTAGCGCCAGCGCGGCGCGTCGCAGGCCACCTGCGGACTCTGGCGGTAGTCCAGCATGCGCACCAGCGTCTGCATGTGGCCCTGCGGCTGCATATTGGCCCCCATCACGCCGTAGCTCATCACGGGCTGGCCGTCTTTGGTGAGGAAGGCCGGGATGATGGTGTGGAAGGGGCGCTTGCCCGGTGCGACCTGGTTGGCACCCGGCTGCAGGCTGAAGCCATGGCCGCGGTTTTGCAGGCTGATGCCGAACTCGGGCTCGACGCAGCCCGAGCCAAAGCCCATGTAGTTGCTCTGGATGAAGCTGACCATCATGCCGTTTTCATCCGCGGCGGTGAGGTAAATGGTGCCACCCTTGACCGGGTTGCCTGCGCCAAAGTCCTGTGCCTTGTTCATGGCTATCAGTTTGGCACGGGAAGCGAGGTAGGCGTCATCGAGCATTTGCGCGGGGGTCACCTCCATTGACGAGGGCTCGGCCACGTATTTGTAGACATCGGCAAACGCCAGCTTCATGGCTTCGATCTGCAGGTGCTGGGAATCCACGCCGTCCACGGCCAGCCCGGCGACATCGAATTTGTCCAGAATGCCCAGCGCAATCAGGGCCGCAATGCCCTGCCCGTTCGGCGGGATTTCGTGCAGGGTGTAGCCGCGGTAGTCTTTGGCGATGGGCTGAACCCATTCGGGTTTGTAGTTTTCAAAGTCTTTCGCCGTGATGCTGCCGCCGTTCTGCGCGGAGAATTTTTCGATTGATCGGGCAATGGCGCCGCCGTAATACGCCGCACCCTTGCTGTCCGCGATGGCTTGCAGGGCCTTGGCCGCGGCCTTGAACTGGAACAGCTCACCCACCTTGGGCGCGCGGCCCCATGGCAAAAAGGCTTGGGCAAAACCGGGTTGCGATTGCAGCTCGGCCGTAGCGGCCGCCCATTTCTGCTGCACCACGGGCGGCAGCAGATAGCCGCGCTCGGCAATTTCAATGGCGGGCTCCATCAGGTCGGCAAACGGCAGCTTGCCAAAGCGCTCACTCAGCGCAACCCAGCTGCCCACGGCGCCGGGTACGCTGACAGCATCCATACCGCGTTTGGGCGGCGTCTGGGCGTCTGCACCGTACTTGCGCTTGAAGTAGTCGGGCGTCCAGCTCTGCGGGGCGCGGCCCGATGCGTTGAGCCCATGAAGCTCCTTGCCGTCCCACAAAATACAGAAGGCATCGCTGCCCAGGCCATTGCTGACCGGCTCGACAATGGTCATCATGGCGGCCGCCGCTATGGCGGCATCCACCGCATTGCCACCCTTGAGCAGCATGCGCAGGCCGGCCTGTGCGCCCAATGGGTGGGAGGTGGAGACGACATTGCGTGCAAACAGGGGAAGGCGGGTGGAGGTGTAGGGATTGCTGAAGTTGAAGTTCATGAGGGACCTGTCCAAAAAATTACCGAATTTACTCAGCAGTCCGAAAGTAGTGCGACATACTTTGTCATCCTGAGCGCAGCGAAGGATCTCGGTATGCTGGCAAGATTCTTCGCGTTGCTCAGAATGACAGCATGGGCGGCGTCGCCTTCGTCACGGACCGCTGAGTAATTAGGAGCGCGCTCAATCACTCCGCCGTGATTTTGCGCTCTGCAATGATTCTTTTCCACTTGGCCGTATCGCCTTTCACCATCGCGGCAAACGCCTGCGGCGTGCCGCCGGTGGGCTCGGCGCCCAACCTTGCGAAACGGTCTTTCACATCGGACTCGGCCAGTGCCGAGTTCACCGCCTGATTGATCTTGCCCATCAAGTCTGCCGGCAGCCCTTTGGGGCCATACAGGCCAAACCAGGTGACCGACTCGAACCCCGGGAGGGTCTCGGCCACCGCCGGCATATCGGGCGCCAGCGCCGTGCGTTTCAGGCTGGTCACCCCCAGGGCGCGCAATTTGCCGTCCTTGACGTGCGGCATGCCGGTCACCAGCGAATCAAACAGTACATCGACCTTGCCGCTGATCAGGTCCGGCATGGCCAGCGCCGTGCCACGGTAGGGGATGTGAAGAATAAAGGTCCCGGACTGGGCCTTGAAATACTCGGTCGTCAAATGGACGATGGTGCCGTTGCCGCTGGACGCATAGTTCAAGCGCCCCGGGTTCTTGCGGGCATGGTCGATGAGCTCGCGCATCGTCTTTGACGGTGAGGCGTTGGGCACCAGCACAATGTTGGGCGAGCTGGCTACGTAGGCAACCGGTGTGAAATCCGCCTCGGCGTTGTACGGGATCTTCGGATTGATGGCTGGCCCGATGCTGTGGGTGCTGGACGTGGCCAGCAAGAGCGTGTAGCCGTCCGCAGGCGACTTGGCAGCCGCATCGGCGCCAATCGTTCCGCCGGCACCGGGGCGGTTGTCGACGATGACCGTCTGTCCGATTTTCTCGCCCAGTTTCTGTGACAGTGCGCGCGCCAGAATGTCGGTCGCGCCTCCCGCCGGGAACGGCACGATCATGCGAATCGGTTTCTGCGGGTAAGGCTGAGCCCAGGCGGCGCCAAACAGCGTGGCCGTGATCAAAAGCAAGGCGGGTGGGAGTTTTCTCATGGGATGGGCCTCAGGCAATTCCTCCATTATCGAAACCGCTACAAAAAAGCAAAAGCGAATATTGCTTTAATTACACTAAATTAATTCTTTATCATTGCGGGACCATGAGCAGCATTCGCGTCCTCAAGACCTTCATCGCGGTGGCCACCGAAGGCTCGTTTGCCACGGCCGCGAACCGCGTGGCGCTGACGCAGGCCGCCGTGGGCCAGCAGATGCGCACGCTCGAAGCCGACCTCAAGCGCCCGCTATTCGAGCGCCAGGGCAAGGTGGTCACGCTCAACGACACCGGGCGCGAGCTGCTGCCCGTGGTGCGCAGGCTGGTGGCGCTGTATGAGCAGATGCTTGCCAGCCCGCCCTCGCCCGAAGCCATGTCGGGCACGGTGCACCTGGGCGCCGTGGTGTCGGCCGTGCGCCCGCTGATCCAGGCCACGCTGGCGCTCAAGGACCGGCACCCGGCCCTGGAAGTGCATGTCACGGCCGCCAAGTCGATCGAGCTGCTCGCGCGCGTGGAGTCGGGCGAGCTCGACGCTGCCATTGCCGTGCACGAACCGGGCCAGGGCCGACCCGGCCTGGCCTGGACCGCGCTTTATACCGAGCCCATGGTGCTGCTGGTCAACCGCGGCGTGCCCGACGCGCCGCTGCGCACCCTGCTGCAGAGCCACCGGTTCATCCGGTTCGACCAGAGCCAGCATACAGGCCGTCTGGTCGAGCAAACGCTCAAGAAACTTCGGGTCAAGCCGCAGCAGTTCCTCGAACTCAACGCGGTCGAAACCATTGTCGAACTCGTGCGCTCGGGCCTGGGGCTGGCGATCCTGCCACAGCTGCGCGACAGCCGCTGGCAGAGCGACCCGAAGCTGCGCGTGATCGGGATCGCCCCAGCCGCGCAGAGCCGGGAGATCGCGTTGGTGCAGGTCCGCACGAACCCCAAGGCTGGGTTGATCGGCGCGGTGGCGCGCGAACTTCAGGCCAGGCTGTAGCCGGCCGGCCTGTCAGTCCTTGAAGACCGTGAGATGCAGCCGGCGCAGTGACCACCAGACGCCGAAGGCCACCACGGGAATCGCCCAGGCCGCCGTGCTTTCCGGGCTCCAGGGCCAGCCCATCGACTGGGCGCCCTTGGCCAGGTAGCTCACCAGGCCCACGATGTAGTAGGTGATCGCCGCGACCGACAGGCCCTCCACCGTGGCCTGCAACTTGAGCTGCAGGTCCTGGCGCTGGTTCATGGTCGCCAGCAACGCCTGGCTGCTTTGCTGCTGCTCGATCTCGACCCGGGTGCGCAGCAGGTTGCTGATGCGCGAGACGCGCTGCGACAGCGCATCCTGGCGCCGGGTCGCCCACTCGCAAGTGCTGCGCGCCGGCGTGAGGCGCCGGTCCATGAACTCGCGTATGGTCTGCAGTCCGGCCAGCCGCGACTCGGCGATGTCGCTGATGCGTTTGTCCAGCAACTCGAAATAGGCCGCGCTGGCCGAGAAGCGCGAATGGGTGGCGGCGTACTGGCTCTCCACCTGGCCGGCGAGTCGGGTCAACCGGTCGAGCAACTGCGGCTCGTCGTCGCGAGCGGCCGCGCGGATAGCCTGCGCCAGCTCGGCCAGCTCACGCTCGGCAAAGGCCAGCACGGCAGCGGCTTCGCGCGCGGCGGGCAAGCCCAGCAGGGCCGCCATGCGGTAGGTCTCGATCTCCAGCAGGCGCTGCACCAGCCGCCCCAGCCGGCGCTGCGTCATGCCGCCGACCAGCAGCACCATGCGGGCAAAGCTGTCGGCATGGATGGCGAAATCGGTGTAGACCTCGCCATGGCCATCGGCCACGGTGGAAGCGACCAGGGTGTCCTCGTGCAGCACGTGCTTGACCAGCGACGCGGTACCGAAGGTGTTGGTGGGCAGTACCCACAGGTGCAGGCTGGCCAGGCACTGGCCCGGCAGCGCGGCCAGCCAGTCCTGGGGCACGGCCTCCAGCGCGGTGGCGGGCTCGCGCTCGCCAAAGCCTGTTGCCTCCAGTGGACGCATGAAGGTATAGGTCACGAATTCCGTGTGCAGCTCCCAGCGCAGCCGAAACGAACCGATGTCCATGCGGATGTGGGTGGACTGGCCATCGGGCTGCGGCAGGTGGTGGTCGCGCAGCAGGGTCGCCACATGGCTGCGGCTGGCTTCGCGCTGAGCGGCGTCGCACACCATGACGATGTGCGAGATCGCCAGCGGTGCGTTCATGGCCTCGGGCGGCCGGGCGTGGATTTCATTGTGCAGCGCCGCCCTTTGCGGATGCTGCTGCAGGTGATTGTTCAATTGCATGGTGCTCTCTTCACCAACATTGTGACGCAGAGAAGTTACAGCCCGGGTACAGCCCCTATGAAAAAAGGCACCCGAAGGTGCCTTTTGTTTTGTTTGGCGAGGGACATCAGCCCCAGGCGTTCGTCCTTAGGCCTCTTCTTCGTGGAACGCTTCCTCGCGCTTGGACTTGACGGCCGGCAGCAGCACGATCACCACCAGCAGCAATGCGGCCGCCAGCAAACCGGCGGACAGGGGGCGCGTCACAAACACGCTCCAGTCACCACGCGACAGCAGCAGCGCACGGCGCAGGTTTTCTTCCATCATGGGGCCCAGGATGAAACCCAGCAGCAAGGGGGCCGGCTCGGCGCCCAGCTTGGCGAACAGGTAGCCAATCACGCCGAAGATGCCCACCATCCAGATATCCCAGGTGTTGTTGTTGGTGGAGTAAACCCCAATCGCACAGAACAGCACAATCGCCGGGAACAGGAAGCGGTACGGAATCGTCAGCAGCTTGATCCAGATGCCGATCAGCGGCAGGTTCAGAATCACCAGCATGGCGTTGCCGATCCACATGGAGGCAATCAGGCCCCAGAACAGTTCGGGGTTGCTGGTCATCACCTGCGGACCCGGCTGGATGTTGTGAATGGTCATGGCGCCGACCATCAGGGCCATCACGGCGTTGGGCGGAATGCCCAGCGTCAGCAGCGGAATGAAGGAGGTCTGCGAGCCGGCGTTGTTGGCGGACTCGGGTGCGGCCACACCGCGGATATTGCCCTGGCCAAAAGGCACCTCACCGGCCCGGCCCTTGATTTTTTTCTCGACCGTGTAGGCGGCAAAAGCCGCCAGCAAGGCGCCGCCACCGGGCAAGATGCCCAGTGCAGAACCCAGGGCAGTACCGCGCAGCATGGCGGGCGCCATGTCCTTGAAGTCCTGCTTGGTCGGGAACAGCCCGGAGACCTTGGCCGTGAATACCTCGCGCTCATGCTCAGGTTGTGCCAGGTTGCTGATAATTTCACCGTAGCCGAACACGCCCATGGCGATCACCACAAAGCCGATGCCGTCGGTCAGTTCGGGGATGTCAAAGCTGAAGCGGGCCACGCCGGAGTTCACGTCGGTGCCGACCAGACCGAGCAGCAGACCCAGCACGATCATCGCAACGGCCTTGATCAATGAACCCGAGGCCAGCACCACCGCGCCGATCAGGCCGAGAACCATCAGCGAGAAATATTCGGCCGGGCCGAACTTGAAGGCCAGCTCGGTCAGAGGCGGCGCAAACGCCGCCAAAATCAGGGTGCCGACACAACCGGCGAAGAACGAGCCAATGCCGGCTGCCGCCAGCGCCGGGCCCGCCCGGCCTCTGCGCGCCATCTGGTAGCCATCGATACAGGTCACCACGGATGAAGACTCACCCGGCAGGTTCACCAAAATGGCGGTGGTTGAGCCGCCGTACTGGGCGCCGTAATAGATACCGGCCAACATGATCAGCGCCGAGACCGGCGGCAAGGCATAGGTGGCGGGTAGCAGCATGGCGATGGTCGCCACCGGGCCGATGCCTGGCAACACGCCAATCAGGGTGCCCAGCACGCAGCCGACAAAGGCATAGAGCAGGTTGATGGGCGTGAACGCCACGCCAAAACCCAAGGACAAGTTTGCAATCAGATCCATTTTCTTTTCCTTAGCCGGTAATGAATGCAGGCCACACCGGGAATTGCAGCTTCAGCGCAACAACGAAGGCGAGGTAGCTGCCGATGGCCAGCACGGTGGCCAGAATGAAGGTTGCCTTGAATTTCCAGCCGGCTTCCGCCATGCTGGCGATAAAGACCAGGGCATAAATGGCAACGATCAGGCCCATGGCCGGCAGTTTGATGCTGGGCAAACCGGCCAGCAGGATGCCGAAGATCACGTTGGCCGCAATGATGAAGAACAGCGGCTTCCAGGCCCATTTGCCGATTTTTTCGCCGCCTTCGGTCTCAACCACCAGCGCTTCAAACGTGATGGCGATCCCCAGAACGGCCAGCAGGATGCCCAGCATGAGCGGGAAATAGCCAGGGCCCATGCGGGCGCCTTCGCCAACGTTGTAAGTGGTGGCCCCCCATGCAAACGCCACACCGACGCCCATGAACATGAGGCCGGCGAAAAAGTCTTTTTGACTCTTGATATTCACGGCTTGTCTCCTTCGAAAAGATGTTTAACCGGTGGATTGTGCATTCAATCACCCAAGCCCCGCATGTGGCTTTCACCTATAGCGGGGCCAGGCACCGCAAGAAGCCGTTGCCAGAAGCCGTTATTGGGGCTCAGGACATCGGAGGCGTGGCTGACAGCGTTTCTTCGATGGTTGTCAGGCCCTCGGCCACCTTCAGGGCCCCTGCCAGCCGCAAGGGGCGCATGCCATCGGTGATGGCCTGACGACGCAGGGCATCGATATTGGGCTCTTTGGTGACCTTTTCCTTGAAGGCTTCCGTGACCGTCAGCAATTCATACAGCCCCATGCGCCCCAGAAAGCCGGTCATGCGGCAATCCACGCAACCGACCGGCTTGTAGGGACGGTAGCCGCCATTGATTTGCCAGGGCTTGACGACTTCGACCAGCGTTTCACGCGAGGCGCTGTCGTCCCGCTCCCGGCAATTGCCGCACAGGGTGCGCACCAGACGCTGCGCCAGTACACCCAGCACGGTCGCGTTGATCAGGTAGGACGGCACGCCCAGCTCCATCAGGCGCGAAATCGCGGAAGGCGCGTCATTGGTGTGCAGCGTGCTGAACACCAGGTGCCCGGTCAGCGCCGCCTGAACCGCCATTTCGGCCGTCTGCAGATCGCGGATTTCGCCCACCATGATGATGTCCGGGTCCTGCCGCATCAGCGCACGCAGCCCCTCGGTGAAATCAAAATCCAGGTGCGACTGGACCTGCGTCTGGTTGAACGCCGGCTCTATCATTTCGATCGGGTCTTCAATCGTGCTGACGTTGACCTCCTCGGTCGCGATGCGCTTGAGTGTGGAGTACAGCGTGGTGGTTTTCCCGGAGCCGGTCGGGCCGGTGACCAGGATGATGCCGTAAGGCTGTTTGACGAGATGCTCCCAGCGCTGGGCATCATGCTGCGAAAAGCCCAGCGCATCGAGGTCCTTGACGGTCGTGTCCGGGTCAAAAATGCGCATGACCATTTTTTCGCCAAATGCCGTGGGCAGCGTTGACAGGCGCATCTCGATTTCATCGCCGCGCGGATTGCGCGTCTTGATGCGGCCATCCTGCGGGCGGCGCTTCTCGACCACGTCCATGCGCCCCAGCAGCTTGATGCGCGCCGTCATGGCGTTGTGAACCGCCATCGGCAACTGGTACACCGGGTGGAGCACCCCGTCGATGCGAAAGCGGATCACGCCCTGCTCGCGGCGCGGCTCCAGGTGGATATCGCTGGCGCGCTGGTCAAACGCGTATTGCCACAGCCAGTCCACCACCTGCACCACGCCCTGGTCGTTGGCGTCAAGCTGCTTGTTGGTTTTGCCCAGCTCCACCAGTTGCTCAAAACTGGCAGACCCCGAATTGCCCCCGGCTTTCATCGCGGCCTTGACCGATTTGGCCAGCGCGAAAAACTCTGCGGTGTACTTGGCAATTTCCAGCGGGTTGGCGACCACCAGGCGCACGCTGCGCCGGGCCTGACGCTCCACCTCCGACACCCAGTCGGTGATGAAGGGCTCGGACGTGGCCACCACCACTTCCTTGGGCGTGACCTGCACCGGCAGCACCTTGTGGCGCTCGGCATAAACAGCCGACATGGTGTCGGCCACCTTGCCCACATCGACCTTGAGCGGGTCAATGCGCAAATAACCCAAGCCGGCGCGGCCCGCCAGCCACTGGGCGATGGTGTCGATGTCCAGCGGCTTGCCGTCGGCAACACGCGTCATGCTGACACTGGCCAGCCGGATCAGGGGATGCTGGGCGCTTTGCACCTGCGAGCAGCGCGCAATGGTGCGCTGGGCTTCAGCCGCGCTGATCACGCCATCGTCACCGAGCCACTCGACCAGCTTGCGCCAGTCCAGTGGGCCGGCATGAACGGTTTTGGCATGGGGCCCGGACGGGTGTTTGGGGGGCGTCACTGCACTCATGGCGGCACTTTACCCTAACCCCCGTCCGGCGCCACCGGAAAATGCGTCAGGCCACCGGGCTGAACAGCCTCAGCCACTTCCTGGCAGGCAGGTCCCAGCGCGAATCGATCACCTCCGCACGCTTGACCAGCTCATCGCGGGCTGGGCGGCTGGGCTGGCGTTGCGCCACGACAATGGTGTTGCCTTCGCGGGTCGGCTTGAAAGCCCAGACCGCTTGCGCGCCAAAGGCCTGCGCGATTTTTTCCAGCGACCGGTCATAACTGGAGTCGCGGCCAAACAGGTTGACCGTCATCACGCCGTCTTCGGTCAGCAGGTTTTTGCAGTCGGCATAGAAGTCGGCGCTGTCCAGCACGGGCGCCGCAGCCTCGTGGTCATAGAGGTCAACCTGCAGGGCATCGACGCGGCCCAGATGCTCATCCTTGCGGATTTCAAGCGCCGCATCCGCCTGGATCACACGCAACCTCAGGTCATCGCGCGGCAGCTTGAACCAGACCCGGCAGGCAGTGATGACCTGGGGGTTGAGCTCCACGGCGGTGGTTTTCATCCGCAGCTTCTTGTAGCAGAACTTGGTCAGCGCCGCGGACCCCAGACCCAGTTGCATGGCGTGCCGCGAAGCAACGCTCTGCGGCTCGACGAACAGCAGCCAGGCCATCATGCGCTGGACATACTCCAGCTCGATCTCAAACGGCGCGTCCAGCAGCATGGAGCCCTGCACCCACTCGGTGCCCAGATGCAGATAGCGCACGTCGCCGTAGTCTGAAAAATTAACCTCGGGCAGGTCAGCCGCTGCAGTTTTCAATGTGTCTTTCTTCGCCATCAAATCAATCCATGCTGTTCAAAAACCTCGCGCCAGGCGGCGAGTTTGCGTTCAAACGACCAGGACGCATTGGCCGGGCTGGTCGAAGGTAATTTATAGATATAGACCCCCACGCTTGTCGCTTCGCGTACTGCGCTGCCCCCCGAGGGGGCTGTCCGACCTTGGGGCGGCCCGGCGGTCGGACTTCCCGCCTCTACGCTTGCCACTGCGTTTGCTGCGCTGGACGTGGTGCCAAGGGCCGCGACAACCTGGCGTGAATGCTTGAAACTTTCTACACCATTATGGGCGATGGCCTCAAGCTGCGGGCAGCGCAGCGCCAGGCTGGCGAAATCGTTGACCTGCGGATGGCGGATACGGCTGTCCAGGCTGCCTTCGCGCTCGCAGGCCGCGTAAACATCCCACAGTCCGAGTTGCCTGGACAGCAGCCATTCGCTCCTGATTTGATAGCTGTCTGCGCACGTTCCATAAGGGCTATCACCAAAAATGGCTTTCAAAATTTTCCAGAAGTGGTTTTGCGGGTGCCCGTAGTACTGCTGGACGGCCAGGGATGCCGCGCTGGGAAAGCTGCCCAGAATCAGCAGGCGCGTCTGCCTGGAGACCAGCGGCGGCAAGCCCGTCAGCATCACAGCAGGCCGCGCAGCTTGGGCAGGGCAGCCGCGGCATTGGCGGCGGTCGCCAGGGCCAGCGCTTGCGGCGTGATGCCGCGCAAGCCGGCCACCACCTGGGCAATGCGTGGAAGCTCTGCGGGCTCATTGCGTCCCTGCGGCTGGCCCGATGCGCGCTGCTCTGCCGTTTTGTACAGCCAGTGCGGCGGAATGTCCGGTGCATCGGTCTCCATCACCAAGACATCCAGCGGCAGCGTGGCGGCCAGCCGCCTGAGCTGTTGCGCGAGCTCAAAGGTCACCGCCCCCCCGAAGCCCAGCTTGAAGCCGAGTTTGACAAACGCCATCGCCTGCTGCTCGCTGCCATTGAACGCATGGGCAATACCGGACCACCCGCGGCCTTCGGGTATCAGCTCACGCAGATGCTTGAGCAGTTTGTCGGCGGAGCGACGCACATGCAGGATCACCGGCAGACCATGCTTGCGCGCCAGCTTGAGTTGCTCGCGGTAAAAGTACTCCTGCCGCTCACGCAAGGGACTTTGCGTGAGTTCGGGCACAAAGAAGTCCAGCCCGATTTCACCGACCGCCACCAGGCGCGGGTCGGTTTGTCTCAGCGCCAGTTCTGCGTCCAGCACCTTCAGGTCCTCGTCGTTGGCGCGGGCGACACACAGCGGATGAATCCCCAGGGCATAGCTGTCTGCGAACTGGTGCGCCAGTTCACGCACCGCCGCAAAATTGGAAACCTCAACGGCGGGCAGCACGCAGTGCACCACATGGCCGGCCGCAGCCCGCGCGCGGATGGCCGCAACTTCTGCCGAAAACTCCGCAGCGTCAAGGTGACAGTGGGTGTCAATCCAGGTGGTCATATAGGGAAAACACTTTGTCCAAGCCCAACCTGTTGATATTGACACAAAAATGAAATGGGAACACGCTATGCTTTTTTCGGCAGGGGCCTGCAGATTTTTGCAGGGTCGCCCCATCAACTTCCACCTCAGCACCCAAGGAAATCCGAATGAAACCATCACGCACAATGATTGCAGCCGGGCTTGTCGCCATGGGCTTGTCGGCTTCCGTTCTGGCACAGGACCAAAAACTGCGCCTCATTACCTGGGCCGATTATGTGCCGGCCGATGTGGTGGCGCAGTTCAAGAAGGAAACCGGTATTGATGTCGAGATCACCCTGTCCAACAACGAGGAGATGATCTCGAAATTGCGCGCCACCGGCGGCGCAGGCTTCGATCTGGCACAACCTTCGCAAGACCGCATCACCGGGCCCCAGCAGGAGTTCGCGCTGTACAAGCCGATGGATTTGACCAAGATCAAGTCCGAGCTGTTCCTGCCTTCCATGCTCGATGCGACCAAGAAAAACACCACGCTGGCCGGCAAGGTGTATGGCCTGCCGCACATCTGGGGCACCGATGGCCTGGTGGTCAACACCAAGCTCGCCAAAATGGGTGACTACCCCGATCTGTGCAAATCCGACGTCAAGGGCAAAACAGCCGTTCGCCTGAAGCGCCCCACGCTGCTGGCCTTTGCGTTTGCCGCGGGCAAGGACCCCTTTGCACTGTACAAGGACCCCAAAGCCTATGGCGCCCTGATGGACGAAGTCGGTAAAACCATGATCGCCTGCAAAAGCAACGTCAAGTTTTACTGGGACAACAAGGACCAATTGCTAAACGGCATGCGGGCCGGTGAAATCGTCGGCGCCATGATGTGGGACACCGGCGGCTGGAAGCTCAACAACGAAAAATCTGAAATCCAGTTCATCGCCCCCAAGTCCGGCGCACTCGGCTGGATCGACACCTTCGCCATTCCCGCCAAGGGCCGTAACGATGCCGCGGCCTATGCCTGGATCAACTTCAACATGCGACCGGAAATTGCAGCCAAGGTCGCCGGCTCTGCAGGCAACTTCACGGCCTCCAAGGGCGCTGACCAGTTGATGGACGCCAAGCTCAAGGCCCAGTTTGCCAGCAGCTTCCCCGAGTCTGCCCTGAAGAACGTCAAATGGTATCCCGCGGTACCTGCCGGCATTGAGGAAATTGAAGGCCGCGTGCTCGACCGCATCAAAGCCGCCAATTGAGTGGCCCCCCTGAGTCGCTTCGCGCCTTCCCCCCAAGGGGACGAAACCAGCGGCCCGGCAAAGCCGGTTCCGCGGTTTCTCTGGCCTTTCGCTCGTTGTGTGGCAAGCATCCATCCGCTGGCGAGCACAGTAGATGACTAAAGCAGGCGCGTCACCCGACTTGCAAGCCGAGCATGTCGGTAAACAGTACGCTGGTCAGCCCGCTGTAAGGGACCTGTCCTTCACGGTCGAGCGCGGCAGCTTTTTCTCCATCCTCGGCCCTTCGGGCTGTGGCAAGACAACGCTGCTGCGCATGATTGCAGGCTTTCTGGCCCCGGACTCGGGCCAGATCACCATTGGCGGGCGGCCCATGCATGGCGTGCCGCCCAACCAGCGACCGGTCAACATGGTGTTTCAGCACCTGGCCCTGTTCCCGATGATGTCGGTGGGCGAGAACGTCGGCTACGGGCTGGCACGCCGCGGATTGCCGCGCGCTGACATGGCCAAACGGGTGGCCGCCATGCTGGAGCGCGTGGGTTTGGCGGGCGCACAAAACAAGCGGGTTGACCAGTTGTCGGGCGGGCAAAGACAGCGGGTGGCGATTGCCCGCAGCCTGGTGCTGGAGCCCACGCTGCTGCTGCTGGACGAGCCCCTGGGCGCACTCGATCTCAAGCTGCGAGAGCACATGAAGCTCGAACTCAAGCAATTGCAGGCGGCTTTCGGCACCACCTTTGTCTACATCACGCACGACCAGTCCGAGGCCCTGGTGCTGTCGGACCGCGTCGCGGTCATGAACGCGGGACGCTTCGAGCAGGTCGGCACGCCGCAGCAACTCTATTACCAGCCCCGCACGCCTTTTGTGGCGGGCTTTGTCGGCGCCAACAACCGCATGGCAGGCCGTGCGACCGGCTCCAGCACCCGTGTTGGGCGAGATGAAGGCGACGTGGTTGGGCTCACCACCGCAGAAGGCTTGACGCTATGGGCCCGGCGCGGTGGGGCGGTCTGCGAAGGCGATGCCGTCGAGGCCTTTGTGCGCCCTGAAGCCGTCAGCCTGGCACGCGATGCCGGCGAACTGGCGGCAGAGCACCCGCGTTATGACGGCCAGGTGGAAAGCCTGCTGTTTGACGGTGCCAACTCGGCCGTGTTGCTGCGCGAGGCCAAGACCCGCGCAGAGTTTCGCATTGCATTGCCCCAGACCGGCCGCTTTGCCGATCTGCGCATTGGCGAAACCGTCGCCTTCAGCTTTGACCCGCAGCGGGCGGTTTGCTTTGCAGCGGGCGCTTCGGCCAATGCCCTCTGAAACTACTGCCACAGGCACAAGCGCTGGCACAACCAGTACGGCACAAGCCCGGCTGGTGTTCATGCTCCTGCTAGCGCCGGCGCTGATCTGGCTGCTTGGCCTGATCGTTTTGCCGCATATCGATCTGGCCGTCCTGTCGCTGCGCCAGCGTGTCGCGCCGGGGCAATACCAGCCCAGCCTGGCGCAGTACCGCATCTTTATTGAAGAGCCGCTTTACTGGCACACCTTTGTGCGTACCGCGCTCATGTCGATTCTGGCCACGTCCATCACCTTGCTGCTGGCTTTTCCGATCGCCTGGACCATCGCCAAGCTGGTGCGCGGCCACGCCAAATCCCTGCTGTTCATCCTGTGCCTGATCCCGTTCTGGGTGAGCGAGACCGTGCGCACCCTGGGCTGGATGATTCTGCTGCGCGAGTCAGGCGTGCTGCCTGCCCTGCTGGTGCAACTGGGCGTGACGGCGGCCCCTGTCGAGCTGCTCTACCGGGATGCCACCATTCTGGTCGGACTGGTCTACACCTCCATGCTGTTCATGGTGGTGCCCCTGATCGGCGCCCTGGAAAGCCTGGACGACTCGCTGATTGAAGCGGCCTACGATCTGGGCGGCACCGGCCTGTCCATACTGCGCCAGATCGTGATTCCCCATGCCGCGCCCGGCATTTTGGCGGGCTGCATCGTGGTCTTCATGCTCACGCTGGGCAACTACCTCACGCCCACGCTGCTGGGGGGCAAAAACTCGCTCTGGTTCACCGAGCAGATCTACACGCAGTTCATCACCCGGTTTAACTGGGAACAGGGCGCTGCTTTCGGATTTTTGCTGCTGGGCCTGTCCACCGCCATCGTCTGGCTGGGCCTGAAGCTGACCGGCCAGAAGTTCGGGGAAGTGATGAGGAAAACATGACACACCCCCGTTGCGGACTCACTTCGTGTAGCCGCCTCCCCCCTTGCAGGGGGCGACACCTGCGGCCCGGCAAAGCCGGTTCCGCGATGTCACTGGCATTTCACCGCCTGCGCCAACACTGCGGGTGCGCATCAGACTGGGGAATCATCGAATGATCGCATCCCTGCCCCGCCCGACCTGGCTGCGTGCCGGCACCGTCGCTTATGGCGTGGTGTTTTTTGCCTTCCTGTTTCTGCCGCTGGCGGTGGTGGCGCTGTTCGCCTTTAACGACGCCCCTTACCCGGCGCCCCCCTGGCGGAGTTTCACGCTGGACTGGTTTCTGGGCAACCGGGCAGGCCGGATAGGCCTGTTTGGCGATGCCCCCCTGATGGCCAGCCTGTGGACCAGCGTGGTCGTGGCCGGCTGGGTCACCGGCCTGGCGGTGCTGGTGGGCACCAGCAACGCCTTCCTGATTGAGCGCAGCCAGTTTCCCGGCAAACAGGCCCTGTCCCTGGTGATGCTCGCACCGCTGGTGATCCCGGGGGTGATTCTGGGCATTTCCGTCCTCGCCTTCGCGAGCCGGCTGGCGCAATTGGCGGGCGACACCCTGAACCTGGAGCTTGATTTTTTGCGCCCCGGCCTGCCGCTGGTGGTGCTGGGCCAGTTTTCCTACATCGTGTCGATCACCACACTGATCATCACCGCCCGCCTCAAGCGCTTTGACATCACGCTGGAAGACGCCGCCTACAACCTCGGTGCCTCCCGCGCGGCGGTTTTTGTGACGATTACCCTGCCTTATCTCAAACCTGCGCTGGTCGGCGCTGCGGCTATCGCGTTTTTGATGTCATTCGAGAATTTCAACACCACGCTGATGCTGGTCGGCTCGGACGCACCGCTCACCGTCATGATGTACGGACGCATGCGTGAAGGCGCCACACCGGTGCTCAACGCGGTCAGCCTGTTCCTGATGGTGGCCTCGGCCCTGCTGGCCCTGACACTGCTGCGCAGACCGGCCTCCGACCAAAAGAATCCCGCCACCTGAGCGGGCTGCGGCCTTGCAGGCTTGGCATGCACCGAAACCGCCTGTTACAGCGCCCCGTGATGGATCCGTAAATCCCGTGCAGGCGGGCGCAAGACGTGATACCGTCCACCTGTGGATTCCGGTTAACTCCATTACCTTGCAGGTGAACGGATGCGCAGGCCAGCCCTTTACAGCAGCTCCAGCCGTACCAGTCGCGACAGCCGCGGCGCCTCGCCTGCGCCAGCCACTGTCGCCCCCACTGCACCGGTACCCGTGCCCCCAGCCCCCCGGTTCTCTCCGAACAGCTTTCGCTGGCTCTGGTCCGTTATCGGGCTGCTGGCCCTGATGCTGGCGCTCACCCTGTCGCTGTCCCTGCGTCAGGCTCCGCGCAAACTCACCCAGGAGGACATCAACGCCGCCGTGCTGAAGACGCTGGAAACCGCCCCGCTGCCCTCTCCTGCAGCCAAGGCCTATGCCGCCATCCGCCCATCGGTGGTGCGGGTCACGGGCTATGGCAAAAACAAGGACGGCACGGAAAATGTTGAGCGCAGCGTCGGCACCGGCGTGGTGATCGTGGACAAGGGCATCATCCTGACCAATCTGCATGTGGTCCAGGGGGCTGAAAGTATCAAGGTGGTTTTTTCAGACGGCCTCGAGTCCGCAGCGACGATCACCGGCGTGCAGGTCGAAAACGACCTTGCGGTGTTGCAGGCACAAAAAATTCCCGACGACATGATTGCAGCCACCATGCGTTCCACCGCCGATCTGGCACCCGGAGACCAGGTCATGGCGGTAGGCTATCCGTTTGGCATTGGCCCCTCCGCATCAGCCGGGGTAGTCTCGGGTCTCAAACGCACTTTCCGCTCACCGGAAGGCAAACAGCTGCTGACCAACCTGATCCAGTTTGACGCTGCCGCCAACCCCGGCAACTCGGGCGGGCCGCTGGTCACCATGGACGGCGAAGTGGTCGGCATCGTCACCGCGATCTACAACCCGTCGCAGCAGCGCACTTTTGTCGGCATCGGCTTCGCCGTGCCGATTGAAAACGCAGCCTCGGCTGCCGGCATGCCTCCGTTTTAAGGAAGTCCGCATGGAATCACCTGTCCTTTCCTCCCCTGCCATTTCTCCTTCCCCTGCTCCTGCCGGCGCCGACACCGCGCAGCTCATGGAGCAGATCCTCTATGAAGTCAAGCGCGTGGTGGTGGGCCAGGACCGTTTTCTCGAGCGTGTCATGGTGGCCATCCTGGCCCAGGGTCATTTGCTGGTGGAGGGCGTGCCGGGTCTGGCCAAGACGCTCACGGTCAAAACCCTGGCGAACACCATGCGTGGTCATTTCAAGCGCATCCAGTTCACGCCCGATCTGGTGCCGGCCGATCTGGTGGGCACCCGCATCTACAACCAGAAAACCGGTGATTTCAGCACTGCGCTCGGCCCGGTGTTCACCAATCTGCTGCTGGCCGACGAGATCAACCGCGCACCCGCGAAAGTGCAAAGTGCGCTGCTCGAAGTGATGCAGGAGCGGCAGGTCACGATTGCCGGGGAAACACACAAGGTGCCCGAGCCGTTTCTCGTCATGGCCACCCAGAACCCGATTGAAACCGAGGGCACCTACCCGCTGCCCGAAGCCCAGGTGGACCGTTTCATGATGAAGGTGCTGGTGGACTACCCCACCGACGAGGAGGAGTTCGTGATTGTCCAGCGGGTGACCGGCCCGGCCGTCTCGGTTTCCACCGTGGCCACAACCGGTCAGCTCGCGGCCCTGCAAAGCGAATGCCGCCGCATCTATGTTGACCCCTCTCTCGTGCAGTACGCCGTGCGCCTGGTGTCTGCCACGCGCAGCCCTGAAAAACACGGCCTCAAGGAGCTGGCGCGCTTCATCACCTTTGGCGCCAGTCCGCGTGCCACGATCAGCCTGACTGAAGGCGCACGCGCGCTCGCCATGCTGCGCGGCCGCAACTACGCGCTGCCCGAAGACATGAGCGACCTCGTGCCCGACGTCCTGCGGCACCGTCTGGTGCTGTCGTATGAAGCGCTGTCGGAAGGGCTGAGTGCCGACACGCTGGTCAGCAAGATCATGGCCAAAATTCCAGCCCCCGCCAAGCCGCTTGAACATGAAAAGCTCGCCGCCTAGAATGAGCCCCCACGCTCCGCCGCTACGCGGGTCGCTGCCCCCCG
>NZ_JAKFDR010000014.1:0-1575 GCF_036676035.1 Polaromonas sp.
GCATCCCAAGGATGCCGACCTGCTGCTGACCCTGGGCCGGCTGTGCGTGCAGAACCAGCTGTGGGGCAAGGCCAAGGAGTACTTCGAGAGCAGCCTGGTGTTTCAGCGCCACCCGGAAACCTGTGCGGAACTGGCCCGCCTGCTGACCCAGTTGGGCGAGGTCGAGCGCAGCAATCGATTGTTCCAGGAAGGCCTGGGACTGCTCGATCAGCGCCTGAGCGGTTTGCCGCTGTCCGAGCCGGCTCTGCACTAGCGCGGCCGGGGGATCCCGCGCCGGCGATTGGCCAGCGGTGGCAGGGCGCTACTCGCGGGAAGGCTGGCGGTGTTTGTCTTGAAAGGCCGAGGCGCTTTCCACTACCGTAGGCGCCCTTGCCACCGCCTTCGGAGCCGCCATGCCTCTGGCCAGCCCGCGTTCGTTATTCTTTCTCGCCTTTCTCGCTAGCCTGGCGCTGATGGGGGCCGCCCTCTATCTGGAGCATGTGGTCGGACTGGAGCCGTGCCCACTGTGCGTGGTGCAGCGGATCGCCGTGATCGGTTTCGGCCTGGTCTGCCTGATCGCTGCGCTGCACGCCCCCGGCACAGTCGGCCGCCGGGTCTACGCGGTGCTGGCGCTGCTGTTCGCTGCTGCCGGTGGCGCCACGGCCGGCCGGCAGATCTGGCTGCAAGGGGTGCCGGCGGACCAGCTGCCGGCCTGCCTGCCGAGCCTCGACTACATGATGGAAGCCCTGCCGTTCCAGGACATCGTGCGCCTGGTGCTACACGGCTCGGCCGACTGCGCCGAGGTCAACTGGACGCTGTTCGGCATGAGCATTCCCGAGTGGAGCCTGCTCGGTTTCGTCGCCATGGCGTTGTTCGCCCTGCTGCAGTTGTTGCGCCGGACCTGATGCCGGCCAGTCCGTGAGGGGCGGCCAGGCTCCTGTCGATGGCCCCGAAGCACGGCGGCGGCGCGGATTCCTGCCGAATTCGAGGGTGGGGGGATCCTGGCGAGTGCGCGTCCGCGCGTGCAAAAGCCGTGTTGCAGCGTGGTGCCTGGACCGGTCGCTGCACCTGCAGGCGTCAGGAATGATGCGGGCCACCGATTAAACGCTCGTATGAAATTTTCTCCATCGAGTGCCTTGATGGCGCAGGCCCGCGGGCATAATCTGCCTGCACGCACCGCCGGAAAGTTGCCATTCTGTGGGTGCCTTCCCAAAACCATGCACCGATTGACAAAAAAACGTCTCGGAGCGGACGTATAACAGGAATGCCGATAAGGGAAGTGAGGTCATCATGCTCGAGAGTTGTCAGAACGCCCAGGAACGTTGGGGTGGAGTTCACCTGCTGATTGACCGTTGGTTGCAAGAGCGCCGCGAACTGGTGGCGGCGTTTACCGCCATTAGCGATTCGCCGCAGGCGCCCAGCGCCAATGCGCAGACCTTGCTGAGGTTCTGCGAAGTCCTGGTCGACTATGTGTCGGCTGGACACTTCGAGGTCTACGAACAGTTGACCAGCGAGGCCAAGGCCTTCGGCGACCAGCGGGGTCTCGACTTGGCCCAGCAGATCTATCCGCGTATCGAAGCGATCACCGAAGTGGCG
>NZ_JAKFDR010000015.1:0-20801 GCF_036676035.1 Polaromonas sp.
GATGGCCATGCTGGTGGTGCCAACGCTTGGCGTGTTTCAATCCGCGCCCGTCATCACTGACGGGCGAACCGGCCAGGGCCTATCCTCGACACGGACGCGACATTGTTTCAATCCGCGCCCGTCATCACTGACGGGCGAACCCGCGCTGGTCACGCGGCACGGCGGCCACCGGGTTGTTTCAATCCGCGCCCGTCATCACTGACGGGCGAACCTAACGTGGACGTTTGACTGCAGCAGAGTGTTCATGTTTCAATCCGCGCCCGTCATCACTGACGGGCGAACCCATGCCAGCGGTGCGTAACCCGCGGTGATGTTCGCGTTTCAATCCGCGCCCGTCATCACTGACGGGCGAACCGCAGCACGCTGCTGGACCTGTACGCCGCCACGGCTGTTTCAATCCGCGCCCGTCATCACTGACGGGCGAACCTCCATGTTTGCTCCTGGTGGTTACATATTTTCATGTTTCAATCCGCGCCCGTCATCACTGACGGGCGAACCCGCTGAGGCCGGCCGCTGGTTTGACAAACATGGTGTTTCAATCCGCGCCCGTCATCACTGACGGGCGAACCATCCAGACGGCGCAACGGTGCCATTTGTACCAGTGTTTCAATCCGCGCCCGTCATCACTGACGGGCGAACCGTACATCAACTGCTACAGTTAACTGGGGACCGTCGGGTTTCAATCCGCGCCCGTCATCACTGACGGGCGAACCTTTGATGAAATTGATATTCCGCCTTGTCCACCCTGTTTCAATCCGCGCCCGTCATCACTGACGGGCGAACCCGTTTGAGCGTGTATGTAAATACCGTTTATCCCCTGTTTCAATCCGCGCCCGTCATCACTGACGGGCGAACCTATTCGAGCCAGCCCATCCAAAGCCAGAACAAATGTTTCAATCCGCGCCCGTCATCACTGACGGGCGAACCGATTACCGATGTGGACGTGGCGGTTGCGCAAATTGTTTCAATCCGCGCCCGTCATCACTGACGGGCGAACCGCGGCACCCAGTGGATTGACGCGAGCCTGTGGGGTTTCAATCCGCGCCCGTCATCACTGACGGGCGAACCCGGCGACATGCTAGGCCACCGCAAGCTCATGATCGTTTCAATCCGCGCCCGTCATCACTGACGGGCGAACCGCTTCGCGGCCAAAGTATTGTGAACAAACGATTTTCCGGGCATTTGCGCGAACCTCACCGCACACCCGCAAATTACTGCGAGAGCTTGCATGAGGTGATGCAGAAAAGTTCATTTGAATCAATGGCTTGCGTAGCGCGCGAACCCTATAGGAAAAAGACAATCACTTGGGGTTCGCAGTAACGACATTAGCACAGTCAGGCCTGCCGTGAAACCTGGAAATGCATCAAAGCACCAGTGGGCCGTCGAAGTCCACCGCATTGAAGGCGCCGTGCTCACGCGCTTCGAACCCGCGCGTCTCAGGCATCCGATACAGGCGCAGACAATCCTGTTGCGGATCGATTTCCTCCAGCAGTTTGCGCTCCAGCGTTTCAAACTGCGCCACATCCACCTGGCATTCAAACACCGACTTCTGCACACGTTGGCCCGTGCTTTCGCACACGCGCGCGACGCGGCGCAAGCGACGGCGGCCCGCCTTGGTTTCGGTACTCACGTCGTAGCACACCAGCACCAACATGGTCAGTCCCTACTTCGCCACAAAGGGCACATAGGGTGCTCCCTCATCGCGCATGGCGCGGGCCAGCAAGCGCGCCTGCACCAGGGGCACAAGGCCCAAGGGCACCGTCTGTGCCAGCAGAGGATGGTTGAGTTCTTCTTGCTTTCTCTCTTGATAAGCCACCACCACGGCCTTGCGCGCGTCAACTTCCAGAGAAACGCCGCCACCCTCACGCAACGCGAAATCATCCGCTGCGAGTTGGCCCCGATTGATAAGCGTCAACGCCAGCCGGTCTGCCCAAGGACGGAATTCTTCCATCAAGTCCAGCGCGAGCGCGGCCCGGCCTGGGCGCAGCGCGTGCAAGAACCCGACTTGCGGATCAAGCCCCGCAGCCTCCAGCGCGGAGCGGCAATCGTTCATCCACATGGCATACAGAAATGACAGCAGTGCGTTGAAACGGTCACGAGGCGGGCGGCGGCTACGCCCATCCATGCGGAAGGCGTTGCGCTGGTCAGCACGCACCAGCAAGTTGAGCCCGCTAAAGTATTGGCGTGCCGCTTCACCCTCCACCCCGCGCAAGGTATCCAAGTCTGCCGCCGTGGGAAGCGCGCGCAA
Organism: Polaromonas sp.; assembly: GCF_036676035.1. Classification (GTDB taxonomy): domain Bacteria; phylum Pseudomonadota; class Gammaproteobacteria; order Burkholderiales; family Burkholderiaceae_C; genus Polaromonas. The sequence continues at coordinate 2,249 of NZ_JAKFDR010000015.1, forward strand.
GCTAGCGGCCAAGTCGTCGGCCAGCCGGGTAAGTGACTTGACCTCGTCTTCGGTCTTGGCTTCACGTGCTCCGCGTTGCAGCACTTGTCGGGTGTTCTTGATTTTTCCCGCCACGCAGGCACGCGCCATGTCAAGCGCAAACGCCGAGTCTGCCGCGCGCTGAAACTGGGCCTGGCGCAGCAACACATTGCCTGAAACAGCCCCTTCCAGCCGGGCCTTGAAGCGCCCGTTGTCGTTCAGCAATACCAGGGCAATGCCCTCGTCTGCCAACCGGTGCATTAACGAGGCTGACAGGTTGATATGTCCGAAGCACACCACCGCAGTCAAATGGTGCAGGGGTACACGCAGCCGGGTTTCGCGCTCCACTTCCACGCGCAAGGTGTCATTGTCGAGCCGAAGATAGGTTTCTGGCGTGGTGATGTAGAGAGTGTTGAGCAGTTGCATGGCTATCCAAAAAATGGGCTACGCGTCGGGGTCAAACAGGGCGACGCGAGCGGCGGAAAAGTCTGCACGCGTGGCTTGGGGCTGGCAACGCTCAATCAGCGAGCAGGCCTTGCAACGCTTGGCCGCTTGATCGGCCTCCAGCACAGGGGGCAAAGAGGCTGTGGCAAACATCTGGCGGATGGCCTGTACCGTTTGTTCCACTTGTGCACGCAGTTGCGCCGTAATGGGCACCACGCGCCGCCGCTTGGAAGTCGCGTAGAAAATCGCTCCTTCGGTGACGGCATGGCCCGTCATTGCCTCCAGACACATCGCCTGCGCCGCAAGCTGAATGTCGTCACACGCTGCAATGTCGGCCGCCTTGTGGCGGCTGCCATGCTTGTATTCCACCGGGTAAGGCACGCCGCTGGCCGAGAACTCCACTACATCGGCCTTGCCCACCAAGCCCAAAGCGTCATGCCACAAAGGTAAGGCCCGCTCCACCCGCAGACCCTTGGCGGTTTCCACGCCGGGCTTGTCCACCTTGGCATGCACCGCCTGGCCGCGCAGGGTGTGGACGTTTTCGTCAAACGCCTGCTCCAGATGAATCAAGCCGCATTGGCGTGGGCAGTAGTGCCAATGCTGCAGGGCAGACAGGGGGATTTGTTCAAGCTCGGTTGCCACGTGGATTCAACCTGATTCCAACGTCGTAGCGCCTTACGCTTTGCGCGATGCCTTCAAAGCCTTTTTGATATTTTTGGCAGCCGGTGGCAGGTAATTGCTACCCGACACCACCGACTTCCCGGTCTGGCTTTCCAGCTGATTGCGAGCCTGACGGGCGATGCGGCCCCCAGCCTTGGCCGCAGTCTTGTTTTGCTGCATGCCGGTGGCATCCACATTTTCCGCGATCTGCCGCGTGGACAGCTCGGCCAACGCCGTGAAAATCAGTTCCGCCTCGCTCATGTGGTCGCGCAGATTCTGACTTTTCAGGCCCTTCATCCCCTTGTGTTCATTGACACTCACCCCGGACCACTCCTGATGAATGATGTTAGTCAGGATGGCAAACTCACTGCCTTCCTTGATGTCGTGGCCGCGCCAGTAGTCGGTGAGCTTGTTGCGCGTTTCCTGCCCGGTCATGCGTTGCTGAATCCACTTGTCGCTTCGCCCATGTTGCTGCCAGGTCTGACGTGCTCGGTCCAGCGACAGGGCCGGATCGGCCATCTCTTGCATGCGCTCATAGCCTACCTTGGCGAGCCAGAGTTTGATGGGCTCGGCCTTGGGGCTGGGGACGGACTGCACCAGGCGCAGCAGGGTTTCGGCGGTGGCCACGTCGGTGAGCCTGTGCTTGCCGTCAGCGGCGATCATCTTCAACTGGTGACAGTTTGTCACCAGTTCACTGCCCTCTTTGTTAAGGCGGCGTTTGAGTTGGTTCCAGTACTTTCGGGCGGTCAAGTCATCGGACTGCTGCGTTAACACCTGCACCACGTCGATGATCGAAAACCACCAGATTTCCGTCGTCTCGTCATATATGCGACGGATTGTTTGACCGTCAAATTCCGTGGGCAAGATTTTCATTGCCGGTTCCTTTCAACACGTCGAACTCAGCAGTGTCTTGTCAAGGTTACGCCTGGCGCAGGCTGGACTGACTGCCCAACAGACAAGCTTTGATCATCAAACATCACAGAGTACCCGTCGAAGCTGCGGGCGACTGCGCCCTCTTCTTTAGGCTTGACTTGCAGGCGGTCAAACAAGGCGTGCGCCGGGGCATTGCCCAGTTCGCTGTCGTGTTTGAACACATACAGCCCGCGTGTGGACATTTCGCCGCGAGCAGCAGAGCGGTCATGCTCGAACATTTGTGCAAGTGCCTGGAAGACAAGCTCAAGGTCATCGTTACCAAACCCGGTCTGTTTGGCGAGGAAGGATGAAACAAAGCCATGGGCCACATACACGCCATACGGCACGGTGTGCTTGCGGCCCATGGTGCGGTTGTCGCCCTGTTGCTTTTCTGCTTCAGCCTCGGTGGCAACGGCCATCCGGGTTATGGAGTGCTCCAGCGCGACTATCGGCTCGACCGAGCGAGCAAAGGTGAGTTGCACCGGGCCGCGTACTTGACCGCAGTTCACACCGGTGGACATGACTGCGCCAAAAGTACGCACGTCAAAGAAGTTTTGGCACATCCATTTGCGCGCCTGTCCGACCTCATCGGCACTGCCTTTGCGCTTCTCTTTGGTGGGTTTTTTCTTCTTTGCATCAGCGTCTTCTACCGCGACGGGGGCGTCACCTTCAGCAAGTGCTTCTACTGCATCCAGGTTCAATGCTGCGTAGGCGCGCTGATTTTGATGGTTCAAAATGGCTTTTTCGCGCACATAGATTTCAAAGCGCTTTTCGCCGTCCACTGGAGCGCGGTCGTCTTGTTCTTTGACCAGCCCGACGAAGTTGCGCACCTTGCGCTTGAGAGATACATCGGTGACCAAACCATGGCCGGACTCAGCATCCAGACGCGGCATGTTGCCTGCGTCCGGGTCGCCGTTGGGGTTGCCGTCTTTGACATCAAAAATGAGAACGAAGTCGTAGCGGTTAGCGAGGTTCATGCTGGGGTTCCTTCCGTGGTCGAGGTTACGTTAGTGGTGGTGTCAGATTTTTTGCTAAAGAAGTTTTGCCGCTGGTGGTAATAGCCCAGTGCGAAACGGCCTTGATCGGGCAGCGGTAAATGTTTGGGAAAGTCGGTTACGGGGCCAAGCACCTCACCCAGCAATTTCTCAAACGCGGTGGTGCGCCCCACCGTCAGTTTTTTGAGGTGGGCGTTTTTCAGGCGTAGCAAGGTGGTGAACACCGCCACCGGGGTGCTGGATGCTGCACCGTAATAACGATCACGAATGGTGGCGTTGAGGCCAGGGCTGGCTTCTTCCTGGATTTTTTCCAGCACGGCAAATAGCCGCCCCAGACGGTATGCCGGGTTGAGATTGCTGAGATCAAGCATGGGCAAAAACTCCTGTTCTAGGGATGGGTTAGGCGATGAAAGCTGGGCGTGCCGCATCTGGCGTCTGAGGCACGCCTTGATGGCCGCAGCACGCAGGTAATTGACGTTTTGCTCGGCCCGGCAGCGCCCCACCGCAGCGTTGAGCCACAGACTGGGGTAGGGCGTGTTCACCCCGGCAAAGATGGCATCCACGATGGCACCGCCCAAGTTAGGGGGAATGTTGTCGGCCTTGTTTTGCACAGCCACCGCTGCCAGCAAGCGAAACAGCGAGGGGTATTGCGGATCATGGGGGCCCCGTGCCAGCGACAGGTCTTCAAAGTGCTGGGCAATACGCACTCCCAGTTCGCGCAAGGTCACGCAGTGGTAAAAGCGAATGCTGATGCGCGCCGCATTGGGCGCCAGCCCCAAGACATAAAAACGCGTGTTCTCATCGGAACTGCCCCATTTGCCACTGTTCACCGCATCTAGCAGCGCATGCACAGCGGGTACGCTCTCGTCCGGATTGTCTTTGAAGATGTCGCCAAAAATGCTCTCGAACGCATCCTGCCTTTCAGCCCAAAACACGGTGGAGGCATCCCCCACCTGGATGCGCTGGGGTGAGTCTTTGCGCAGCAAGTGGTTCAGCGCTGTGGTGTAGGCAAAGGCGGCGGCGCGGCTGACCGGGGCGTTTTCACCCTGGCGCTCGGTCTTGCCATAAGACTCAAAAGCACGCGCATTGAACGAGACGATATTGGCCCCCGAAGTCTGCGCGCCCCACACCCCTTTGATGGAGGCGTGCAAGCGCTCTACCGGGGCCTGCTCGCCAGTCACCAAGCACATCGCTTGGCGCGCATCGGTGTCAGTCGGGACATTCAACGCGGCGTCGACCACGGCTGGGCGCTGGCACACCAGATCAAGGTCACCTTGCAGCCGAAAGCTCAGCACCGCATTGCTTTCCAGTGCATCCGGCCAGGCGGGCTGGCGCTCCAATAACGCCAAGTCGATCCGCTCCAGAAAGCGCGTCACCGCCTGAATGCCTGCATCCTCAAGGGCTGCGGCTGGCAAGGCAGCAATGCGTGCGCGGAACGCGGCGTGCTGCTCGGCCACGCGCTCGGGCTTGCCCTTGGTGTCCACGCCAAGCACGTATTCCAGCGTGTCCCACAACAAATTGGCGGCCACGCCGGAGGTCTTTTTGATCCCCAGCGGAACCCGAAAAATGCGGGCCACTTTCTTTTTGCCTTGCAGTTCACGGGTGTCGCGCAATTGCAGCAATTCACCCTGCGCATTGATCTCCAGCAGGAAGGGAATTTCTTTTTGTTCCAGTCCGAACATGGGCAGACGCTGCGCCGGATCGGGGTCGTCGCACTTTCGGCGGTAGTAGTCGGTGAGTGTTTGCAAAATCATCCGCGTGCCTCCTCAAAAGGGGGAACCTGCACCACGCCATTCACCAGCTTAGCGTTAAAAAAGCGCGGCTGAGGGTCGGAGGGGTGGGTGAAGTCAAGGTCGTGCAGCATCCAACCTAGGTCCCGGCTTTCATCTATGGGAGTGGCGGGCGGTGCGTCTTGCGCCACCAAACGGAAGTCAGCGGCAAACTCGCGACAGCCTAGATACGGTTGATTCACGCACTGCCCTTTGCTGGCGCGGCGGGTGAACATTTCGGTGTATTTCATCAAGGGCTCGGCGCTGCCCGGTGCCAGCGACAAGTCGGCATGAATGCGATAGGCCACGTCGCGCAGGAAGTAGCCTGCGCGTTGTTGACGTTCGTCCTCAATGTACAAGCCCAACGTGCCGCTACCCGCCGCCATCGCCTGCTGCACATTGCGGGTGGACACCACGGCGCTGACCTCATTGCGCCGCAAGTTGATCCAGCGGATGGGTTTGAGCACTTCAATGCGATGCACCCGCCATCGGATGGCAGGCTTCCACAACACGGACTCAAACACGGCACGCGCGGAAGAGGGCGTCATCACGTCATACGAGACACGCTCGACCTTCATTTCCGGGCGGGTGAAGCAGGCGAACGGGCCAGAAACTTCGAGACAAAAAGATTTTGAGGAGGTCATTCAAGTCACCAAACCAGAGGGGTTAAAGGGAACGTCTTCTATTTGCAGACCCAATAAAGGGTGGTACAACCCATCGACATCCTGTTGCACATAAAGCCCCGGCATGGGCAGCGTCAAACTGCCCTGCGCGAGCATCTTGTCAGCCACACGCTTGTGGATACTGACGGTGTAGCGCTGAAGCTTTCGCATGAGCCAACGCGCTGGGCCTTCCGCGGCAAGCATCCCGAGCAGTTTTTCAATCTCCTCGCGATGTTCCGCATAGCGAGCCACGACCGTGGCCGAGTCTTGGTCGTCAATCAGACGGAATGCCTCAGCAGCAGATCGGAACTGCACTCCCAGCGTCTTTGGTTCCACGGTAAGCAGCTGGCCCACGCCTTTGCCGTCCAGATTGACAGAGTGATAGAACTGCCTGAAGTACGTGGCAAACAATGGGCGGGCCAGTGGGTCAGCCCGGTTGTCATGCAAGGTACTGACGCAGGCATCAGCGCCTTTTCGCAAGTGACCCATCGGCGGACGCTCAGGTGGCACGAAGACCACGACTCGGCCCCGCCCATCCAATCGCCCTTCCCGATTGCAGCGACCTGCCGCCTGCGCGAGGGAGTCCAACCCGGCCAAAGCGCGATAGACGACTGGAAAATCAATATCCACTCCGGCCTCGACCAATTGCGTGCTGACCACGCGCAACGGCTGCAGGTCTTGCCCTTCACGCTTGGCTTTGAGCCGCACCTTGATCTGGTCAATCACGGTTTTTCGGTGCGCGCCGCACATGAGGGCTGACAAATGCAGGGTGCCAAAAGGCAACAAGCGCTGCAACTCGCGGGCGGCCTTGCGGGTGCCAACAATGGCGAGCACGCAGTCTTCGGTGTCAAGCTGCGTGGCAATGTCAGCCCAGGGCGTCGGTGCTTGAAAGTCTTTGGGCAGTTCCACATCCACGCGTTTGAGCGCATCAAACAGCGCATCGGGGTCGTCGATGATCTCGCGCACTTGGTCCAGGCCACGCAGGTTTTTACTGGCGTCAAAATAGTCGGTCGTATTCAGCGCAGGCTGTGTGGCGGTGCACAGCACCACGGTCACGCCGTAATGCTTCACCAGCAGATTCAGCGTATCCAGGATGGGCTGCAAAAACTCAGGTGGTAGCTGCTGCGCTTCGTCCAGCACGATCACGCTACCCACCAGGTTGTGCAGCTTGCGGCAGCGCGAGGTTTTGGCGGCAAATAGTGACTCGAACAACTGAACATTGGTGGTGACGACCAGCGGCGCATCCCAGTTTTCGCAGGCCAGGCGGCTGCGGGCGGTCTCGTCTTTTTCGGCGGCATCGGCCTGGCTGTGATGCTCAATCAGCACTTCATCGCCCAGTGCCTTGAACACGCCGCGAAACACGTCTGCCGTCTGCTCGATGATGCTGGTGTAGGGAATGGCGTAGATCACGCGGCGTTTGCCATGTTCCCGGGCATGCTTCAGCGCGAACGCCAGACTAGACAAAGTCTTGCCGCCCCCAGTGGGCACGGTGAGTGAAAAGAAGCCAGGGGGCAACACCGATTTCTCACGGCACTGACGCAAGATATCGGCACGCAAGGCGTTCACGGGCGTGTCATCAGCGGTCAAGGCCTTGACGGTCATGTGGGAATCGAAAGCGATCAACATTTGATCCAGCGTCGGGAAGCCTTCGCGCCTGGCGGGTTTGCCTGCATCAAAGTGCGCTTCCGTATCCAGAAAATCGGCATCCACCAGACAAGAAAACAGCAACCGAACCCACAGCGCGAACCCAGCAGACCCGCCGGGAATCTGGCGCAGGTCGGGAACAAAATCACCGTGATTGAGAATGCTTTCAGGCGGGTGCGCCGCAAGGGCTTCTGCCAGTTCGGTCTGGCAATCGGCTTCATCCAACCTTTCTTTCAGCCCGCCATCCCAGTCATATAAGCCTGCGTGATGGCTGGCGATGAGGTAAGCCAGAACACGTGCGGACAGAGCTCCGTTCGGCCCGTGCGCTTCACCAAGCTTTCGCATGGCCCACAAGGCTCCAGCTGCAGAGTGCGTTTTTTCGCGTCCACCCACCTTGCCTTCAATGTGGGCATCCGGGTCGTCTGATTGCGAGAGGTAACGCTGGAATCCGGGTCGGTACTTACCCAAGTCATGCCAAAGCCCGGCCAGATATGCCCAGCGTTGGGTAGCGACTACTGGTTCAAACACTTCAGAAAAATCAGCGGCGATGCCAGCCACAGACTGCAGATGCGCTACCAACAAGTGCCCGCCAGAGTGAGCCAATGGGTCCGACACGATCATTTTTCCCTGAAAACTTTTTATGTGCACGAAGCTTAACCTTGCACAGGCCCACCAGATGACCCTGCCCCATCCTTCATGAATATTTCTCCCCCATCTTCCCCACCTCGTCCCCCACCGCCTGCCGCAAGCTCCCCGGCCCCAGCACTTCGCAGTGCGCGCCGTGTTTCAGGATGTCCATGACCAGTTCGCGGTGGTCGGCGTAGGGAAGGCGCAGCAGGTAGCTGCCGTCGGCCTGCAGTTGGCCCTGCTGCTGCGGGTGCCATTGCTCGTGCGCTACCCAGCGGGCGCGCTCGGGCGTGAAGTGCAGGTGTGCCCACTGCACCGGCCCGCCTGAGAAGATGCCGTAGCTGGGTGCGAAGGTCTCGTCCAGCGTGGCGTCGTTCACCTCTTTGGCTGGGCGCTCCAGCAGGTGGGCCTGGCTGATGGCATCAAGCGCAAAGTTGCGCAGGCCGCGGCGCAGGTGGCACCAGGCGTCGAGGTACCAGTTCTCGCGGTAGTGCACCAGCCGCAGGGGTGACACTTCGCGCTCGGTGACTTGGCCGCTGCCGCGCGCGGAGTAGGTGATACCCAGACGCTTGCGCTGCAGCAGAGCAGAGCCCACGGTTTGAAAGTGGCCGGGCCGCGCCGGGCGATTGGCCAGCGCAATGATGCGCACCCGGCGGCGCACTTCCTGCGCGTCGTTGTTGGTGCTGCCCAGCAAGGCGTTCAGCCGGTCCATCAAGGGGGCCACATGGGGCGTGAGCAAGCCGCCGGTGTCCAGCCCGGCCAGCAGGTGCTGCATGGTCAGCAGCGCATGGATTTCGCTGGACGAGAACCACAGGCCGGGCAGTTCATGTGCAAGGTCGGCCAACCCGGCAGTCTCCGCAAACCGGTAGCCTCCGGCCTCTCGGTTCCATTCAATGGGAGCATTCAGCCGCGTGCGCAGGTAATCGAGATCGCGCTTGAGGGTGGACCGGGACACTTCCAGCTCGGCCTGCAAGGCGGCAAAGCTGGCCAGTTTGCGCTGGCGCAACAACTTTTCAATTTTGTAGAAACGCTCGGTTCGATCCATCTACCGCCCCTTATTCTCTTATTGGCAGCCATTTTTGCTACTTTTTTTATAGCTGCTTGCGCCAATTAAACAAGGGGCAGAGGCCGATTTTGCATCAAACCCTGCGATCTCCGCGCGTCAATGTGGAGACCGCGCCACCCCACACACCAGATCGCCCGCGTCGTTGCCCAACACAGCACGTTCGTCTTTCGCCTGCGCCACGCCCATGTCGCGCGGCAGGCTCACGCCGTTCTTCACTGCCAGGATCTCGGCCATGACGCTGACCGCGATTTCAGGCGGCGTCTTGCTGCCGATGTAGATGCCGATGGGGCCGCGCAGACGGGCCAACGATTCTTCGGTCTGCTCGAAGTGCTCGATCATGCGCTGGTGCCGCGCCTCGTTGTTGCGGCGGCTGCCGATGGCGCCGACGTAAAAGGCCTCGGTCTTGAGCGCTTCCAGCAGGGCCAGGTCGTCGAGTTTGGGATCGTGCGTGAGGGCGACCACGCAGCTGCGGCGGTCGGGCTTGAAAGCCAGCACCACGTCGTCGGGCATGTCACTCACCACCGCGGCGCCGGGCACCGACCAGGCGCCGCGGTACTCCTCGCGCGGGTCGCAAACCGTCACGGCAAAGCCGCTGAACAGCGCCATCGTCGCCAGGTACTCGGTAAGCTGGCCGGCGCCTATCAGCAACATGCGGTACTCCGGGCCAAAGGTGTTGGCCAGCGTGATGTCGGACACGGCCAGCTCGGCCGGCGCCATCGCTTCGCTGAGCGTGACCGCGCCGTCGGCGAGGCGCACGCTGCGCTGCATCAGTTGGCCGGCCTCGAGTGCGCGCACCAGTTCGGCCAGGCTCGCGGCGTCGGGGTCGTATTCGAGCAGCAGCTCCAGCGTGCCGCCGCAGGGCAGGCCGAAGCGGTGGGCCTCGTCGGCGGTCACCCCGTACTTCACAAAGCCGGGCGCGCCGCAGGGAATCTGGTGGCCGGGCTCTTTACCAGACGCCTGTGTCTGTCCTGATGCGTAGGCCTGGGTGAAGCGGTAGATCAAATCGTCTTCAATGCAGCCGCCCGAGACCGAACCGACCACCGCGCCGTCTTCGCACAAGGCCATGATCGAGCCGATGGGCCGCGGCGACGAGCCCCAGGTGCGCACCACCGTGGCCAGCAGCGCGCGCTGGCCGGCCTGCCGCCAGTCGCGCAGCGTGCGCAGAACCATCACGTCAAGATTTTCCATGCTTGCCTGTGTACCTCTGCCAGTTTGAAGGTTGGCGGTTCTGGCAATTTGCCTAACGCAGCCACCATGCCGCAGCCGCCAGCACGATGCCTCCTGCAACCCAGACCCACACCGGGACGCCTGAATTCTGCGCGCTGGTCTCGGCTTCTGCCTCCGAATCGCCCATGACCACTTTTGCGGCATAGTTCTCGGGGTGCTGGCGCTGCATTTCTTCGTCGAAGCGCTTGAAAAAGTCTTCTGCCAGGTTCTTGGCCGCTCCATCGATCAGACGCTGGCCCAGCTGGGCAATCTTGCCCCCCACCTGCGCATTGACTGTGTAGCCCAGCTCACAGCCTTCGTCGTTGGGCGCCAGCGTGACTTGCGCGCTGCCCTTGCCAAAGCCGGCCACACCGCCCTGCCCGTCAAAGCCCAGCTTGTAGCTGCTGGGAGGGTTGATGTCGCTGAGCAGAATCTTGCCGTTGAATTTGGCCGCCACCGGACCGATTTTCAGTGCCATGCCAATGGCATACCGGTTGTCGCCATCCGCCTGGACCTTGTCGCAGCCCGGAATGCAGCGCTTGAGCACCTCGGGGTCGTTCAGGGCGTCCCAGGCCTGTTGTTGTGTCACCGCCAGCTGGCGGTTTCCTTGCATGTCCATGTGTTTCCTTGGGTTTCAGTCATTTGAAAATCTGCTCATTGAGGATTCGGAGTCAGCGCCGCAAAATCGCGGCCAGGCTGGCGGCCAACTCCTGGAGCTTGCTCAGGTTGTGCACAGCCAGCATGCCATGCGCCTGGCGATGCAGCACGGCCGAGCCTTGTGCAAGAGGGGCGTAGCCGTCAAAACGCAGCAGCGGGTTGAGCCACAGCACGCGCTGGCTGCGCCGGCGCAGCCAGGCCAGCTCGCGGGCCAGCGCTTCGGGCTCGCCGGTATCCAGCCCGTCGGTGATAAGCAGCACCAGCGTGCGCCGCCCCACCAGACGCCGTGCATGCTGCTCACGCAAGGTGGCCAGCGATTCACCCAGCCGGGTGCCACCGGCAAAATCTTCAATGGCCACACTGGCGGCGGCCAGCATGGCATCGCTGTCGGCCAGCCGGAAAGCTGGCGTCAAATCCGTCAGGTGCGTGCCAAAGGCAAACACATCGCAGCGCCCTTTCTGCCCCATTTTGCCGCGGGTGGCTGCATGCAAAAACGCCAGTAGCAAACGGGAGTAGCGCTCCATCGAGCCCGACACATCCACCAGCACCAGCAAGGGCAAGGGGTGCTCACGCCGCTGCAAACGCGGCAGCCGCATCAGCTCGCCACCGCTGCGGGCCGCATGGCGCATCACACCCGGCCAGTGCATGCGGGCGCCGTGCGCACCGGGCTGTGTGCGCCGCGCCGTTACCGTGGGAATGGGCAGTGCGATATCGCGGGCCAGCCGTTCCACCAGCCGGTATTCAGCCGCCCCCAGGGCATTGAAGTCGGCGTGCTTGAGGCGCTGCAGCTCACTGGCCGTCATGGCGGCGTCGAAATCCACCTTCTGGTCTTCTTGTTTGGGCTGACTCTGGCCTAAGGCTTTTTGCGGCGACAGCGCCTCGCGCACGCGCGGGCGACGTTTGCCCGGCTCGGCCTTGCCTTCGGCGCTGGGCAACATTTGAGCCAGCAGCTTGTTGGCGACTTCAGGGTTGCGGAAGTACACGTCGAACAGCTCGCGGAACACCAGCCGGTCCTGCTCGCGGCTGACCATCACGGCCTCCAGCGCGGCGCTCAGGTCGGGCTTGCTCGCCACGCCCACCAGCATCGCCGCCTGGCCGGCCAGCGCGATGCGTGCGCTGTCCGTGCGCACACCGGCGCGGCGCAAGGCGCGGCCGAAGCCGGTGATGTTGTCGGCCAGCTTGCCGGTGCGGGCGTCGCCTAAAAGCACGGGAGAGCCCTCACCCTAACCCTCTCCCAGAGGGAGAGGGAATCAAGCGCAGAAGTGAAGAAAAAGGACCGGGAAAGAGCCGCCTTGCTCCTTCACCCTCTGGGGGAAGGCTGGGATGGGGGCGCACGGTCAAGCCACCTCCTCGGGCTTGAGCAATTCAGTGACCAGCTCGCGCGTGAGCGCCGCCACGTCCTCGCGCTGCTTGAACAAAATGCCGGCCGTGTCGGCCACCACTTCGGGGTCAACCACCAGCGTGTCCAGTGCCACCAGGGCCTTGGCCCATTCCACGCTCTCGGCGATGCCGGGCGCGCGCTGGAAGGCATTGGCAAAGGGCTGGCTGCGCAGCCGGCCGACGAAATGGGCCACCTGCAGCGACAGCGCCTCGCTGGCCTGCGGCACGCGCGAGCGTACGATGGCCAGCTCGCGCTCGCGCTCGGGGTAGTCCAGCCAGTGGTAAAGGCAGCGGCGCTTGACGGCGTCGTTGAGTTCACGCGTGCGGTTGCTGGTGAGGATGGTCACCGGCGTGGCATGGGCGCGCACGGTGCCGATCTCGGGAATGCTCACCTGGTACTCGCCCAGGTATTCGAGCAGGAAGGCCTCGAAGGGCTCGTCGGCGCGGTCCACCTCGTCGATCAGCAGCACGGCGCCCGGCTCCGGCGTCTGCAGGGCCTGTAATAGCGGGCGGCGGATCAGGTAGCGGTCTTGATACACCTCGCGCTCGACCTGGGCGGCATCCTCCTTGCCTTCCACGGCGCGCATGTGCAGCAGCTGGGCCGCGTAGTTCCACTCGTACAGCGCCTCGCGCAGCTCCAGCCCGTCGTAGCACTGCAAGCGCAGCAGCTCACGCTGCAGTGCCAGGGCCAGTGCCTTGGCCAGCTCGGTCTTGCCGACGCCGGGCTCGCCCTCGAGCAGCAGCGGGCGCTGCAGCTTGAGCGCGAGAAACACGGCCGTGGCCAGCCTGCGGTCGGCAAAATAGCCGGCACCCTGTAGCGCCTGGACGACTGCGTCGATGCCCGCGAAGGAAAGGGAATGTGCGGGTGTGGTCATGTAATCCCGTTGTTCAATACGCCATTACAGCAAAGCTTGGAATCCAACGCACGCAAATGGTCTGTCATCCCGGGCTCAAGGTTTGTCATCCCGGGCTTGACCCGGGATCCATGGTTTTGAGAATGAGCGCACCTTCTGCGGCCACCATGGATGCGGGTCAAGCCCGCAATGACAACTCCTGCGTGGGTTCCTACTCCAGCGCCTTGGCCACCGCACGCTGCGCCAGCACGCTGACCAGGTTGGCGCGGTAGGCAGCCGAGGCATGGATGTCGCTGCTGAGCTCGCTCGCGTCGATCTTCACGCCGGCCGCGGCCTCGGGCGTGAAGCGCTTGCCCAGCGCATCTTCCAGCCCCTGGTGGCGAAACACGCCGTTGCCGCCACCCGTGACGGCCACCCGAACACCCCCATCGGTCTGCGCCACGAACACGCCGATCAGCGCAAAGCGCGAAGCCGGCTGCTTGAACTTCATGTAGGCGGCGCGCTTCGGGCTGGGGAAGCCGATCGCGGTGATCAGCTCGCCGTCGTTGAGCGCGGTGGTAAACATGCCCTGGAAGAAATCGTCGGCCGCGAGCTTGCGCTGCGTGGTGTGCACCGTGGCACCCAGCGCAAGCACGGCCGCCGGGTAGTCGGCGGCGGGATCGTTGTTGGCGACAGCGCCGCCCAGCGTGCCCATGGCGCGCACCTGCCTGTCGCCGATGTGGTCGGCGAGATCGGCCAGCGCAGGAATCGCGGCCTTCACGTCGGCGCTGGCGGCCACGTCGGCGTGGCGCGTCATCGCGCCTATCACCAGCGCGTTGCCTTCTTTCCTGATGCCGGCCAGCTCCTTGATGCCACCGAGGTCGACCAGCGTCTCGGGGCTGGACAGGCGCAGCTTCATCGAGGCCAGCAGGGTCTGGCCGCCGGCCAGCAGCTTGGCGCCGGAGGCCGCAAGCCTGGCCGCTTCGGCGGTTGTGGAGGGACGCTCAAATGTGAATGTATACATGGTGTGTCCTTAATCAGTTGAGGACAGAGCTGGTCTGCTTCGCAGCCTGCGGTCTGTCCCGCAAGGTTTCATGCTGTCAGGCTTTGGCAGCCTGAATGGCTTCCCACACGCGGTTGGGCGAAGCCGGCATGTCGAAGTCTTTCACGCCCAGCGGTTTGAGCGCGTCGAGCACGGCGTTGATCACCGCCGGCGGCGAACCAATCGCCCCCGCCTCGCCGCAGCCCTTGGTGCCCAGCGGGTTGTGGCTGCAGGGTGTGCAGACAGTGTCGAGCTTAAACTGCGGGAAATCGTCGGCGCGCGGCATGGCGTAGTCCATGAAGCTGCCGGTGAGCAGCTGGCCCGTGTCCTTGTCGTAGACGCAGTTCTCCAGCAGCGCCTGGCCTATGCCCTGCACCAGCCCGCCATGCACCTGGCCTTCGACGATCATCGGGTTGATGATGGTGCCGAAGTCGTCCACCGCGGTGAAGCGGTCCACCTTGACCGCGCCGGTGGCCGGGTCCACCTCCACCTCGCAGATATAGGTGCCGGCCGGGAAGGTGAAGTTGGTCGGGTCGTAGAACGCGGTTTCGTTCAGGCCCGGCTCCAGCTTGTCCAGCGGGTAGTTGTGCGGTACATAGGCCGTGAGCGCCACCTGGCCGAAGGTGACTTTCTTGTCAGTTCCCTTGACGGTGAACTCGCCGTTGGCAAACTCCACGTCGGCGGCGCTGGCTTCCATCAAGTGCGCGGCGATTTTCTTGGCCTTGGTCTCGATCTTGTCGAGCGCCTTCATGATGGCCGCGCCGCCGACCGAGATCGAGCGCGAGCCATAGGTGCCCATGCCGAAGGGCACGCGGCCGGTGTCGCCGTGCACCACATCCACCGCCTCCACCGCGATGCCCAGGCGTGCCGCCACCACCTGTGCAAAGGTGGTCTCGTGCCCCTGGCCGTGGCTGTGCGAGCCGGTGAACACCGTCACACTGCCCGTGGGGTGCACGCGCACCTCGCCGCACTCGAACAGGCCGGCACGGGCCCCGAGCGCGCCCGCGATGTTGCTGGGCGCGATGCCGCAAGCCTCGATGTAGCTGCTGTAGCCGATGCCGCGCTTCAGGCCCCTGGCTTCGCTGGCCTTGCGGCGCGCGTCGAAGCCCGCCACATCGGCCAGCGCCCTGGCCTTGTCCATGCAGGCGTGGTAGTCGCCCACATCGTACTGCAGCGCCACCGGTGTCTGGTAGGGGAAGCTGGTGATGAAGTTGCGCTTGCGGATTTCGTCCTGCGAGAGCCCCAGTTCCCAGGCGCAGCGCGTGACCAGGCGCTCCAGCAGGTAGGTCGCCTCGGGTCGCCCGGCGCCACGGTAGGCATCGACCGGCGCGGTGTTGGTGAACCAGGCGTCCACCTCCACATAAATCTGCGGCGTGGCGTACTGGCCTGCCAGCAGCGTGGCGTAGAGAATGGTCGGCACCGCCGTGGAGAAGGTGGACAGGTAAGCACCCAGGTTGGCGTCGGTGTGCACGCGCAGCGCGAGGAACTTGCCTTGACTGTCCATCGCCATTTCGGCATGGCTCACGTGGTCGCGGCCATGGGCGTCGCTCAGGAAAGACTCGCTGCGCTCGGCCGTCCACTTGATGCTGCAGTTGAGCTGCTTGGCGGCCCAGGTCAGGCACACGTCTTCGGCATACAGGAAGATCTTGGAGCCGAAGCCGCCGCCCACGTCAGGCGCGATCACGCGCACCTTGTGCTCGGGCAGGCCCAGCACAAAGGCCGTCATCAGCAGGCGTTCCACGTGCGGGTTCTGGTTGGCCACGTACAGCGTGTACTCGTCGTTGGCCCGGTTGTAAGAGCCTATGGCCGCGCGCGGCTCCAGGGCGTTGGGAATCAGCCGGTTGTTGACCAAATCAAGCCTGGTCACATGCGCGGCCTTGGCGAACACGGCATCCACCGCCGTCTTGTCGCCAATGGCCCATTTATAGCAGTGGTTGTCGGGCGCGATGTCGTGCAAGGCCGTCGCCTTGGCCGCATCGCTGACGCTCACCACGGCGGGCAGCACGTCGTAATCCACCTCCACCGCTTCGGCGGCGTTCTTCGCCTGCTCGATGGTGTCGGCCACCACCATGGCCACATGGTCGCCCACGTAGCGCACCTTGCCTTGGGCCAGGATGGGGTGCGGCGGCTCCTTCATCGGCTGGCCGGAGGTAGAGGTGATCAGCCAGCCGCAAGGCAGGCCGCCCATCTTGCCTTCCACGTCCTTGCCGGTGAAGACCTTGGTCACGCCCGGCATGGACTCGGCCTTGGCGGTATTGATGCGCTTGATCGCGGCATGCGCGTGCGGCGAACGCACGAACACGGCGTGGCTCTGGTTGGCCAGGTTGATGTCGTCGGTGTAGCTGCCGGCGCCGGTGAGGAAGCGGTAGTCTTCCTTGCGCCTGACCGCTTCGCCGATGTGCGGCAGGTTGGAGAAATCGGATGCACCCATGATCGTGTCTCCTTTATGCCGACGCCATGGCCGCCTGGCCCTGCTGCACGGCCTTGACGATGTTCTGGTAGCCCGTGCAGCGGCACAGGTTGCCTTCGAGCAGCTCGCGGATTTCGCTCTCATTGGCCTTGGGCTTGTGCTTGCACAGGTCCACCGCGCTCATGACCATGCCGGGGGTGCAGAAGCCGCACTGCAGGCCGTGGCATTCCTTGAAGGCGGCCTGCATCGGGTGCATGGTGCCGTCGGCCTGGGCCAGGCCTTCGATGGTGGTGATGTCAGCGCCACCGTGCTGCACGGCCAGCGTGTTGCATGACTTGATGGCGCGGCCGTTGACGATGACGGTACAGGCGCCGCACTGGGCGGTGTCACAGCCGACATGCGTGCCGGTGAGCTTGAGATGCTCGCGCAGGGCATGCACCAGCAGCGTGTTGGGGGCAACGTCAACGCTCGCAGCTTTTCCGTTGACTTTGAGTTCAACTTTCATGGGGCGTGTCTCCTGTTCGTAGCTCGTGGGGCATTTGATTGTTGAGCTACCCCCACCTTGTCTACCTAGGTGAAACCCTAGTTTGCTTGCGCTCACGGCATGAAATTCTCAAAATGAAACAATGTGCGTGGAATGATCTGCAACTGGCACGTCCCGCTACAGTCCCGCTACATCTCCACCCACATGAAACAAGCACTTACAACGGCCGCTGAGCGACGTCTGCAGCAGATCGACCAGGCACGTCGCGCCGTCATGATGGAAGGCGGGCAGACGCTTGGCGACACCCTGGTGGATTTCTGGTTTGAGCGGGCCTGGATTGAACGCTCCTGGCGGCGCTGCCTGTCCATGGGCCAACGGCCCGAACACCACGTCACCTTCGACATGATTCCGGCACAGGCCTTGCGCCGCACCGAAGAGGCCAACCACTGCCTGGTACAGGCGGCCAGACCGGTGCTCGACCAATTGGGGCGCGCCATCGCCAACACCCGCTACTTCGCCATCCTGACCAACGCCAGCGGCACCGTGATTGACGTGAACGGCCCCATCGACCACACCGACCAGCGCGCACACCTGATCACCCGCATTGGCACCGACCTGTCAGAGCGCAGCGTGGGCACCACCGCCATTGGCGCCGCGCTGGCCGAGCGCCAGCCCGTCTGGCTGCACCGTGGCGAACATTTTTTTGCAGACACCAGCGTCTACAGCTGCGCCGGCGCCCCCCTGTTTGGCCCCGACGGCGACTGTGTCGGCATGCTGGACCTCACCGGCGTGGAAACCATGGAGCGCCCCGAGCTCAAGCACCTGGTGACCCAGTCGGCACGCCACATTGAAAACGCGCTGACCCTGACGCGCCCGCACCATCTGCTGGTCCGCCTCAACTGGCCGGGCCGCACCCTGGGCGAAGACACCGACGGGCTGATCTGCCTGGACACCGACGGCTGGGTGACGGGTGCCAACCATGCGGCCCGGCAAATGGTGCCGCAGCTCATGGCGCCCAGCGCGGCGCCTGCGCATGTCAGCGAGCTGCTGGCCCTGCCCTACGACATGCTGTTTGACGCCGCGCGGCGCAACAAGTTTGGCGACGCCGAAGCACTGGAGGTGCCGTTGTGGTCAGGCCTGCGCCTGCACGCCCTTGCGCTCGCCCAAGGGCAAACCAGCCCAGCCACGGCACGCACGGGCTATGCAGCCGATGAGCGCATGCCGCTCAAGGACATGGAGATCAGCCTGATCCGCAAGGCCGTGGATGAGGCCAAGGGCAACGTGATGCAGGCCGCGCGCGCCTTGGGCATTAGCCGTGCGACGGTTTATCGGAAGCTTGGGAATAAAAATACGCGTCAGCCCTAATCAGTATTTGGCAAGTAGCTATCAATTTAATAGCGAATTCGGCAAAACCAGTTCATTACTCAGCAGTCCGAAAGTAGTGCGACATACCTTGTCATCCTGAGCGCAGCGAAGGATCTCGGTATGCTGGCAAGATTCTTCGCTGCGCTCAGAATGACAGCATGGCTGGCGTCGCCTCGTTACGGACTGCTGAGTAAACGTTCTCGTAGGTACATCCACATGCAAGGGGTTGCGCATGGATTCTCGCGACACAGATGGAACGCTTGAGAGTTGGCTGGTGCGGGTACGTGGCCGTGTGCAAGGCATCGGCTATCGGGAAGCCTGCGTGCACCGCGCGCAGGCGCTGGGCATCACCGGCTGGGTCCGCAACCGCATGGACGAG
>NZ_JAKFDR010000016.1:0-52198 GCF_036676035.1 Polaromonas sp.
TTGGCCTAGTTCACCATCACCAGCTTGCCCTTCACGCCCCGTGAACCCATGTGCGCGTAAGCCGCCTTGAGGTCTGCCATGGGCATGGTGCGGTCTATCACCGGCTTGATCTTGCCCTGGGCGTACCAGCTGGCCAGTTCGGCCATCATCGCGGCATTGGCCTGGGGCTCGCGTTTGGCGAAATCGCCCCAGAACACGCCGACGACCGACGCGCCCTTGAGCAGCATGAGGTTCAATGGCAGGGCGGGGATGGGCCCCGAGGCAAAGCCCACCACCAGGTAGCGGCCGCGCCAGGCAATCGAGCGGAAGGCCGGCTCGGCGAAGTCGCCGCCGACCGGGTCGTAAATCACGTCAGGCCCCTTGCCGTCGGTAAGGGTCTTGATCGCGTCGCGCAGGTTTTGGGTGCTGTAGTTGATGGTGGCATCCGCCCCAATGGAGGTGCACAGCGCGCATTTTTCGTCGGTCGATGCGGCGGCAATCACGCGGGCGCCGGCTGCCTTGGCAATCTGGATGGCGGCCGTGCCCACGCCCCCTGCGGCGCCCAGCACCAGCACGGTTTCCCCGGCTTTAAGTTGCGCCCGGTCTACCAGCGCGTGGTAGGAGGTGGCGTAAATCATGATGAAGGCGGCAGCGTCAACATGGGAAAAGCCTGCCGGCAAGGGCATGCACAAGGCCGCTGGGGCAATGGTGTGGGTGCCGAAGCCGCCGGTGCCCGACAGGCAGGCCACGTTTTGACCGACCTGCAGGTGCTTGACGCCTTCGCCGACCGCCTGCACCACGCCGGCGTATTCAGAGCCGGGTACAAAGGGCAGCGGTGGCTTGATCTGGTATTTGTTCTGGACAATCAGCAAGTCCGGAAAGTTCAGGCTGGCGGCCTTGATCTCGATGAGGACTTCACCGGCTTTGGGCTGGGGGGTGGGCAATGTCGTCCAGGTCAGGGCGTCAACGCCGGTGGGGTTTTCACAAAGCCAGGCTTGCATGGAGTGTCTCCGTAGGTATCGGCGGTCAGGGTCGTCGGTTGAGCAGAAAGCTGCTTGAGCCTGCATCATAGGCAAATTCAATCTGTTAATGGGGCTCCAAAGCCGCCGGCTTGTCACGGCGGTGACCGTAAAATCATCCGCATGAAAATACTCATCTGCAACGACGACGGCTACCAGGCTTGCGGCATCATTGCCCTTTACGAAGCGCTCAAGACCATCGCCGATGTCGAGGTGATTGCACCCGAGCAAAACAACAGCGCCAAATCCAATGCCTTGACGCTGCATTCACCCATGTATGTCCAGACGGCGGCCAACGGCTTTCGCTACATCAATGGCACGCCAGCCGACTGTGTGCACATTGCGCTCACCGGTCTGCTCGGCTACCGGCCCGACCTGGTGATCTCGGGCATCAACAACGGCGCCAACATGGGCGACGACACCATTTACTCCGGCACGGTCGGTGCGGCCATGGAGGGCTATCTGTTCGGCATTCCGTCGATTGCGTTCTCGCAGACTGAAAAAGGCTGGGCTTATATCGAGGTGGCGGCCAAGCGTGCGCGTGAACTGGTGCAGCACCTGATGCCCTCGCTGGAAGTGCTGGCCGAAGGTGCAGCGCCTGCTGCGGCACCCTGGCTGCTTAATGTGAATATTCCCAATTTGCCCGACGATCAGATTCAGGGGGTCAAAGTGGTGCGCCTGGGCCGCCGTCATGCGGCTGAGCGGGTCATCACCCAGACCAGCCCGCGCGGTGAAACCATGTACTGGATTGGCGGTGCAGGTCCGGCGAAGGATGAAGGCGAGGGCACGGATTTTCATGCCACCAACCAGAATTTTGTCTCCATCACGCCGCTGCAGGTTGATTTGACCGACCACGAAAGCTTGCCTTACTGGGCCCAGACGGCCGCCGGCCTGACTTCAGGCGCTGCCTGACACCTGTTGCATGAAGCCCCTCACGAAACCACCCCTCAAGCTGGTTGAAAAAGCGAAAGCGCCTGCCGCGCCAGCCAGCCGCCCCGCGTTTCCGGTTCGCTTGAAGCCTGATGCCGGTGCTCCTTCTGCTATTAAAAATATAGCTTCTACCTCAATAAAATCAAGCGCTGCAGGCCAATTTGATTTAAAAAAACCAGCTCAGACCTCATTGCCCAGTGGCGTGGGACTGGACTCCCACGCGGTGCGCACACGCATGGTGCACAAGCTGGCCCGGCAAGGGGTGTCCGACGCGCAGGTGCTGGCGGCCATGGGGCAGGTGGAGCGGCACCGGTTTGTGGACACGGCGCTGGTGAACCAGGCTTATGAAGACACCAGCCTGCCGATCGGGCTGGGCCAGACCATTTCCAAGCCCAATGTGGTGGCCCGCATGCTGGAGCTGCTGCGTCACGGCAAAACCGGCAGGCTCGGCCGGGTGCTGGAAATCGGGACCGGTTGCGGCTACCAGGCCGCGGTACTCAGCCAGCTGGCGACCGAGGTCTACAGCATTGAAAGGTTGCGTGGCCTGCACGACAGGGCGCGCGAAAACCTCAGAGCCTTGCGCCTGCCCAATGTGCATTTGCTGTTTGGCGACGGCATGCTGGGGTATGCCAAAGGCGCGCCTTATGCGGGCATCATTGCAGCGGCTGGCGGCGAAGCAATTCCTGCCGCCTGGATCGATCAGTTGGCGGTGGGTGGCCGTCTGGTTGCCCCCATGCAGACGTCCAGCGGCGCACAGGCGCTGGTGGTGCTTGACAAGACCCCCCAGGGCGTGACGCAGACGCTGCTCGAGGCCGTTCATTTTGTGCCTCTAAAATCGGGAACCAGCTAACGATCACAGTGATCAAGATTGAAGACGAAAGAACCAATGAATCAAACGACAGGGTCAAACATGGTGGAGTCTCAAATCACGGCACCGGCAGCCCGCACTGCCAGAACAGCATTTAACAAACTGGCCATGCCCTGCCTGCTGGCCGCCACCGTCCTGCTGGCCGTAGGCTGCACTTCACGCTCGCTCAATCGCGCGCCTGTGGAAGACCGCGGTACCGGCATATCGCGCAGCCTGCCCGGCGCGGTGGACTCCGGCGTTGCCAAGCAGCTGCCGGGCTTTGAAAATGCTGGCAAACCAGGCTACTACACCGTCAAGCCCGGCGACACCATGATCCGCATTGGCCTTGACCACGGCCAGAACTGGCGTGACATCGTGCGCTGGAACAACCTTGAAAATCCCAACGTGATTGAAGTGGGTCAGGTTCTGCGCGTCGTGCCGCCTGCCGCTGAAAGTCCGTTGGTCGTGGCAAGGCCTGTCAGCGCAGGCGCAGCCGATACCGGCACAGCCCTGCCTGCGCAGCAGGCGGCCAGCGCCGCCCGGCCCGCTACCGCGCCTGCCGGCGCCAGCCCTTCCTCGAACGGCAGCGAGGAAGAGCTCACCTGGTCCTGGCCTGCACAAGGCACGCTGCTCGCGGGCTTTGATGAGGCCAAGAACAAGGGCTTTGACATTGCAGGCAAGGCGGGTGATGCGATCGTGGCCTCCGCAGACGGGCGCGTGGTCTACGCAGGCGCCGGCCTGCGGGGCTATGGCAACCTGATCATTCTCAAACACAACAACACCTACCTGACGGCCTACGCCCATAACCAGACCCTGCTGGTCAAGGAAGACCAGTCGGTCAAGAAAGGCCAGAAGATTGCCGAAATGGGTAGCAGCGACAGCGAAGGCGGGCGCGTGAAGCTGCACTTCGAAATCCGTCGCCAGGGCAAGCCGGTCGATCCGGCCAAGTTTTTGCCGGCCCGCTAAGCCAGTCTCCACTCAAGAAAAAAAGAGTCTGGTTTTTCCAGACTCTTTTTTTGCTATCAAATAAATAGCTACCAACGAACATCTATCCCGGGCCAGGGGCCAAAATGGCTTTACTGTGCGGCCCAGCCGCCATCCATGTTCCAGGCCACGCCACGCACATTGTTGCCAGCGGGCGAGCAGAAGAACACGGCCAGCTCGCCCAGCTCCGCAGGGGTGGTGAACTGCATGGACGGCTCCTTTTCACCGAGCAGCTGTCGGGTGGCCGCCTCGTTGGAAATGCCGCCGCCGGCTACTTTGGCGTCGATCTGCTTTTGCACCAGCGGCGTGAGCACCCAGCCGGGGCAGATGGCGTTGCAGGTGACGCCGGTGGTGGCGTTTTCCAGCGCGGTGACCTTGGTCAGGCCGACGAGGCCGTGTTTGGCGGCAACGTAGGCTGATTTTTCGGCGGAGCCCACCAGGCCGTGAACCGACGCGAGATTGATGATGCGGCCCCAGTTGGCCGCCTGCATGGCCGGCAGGGCGAGGCGGGTCGCGTGAAAGGCGCTGGAGAGGTTGATGGCGAGGATGGCATCCCACTTGTCAACGGGAAAGTTTTCTATTTTGGCCACGTGCTGGATGCCGGCGTTGTTGACCAGGATGTCGACCCGGCCAAACTGGGCGGCGGCGAACTTCATCATGTCTTCGATCTCGGCGGGCCGGCTCATGTCGGCGCCGTGGTAGGCCACTTTGACGCCGAGCGCCGCGATCTCGGCCTTGGGACCCTGCACATCGCCAAATCCGTTGAGGACAATGTTGGCGCCCTGTGCGGCGAGTGACCTGGCGATACCCAGGCCGATACCACTGGTGGAGCCGGTGACGAGGGCAGTTTTACCTTTGAGCATGATTGTTTCTCCGGATGATTTACGATGCCATGAAGCGCTGTCAAAGCGGTGCATGGATTGCCCGCTTTGCCTTGTGCAATTATCAAGCCTCTGAACCGATCGCCTGCACCATGACTTCACCTACGCTGAACTACGTAAGCTGCCCTGACGCGTCGGGGGGGCACCGCATGGCCTACTGGCAGTGGGGCGACCCGTCGGGCTCGCATGTGGTGGTGTGCGTGCACGGCTTGTCGCGCCAGGGCCGGGATTTTGATGTGCTGGCGCGCGCGCTGTGCGAGCAGGGCGCCGACACCCCGGGCGGGCTTCGCGTGGTGTGCCCTGATGTGGTGGGGCGAGGGGAGAGTGACTGGCTGAAAGACCCGATGGGCTACCAGCTGCCCACTTATGCGGCTGACATGCTGGCGCTGCTGGCCCAACTGCATGCGCAGGCGCCTGTCAAAGTTCTGGACTGGGTGGGCACCAGCATGGGCGGCCTGATTGGCATGGTGCTGGCCGGGCAGCCCGGCTTGCCACTGCCGAGTGCCGCCGGGCCGTCCCAAGGCGCGAGCGCCCCCTTGGGGCTGACGTCCGCGGCTCCAAGCCTGCCTGCGCAGGCTTGGACGGACGGAAGAGCCGCTGCGTCTCGCAGCGGCACGTCCAGCGCAGCACACGAAGTGGCAAGCGTGGGGGC
Organism: Polaromonas sp.; assembly: GCF_036676035.1. Taxonomy (GTDB): domain Bacteria; phylum Pseudomonadota; class Gammaproteobacteria; order Burkholderiales; family Burkholderiaceae_C; genus Polaromonas. The sequence goes on from NZ_JAKFDR010000016.1 coordinate 5,293, forward strand.
TTCAATTCTTCCGGTGCGCAAGCTGGTGCTCAACGATGTCGGGCCGGTCATTCAATGGAAGGCGATCCAGCGCATCGGGACTTATCTGGGGCAGACCGGGCGGTTCCGTTCGCTGCAGGAAGCAGCGGATGCGATGTGGGCGATTTCAACCGGGTTCGGGCCGCACACGCCCGAGCAATGGCTGGCCTTGTCGCGGCCCATGGTCAAACCGGTGGACGGTGCGGCCAGCGGCGATCTTCGTCTCCATTACGACCCAGCGATTGCCGTACCGTTTCGCGGCGCGACCGAAGCGTCCACGCAGCAGGGCGAGGCCATGCTGTGGCAGCTTTATGACGGCATCCGGGCGCAGACCTTGATCACGCGGGGCGCCCAGTCTGATTTGCTCAGCCCCCAGACGGCGCTGGCCATGACGCAGCGGGGTCCGCACGCCCGGCTGGTAACCTTTGAAGGTGTGGGCCACGCCCCCACCCTGATGGCTGCGGAGCAGGTGGCAACGCTGACCGACTTCCTGCTCCACTGAACTTTGTTGAACATCTGACTGAAAACTGACTGATTACGCATGAAAAGTACCCTGGCCGGCGCAGAAGGCTCGCCAACCGCTCCCGGCATCAATGCCACCATCGTGGCGGCCACCGCAGCCAGCCTGCCGGACCAGCCGCATGCGTTGGCCCGCGCCCGTGCGTTTGCCGAGCCGCTGATTGCCAGCGAAACACTGGACACCGGTGAGAACATACTGGCGCATGCCGATGCCGTGGCCGCCATTCTCAAATCGATTGGCGGCTCCGAGGCCATGCAGGCGGCCACTTATTTGGTGCACGCCTGCCAGCACCTGAACAAGCCCCAGGAAGTGATCGCCAAGGCCTTTGGCGCCAACTTTGCGGCACTGGCCATTGAAACCACCAAGCTGGTCAACGTGCAGCGGCAGGCCCGTGCGGCCAACGCCAAGGCGCAGCTGATTGAGGACCCGGCGGCCCAGACCGAGAACGTGCGCAAGATGCTGCTGGCGTTCTCGCGTGATCTGCGGGTGGTGATGCTGCGGCTGGCGTCACGCCTGCAAACCCTGCGGCACTATGCCAGCAGCAAGCAGCCGGCGTCGCTGGCTTTGGCGCATGAATCGCTGCATGTGTTTGCGCCGCTGGCCAACCGGCTGGGGATCTGGCCGATCAAGTGGGAAATGGAAGACCTGGCCTTCCGCTTTCTGGAGCCCGACACCTACAGGCAGACGGCGCGCCTGCTGGATGAAAAGCGGGTTGAACGCGAGGGCTTCATGGAGGGTTTGCGCTCCCAGCTGGAACGTGATTTGAACCAGAACGGCATTGCAGCGCTGGTGCAGGGCCGGCCCAAGCACATCTACAGCATCGTCAAGAAGATGCGCGGCAAGTCGCTGGACTTTGCGCAGGTGTTTGACATTCGCGCGCTGCGCGTCATTGCGGCGGATGTCAACGGCTGCTACGCCGCACTGGGCTTTGTGCATGCCCATTTCACGCCGGTGGAAGGGGAGTTTGATGACTACATCGCCAAGCCCAAGACCAACGGTTACCAGTCGCTGCACACCGTGGTGCGCGATGAAGCGGGGCGCGCGGTGGAAATCCAGATACGCACGCAGGCCATGCACGACCATGCCGAGCATGGCGTGGCGGCGCACTGGGCCTACAAGGAGGCCGGGGCCAAAGGCTACAGCGGCGTCTCGGCCAGCAGCGAGTACGACGCCAAAATTGCCGTACTGCGCCAGTTGCTCGCGTGGGAGCGGGATTTGTCCGTGCCGTTTGCGACCAAGGCGCGGGAGGGCAATCAGGGCCTGTTCGAAGACCGCATTTATGTGCTGACGCCGGAGGCGGCCATTGTGGAGTTGCCGCAGGGGGCCACGGCCATCGACTTTGCCTACAGTGTTCACACCAACCTCGGTCACCGCTGCCGCGGCGCGCGGATTGATGGCGCCATGGTGCCGTTGAACACGCCGCTGCAAAACGGGCAGACCGTGGAGGTGATCGCCGCCAAAGAGGGCGGGCCTTCACGGGACTGGTTGAATCCGGAGCTGGGGTTTTTGTCCAGTCACCGCGCCAAGTCCAAGGTGCGCGCCTGGTTCAATGCGCTGGCGATGGAGCAAACCGTGGCGCGGGGGCGCGAGGCCGTTGAAAAGCTGCTGCAGCGCGAAGGTAAAACCGCCATGAAGCTGGACGACCTGGCGGTTCAGCTCGGGTTCAAGACGGCCGAGGACCTGTTTGAAGTGGTGGGCAAGGACGAGCTGTCCCTGCGCACGATTGAAACCATGCTCAAGCCGCCCGAACCGGCGTTGTCGCAAGACAATTACGTGCTGGCGAAAAAAACGCGGCAGCAGGACAAGGCCAGTGACCGCGGCCGCAAAAGCGGCGTGCTGGTGGTGGGCATCGACTCCTTGCTGACCCAGCTGGCCAAGTGCTGCAAACCGGCGCCACCCGATGCCATTTTGGGCTTTGTGACCAAGGGCAAGGGCGTGAGCATTCACCGCAGTGACTGCAGCAACTTTCGCAACATGGCCAGCGGCAGCCCGGACCGCGTGATCGAGGTGCAATGGAGCGAGGCCAAGAGCAGCAGTGGCTCGGTGTACCCGGTGGATGTGGCCGTGGAAGCCGCCGACCGCCAGGGTTTGCTGCGTGATATTTCAGAGGTGTTTGCCAAGGAAAAAATGAACGTGATTGGCGTGCAAACCCAGTCGGTCAAGGACAACCGGGGTGGCACGGCCTGGATGACGTTTACCGTGGAGGTGGCGGAGTCGGGCCGGCTTAACCAGGTGCTGGGGGTGGTGGCTGAAGTGGCCGGTGTGCGCTCGGCGCGCAGGCGCTGATGGGCCGGTCTTCGAGTGAAAAGTTTGCGAGAAATGTGCGCAAAAATTTGGCCCAGGGCAAAACCCCGGTTTTGCCCTGCTACAATAATGGAATCGAACAGTCCTTAGGCGCGTAGCTCAGCTGGTTAGAGCACCACCTTGACATGGTGGGGGTCGTTGGTTCGAGTCCAATCGCGCCTACCAATTTCCCTTCGGCAGTCCCATTTTCCTGTCACCGTGTAGCAGCACAGGGTGGTCACACAGGGTAAACCAAGGGGATTGCAGTCACCCAGACTTCCTAGAATGTACCGACCCCCTGTGCATTAGCACCGGCAGTTATTCAGAGGAGTCAGCAACAGTGCAACAAAGAAAATCACGCAGCCCCAAAGCTGCTTCCAAGCCGTCAGACAGTTCATCTGCGGGCAGCGCCAAAAGCACCGGCGGCAAGGCGACGATGCCGCGCGTGATCAAAAAATACCCGAACCGGCGCCTGTACGACACCGATACGTCCACCTACATCACACTGGCCGAAGTCAAGCAGCTGGTGATGGACAGCGCGCATTTTGTCGTGCTGGATGCCAAAACCAACGAAGACCTGACACGCAGCATCCTGCTGCAAATCATTCTGGAAGAAGAGACCGGCGGTGCGCCGATGTTTACCGAGGCCGTGCTGGCCAACATCATCCGCTTCTATGGCAATGCCATGCAAAGCTTCATGGGCTCCTACCTGGAGAAAAACGTCCAGTCATTCATGGACCTGCAAGCCAAAATGAGCGAGCAGTCCAAAGGCATGACGCCCGAGATGTGGGCGCAGTTCCTCAATGCCCAGTCGCCCATGATGCAGGGCATGATGGGCAATTACGTGGAGCAGTCCAAAACCGTGTTCACGCAATTGCAGGAGCAGATGCAAAAGCAGAGCGAGCAGATGCTGTCGGCCTTTGGCCTGAAGCGGTAAGGCCCGGCTTGGGTGCCCGGTTCAGGCCTTGTCAAAGGGTTTTTCGCACGGGCAGGCCTGCTCTGAGACAATAGAGGCCATGAGCGAAGCCCTTTCCATCACCCCATCTTCCACCCTGAAACCAGCCCCGCGCGTCGGTTTTGTCAGCCTGGGCTGTCCCAAAGCCCTCACCGATTCAGAGTTGATCCTCACGCAACTGAGCGCCGAAGGCTATCAAACCTCCAAAACCTTCGAGGGCGCCGATCTGGTGATCGTCAACACCTGCGGCTTTATTGACGATGCCGTCAAGGAAAGCCTGGACACCATTGGCGAAGCCCTGGCCGAAAACGGCAAGGTGATCGTCACCGGGTGCCTGGGGGCCAAGGCCGGCGAGGGTGGCGGCAATCTGGTCCGACAAATGCACCCCAGCGTGCTGGCCGTGACGGGCCCACACGCCACCCAGGAGGTGATGGATGCGGTGCATCTGAACTTGCCCAAGCCGCACGATCCGTTTCTGGATCTGGTTCCGAACTCGTTTGGCGTTGCCGGCATCAAGCTCACGCCCAAGCACTATGCTTACCTGAAGATCAGCGAGGGCTGCAATCACCGCTGCACCTTCTGCATCATCCCGTCCATGCGGGGCGATCTGGTCTCGCGCCCCATCGGCGATGTGCTCAATGAAGCGCGGGCCCTGTTTGAGGGCGGCGTCAAGGAATTGCTGGTGATCAGCCAGGACACCTCGGCCTATGGCGTGGACGTGAAGTACCGCACCGGTTTTTGGGACGGCAAGCCCGTCAAGACCCGCATGCTGGAGCTGGTGCAGGCGCTCGGCGAGATTGCCGAACCCTACGGGGCTTGGGTGCGTTTGCACTATGTGTACCCCTACCCCAGCGTGGATGAGGTCCTGCCCCTGATGGCCACCGGCAAGGTGCTGCCTTACCTGGACGTGCCGCTGCAGCACAGCCACCCGGACGTGCTCAGGCGCATGAAGCGCCCGGCCAGCGGCGAGAAAAATCTGGAGCGCATTGCCCGCTGGCGCGAGATGTGTCCCGAAATCGTGATTCGAAGCACCTTCATTGCCGGGTTTCCAGGCGAGACTGAGGAAGAGTTCGAGCATCTGCTCGACTTCATGCGCGAGGCAAAGATTGATCGTGCCGGCTGTTTTGCCTACAGCCCGGTGGAAGGGGCCACAGCCAACACGCTTGCGGGCATGCTGGCGCAGGAGGTTCGCGAAGAGCGTCGTGCCCGCTTCATGGCGGTCGCGGAAGCGGTGTCCAGTGCCAAGCTGCAGCAGCGCATCGGCGCGACCATGCAGGTGCTGGTGGATTCAGCGCCTGCGCTGGGCCGCAAAGGCGGCACCGGCCGCTCTTATGCCGATGCCCCGGAGATTGATGGTGTGGTCAAACTGCTGCCGCCCGAGAAAATCAGCAAGACGCTGAAGGTCGGTGAATTTACCAAGGCGCGCATTGTCGGCACGCAAGGTCATGATCTTGTCGCCTTGCCGGTATAAAACCTTGTCATGGCAGGCCATCACGCCCCAAAAGGGCGGGCCACAAAGCAAAAAGGCCACTGAATTGGCAGTGGCCTTTACTTCACATAAACTGATTTATATTGGTGCCCAGGAGAGGACTCGAACCTCCACGATGTTACTCGCTAGTACCTGAAACTAGTGCGTCTACCAATTCCGCCACCTGGGCATTTCAGGGAAAGAGAGATTGTATCAAAACAAATAGCCAAATTTCAAATTCGACCTCCGGATTGCTTGCAGAATTTGAAGGAACCATCTCCGGCCACCGTGATGGCCATGGATTTGTACTGCGCGATGACGGTGAAGCAGACATTTATTTGCCCCCGAACGAGATGCGTGCGGTGCTGCATAAAGACCGCGTCAAGGCGCGCATCGTGCGGTACGACCGCAAGAGCCGGCCCGAGGGCCGCGTCACTGAAATCATCGAGCGCTCTTCCAATCCCATCATTGGCCGGCTGCTGCATGAAAGCGGTGTCTGGCTGGTCGCCCCCGAAGACAAACGCTATGGCCAGGATGTGCTGATTCCCAAAGGCGCCACCGGTACGGCCAAAACCGGCCAGGTCGTGGTGGTGGAACTCACCGAGCCGCCCGCCCTGTTTGGCCAGCCCGTGGGCCGTGTCAAGGAAGTGCTGGGCGAGATTGACGACCCGGGCATGGAAATCGAAATTGCGGTGCGCAAATACGGTGTGCCGCATGAATTCAGCGATGACGCGCTGGCGCTGGCCCGCTCCTTGCCTGATGCCGTGCGTCCGGCCGACAAAAAATACCGTGTTGACCTGACCGATGTGGCGCTGGTCACCATCGATGGCGAGGATGCACGCGACTTTGATGACGCCGTGTACTGCGAGCCGGCCAAAGTGGGCCGCGGCAAGGGCTGGCGCCTGCTGGTGGCCATTGCCGACGTGAGTCACTATGTGGAGACCGGCAGCGCCATTGACATCGACGCCTACGATCGCGCCACCAGCGTGTACTTTCCGCGCCGCGTGATTCCCATGCTGCCCGAGAAGCTGTCCAACGGGCTGTGTTCCCTGAACCCGAATGTCGAGCGCCTGTGCATGGTCTGCGACATGCTGGTCAATGCCAAAGGCGCGATTCACGCCTACCAGTTTTACCCGGCCGTCATGTTCAGCCACGCGCGCTTGACCTATACCGAGGTGGCTGCCGTTTTGGCCAACACGCGCGGCCCCGAGGCGGCACAGCGCAAGGCGCTGGTGCCGCACCTGCTCAATTTGCATGATGTGTACCAGGCCTTGCTCAAGGAGCGGGGCGAGCGCGGCGCGGTGGACTTTGAAACCACCGAGACGCAAATCGTCTGCGACGAGGTGGGGCGCATTGAGAAGATCGTGCCGCGCACGCGCAACAGCGCGCACCGCCTGATTGAAGAGGCCATGCTGGCTGCCAATGTCTGCTCGGCCGACTTCATCTCGCAAAACAAGTACACCGGGCTGTTCCGGGTGCACGAAGGCCCGACGCCCGAGAAAAAGGAAGTGCTGCGCAACTACCTCAAGGCGATGGGCATCGGCATGAGCATCAGCGAGGACCCGTCCCCCGGCGAGTTTCAGCAGATTGCCCTGGCCACCAAGGACCGGCCCGACGCGCAGCAGATTCATTCCATGCTGCTGCGCTCCATGCAGCAGGCCATCTACACGCCCATGAACAGTGGCCACTTTGGTCTGGCTTATGAGTCCTACACGCACTTCACCAGCCCGATCCGGCGTTACCCCGATCTGCTGGTGCACCGCGTGATCAAGGCCATTCTGGGCAAGACCAAGTACCAGCTGCCGGCCTTGCCCACACCGGGGGAAGCCCATGCCAAGCTGTCCAAGCGGCTGGCGAGCAAAGCCAGGGAGCCGGCGCAAAAGCCCAAGAAAGTCACGGCCGATCAGCTGGCCTGGCAGGCCGCCGGCCTGCACTGCAGTGCCAACGAGCGCCGCGCCGATGAAGCCAGTCGCGACGTCGAGGCCTGGCTCAAGTGCAAATACATGCGTGAGCATCTGGGCGAAGAGTTTGGCGGTGTCATCACGGCCGCCACCGGCTTTGGCATCTTTGTGACGCTCGACGCCATGTATGTCGAAGGGCTGGTGCACATCACCGAGCTCGGTGGCGAGTATTTCCGCTTTGACGAAGCACGGCAGGAGCTGCGTGGCGAGCGCACCGGGATTCGCTATGCGATCGGCACCCGGGTGCGGGTGCAGGTCAGCCGGGTCGACCTCGATGGCCGCAAGATCGACTTCCGCCTGGTGCGCGAGGGTGAAGAGTTGCTCAGTCGCGCCATGAAAGACAAGGCCGGCGGGCATGCCCTTGATCTGTCGCCCGAGGAGCGGGCTGTGCCCCGAAACGGCAGTGACAAACGCAACGGCAAGGGTAATGGCAAGGGGAGCGGCAAGCGCACGGCGCAGCGCACCGACGGCTCCGGTGGGCATGGCCACGGTACGGACCGGGCACCGAAGTCGCCGATTCAGGCCTTGAAAGCCGCGGTTAAAAAGTCTGTCGGCAGCGCCGGGCGCAAGCAGGGCAAAAAGCCCCGCCGCTGACGTCTGTTTTTACAATCAGGCTTCAAACCCATGTTGACCCAATGCTGACCCCATGCTGATTCAAATCCTGCGTTTTCTGCTCGAAACCCTGTTTTTCCTGCTGATCGGGGCGGCGCTGTTGCGTGCCTACATGAACTGGGTGCGCGTCAACATGAGCGCGCAACCCGGCCATTTCGTCATGGCCTTGACCGACTGGCTGGTCAAGCCCCTGCGGCGCACCCTGCCCAAACCGCTGGCGCAGTCGCGGCTGGATTGGGCCAGTGTGCTGGCCGCCGTACTGTCGGCGCTGGCCTATGCCTTGTTGTGGGGCGTGCTTTTCGGCGTCTTGCTGGGCGCCGGTTATGACTGGTCCAGCCTGGGGCCGGCTTCCTGGCTGGCACTGCTGGGCTTCGCCCTGAAGATGCTGGTCCGCGTCGCGCTGCAAACCACCATGCTGGTGGTGCTGGGTTATGTGCTGGTGTCGTGGCTGCAACCCGGCTCGCCGGTGCACAGCCTGCTGGCCAGGCTGTCGGAGCCGCTGCTGGGCCCGTTGCGGCGCATCGTGCCCGTGGTGGGCGGTGTTGACCTGTCGGCGCTGGTCCTGCTGCTGCTGCTGCAGGTCGGATTGATCGTTCTGGCGTAGCGCCGGGCCGTCAGTTGGCGAAAGTCGCCAGTGCGCTGGCTGTCAAGGGCGGGTGATGTTCATGTCCGGGCCAATCATCGGCCCGTTTCCCATGGGTAAACACGGCGCTGCAAGCCGCGTCGAAGGCGTTTTCACCGCTGGCCAAGAGTGCCCCCATCATGCCTGCCAGCACATCGCCCGTGCCCGCCGTGGCCAGGCGTGCATTGCCGGTCGGGTTGATGGCGGGGACCCGAGCCGGTGCGGCGATGACCGTGCCCGACCCCTTGAGCGCCACCACGCACTGAAACTGCTCGGCCAGTTGCTGCGCCGCCGTGAGCCGGCTGGCTTGCACCTGGGCGCTGGTGCTGCCCAGCAGCCGGGCTGCTTCCAGCGGATGCGGCGTCAAAATGGTGCTGTAGCCCCGGCGCTTGCGGGCCTTGAGCTGGGTTTGCAACTGCGTGTCCGCGGCAATTGCATTGAGTGCATCAGCATCGAGCACCGCCCGTGTGGCGCTGGATAAAACCCTGGCCAGGACGGTTTTGACCGAGGCCCCACCACCGCAGCCGCACACCACGACCTGTTGTTTGAGGTCGAGCACGTCGGGGCTGCGAAACATCAACTCCGGCTGCTGCGTGTCCAGCGTCAAAGCCGGCTGGCCCAACAGGGCGACGAACACCCGGCCCGCACCGGCATGCAGCGCGGCACGGGCTGCCAGCAGCGCTGCGCCGGCCATGCTCGCGGTGGCGGTGGATTCACCGCCCACAACCGCCACGTCGCCAAAGCTGCCTTTGTGGCTGGCGTGAGGCGCGTGAACCCGTGCGGGTGGCAGAGCGCGGTCGGCGCCCAGCAGCAGGGCGCCGGGCGGCACGCTTTGCGGTGCGGGTACGCCGAGATCGTCAAACCAGACTTGCCCCGCCAGGTCGCGGCCATGGGCGGTGAACAGGCCCGGCTTGAGGGTCAAGAGACTCAAGGTAAAACGGCTTCTGGCTCTTGTCGAATGTACATCAGTAGCTATCAAATTTGTAGCTGATTGGGGTTCGCTCTGGGGGATGCCGGAAAACCCGGTGTCGGCATCCAGGCCGGTGGGCACATCTACCGCCAGCACCGGTTGGCCGCTGCGGTGCATCAGCTGCAGCCACTGCGCTATCAAGCCGGCGTTGACCGGCGCCGGTGCCGCCAGGCTTGCGGCCTTGGCGCCAATGCCGAGCAGGGCATCAATGCAAAAGTCAAAATCCTGCGGCGGCTCGGTGGCGATCGTCACACCAGCGGCCAGTGCGCGCTTCATGGCCGCTTGCGCATCGCCGGGCCGTTTTTTCGGGTCGTGGTGCGGGCCCGTCCAGGTGACGACCACCGCCTTGCCCCATTGGCGCAGATGCAGGGCGGCTTCGAAGCCATCGCCGCCATTGTTGCCGGGCCCGCAGGCGATCCAGATGCGCCGGGCGTGGGGTGCCAAAGCCAGCGTCAAACGTGCCACGGCCAGGCCGGCGCGCTGCATCAGGGCATGCGGCGGCAGGCCGGCCGCTGCCTGCTGCTCGATCTGGCGGGTCGCGGCCACACTGTAAAGCGGCCGACTGAGTGCGCTGGTGATGGCTTGCATGGGGTGATTGTGCGGTTTTTTGGCTGGTTTGGGGGCCGTAAAAAAGCCCGGCATGCCGGGCTTTTTAGAGGAGGGATGCTGAGATTCATCGGGCCAGGCGGCTCACATCCAGCCCGTCCATGTCAATGTCGGCGGCGCGGCCCTGCATCGCATCGGCCAGGGCCCGCGCGCTGCCGCAGCTAAGTGCCCAGCCGCTAGAGCCGTGGCCCAGGTTCAGCCACAAGCCGGCAATGCCGCTGGCGCCGATGATGGGCGGGCCGTCAGGCAGCATGGGGCGGGCGCCTTTCCACTCCTGCACGCTGGCGCCGGTGCTGGCGAGTTGCGCTGCGCCCGGAAACCAGTCGTGCAGCACTTTGTAGAGCGTCTGGATGGAGGATGCGCGCTTGGCGGCAAGTGAGCCGCCAATCTCGGCGCTGCCGGCCACGCGAACGCGGTTGCCCAGGCGCGAGATGGCGACCTTGTAGCGCTCGTCCATCAGGGCGCTGCGGGGCGCATTGAGCGGCTCCCGGATGGGTGCGCTGATCGAGTAGCCGTACACCGCGGCCATGGGAATCTTCAGTCCCAGCGGCCTGAGCAACCGGGCCGAGGCCAGGCCGGCGCACATGACCAGGGCGTCAAAGTGGCGGGGCGCGGTTTCGCCTGCTATCAAAATACTAGCTGTCTGCGCACGTTCCACCTGGGCTACCGTCGTATTGAACTCAAACTTGACACCCAGTCGCTGGGCTTCGTTCTTGAGCAGCAGGGCAAACTGGCGGCAGTTGGCAACCTCATCGTTGGGCAAATGCACCGCCCCCATGAAGGGCGTGTCCGGGTTGAGGGCCGGCTCGATCTTGCGGGTCTCGTCGGCATTGATTTCCCTGAACGCAACGCCGGCGTCGCGCAGCACCTGCAGACCGGGCTGCACCAGCCGGCTGTCTTTTTCAGAGCGCAGCAGCACCATGTAGCCCGGGCTGCGGTCGTAGTCGAGCTGCAGCGTCTCGGTGATCTGGTGCAGGCGCTCGCGGCTGTAAAAGGCCAGGCGCTGCATTCTGGCGCGGTTGGCCAGGTAGGTCTCGAGTTTGCAGGCGCGAAACCATTTCCACATCCAGGCCAGGTCACCCGCCGACAGCGGCAGTCCAAGCTTGACCGGCGCGTGGCGGCTCAAGAGATGGCTGATGACCTTGCCGGGCATGCCCGGCGCGGCCCAGGGGGTGACGTAACCGGGCGCCACCACGCCCGCGTTGGCGAAACTGGTTTCTTCTGCCGCAGCGCCGCGGCGCTCGAAGACGGTGACCTCGTGACCGTCTACCGCCAGCTCGTAAGCCGTGGTGATGCCGATGATGCCGGCGCCAATGACCGCGATTTTCATAAGGCGGCACCCGATGCGCCTGCGTCAAGGGGCAGGCGGACAATTGAAATGATCATGAATGTTTTTAGTCAAACAGGCCGCTGACCGGCGTTGGTATTGCGCCAGCAGCTATTATTTTAATAGTGAATTTTTCAATGCAGCCTCAACCTGAAACGCCAGGTCCAGCAACCCGTCATCGTGCAGGGCGGCGTGCCATAGCATCAGGCCGACGGGCAATTGATCGGGCGCATGGCAGGGCAGCGAAATCGCGCAGCCATCGAGCATGTTGACCACCGAGGTGTTGCGCAGCAACAGCGCATTGACGCGGAAGAACTCCGCGTCATCCGTCGCCACGCTGGCAATCGGTGGCGCCACGATGGGCACGGTGGGCGAAACCACGGCATCAAAGCCTTGCAGCCGCTGCTCCATGCGGGCGATCCAGTGCCGCCGTGCCGCCAGCAAATCAATGTAGTCGGCCGCGCTCATGCTGGCGCCACGCAAGATGCGCTGGGCCACGCGAGGGTCGTACTCGGCCTCGCGCTGCGTGATCAGCGGGCGGTGCCAGGCATAGCTTTCTGCCGCTGAAAACCCGCCGGTGGCCTGCATGGCGGCCAGGTCCTGGAGCTCGTCCAGCGCAATGTCCTCGATCTGCGCGCCGGCGTCCCGCAGCCTTCTCAGGCTGCTTTCGAAGGCGCGGGCCACGGTGCTGCTGAGTCCGTCCTGCATCTGGGTGCGCGCCACGGCCAGGCGGCAGGCTGACAGCGGCTTGCGGGCCAGGTGCACGCTGCGCGCGGCCAGTACTTCATGGGCGGTTATTGCATCGCGTACCGAGCGGGTCAGGGCGCACACCGTGTCCAGCGTGGTGGACAGCGGTATGGCGCCTGCCGTGGGCACCAGCCTGGCCGTGTTCTTGAAGCCCACAAGGCCGCACAGTGCCGCCGGAATGCGGATCGAGCCGCCGGTGTCGGAGCCCAGGCCCAGCCAGGCGGCGCCGGTGGCCACTGACACCGCTGCGCCAGAAGAGGAGCCGCCGGGAATGCGTGCTGTCCCGGGGTCAGCCGGGTTGGCCGGCGTGCCGTAGTGCGGGTTGGTGCCCACGCCGGAAAAGGCAAACTCCACCATGTTGGTGCGGCCGGCCAGCACGGCGCCGGCGCTTCGCAGCCGGGCCACGGCGGGGCAGTCCGCCTGCGCGGCCGGTGCCCTGGACAGGACCCGGGAGCCGGCGGCGGTGGTTTGCCCGGCAACGTCAAACAGGTCCTTGATGGACACCGGCAAACCAGCCAAAACCCCTGAGTGGCCATTGATGCCGGATGGGGCTCCGTTTGGAGCGGTTTTGCCCGGTAAAGGCGGGTTTTCTGGCGAGTTCTGGATAAAAGCGTGGCGGCAGGCATCGCTTTGGCGGATGGCCGCCGCGCGTTCCAGCACCTCGCCAACGCTGGTCTGGCCGGTCTGCAAGGCCTGGCGAACAGCGTGGAAGTCGTCAAAGTTGCTCATGGGCGGGTTTTCAGGAGGATGGCGGGTGCTATAATCGACAGGCTTTGTGAATGACAGCCCTGTTGTTGGCAAGGCAAATCGCAAATCAGCCATTCAAGGTGTCGCCCGGAAATAGTTTCGGGAGATAAGCGCTGATTTTAGACACAACCTTTGGAGTTATTGATATGTCGACAAGCATGCGTGAAATGCTGGAAGCCGGTGTCCACTTTGGTCACCAGACGCGCTTCTGGAATCCCAAGATGGCCCCCTATATCTTCGGCCATCGCAACCGTATTCACATCATCAACCTGGAAAAATCGCTTCCGATGTTCCAGGATGCGATCAAGTTCGCCAAGCAGCTGTCCGCCAACCGCGGCACCATCCTGATGGTCGGCACCAAGCGCCAGGCCCGCGAAATTGTCGCGACCGAAGCCAAGCGCGCCGGCGTGCCCTATGTTGACCAGCGCTGGCTGGGCGGCATGCTGACCAACTTCAAGACGGTCAAGACCTCCATCAAGCGCCTCAAGGACATGAAGGCCCAGCAGGAAGCCGGTCTTGAGTCCATCAGCAAAAAAGAACAGCTGACCTTCAAACGCGAAATCGAAAAGCTTGAAAAAGACATCGGCGGCATTCAGGACATGGCTGCTTTGCCAGACGCCATTTTTGTGATCGACGTGGGCTTCCACAAGATCGCCGTGGCCGAAGCCAAAAAACTGGGCATCCCCCTGATTGGCGTGGTTGACTCCAACCACTCCCCCATCGGTATCGATTACGTCATTCCCGGCAACGACGACTCGTCCAAGGCCGTGGCCCTGTATGCCCGCGGAATTGCCGACGCAATTCTGGAAGGCCGCGCCAATGCCGTCAGTGACGTCGTCAAGGCGGTCTCGGCTGAGAGTTCAGACGAATTTGTGGAAGTGAAAAACGGCGCTTAAAGCTTGTCGGCCTTGCGCCAGACGCGGAAAAGGGGCTCGCGTAGCCCCTTTTTTACAACCCGAAGCAGCTTTCAGCTTCATTGCTGAATGCATTGAATCGAAGTCAACACGACAAACGGAGAATTGAAAATGGCAATTACTGCAAGCATGGTCGCCGAACTGCGCGCCAAAACCGATGCCCCCATGATGGAGTGCAAAAAAGCACTGACCGAAGCCGAGGGCAATTTCGAAAAAGCCGAAGAAATCCTGCGCGTCAAGCTGGGCAACAAGGCCGGCAAGGCCGCTTCGCGCATCACGGCTGAAGGCGTGGTGGCTGTGCACCGCGAAGGCGATGTGGGCGCGCTGGTTGAAATCAACTGCGAAACCGACTTCGTCACGAAAAACGACAGCTTCCTGGCTTTGTGCAAGGCTGTGGCCGAAGGCATTGTCAAAAACAACCCGGCTGATGTGGAGGCCATCGGCGCCATGCCTTACACGCTCGACGGCTTTGGCCCCACGATCGAAGATGTGCGCAAAGGCCTGATTGGAAAAATCGGCGAAAACATGAGCGTGCGCCGCTTCAAGCGCTTCACCGGCAGCAAGCTGGCGTCTTACCTGCATGGCACCCGTATTGGCGTGGTCGTGGAGTTCGAAGGTGACGAGGCCGCCGCCAAAGACGTGGCCATGCATGTGGCTGCCATGAAGCCCGTGTCGCTGTCCAGCGCCGACGTGCCGGCCGAGCTGGTTGCCAAAGAGCGTTCTGTCGCTGCGGCCAAGGCTGCCGAAGATGCGGCCAAGGCGCAAGCTGAAGGCAAGCCGGTGCAGTCCGCGGAAATTGTGGCCAAGCGCATTGAGGGCGGTGTTCAGAAGTACCTCAAGGAAGTCAGCCTGTTCAACCAGACCTTCGTCAAGAACGACAAGCAGACGGTGGAGCAGATGCTCAAAGCCACCGCCACCACGGTCAAGTCGTTCACCCTGTACGTGGTGGGCGAGGGCATTGAGAAAAAGGTCGACGACTTCGCTGCGGAAGTCGCTGCCCAGGTGGCTGCTGCCAAGGCAGCCTGATCGCTGCGCCTGCACTGCCGGAAGGCCGCTAAACTAAGACCAACCCAATCACAGAAAGCTTCCACATGCCAGCCTACAAGCGGATCTTGTTAAAACTGTCAGGTGAGGCCTTGATGGGGGATGATGCCTTTGGCATCAACCGTGCCACCATCGTGCGCATGGTTGAGGAGATCGCCGACGTCACCCGCATGGGTGTGGAGGTGGCCGTGGTGATTGGCGGCGGCAACATCTTTCGCGGTGTGGCCGGCGGCTCCGTCGGCATGGACCGCGCGACGGCCGACTACATGGGCATGCTGGCGACGGTGATGAATGCACTGGCGCTGGGCGACACCATGGACAAGGCGGGGCTGACCCCGCGTGTCATGTCGGCCATCGGTATCGAGCGCGTGGTGGAGCCCTATGTCCGGCCCAAGGCGCTGCAGTACCTGGAGGAAGGCAAAGTGGTGATCTTTGCGGCCGGCACGGGCAACCCGTTTTTCACGACGGATACCGCGGCGGCCCTGCGGGGTGCTGAAATCGGTGCTGAAATTGTTCTCAAGGCGACCAAGGTAGACGGTGTGTACACTGCTGATCCGAAAAAGGACCCGACGGCCACCCGCTACACCAACATCACCTTTGATGAGGCGATGAACAAAAATCTCGAAGTCATGGATGCCACCGCATTTGCGCTGTGCCGTGACCAGAAATTGCCCATCAAGATATTTGGCATTTTCAAACACGGCGCACTCAAGCGTGTGGTGCAGGGCGAAGACGAGGGGACCCTGGTTCACGTTTGAACCAGGCCATGATTCGCGCTTTCTTGCACTTTTTTGCACATAAAAACCCGGAGATTCGACCATGAGCATTGTTGAGATCAAGCAGCTTGCAGAACAAAAAATGCAGCAGTCCGTGGATTCGTTCAAAAACAGCCTGACGAAAATCCGCACCGGCCGCGCCAATCCCGGGTTGCTCGACACCGTGCAGGTTGACTACTATGGCTCCATGGTGCCCATCAGCCAGGTGGCCAATGTGTCCCTGCTGGATGCGCGCACCATCAGCGTCTCGCCCTGGGAGAAGGGCATGGGCGCCAAAATCGAAAAAGCCATTCGCGATTCCGACCTCGGGCTCAACCCCGCGGCGCAGGGTGATCTGATCCGCGTCCCCATGCCGGCGATGACCGAAGAGCGCCGCAAGGAACTCACCAAGGTGGTCCGGGCCGAAGGCGAGCACGCCAAGGTGGCCATTCGCAACCTGCGCCGGGACGCCAATGACGGCGTCAAGAAGCTGGTCAAGGAGAAGCTGGCTTCTGAAGATGACGAGCGTCGCTCGCAGGACGACATCCAGAAATTCACCGACCGGTTCATTGCTGAAGTTGACAAGCTGGTCGCTGGCAAGGAACAGGACATCATGGCGGTGTAAGAAGTGCCCCCACGCTTGCCACTTCGTGAGCCTTCGGCGTTGCGCTGCCCCTTTCACCACGAAGAGGGGCTGTGCTTGCTTGGGGCGGCCCGGCGCGGCGCACTGCGGCCCTCACGTTTGCCACTTCGTGTGCCTTCGGCGATGCGCTGCCCCTTTCACCACGAAGAGGGGCTGTGCTTGCTTGGGGCGGCTCTGCGCTGCGCACGGGCCTCTCCGCTTGCCGCTTCGCGTACTGGGCTGCGGACGTCAGCCCCTCGGGGGCTAATTTTCCTTGGGGCGGCCCGGCGGCGCTCAAAACATCTTTGACCTACACCATGAGCCAGGCCCCTCACCATATCGCCATCGTGATGGACGGCAATGGCCGCTGGGCGAGCAAGCGGTTTTTACCGCGTGTGGCCGGTCACAAGCAAGGCGTTGCGTCCCTGAGTCGCTGCGTCAAGGCCTGTCTTGAGCGCGGCATTGCGGTGCTGACCGTGTTTGCCTTTTCCTCCGAAAACTGGAACCGCCCTGCCGAAGAGGTCTCCGGCCTGATGGAGTTGCTGGCCCTTTCCCTGTCCAAGGAAGTGCCCAGCCTCAAAGCCAACGGGGTGCGCCTGCATTTTGTGGGCGACCGGCAGCGGCTGTCGGAGAAGGTGCAGGCCGGGCTGGCGCAGGCCGAGCTGGCCACGGCGGACAACCAGCGCCTGGTCCTCAACGTCTGTTTCAACTACGGGGGGCGTTGGGATATTGCCCAAGCCGCACAGAAACTGGCGGCAAGTGGGCAGCCCATCACGGAGCTGTCGCTGGACCGGGCCATGGCGCTGGCCCATGTGCCCGATCCCGATCTGCTGATCCGCACGGGTGGCGAGCTGCGCATCAGCAACTTCTTGCTGTGGCAGGCGGCTTACTCGGAGCTTCATTTTTCCGACAAGCTCTGGCCGGAGTTTGACGAGGCGGCGCTGGATGAGGCCATTGCCGTCTATCGCACCCGTGAGCGCCGCTTTGGCCAAACCACTGCGCAAGTTGCCGGTGACGGCAAATCTCAAAACGTGAAGGCCGCCTGATGCTCAAGCAACGCGTTTTGACGGCCATCGTGCTGCTGGCCATTTTGTTGCCGGCCCTTTTTTACAACACGCCGATTCCTTTTACTGCGGTCGCACTGATCCTGATCGCGGCGGGCGCATGGGAGTGGGGGCGTTTGAACGCTTATGGACAAGCCGCCTCGCTGCTGCTCGCAGGTGTCTGTGTTGCCCTGTGTGCACTGTCCTGGTATGGCGGACTGCTTGAAAAGCCGCTGCCCATGCTGTGGGCGGTCGCCGGGGCGGCCTGGGTTCTGGCGGGCGCCTGGCTGTTGCGCGCAGGCGTGAAGGGCTGGCCCGGCATTCCCAAAGCGGTTCGCCTGACAGGTGGCGTGCTGGCGCTCTGGCTGGCCTGGCTGGCCGTTGCCCAGGCCCGGGTGATGGGCATCAACTTCCTGTTGTCGGTGCTGCTGCTCGTCTGGGTGGCCGATATTTTTGCCTACTTTGCGGGCAAGGCTTTGGGTGGGCGTTTCAGCAAAGGGAAGCTGGCCCCTTCCATCAGTCCCGGCAAGAGCTGGGAAGGCGTCTGGGGCGGCATGGTGGGTGTGCTGGCGCTGTCGATAAGCTGGGTCGCCTGGGATGCTGCTTCTGCCGGTACCGTCAGCGCCGGGACTGGCATTCTGAATGGGCAGAGTCTTTACGCCCGTTTGCTGGCGCAGCATGGCATGCTGGTGATGCTGATTGCGGTGCTCTTTCTGGCGGCGATGAGCGTGGTGGGTGATCTGGTGGAGTCGCTGATCAAACGCAGCGTCGGGGTGAAGGATTCAAGCGGCCTGCTGCCCGGTCATGGCGGCGTTCTTGACCGCGTGGATGCCTTGCTGCCTGTCCTGCCGCTGGCGCTGATGTTGGCAACGGTTTAGTTTTTATCTTTTATGAAACAGCGCGTCACTGTCCTCGGTTCAACCGGCTCCATCGGCGTCAATACGCTGGATGTGATGGCCCGCCATCCCGATCGTTTCGAGGTGTTTGCGCTCAGCGCCGCCACGCAGGTCGATACCCTGCTGGCGCAATGCGTCAGGTTCCAGCCACGTTATGCGGTCATGGTGAGCGAATCGCATGCCCGCCTTCTGGCGGAAAAAATCAAGGCAAATCAATTGGCCGTCGAGGTGCTGTGGGCACCGGATGCTCTTGAAATGATAGCGTCTCACGAGCAGGTCGATACCGTGATGGCCGCCATTGTGGGCGCGGCGGGTCTGGCCCCCTGCATGGCTGCAGCCAGAACGGGCAAGCGGCTTTTGCTGGCCAACAAGGAGGCACTGGTCGTCGGGGGCGATGTCTTCATGCAGGCCGTGCAGCAGGGCGGCGCGCAATTGCTGCCGATTGACAGCGAGCACTCCGCCGTTTTCCAGTCCTTGCCTGAAGACCCGGCCACGTGGGCGCAACGTGTCGAGAAGATCATCCTGACAGCGTCGGGCGGACCGTTTCGCACCCGGGACCTGGCCAGCTTGCGGCAGGTCACGCCGGACGAAGCCTGCGCCCATCCGAACTGGGTCATGGGCCGGAAAATTTCGGTCGATTCGGCCACCATGATGAACAAGGCGCTGGAGGTCATCGAGGCGAAATACCTGTTTGGCCTGGCACCGGGCCAGATTGAGGTGGTCATCCATCCCCAGAGCATCATTCACTCCATGGTGCAGTACCGTGATGCCTCGGTGGTGGCGCAACTGGGCACGCCCGACATGCGCGTTCCCATTGCCTACGGTCTGGCCTGGCCTGACCGAATCGCCTCCGGGGCCAAGGCGCTGGATTTCAGGGCGCTGGCGACCATGACCTTTGAAGTCCCTGATTACCAGCGCTTTCCCGGCTTGGCGCTGGCCTGGGAGGTGCTGGGCGCCCCCATGGGCACGACTGCCGTGCTCAATGCAGCCAACGAGGTGGCGGTGGCGGCCTTTCTTGAAAAACGGATACGGTTTGATCAGATTCATGATGTAAACCGTGCAACTTTGGACACGGTTACGGCCTCAGAAGTAGGTGGTATTGGTGATTTGCTCGCGCTGGATGCCCAGGCAAGGGATGCAGCCGGCCGAATCACCCGACATCTGGATGCCTGACATGTTGACACTGCTTGCTTTCGTCGTTGCCCTGGGGCTGTTGATCGCCGTTCACGAATACGGCCACTACCGGGTGGCCGTGGCCTGTGGCATCAAGGTGCTCAAGTTTTCCATCGGATTCGGAAAACCCGTCTATAGCTGGCGGCTTAAAAACCGTCCGACTGAATTCGTCATCGGCATGCTGCCACTGGGCGGCTACGTCAAGATGCTGGACGAGAGGGAAGCGCCGGTGGAGCCGTCAGAGCGTCATCTGGCGTTTAACAACCAGTCCCTGAAATCACGTGCAGCGGTGGTGGCGGCAGGGCCGGCGGCCAATCTGCTGCTGGCCATCGTCCTGTATGCGATCGTCAACTGGAGCGGTTTGGAGGAGCCCAAGGCCATTTTGGCCAGCCCGGTTCCAGGCTCGGTGGCCGAACAGGCCGGGCTGCGCGGGCAGGAACTGGTGCAGCAGGCTGGCTTTGACGGCGAAGACCTGCAGCCTGTTCGCTCGTTTGAAGATTTGCGCTGGAAACTGACCCAGGGAGCGCTGGATGGCCGTGACCTTCATCTGGTGGTGAGTAAAGCAGACGCCAGGACCGGTGCAACGGATGGCGCTACGCGAACCGTGCTGCTTGAGCTTGGCAAGCTGGACGCTGTAGAGGCCGATGCGCAGCTGTTTCGCAAGGTCGGTATTCTCGGGCCGTGGACCCAGCCCGTGATGGGCAACATTGTGGCCGGAAGCCCGGCGGAAAAAGCGGGCTTGCGCAGCGGAGACATCGTGCAACGGGTTGGCCGGCTCGATATCGTGGACGGGCAGCAGTTGCGTGAAGTGATTCGCAGCTCTGCCGGTTCGTCAAGTGCTTCGCTGGCAGCAACAGCCCAGACCTGGCAAGTGCTGCGGGCCGGACAGTCCCTGACCCTGCAGGTCACGCCAGAGCTCAGGCAGGAGGGCGCTTTGTCTGTGGGCAAGATAGGCGCTTATGTGGGCGCGCCTCCCCAACTCGTCACGGTGCGTTACGGCCCGCTCGATGGCTTGTGGCAGGGCGCGGTGCGCACCTGGGAGGTTTCCCTGCTGACGCTCAAGATGATGGGGAAAATGGCGCTGGGGCAGGCTTCGCTCAAAAACCTCAGCGGCCCCCTGACGATTGCAGAGTACGCGGGGAAATCAGCCAGCATGGGCTGGACGACCTATCTGCTGTTTCTGGCCCTGATCAGTGTCAGTCTCGGGGTGCTCAATTTACTGCCTTTGCCGGTCTTGGACGGGGGGCACCTGATGTATTATCTTTGGGAGGCAGTCACGGGCCGGAGCGTGTCTGAGGCCTGGATGGACAAACTGCAGCGCGGTGGTGTTGCAATCTTGCTGGCCATGATGGCTATTGCCCTGTTTAACGATATCAGCCGGCTTTTGGGCTAACACCTTACCCCCCCCCCTACATTTCATGCAAAAACAATTGAATCGATTCAAGGTCCGTACCCTATCTGTGATAACTGCCAGTTTTTTGATAGCCAATACGGCCTGGGCGGTGGAGCCTTTCACGGTGCGCGATATCCGGGTTGAAGGTTTACAGCGCGTCGAGCCCGGAACCATTTTTGCCTCTCTGCCTTTTCGGGTCGGTGAAACTTATAACGATGACAAGGGCTCAAGCGCCATCCGGGCATTGTTTGGCTTGGGGCTGTTCAAGGATGTGCGCCTTGAAGTCAGCGGCGATGTGCTGGTTGTGATTGTTGAAGAGCGCCCGACGGTTGCCGACGTGGATTTTGTCGGTACCAAGGAGTTTGAAAAGGATGTGCTGAAAAAAGCGCTGCGCGACATAGGACTGACGGAAGGACGGCCGTTTGACAAGGCGCTGGCCGACAAGGCCGAGCAGGAGCTCAAGCGCCAGTACATCAACCGCAGCCTCTATGGCGCGGAGGTCGTGACCACGGCAACGCCGATTGAGCGCAATCGCGTGAACCTGACCTTCAGTGTGGTGGAAGGCGATGTCGCCAAAATCAAGGAGATACGGGTAGTCGGCAACAAGGCATTCAGCGAATCGACCTTGCGTGACCAGTTTGATCTGGACACCGGTGGCTGGATGAGCTGGTACACCAAGTCTGACCGTTATTCGCGCGCCAAGCTGAACGCGGATATTGAAACCCTGCGTTCGTACTATCTGTCCCGCGGTTACCTGGAGTTCAAGGTCGATTCGACGCAGGTTGCCATTTCTCCGGACAAGCAGGATATTACGGTCACCATCAATGTCACGGAAGGTGAGCGTTTTGTCGTCTCCGGTGTCAAGCTGGAAGGCAACTATCTTGATCGGGAAGAGGAGTTCAAATCGCTCGTCACCATCAAGCCGGGAGAGGCCTACAACGCCGACAAGGTTGCCGAAACCACCAAGGCTTTTACGGATTATTTTGGGACTTTCGGATTCGCCTTTGCCAGGGTCAATGTCCGGCCGGAGATTGACCGGGTCAATAACCGGGTGGCTTTTGTCCTGCAGGCGGACCCTTCCCGTCGGGCTTATGTCCGGCGCATCAACCTGGCCGGCAACAATCGCACGCGCGATGAGGTGATTCGCCGTGAGTTCAGGCAGTTTGAGTCTTCCTGGTATGACGGAGACAAAATCCGTTTATCCCGTGATCGGGTAGACCGCTTGGGCTTCTTTACCGAGGTGGATGTTGACACCCAGGAGGTCGCCGGGGCCAATGATCAGGTCGACCTGAATGTCAACGTGGTTGAAAAACCCACCGGCAACCTGCAGTTGGGCGCTGGTTTTTCCAGCGGCGACAAGTTTTCCCTGATGGCCGGTATCAAACAGGAAAACGTTTTTGGCTCGGGCCATTATCTCGGTGTCGACGTCAATACCAGCAAATCAAATCGCCAGGTGGTCTTGAGCACGGTGGACCCTTATTTCACGGCGGACGGTATTTCCCGCACGATCGATGTGTACGAGCGGACCAACAAACCCCAGACCGGCCAGGGCGGCGACTACAGCCTGAAAACCAGAGGCGCCAGCATCCGTTTTGGCGTGCCATTTACCGAGATGGATACCGTTTACTTCGGCACCGGTGTGGAGTCCCTGAAGATTGTGCCGGGCACCAACTTGCCGGCAAGCTACCTGTCCTACGCCAACCAGTTTGGCTATAAAAGCACGTCAGTGCCATTGACGTTGGGCTGGACCCGGGATAACCGGGACAGCGCACTGGTGCCTACCACCGGGCTTTACCAGCGTGTCTACGGTGACTGGGGTGTCGGCGGCGATGCCAAATTCGTGCGTGCCAATTATCAAATCCAATATTACATTCCACTCAGCAAGCAATACACAATCGCCCTGAATGGCGAGTTCGGCTGGGGCAAGGGCATGGGCGGACGGCCGTTTCCCCTGTTCAAGAACTCATACTCAGGGGGCTTGGGCTCTGTGCGCGGTTTCGAGCAGGGTTCGCTAGGTCCCAAGGATGGCACTGATGCCATCGGGGGGCCTAAAAAGCTGACCTTGAATGCGGAATTCATTGTCCCATTTCCAGGCGTGGGCAATGACAAGACCCTGCGGATGTTTGGCTTTTTTGATGCAGGCAATGTGTTTGCGGAAAAATCGCCCTACCGCTTCAGTGGCCCGGATGGCCTGCGCGCCTCGGCCGGGGTGGGCTTTAGCTGGGTTTCACCGATGGGTCCGTTGCGGCTTGCTTTTGCAAAACCTGTGCGAAAATTCCCGGGCGATAAAACGCAGATACTGCAATTCCAAATCGGTACATCTTTCTAATGAAGAAACTCTCACGTCAATTCTTATTGGGCTCCCTGGTGGCCCTGGCAGGTTTTGCCGCCACCGCGCAGGAGTTCAAGGTGGGTGTCGTCAATCTGGACAGGATTTTCCGCGAGGCCAATACCGCCAAGGCTGCCCAGACCAAGCTGGAGCAGGAATTCAGCAAGCGCGAAAAAGAAATCACCGATCTGGCCAACCAGCTGAAAACGCTGTCTGACAAGTTTGAGCGTGAAGCGCCTACCTTGTCTGAAGGCCAGCGCAATGCGCGCCAAAAGCAGTTGCTGGATCAGGATCGTGAATTTCAGCGCAAGCGCCGTGAGTTCCAGGAGGACCTGAACGCACGCAAGAACGAGGAATTGCAGCTGGTCATTGAGCGTGCCAATAAAGTGGTCAAGGCACTTGCCGAATCCGAAAAATACGACCTGATTCTGCAAGAGTCGGTGTATGTGAACCCCAGGCATGACATCACGGACAAAGTCATCAAATCGCTGAACGCTTCCAAGTAACCGGCGTACGTAACCAACAACACATCCAAGGGTAGGCACAGTGTGACGCTCAGGCTCGCAGCCATCGTTGAATCACTGGCTGGCGAGTTTGAGGCCCGGCTTGTGGGTGACCCTGATATCCTGATTGAGCGCCTGTCGCCGATCGAGTCGGCACGCCCCCAGGACCTGGCCTTCCTGAGCCATGCCAAATACCTGAACAAACTGGCACAGTCCGCTGCGGCTTGCGTGATCGTGGCGCCTGCTGTTCAAGAGGTCGCCATCAAGCGGGGCGCCTGCATCGTGGTGGATGACCCCTATTACTATTTTGCCCGCGTGACGCAGCTCTGGAAGCAGCACCATGCCCCGGTGGCCGTGCCGCAGGTTCATCCTGCGGCCCTGATTGACCCGACCGCCCAAGTGGCCAAGGATGCGTCCATTGCCGCATTTGCCTGCATTGGCGCCGGGGCCGTCATTGGTTCCGGGGCCCGGGTTGCCGAGCATTGTGTGATTGGCCCCAACGCGGCTGTCGGTGCGAACAGCCGCCTGTCAGCCCGGGTGACGGTGGCGGAAGGCTGCACCGTCGGCGAGCGCTGCATCATCCACCCAGGGGCGGTGATTGGTGCTGACGGGTTTGGCTTTGCTTCGCATGAAGACCGGTGGGAAAAGATTGAGCAATTGGGCGCTGTTCGTATTGGCAATGACGTGGAAATTGGCGCCAATACCTGCATTGACCGGGGGGCGCTGCAAGACACCGTCGTCGAAGATGGCGTCAAGCTCGACAACCTGATCCAGATTGGGCATAACGTTCGCATTGGCAAGCACACGGCCATGGCGGGTTGTGTTGGTGTAGCCGGCAGCACCAACATCGGCGCCCATTGCACGGTCGGTGGCGGGGCGGTGATTCTGGGGCACTTGAGCCTGGCTGATCATGTGCACATTTCGGCTGCTTCGGTGGTGACGAGGTCGATTTGGAAGCCGGGGCATTACACCGGGCTGTTTCCCATCGACGACAATGGCACGTGGGAGAAAAATGCAGCCACGCTCAAACAGCTTTACGGCCTGCGTGAAAGGCTCAAGCAGGCCGAAAAAATTCTCGGAAAAATTCAAGAAAAATCATGATGGACATTCACCAGATTCTCAAACAGTTGCCGCACCGCTACCCCTTTTTGCTGGTAGACCGCGTGCTGGCGGTTGACAAGGGCAAAAGCATCCGGGCCCTGAAAAACGTCACGATCAACGAGCCGTTTTTCACCGGGCATTTCCCGCACCGTCCTGTGATGCCAGGGGTGCTGATGCTCGAAGCCATGGCCCAGGCGGCGGCTTTGCTGGCCTTTGACACGCTGGGCGTGACGCCTGACGATAAAACGGTTTACTACTTCGCCGGCATTGATGGCGCGCGCTTCAAACGACCCGTCGAGCCCGGCGACCAGCTCATCATGGACGTGACGCTGGACCGGATGAAGGCCGGTATTTTCAAATTCAAGGGCGTGACGCGGGTAGGTGCGGACGTGGCGTGCGAGGCCGAGCTGATGTGCACCATGCGCACCATCGCTTGAGCATGACGCAAGAGTCTTCCGTGACTGGCATTCACGCCACCGCCATTGTTGATCCCGCCGCCCAGCTCGACAGCTCGGTGAGCGTGGGGCCTTACACCGTCATCGGCCCGCATGTGAAGGTGGGCGCGGGCACGACGATTGGTGCGCATTGCGTGATCGAAGGCCACACCACAATTGGCCGCGACAACCGAATTTTCCAGTTCAACTCGCTGGGCGCCATTCCGCAGGACAAGAAATATGCAGGCGAGCCCTGCGAGCTGGTGATTGGTGAGCGCAATACCATTCGCGAGTTCTGCACCTTCAACATCGGCTCGCCCGGCGACGCCGGCGTGACGCGCGTGGGCGATGACAACTGGATCATGGCCTATGTGCACCTGGCGCATGACTGCCAGGTGGGCAACCACACGATCTTTGCCAACAACACGCAGCTGGCCGGCCATGTGCATGTGGGTGACTGGGTGATCCTGGGCGGGTTTACCGTGGTGCACCAGTTTGTCCGGCTGGGGGCGCACAGCATGACAGCGATGTGCTCGCTGCTGTTTGCCGATCTGCCGCCCTTCGTGATGTGCCAGGGCCAGCCGGCGCAAGCGCGGTCCATGAATTTTGAAGGCTTGCGCCGCCGTGGTTTTTCGGCCGACCGCATCTCGGCCGTCAAGGCCATGCACAAGGCCCTGTACCGTGACGATCTGACGCTGGAGCAGGCGTGTGCTCGCATTGCCGGCCTCGGCGACAAGACACCCGAGGCTGCGCCTGACGTGCGGATGATGCTGTCCTTCCTCGAGCAGGTGTCGCCGCAGCGCGGCATTGTCCGCTGACGCCATGACCAGAGTCAGCATGGTCGCTGGCGAGGCTTCCGGCGATCTGCTGGCGGGTTTGCTGCTGGAGGGGCTGAAATCGCGCTGGCCCGGGCTGCAGGCCGGCGGCATCGGCGGCCCCCAGATGGCGCGCCACGGCTTTCAGGCCTGGTGGCCGCATGACAAGCTGGCCGTGCGCGGTTATGTCGAAGTCCTGCGCCATTACCGTGAAATCGTCGCGATCCGCGAACAGCTCAAAGCCCGGTTGCTGCAGCAGCGGCCTGATGTGTTCATCGGCGTCGATGCACCGGATTTCAACCTCGACCTCGAAGCCGCCCTCAAAGCCCAGGGCATCAAGACCGTGCACTTCGTCTGTCCCTCGATCTGGGCCTGGCGCGCCGAGCGGGTGGAGAAAATCCGGCGCAGCGTGGACCACGTGCTGTGCATTTTTCCGTTTGAGCCGGCCTTGCTGGCGCAGCACGGCATTGCCGCGACCTACGTGGGGCATCCGCTGGCCAATGTCATCCCCATGCACCCCGACAAGGCCGCCGCCAGAAAGCAGCTGGGCCTGCACGAGCAGGACGAGGTGGTCGCCATTCTCCCCGGCAGCCGGGCATCCGAAATCCAGTACCTGGCTCAACGGTTTTTTGAGGCCGCAGCCCTTGTAAAGCTTGCGCGACCAGCTATCAAATTTGTAGTGCCCGCCATGCCCGCCTTGAAGCTGCGGATTGAGCAGGCAGCCCGGGCTGCGGGTGTGCTGGCTGATCTGCAGATCGTCGAGGGCCAGTCCCATGCCGTGCTGGCGGCCTGTGATGCGACGCTGATCGCCAGCGGCACCGCCACCCTGGAAGCGGCGCTGTTCAAGCGCCCCATGGTGATTGCCTACAACATGAACTGGCTGTCGTGGCAGATCATGCGCCGCAAGAAGCTGCAGCCCTGGGTGGGTTTGCCCAACATTCTTTGCAACGGGTCTGTCGTGCCCGAGTTGCTGCAGGATGACGCAAGGCCAAAGGCCCTGGCGGATGCCGTGCTTCAATGGCTGGATGCCAAAACGTCCGCACCTGAGAAAATAGCGGCCGTTGAACAACGATTTACAGCGCTGCACGCCGAGTTGCAGCGCGATACCTCCCGATTAGCCAGTGATGCGATCCAGAAAATTCTTGAGGGCTGAACAAGTCGCCCTGTCATGGGACACGCCCGGCCTGATGGCCGGCGTGGACGAAGCCGGCCGCGGCCCGCTGGCCGGGCCGGTGGTTGCGGCCGCCGTCATCCTGGACGACCTGAATCCCATCAAGGGACTGGCGGACTCCAAAAAGCTCACAGCACTCAAGCGAGAAAAGCTTTACGACGAAATTCGCGCCAAAGCGCTGTGCTGCTCGATTGCCGAAGCCAGCGTGGAAGAAATTGACCGCCTCAACATCCTGCAGGCCACCATGCTGGCCATGAAACGGGCGGTTGAAGGCCTGCGCCTGAAACCTGCCAAAGTGCTGGTGGACGGCAACCGCATTCCTGCGCTGGACGTCCTGGCCGAAGCGATTGTCAAGGGCGATGCGCTGGTGCCGGCGATTTCTGCCGCGTCGATTCTGGCCAAGGTGCACCGCGACCGCTGGTGCGAGCAATTTCACCTCGAATACCCGCAATACGGTTTTGCCGGGCACAAAGGCTATGGAACGGCCGCCCACCTGGCGGCCCTGCAGGCGCATGGCGCCTGCCCGCAGCATCGCAAGAGCTTTGGCCCCGTGGCCGGGGTGTTGCGGTGAGTGCCGGGTTTCCCGTGCCGGTCACGCACATTTCTTCGCGTGACAATGCGCTGGTCAAGGACTTGCGCAAGCTCTCGCAGGACAACACGGCGTACCGCAAGCAGCAGCGGGTCTGGCTGGAAGGCGATCACTTGTGCCGCGCAGCCCTGGCGCGGGGCCTGAAGCCGGTTCTGGCCGTATTTTCCGAGTCATTTTGGCCTCAAGCCCCCGTAAATTGTGTGCAGGCCGCTATCAAAAACATAGTGATTTCCGATGCGCTCCTGCATGACATCAGTGGATTGGAGTCCCCGGCGCACATGGGCTTTGTGATCGATTTGCCGCCTGCCGGCGACCTGCTGCCAGCCGCAGCCTCCGTCATTCTGGATCGCGTGCAGGATGCCGGCAACGTGGGCTCCATCCTGCGCAGTGCGGCGGCCTTTGGCTTTGGCCAGATCATCGCGCTCAAGGGCACGGCGGCGCTCTGGTCGCCCAAGGTGCTGCGCGCCGGCATGGGCGCCCACTTTGCCCTGCGGCTGGTGGAGGGCGTTGAGCCGGATGCGCTGGCGGCGCTGAGCGTGCCCATCATCGTGACCAGCTCCCACCACGGCAGCCTCCTGCACCAGCAAAAACTGCCCATGCCCAGCGCCTGGGCCATGGGGCATGAAGGGCAGGGCGTGAGCGATGACCTGATGGCCAGAGCCAGCCTGAAAGTACGCATAGACCAGCCCGGTGGCGAGGAATCGCTGAATGTGGCCGCTGCTGCCGCCATTTGCCTGTATGCGAGCGCAATCGCTCAACGTTGAGTCAAACACCCGTCGTGCATCGCGGATCACAAGTAGCGAAAAGGGCGGAGCAATTTTCCGACGGGCCGCCCCTAGGAAAATTAGCCCCCTCGGGGGGCAGCGCAGTACGCGAAGCGACAAGCGTGGGGGCACGCTATAATCAAGGGCTTTTCAAAAACAGCTTCGCCCGAGCACACATCAAGCCAAAACCCTCACAAAAGCAGCAATCCGAAGTCTTTTAGAAGACTTTTTTTGTGCACGCTTGGGCGAACCGTAACCAACCCGGAGAACCCAGTGCTTTTGTCTCTACAGGGAAATACCCCTCACGCCATCCTGGCGCTCGCAGACGGCACGGTCTTTATTGGCGATTCGATCGGAGCCGCAGGCTCTACGATTGGCGAGGTGGTGTTCAACACCGCCATGACCGGCTATCAGGAAATCCTGACAGACCCCAGCTACTGCCAGCAGATCGTGACGCTCACGTACCCGCACATCGGCAACTACGGCGTCAATGCCGAAGACGTCGAAGCCGATAAAGTCCATGCCGCCGGCCTCATCATCAAGGACCTGCCGCTGCTGGCTTCCAATTTCCGCTCAGCCGTGAGCTTGTCCGATTACCTGGTCAAGGCCAATACGGTCGCGATTGCCGGCATCGACACGCGTCAGCTGACCCGTCACCTGCGGACCCAGGGCGCGCAAAACGGCTGCATTCTGGCGCTGGCTGCAGGCGTTGCCGTGACGCAGGCCGCGATCGACGAGGCGCTGGCAGCCGCGCGTTCCGCCCCCAGCATGACCGGTCTGGATCTGGCCAAGGTGGTGAGCGCCCAATCGCCGTATGCGTGGAGCGAGACCGAGTGGAAGCTCGGCTCCGGTTACGGCGCGCAGAGCGCCCCCAAATTTCACGTTGTCGCCTACGACTTCGGCGTCAAGAAAAACATCCTGCGCATGATTGCCGAGCGCGGCTGCCGCATCACAGTGGTGCCGGCGCAGACACCGGCCGCAGATGTCCTCAAGCTCAAGCCGGATGGCGTCTTTCTGGCCAACGGCCCGGGCGATCCGGAGCCCTGCGATTACGCTATTCGCGCGACGCGTGAACTGATTGAGACCGGCGTCCCCACGTTCGGCATCTGCCTGGGCCACCAGATCATGGCGCTGGCCAGCGGGGCCAAGACCTTCAAGATGAAGTTCGGTCACCACGGTGCCAACCATCCGGTCAAAGACCTCGACAACGGCCGCGTCAGCATCACCAGCCAGAACCACGGTTTTGCGGTGGACGAGAAGACCCTGCCCGCCAATCTGCGCGCGACGCACATCAGCCTGTTCGACGGCACGCTGCAGGGCCTGGCCCGCACCGACAAGCCGGCGTTCTGCTTCCAGGGGCATCCGGAAGCCTCGCCGGGCCCGCACGACATTTCGTATTTGTTTGACCGTTTCACCGCCCTCATGGAACAGCACGGAGGGAAAAAATAATGCCCAAGCGCACAGATATAAAAAGCGTTCTCATCATCGGCGCCGGCCCCATCATCATCGGCCAGGCCTGCGAGTTCGACTACTCCGGCGTGCAGGCCTGCAAGGCGCTGCGCGAGGAGGGCTACAAGGTCATCCTGATCAACAGCAACCCCGCGACGATCATGACCGACCCGGCCACGGCCGACGTGACCTACATCGAGCCCATCACCTGGCAGACGGTCGAGAAGATCATCGCCAAGGAAAGGCCCGATGCGATTTTGCCCACCATGGGCGGCCAGACTGCGCTGAACTGCGCGCTGGACCTCTGGCACCACGGCGTGCTCGACAAGTACAAGGTCGAGCTGATTGGCGCCACGCCCGAGGCCATCGACAAGGCCGAGGACCGCCTCAAGTTCAAGGACGCGATGACCAAGATCGGCCTGGGCTCGGCGCGTTCGGGCATCGCCCATTCGCTGGAAGAAGCTTGGGGCGTGCAAAAGACCGTGGGCTTTCCGGTCGTGATCCGCCCCAGCTTCACGCTGGGCGGCACGGGCGGCGGCATTGCCTACAACCCCGAAGAGTTTGAAACCATCTGCAAGCGCGGCCTCGAGGCTTCGCCGACCAGCGAGCTGCTGATTGAAGAATCCCTGCTCGGCTGGAAAGAGTACGAGATGGAAGTGGTGCGCGACAAGGCCGACAACTGCATCATCATCTGCTCGATCGAGAACCTGGACCCGATGGGTGTGCACACCGGGGACTCCATCACCGTGGCGCCGGCCCAGACGCTGACCGACAAGGAGTACCAGATCCTGCGCAACGCCAGTCTGGCCGTGTTGCGCGAGATCGGTGTGGACACCGGCGGCTCCAACGTCCAGTTCTCGATCAACCCGAAAGACGGCCGCATGGTGGTGATCGAGATGAACCCGCGGGTGTCGCGCTCATCCGCGCTGGCGTCCAAGGCCACGGGTTTCCCTATCGCCAAGGTTGCCGCCAAACTGGCGGTGGGCTACACGCTCGACGAGCTGCGCAACGAGATTACCGGTGGCGCCACGCCGGCGAGCTTCGAGCCCAGCATCGATTACGTGGTCACCAAGATTCCGCGTTTCGCCTTCGAGAAATTCCCGCAGGCCGATTCACGCCTGACTACGCAGATGAAGTCGGTCGGTGAAGTGATGGCCATGGGCCGCACCTTCCAGGAATCGTTCCAGAAAGCCCTGCGTGGCCTGGAGGTCGGCGTGGATGGCATGAACGAAAAAACCCAGGACCGTGAAGTGCTCGAGAAGGAGCTGGGCGAGCCCGGCCCCGAGCGCATCTGGTACGTGGGCGATGCGTTTGCGCAAGGCATGAGCGTCGACGAAGTATTTGCGCTGACCAAGATCGACCCGTGGTTCCTGGTGCAGATCGAGCAGATCGTCAAAATCGAGCTGGAGCTTGAAACCACATCGCTGGACGCCATCGATGCGGCGACGCTGCGCAAGCTCAAGCAAAAAGGCTTTTCCGACCGCCGCCTGGCACGCCAGCTCAAGACGACGGATACCGCCATTCGCGAGAAGCGCCGTGCACTGGGTGTGCGCCCGGTTTACAAGCGCGTCGATACCTGCGCGGCCGAGTTCTCAACCAACACGGCCTACATGTACTCGACCTACGAAGCCGAGGGCAGCGAATGCGAAGCCGCACCCACGACCAACAAAAAGATCATGGTGCTGGGCGGTGGCCCGAACCGCATCGGCCAGGGCATCGAGTTCGACTACTGCTGCGTGCATGCCGCACTGGCCCTGCGCGAAGACGGCTACGAGACCATCATGGTCAACTGCAACCCCGAGACCGTGTCGACCGACTACGACACCAGCGACCGCCTGTACTTCGAGCCGTTGACGCTGGAAGACGTGCTGGAGATCGTGGACAAGGAAAAGCCGCTGGGCGTGATCGTGCAGTACGGCGGCCAGACACCGCTCAAGCTCGCGCTCGACCTCGAAGCCAACGGCGTGCCCATCATCGGCACCTCGCCCGACATGATCGACGCGGCCGAAGACCGTGAGCGCTTCCAGAAACTGCTGCACGAACTCAAGCTGCGCCAGCCGCCCAATGCCACCGCCCGCACCGAGCCCGAAGCGCTCGAAAAAGCGGCTGCCCTGGGCTATCCGCTGGTCGTGCGCCCCAGCTATGTGCTGGGCGGCCGCGCCATGGAAATCGTGCACGAGCAGCGCGACCTGGAGCGCTACATGCGCGAAGCCGTCAAGGTCAGCCATGACTCGCCCGTGCTGCTGGACCGCTTTTTGAACGATGCGATTGAATGCGACGTGGATTGCCTGCGCGATGCAGGCGAAGGGGGCTCAGAAGGCCGCACCTTCATCGGCGGCGTGATGGAGCACATCGAGCAAGCCGGCGTGCACAGTGGCGACTCTGCCTGCTCGCTGCCGCCTTACAGCCTGAGTGCTGAAACCATTGCGGAGATCAAACGCCAGACCGCCGCCATGGCCAAGGCGCTCAACGTGGTCGGCCTGATGAATGTGCAGTTCGCCATACAGCATGTGGACGGCAAGGACGTGATTTACGTGCTGGAAGTCAACCCGCGCGCATCGCGCACGGTGCCCTTTGTCAGCAAGGCCACGGGCATCCAGCTGGCCAAGGTGGCGGCGCGCTGCATGGTCGGCCAGTCGCTGGCCTCGCAAGGCATCAAGGATGAAGTCACGCCGCCTTATTTCAGCGTGAAAGAAGCGGTGTTTCCCTTCGTCAAATTCCCCGGTGTGGACACCATCCTCGGCCCTGAGATGAAGTCCACCGGCGAAGTGATGGGGGTGGGCAAAACCTTTGGCGAGGCTTTTGTGAAGTCGCAACTGGGTGCAGGCACCAAGCTGCCCACTTCCGGCAAGGCGTTCCTGACCGTCAAGAACAACGACAAGCCGCGCGCCGTGGACGTGGCGCGCGAACTCGCAGCCATGGGCTTCGAGATCGTGGCGACCAAAGGCACTTCGGCCGCCATCAGTGCAGCCGGGATCGCTTGCGTCACCGTGAACAAGGTCACGGAAGGTCGCCCCCATGTGGTGGACATGATCAAGAACAACGAGATTGCGCTGGTCATCAACACCGTGGAAGAGCGCCGCAATGCAATTGCCGACTCGCGCGCCATTCGCACCTCGGCCCTGCTGGCACGCGTGACGACCTTCACCACCATCGCCGGCGCCGAAGCGGCGGTGGAGGGCATGAAACATCTGGACAGCCTGGATGTTTATTCAGTTCAGGAGTTGCATGCCCAGCTGGGCTAGGAGCCTGTCGGGCTTGGGGCGTCGAAAGCGAAAATCGGCCCCAGCGAGGACAGTTTTTGCCGGCTTTGCAGGCCCATAGCCCCGCTATGGGTCAAAACGGCGGTGAAAAATGGACCGCTGCGGCCGATTTGCAGCCGACGCTTCCCAAGCCCGACAGGCTCCTAGGGCGTGCCAACCCGGTTGGCAGGCCGCCCAATTGCATTAAACTTATTCCCGTTAAAAAACACACGCCGCCGCCAGGTGAACTGGTGGCGGCTTCGCTTTTGCAGGAGCAAAACCATGGCAACCATACCCATTACCAAGCGCGGCGCAGAAATGCTCAAGGCCGAGTTGCACCAGCTCAAGACAGTGGACCGTCCCTGGGTCATCAACTCGATTTCCGAAGCCCGTGCGCAGGGCGACTTGAGCGAAAACGCCGAGTACGACGCCGCCAAAGACCGCCAGGGCTTTATTGAAGGCCGGATTCAGGAGATTGAAGGCAAGCTGTCGGCCGCCCAGATCATCGACCCGGCGGCGCTCGATGCCGGTGGCCGGGTGGTGTTCGGCTCGACCGTGCAGCTCGAAGACGAAACCACCGGCGACAGCGTGAAATACCAGATCGTCGGCGAAGACGAGGCTGACCTCAGGCTGGGCCGGATCAACATCAGCTCGCCAATTGCCCGTGCCCTGATCGGCAAGGAAGAGGGCGACACCGCTGAAGTGCAGGCGCCCGGCGGTGTCAAGCGTTACGAGGTCGTGACTGTCAGCTACGTCTAGACATGCCCCCACGGTCGTTCACTTCGTGTAACTTCCTGCCCCCCGAGGGGGCCGTCGCTTGCTCGGGGCGGCCCTTCGCTGCGCGTGGTTCCTCTATGCGTGCCACCTTCCCGTTCGTCCTGGCCTGTTTGTGCCAATGAAGCCCCGCCTCAGCATTCTGCTGGCGGCCCTCTGGTGGGGCAGCCTCACCGGGCTGGGCTTTGTGGTGGTGCCCATGCTGTTCATGCATCTGGGCAGTCCGGCGGCCGCCGGTGCCATGGCGGCCAAGCTTTTCACGGCGCAGACCTGGCTTTCTACCGCCTGCGCCATGCTGCTCCTGCTGGTATTCAATAAAAAAGACGATCCAGCCCTTGCGCCGTATGCGCGGGCAGCTATTGTTTTTGTAGTGGCTGGCTTGCTGCTGGCGCTGCTGGTGGAGTTTGGCGTGGCGCCCCGGATCGTCAGCGCGCGTGCCGATGGCGGCCACCTCAGGCTCTGGCACGGGCTGGGCAGCGCCATGTACCTGGGGCAATGGCTGTGTGCCGGTTTTACGCTCTGGCGTTTGACCCGGTAGACAGATACGCTCATGCCCGCGGCGCGGAGCACCTTGGGTTTGACGCAAGATCAGGTCCTTCATTATCGGGCGGAATGAAAGAGGCTCGTCAGGCCGTGTTCGTTATCGCACTTACTCAGCAGTCCGCAACGAAGGCGACGCCACCCATGCTGTCATTCTGAGCAACGCGAAGAATCTTGCCAGCAGACCGAGATCCTTCGCTGCGCTCAGGATGACAAAGTATGTCGTACTACTTTCGGACTACTGAGTAAGATTGACCATGCTTGCTACTTCTTGTGAAAGTTTTCGAATGCAATCGATAAGTATTTGTCACTCCATAAACAGACTTTTAATTGCTAGTAATGATCGGGAAAATAGCGGCGCGGCTTCAATGATGAATCGATCGGGGCAGTCGGCCTGCTGTTGGCGACACTGCTTTTCCTTCTGTAAATGGAGATAAGCAATCCATGATGCGCTCTATGAGATTATCGCTACGCTTCCTGATCCCCTTGATACTCGCGCTGTCGGCACTGGCTTATCTGGTGGTGCCTCTGGTCGACAATCTGACGCTGCGCTGGTTCGTGCGCGATCTGGATATCCGCTCGGAGTTACTGGGACGGACCTTTTCCGAGCCACTTTCCGAAATGATTCAACAGAATGCGCGCGCCAAGATCAACGGACTGTTCGCGCAGGCAATTCAGGACGAACGCCTTTTTGCGCTGGCATTTTGTGATGCTTTCGGCCAGATGCGTTACAAAACAAGCACGCTGCCGGCGTCGCTGCATTGCAAACTTCCCGTCGATAGCGATGGGGAAATGCGGTCCTTGGTCCATACGCCGGACGGGCCACTGCATCTCGCCAAACGCGTGATGGAATTCAGCGGGCAGCGGCTCGGGGAGCTGATTCTGGTGCACGACATGAGTTTTGTTGACCGGCGCAGTGCAGACACGCGCAAATACGTGATCGCGCTCTTCGGTTTACTTGCCGGCGTGATCTCGCTGATCACGGTGTTCGTCGCGCATCTGAGCTGGCGCGGCTGGATCGCGGGAGTGCGCGCGATGTTGCGCGGTGACGGTATCGTACGCCCGTTTACTCAATACGGATCTGACGTGCAACCGCTGGTCGGCGATTTCCATGCCTTGCTTCGCGCACTCGGCGATGAGCAACGGCTGCGCGACGGCAGCACGCTCGACTGGACGCCCGACACCTTGCGTCAACTGCTGCATGAGAACCTGTCGGGCGACGAAATATTGGTGGTGTCCAATAGAGAACCCTACATGCATGCCGATACGCCACGTGGGGTCGAGGTGCAGCGTCCGGCCAGCGGGCTGATTACGGCGGTGGAACCGGTGATGCGCGCCTGCTCGGGAACCTGGATCGCACACGGCAGCGGTTCGGCTGACCGCCGCACGGTGAATCGAATGGATCACGTGGCCGTGCCGCCCAATGATCCGACCTATACGCTGCGCCGCATCTGGCTTACGAAGGAAGAGGAAAAGGGATATTACGAAGGTTTCGCCAACGAAGGTTTATGGCCGCTGTGCCTGATTGCCCATGTGCGACCGATTTTCCGCAGCAGTGACTGGGAACAGTATTTGAAAGTCAATCAGCGCTTTGCCGACGCTGTGGTGGAAGAAGCGCGCACCGACAACCCGGTCGTCCTGGTGCAGGATTATCATTTCGCGCTGCTGCCTAAACTGATCAAGGAACGCTTGCCGAAAGCGACCATTATCACGTTCTGGCATATCCCCTGGCCGAATCCCGAATCCTTCGGCATCTGTCCCTGGCGCGATCAAATTCTGGAAGGCCTGCTCGGCAGCACCATTCTCGGTTTTCAGACGCGTTATCACTGCAATAATTTTCTCGAAACGGTGGACCGCTTTCTGGAGACGCGCATTGAACGCGAGCATTCCACCGTCTCTTATGGCGGGCAAATTACCCGGGTCGAGCATTATCCGATTTCTATCCATTGGCCGGCTGACGAGTCGCATCAATGGCTGCCAGTCGAACAATGCCGCGACAAAATACGGAGCACCTTGGGGATGACGAACGATCATTTCTTGCTGCTCGGCGTGGATCGCCTGGATTACACCAAGGGGATTGTCGAGCGATTCCAGGCAATCGAATTGCTGCTTGAGCGGCGGCCTGAGTTGATCGGAAAGATTACGCTGGTGCAGATCGCGGCGCCAACGCGATCCGCGCTTGATGCGTATCAGGCTTTTGAAGCCAAGGTTCGGACAGCCGCACTGCGTATCAATGAACGCTTTGCAAGCGGCGCCTACCAGCCGATTTGCCTGAAGCTGGAGCATCACGATGCGCAATCGCTGATCGAATATTATCGGGCCAGCGACGCTTGTCTGATCACCAGTCTGCACGACGGCATGAATCTGGTGGCCAAGGAATTCGTCGCTGCACGCGACGATGAACGTGGCGTATTGATTCTGAGCCAGTTCACCGGCGCAGCACGGGAATTGCACGAAGCGCTGATCGTCAATCCCTACCACATTGAGCAGATCGCCGAGGCAATTCATTGTGCGTTGCGGATGCCTGCGGTCGAACAGCGGGAACGGATGCGCAGCATGCGTGCGCTGGTCCGAGATTTCAATATTTACCGGTGGGCTGGACGGATGCTGCTGGACGCATCAAGGCAGCGGCAACACGAGCGCATCGCCAGCCGGATTAATTCCGACACCAGATTTTCCTTGCGGAAGGTTGCATGAAGTATTTGCTTTCTGCGGCAGGAAAAGAAGCGCTAACGGCCATGATCGGCAGAGGCTGTCTGTTCGCGTTCGACTTCGACGGCACGCTCTCGCCAACTGTGGTTTTGCCGGAACGTGCGCGCATGCCGACCAGTATTGGCCAGGGATTTCAAGCACTGTGCGACACGGCCCCGGTCGCCATCATCACCGGCCGCAGCGTCGACGACATCACGCTGCGTCTGCCCGCATCCCCCAAGTACCTTGTCGGCAACCACGGCGCCGAGGGAATCCCCGGCCACGACGGAAATTTTCTCGGATATCGCGCAATTTGCGAGGGCTGGATGCACCAGATCATGCATGTTCTGCAGTTGGAACGGATTGATCCGGGGCTCATGATTGAGCACAAGGTTTATTCGATTTGCATGCATTATCGCCTTGCGCATGATCGAACCCGGACCGCGCGCGAAGTCGAGGCAGCAGTGCAGCAACTCGATCCGGCGCCGCTCATCATTGGCGGTAAGTGCGGCATCAACCTGCTGCCGCCAAGTGCGCCGAACAAGCGGCTGGCGCTGGAGCGCTTATTGGCGCTGGAGGGGCAGCGCGCCGCATTCTATGTCGGTGACGATGAAACCGATGAAATCGTTTTTCGCCATGCGCCGTCAAACTGGGTTACGGCCAGGATAGGACGCGTAAAAGACAGTGGAGCACAATTTTTTTTGCATCACCAGTGCGAAATGGCCGAATGTCTGCAACTGCTCACCAAGATGACAAGAAAATGAAGCAGCCTCAACCAGACTTACTACCGTCGTAGGGCTTGCGTAGACTCGCCTGCATGAACATTGATTCACGCCGCCTATCGATCCTCTCCGCAAAGGAAGTCGAGGCCCTGTACAGCCTGCCGCGTTTCGTCGACGGCGATCGACGCCTGTATTTCGATTTGAGCGCTGTCGAGCGCGAAGCGGTGACGGTCATCCATACGGTATCGGTCGCGGTGCATTTGGTCTTGCAGTTGGGATACTTCAAAGCCAAGCGTCAGTTTTTCGCTTATGAGCCGGATACGGTTATCGACGACCTGCGTTACATCGTAACGCTGTATTTTCCTGGCCGTGATGTCGCAACGATCAAAGCGCCATCCAGACCGTAAGCGTTCCGCGAACCACACCCTTGCGCCGTCGATGACGGCGTGGTGAAGGTGGTTCTACGCGGCGAGGTCGGCCGGCACCGTGGTGGGCGTGGCGGTGTCCTTGGTCGGGCGCCAGTTGTGCGGCAGCAGTTGCGCCAAGTCGCGATCCTTCAGCGTGGGCAGACGCTCGAACACGTCCTTCAGGTAGGCCCAGTGTGATTGGGGTCAGGTCTTGCATTGCAACATTTTCCGCTGCAAGATAACAAGCCATGGCCCGCCCCCTACGCGTCGAATTCCCTCATGCCCTGTACCACGTCACCTCACACGGCGACCGGCGCGAGGATATTTACCATGCTGACGCTGACCGCCAAGCGTGGTTACGCATGGGGGTCACAGGACTCAAGCAATTAAACGCTAGCTTCTCTCAGCAGCTTCCAGTGTGTTGACCAGCAGCATGGTGATGGTCATGGGGCCTACGCCACCGGGGACCGGGGTGATGTAGCCCGCAACTTTCTTCACACCTGCAAAATCCACATCGCCGCACAGCTTGCCTTCGTCGTTGCGGTTCATGCCCACGTCAATCACCACGGCGCCGGGCTTGACCATGTCGGCGGTCAGCACGTTGCGCTTGCCGACCGCCGCCACGATCACGTCGGCCTGCAGCGTGTGCGCCTTGAGGTTTTGCGTGCCGCTGTGGCACACCGTGACGGTTGCATTTTTCTGCAGCAGCATCAGTGCCATCGGCTTGCCGACGATGTTGCTGCGGCCAATGACCACGGCATGCTTGCCGCGCAGGTCGTAGCCCTTGCCGCCATTGAGGCTTTCCAGCATCTTCATGCAGCCATAAGGCGTGCAGGGCCAGAAACCGGGCTCGCCCACCAGCAGGGCGCCGGCGCTGGCCACATGAAAGCCGTCGACGTCCTTGGCGGGTGAAATGGCTTCAATCACCTTGTGGGCGTCTATGTGCGCCGGCAGCGGCAACTGCACCAGAATGCCGTGAATGGCCGGGTCATGGTTGAGGGCGTCCACGCGCGCCAGCAGGACGTCCTCGCTCAGCGTGGCCGGGTATTGCTCGAGCACCGAGTGCAGGCCGCTGTCCAGGCAGGCCTTGACCTTGTTGCGCACATACACCTGGCTGGCCGGGTTCTCGCCGACCAGCACCACGGCCAGGCCGGGTACGATGCCGCGGGCGCGCAGTGCGGCAGCCCGTTGCGCCACGTCGCCACGCAATTGTCTGGACAGGGCATTGCCATCGATGAGTTGTGCGGTCATATCTTCAGTTTTCCAAGTAAAAACGCCCGCCAGTCCTTGAACCACGGGCGAAAGCTGCTATAAAAATAAGAGCGGCTTGCAGTACTAATGTTTGAACGGATGGCGGTTGATCGGTGCAAAAGCCTCAGGTCTTGGGGGCGTTTGAGCCCAGGGCAATCTTGAGCAGGTCGGCCACGGTGTTGGCGTTGAGCTTTTCCATGATGTTGGCGCGGTGCGCTTCCACCGTCTTGATGCTGATGCCCAGGTCGTCGGCGATCTGCTTGTTCAGGCGGCCGGCCACAATGCGCTCGAGCACTTGCGCCTCGCGCGAGGTGAGCTTGGCCAGCAGGGCGTCACGGCTGGCGGACTGCTGGTAATCGCTGAAGGCTTCCTTGGCCTGGTCGAGCATGCGCTCCACCAGATTGACCAGGGCCTCTTCCTGGAAAGGCTTCTGGATGAAATCCATCGCGCCTTTTTTCATGGTGTTCACGGCCATGGGCACGTCGCCGTGGCCGGTGATGAACACGATGGGCAGCGGCGACTTGCGCTCCACCAGGCGGTCCTGCAGTTCAAGGCCGGTCATGCCGCCCATGCGGATGTCCACAATCAGGCAGGCCACCTCGCGGGAGTCATAGCGGCTCAGAAAGGTTTCGGCCGAGTCGTAGCAGCGGACGCGGTAATCCTTGCCTTCGAGCAGCCACTGCAGGGAGTCGCGCACACCTTCGTCATCATCAACGACGTAAACAGTGCCTTTTTTGGGAATCAAGCTCATGCCAAACCTTTAAGTAGACGTTTTGTGAATCTTGTCACTTCACTTGTCAATGTATGCCAGTGTCCTTGGCGGTCACCGGATCGGCGGCCACGGTGGCTGGCAAAACCAGAGGTGTTACAGGGAGCCAGAAGGTAAACCGGCATCCCACCACTTCGTTCCCATTGTAGAGGTTCTCGGCCTGCATCCGGCCCTGGTGGGACTCCACGATACTGCGGCAGAGTTTGAGGCCGATGCCCATGCCTTCGGCCTTGGTGGAGTAGAAGGCTTCGTACAGGCGGTTCATGACTTCGGGCGACAGGCCGCGCCCGGTGTCCAGCACCGAGAACTCCACCACACCCTGGTCGTCGATGTGCTTGGGGATCACGCGCAGTTCGACGCTGCGCCGCGCGGTGGGGCGCTTGGCCTGCTCGATGGATTCGGCGGCGTTTTTCATCAGGTTGATCAGCACCTGCTCGATCAGGATCGGGTCGACCATGATTTTGGGCAGGCGCGCCGCGATGTAGTGGCTGCGCCGCACATGATGGCGCCGCAGCTCGATATCGGCCAGCTCCATGGCGTTGCTTACCATGGTGGGCACGTCCGACAAGGTGCGGTTGGGCTCGCTGCGTTTGACGAAGGAGCGGATGCGCTGGATGATCTGCCCGGCCCGGTGCGCCTGCTTGGCGGTTTTCTCCAGCGCGACCAGCAGGTCCTCGTTGCTGATTTGCCGGCCCTTGATGCGCGAGACCATGCCGTTGCAGTAGTTGTTGATGGCCGTCAGCGGCTGGTTCAACTCGTGCGCCACGCTCGAGGCCATCTCGCCCATGGTGATCAGGCGGCTGGCCGCCTGGGCGCGCTCAGCCTGCTGTGCGGCCTGCTCTTCGGCATGCCGGCGCGGCGTGATGTCGGTGGCAATCACCATCTGCGCCAGGCGGCCATCGACCCAGGTCAGGTAGCGCGAGCGCACTTCCAGCCAGCGCGACAGCTCGGGCACAAAGATTTCGGCATTTTCGGTCTGGGCGGTCGTCAGCGTGTCGGTCGGAAAACCGGCCAGGCCGTCCACCGCGTCCAGCGCATCATCCGTCGGCGCCGTGGCAGGCACGCCGGCCTGCGCAATCAGGTTGATGTGGCCGGAGACCTCGCCCTCAAACCAGGAGCGGTAGAGCTTGTTGGCAAACAGCAGTTCTTCGCTGCCCAGCGGCGCCACTGAAATGGCCGCGTCCAGCCCCTCCAGCACCGTGGTGAAGCGCTCATAAGAAGCCGACAATTCTTCCCGTACCCGTTTGGGTTCGGTGATGTCCGTCATGGAGGTCATCCAGCCGGTCTGCTGGCCGCGCGGGTCAATCAGCGGCGATACATACATGCGGGCGTCAAAAACCTGGCCACTCTTGCGCTTGACACGGACCTCGAAACCACCAGGTGGGGTGCGGCCATGCAGCTCGTCGTCCAGCCGTGCCGCCAGCGTCTCAATTTCCTGCTCGGGCCAGTGCGGGAAAGGCGCGGTGCGGCCCACCAGCTCACTTTCGCAAAAACCGGTCATCTGGCAAAAAGCCGGGTTGACGTAGGTGATGCGGCCCTGCAGGTCGAGGGCGCGCATGCCGGTGAGCATGGAGTTTTCCATGGCCCGGCGGAAATTGGTTTCGGAAATCAGCGCCTGCTGGGCCTGCACGCGGCGGCGGGTGTGGCGCCAGGTGCCGAGCAGCATCCACACGGTCAGGGCGCTCAGGGCGCTGACCAGCCAGAAAAAGCCACTGCCCACCACGCCCAGCGAAGCGCGGTAGCCTTGCGCATGGATCAGCAGTCCGTTGCCCACCGGCGAGACCGGCACTTCGTATTCAGCGGCATTGTCCGTCCAGGGCAGCAGCCTGACGGCCGGGTTTCGTGCGGGCGGCAGATTGCCGGCCAGCACATTGTTCTGGTCGTCCACCAGCACCACCGCGTAGCGGGAGGTGACCTCGGTGGGCACGCCAAAGCGCAGCAGGCCGTCAATCGAGTATTCGCCCATGATCACGCCGCTGAATTTCCCCTGGTGATCCAGTGGCACCTGCAACTGCAAGGTGGGGGCGCTGTGGCCGCTGCTGTCTTTGGTGGTCAGCGGGCGCGAGTAGACCGGCTGGCGCAAATCCCGCGCCAGGCCATAAGTGCCGTCGGTTTCCCCCGGCCTGAGCAGGTCGCCGGCGCCGCGCAACTGGCCGGCATTGGCGCTGGGAGACACATAGGCGACCTTGACCCGGCGCTTTGCGTCGACCCAGCTCACGGCCAGCAGCTCGGGGTACTGGTTGACCAGCGACTCGGCCTGCAGGATGAACTCTGCCGCATCGATTTCCTTGTTGGAAACATCGCGGCCAATGCGCATCAGTTGCTCCTGCCGCTCCAGCAGGCGCAGGCGAAGCCTTTGCTGCGCGTACTCCACGTCGCGCTTGACGGCTTGCTGCTCGCGGTCAATTTCCTCGATGCGCAGATAGCCGAAAGCAGCAATCACGGCGGCCAGAAACAGCATCACGGCCAGCAAAGGCCCCAGCGTGATGAAACGGTCTTGCCGCGAAGGCGATTGCTTGCGCCACCAGCGACGCCACCAGAGCAGGGGGGCGGAACTGGCTGAAAGAAGGGGAGTAGAAAGAGGAGCTTGCAAAGACATGGCTTGACATGGAAGTTTAAGTGAGATGCCTTGCCGCCTGCGGGTTTGGCCTCTGATCCTTTAGGGGCAAGCGCCGGTGCCTTCGACCTTGAATCAAGGTCATGATTGCTTTTAAAATTTCTTAATATGAAATCAACTGGCGCAATTTGAAATTTTTGGAAAATTATGAGAAACTAGAGACTTCAATCTAAATAGCGTTTACAACCCCATTTGGATGTGAGCTTAGTGGGTGGCCCTGCCGGGGGCTGCTCCCAAGTCAAACCCGTGTTATCAAATAAACAGGAGACAAGACATGGCCGCCAATCCAATCGAAGCAGGTGCCGACAACCTAGGTGCAGCTGCCAACGATGCGCTAGACCAAGACAAGCAGGAAACCCGGGAGTGGATGGATGCGCTGTCGGCGGTCATCGAAAGCGAAGGCCCTGAGCGCGCCCACTTCCTGCTGGAGCAGCTCCTCGAACATGCCCGCCAAAAGAGCATTGACATGCCTTTTTCTGCCAATACCGGCTATGTCAATACCATCGAGACCGATCGGGAGGAGCGTTCTCCCGGCAACCTTGAAATTGAAGAACGCCTGCGTGCCTACATGCGCTGGAACGCCATGGCCATGGTCGTCAAGGCCAACCGCCTGCACCCGGCGG
This sequence comes from Polaromonas sp., assembly GCF_036676035.1. Taxonomy (GTDB): domain Bacteria; phylum Pseudomonadota; class Gammaproteobacteria; order Burkholderiales; family Burkholderiaceae_C; genus Polaromonas. Next base: position 48,760 of record NZ_JAKFDR010000016.1, read on the forward strand.
ACGGTGGTGATCTGGGCGGGCACATTGGCTCCTTTGCCTCGCTGGCCAGCCTGTTTGGCGCCGGCTTCAACCATTTCTGGCACGCCGAAAGCGAAAACCATGGCGGCGACTGCCTCTACATCCAGGGCCATGTCTCGCCCGGTGTCTATGCGCGCGCCTACCTGGAAGGCCGCCTGAGCGAAGAGCAACTGCTCAATTTCCGCCAGGAAGTCGATGGCAAGGGCCTGTCCAGCTACCCGCATCCCAAGCTGATGCCCGAGTTCTGGCAGTTTCCCACGGTGTCCATGGGTTTGGGCCCTTTGATGGCGATTTACCAGGCCCGCTTCCTCAAATACCTGCACGCCCGCGGCATTGCCAACACCGAAAACCGCAAGGTCTGGGTGTTCTGCGGCGACGGCGAGATGGATGAAGTCGAGTCCATGGGTGCGATCGGTCTGGCCGCGCGTGAAAAGCTCGACAACCTGGTGTTCGTCATCAACTGCAACCTGCAGCGGCTGGACGGCCCGGTGCGCGGCAACGGCAAGATCATCCAGGAGCTCGAAGGCGAGTTCCGCGGGGCGGGCTGGAACGTGATCAAGCTGATCTGGGGCAGCAACTGGGATCCGCTGCTGGCCCGCGACAAGGACGGCGCCCTGCGCAAGGTCATGATGGACACGCTGGACGGCGACTACCAAGCCATGAAAGCCAACGACGGCGCCTACGTGCGCAAGCACTTCTTCGGCCAGAACCCCAAGACGCTGGAGATGGTCGCCCATATGAGTGATGACGACATCTGGAACCTGCGCCGCGGCGGCCACGACTCGCAAAAAGTCTATGCCGCGTTCCACTCGGCCGTCAATCACAAGGGCCAGCCCTCCGTCCTGCTGATCAAGACCGTCAAGGGCTTTGGCATGGGCAAGATCGGTGAAGGCAAGATGACCGTGCACCAGACCAAGAAGCTGACCGACGAGGACATCAAGGCCTTCCGCGACCGCTTCAACATCCCGATTCCGGACAGTGAACTGCCCAAGCTGCCGTTCTACAAGCCGGCTGACGACACGCCGGAAATGAAGTACCTGCACGAGCGGCGCAAGGCCCTCGGGGGCTACCTGCCGCACCGCCGCGTCAAGGCCGACGAGAGCTTCACCGTGCCTGCGCTCGAAACCTTCAAGGCCGTGCTCGAGCCGACCGCCGAAGGCCGTGAAATCTCCACCACGCAAGCCTATGTGCGCTTCCTCACGCAGTTGCTGCGCGACCAGGCGCTGGGCCCGCGCGTCGTGCCCATCCTGGTCGACGAAGCCCGCACCTTCGGCATGGAAGGCCTGTTCCGCCAGGTGGGCATTTACAACCCCGATGGCCAGAAATACTCCCCGGTCGACAAGGACCAGGTGATGTACTACAAGGAAGACGAGAAGGGCCAGATCCTGCAGGAGGGCATCAACGAGGCCGGCGGCATGAGCAGCTGGATCGCCGCGGCCACCTCCTACAGCACCAACAACCGCATCATGGTGCCGTTCTACGTGTACTACTCGATGTTCGGTTTCCAGCGCATTGGCGACCTGGCCTGGGCGGCCGGTGACATGCAGGCACGCGGCTTCCTGCTCGGCGGCACGTCGGGGCGCACCACGCTCAACGGCGAAGGCCTGCAGCACGAAGACGGCCACAGCCACATCATGGCCGGCACCATTCCCAACTGCATCAGCTACGACCCGACCTTCGCGCATGAAGTCGGCGTCATCCTGCACCACGGCTTGAAGCGCATGGTGGAAAAGCAGGACAACGTGTATTTCTACATCACGCTGCTCAATGAAAACTACCCGATGCCAGGCCTCAAGGCCGGCACCGAAGAGCAGATCATCAAGGGCATGTACCTGTGCAAGGAAGGCGCGAAGCTCACGCCGCGCGTTCAGCTCCTGGGCTCCGGCACCATCCTGCGCGAGTCGATCGCTGCCCAGGAACTGCTGGAAAAAGAGTGGGGCGTGGCCGCCAACGTCTGGAGCTGCCCGAGCTTCAATGAACTGACCCGCGACGGCCAGGACGCCGAGCGCTACAACCTGCTGCACCCGACCGATAAGCAGCGCGTGTCGTTCGTGGGGCAGCAGCTGGAAAAGCACGCCGGCCCGGTCATTGCATCGACCGACTACATGAAGGCTTACGCCGAGCAGATTCGCCCCTTCATTCCCAAAGGCCGTACCTACAAGGTGCTGGGCACCGACGGCTTTGGCCGCAGTGACTTCCGCAGCAAGCTGCGCGAGCATTTCGAGGTGAACCGCCACTACATCGTGGTGGCCGCGCTGAAGGCGCTCAGTGAAGAAGGCACGGTTGCGGTCGCCAAAGTTGCCGAAGCCATTCAGAAATACGGCATCAATGCCGACAAGATCAATCCCCTTTACGCGTAAGCTGCACGCGTGACAGACACCGCAACTGGGCAACTGGAGACAAGAACATGGCATTGGTAGATATCAAGGTTCCGGATATTGGCGATCTCGACGAGGTGGCGGTGATTGAGCTGCTGGTCAAGCCTGGCGACAGCGTCAAGGCCGAGCAGTCGCTGATCACGGTGGAGTCCGACAAGGCGTCCATGGAGATCCCCGCCAGCCAGGCGGGCGTGGTCAAGGCGCTGAAAGTCAAGCTCGGTGACAAGGTCAGACAGGGCTCGGTGGTGCTGGTGCTGGAGGCTGAAGGCCCCGGTGCTGCGCCGGCCGCCAGCCAGCCCGCCGCCCCCGCTTCAGCATCAAAACCGGCCTCAGCCCCCGTTGAACCGGCACAGACTGCTAGTAATTTGGTAGCAACTTCGGCAGGTTCAGGCCCGGTCGAAGTGCGCGTGCCGGACATTGGCGACTTCAAGAACGTGGCCGTGATCGAGGTGCTGGTCAAGGTTGGCGACACCGTCAAGCTGGAGCAGTCGCTTGTGACCGTGGAGTCGGACAAAGCCTCCATGGAAATCCCGTCTTCCGTGGCCGGTGTGGTCAAGGAGCTCAAGGTCAAGCTGGGCGACAAGATCAATATTGGTGATTTGCTGGCCGTGCTGGAAGGCGTGGGTGCCCCAGTTGCCGCAGCGCCGGCTCCAGCGGCCGCGCCCGTGGCAGCCAGCCCCGCTGCGACTGCGGCACTTGCCATTGCCGCCAGTGCACCGGCTGAGCGAGCCACGGCGAGCTTGCCTTCCCATGAACCGACGGTGGCGCCCACCGGCGCATTGCCGCACGCTTCCCCATCCGTGCGCAAGTTCGCCCGCGAGCTTGGCGTGCCCCTGGCCGAGGTCAAGGGCGGCGGCCCGAAAGGCCGCATCACGCTGGAGGATGTCCAGGGCTTTACCAAATCGGTGATGGCGGGAGACATCCGCACGCAGGCACAGGCTGCCAAGGCGCCGGCGGCTTCGGGTGGGGGCGAGGCGCTGGGCCTGCTGCCCTGGCCGAAAGTTGACTTCACCAAGTTTGGCGCGGTCGAACGCAAGGACATG
>NZ_JAKFDR010000017.1:0-23031 GCF_036676035.1 Polaromonas sp.
GGCACGCGGCTCAGGATTTCGAGCAGGCGTGCACCGGCGTAGGTGCCGTCGTCAAAACCAAACCAGCGCTCCTTGAAGAAGATGTGGCCGCTCATCTCGCCGCCCAGCGGTGAGTTGACTTCCTTCATCTTGGCCTTGATCAGCGAGTGGCCGGTCTTGTACATCAGCGGCACGCCGCCAGCCGCCTCGATCTCGGGCGCCAGGCGCTGCGAGCACTTCACGTCGAACAAAATCGTGCCGCCCGGCACGCGCGACAGCACGTCGCGCGCAAACAGCATCATCTGCCGGTCGGGGTAGATGTTCTGGCCGTCCTTGGTCACAATGCCCAGCCGGTCACCGTCGCCGTCAAAGGCCAGGCCCAGTTCGGCGTTGCCACTTTGCAGCGCCTTGATCAAGTCCTGCAGGTTCTCGGGTTTGCTCGGGTCGGGGTGGTGGTTGGGGAAGTTGCCATCGACTTCGCTGAACAGCTCGATCACTTCGCATCCCAGGGCGCGAAAAATGGCGGGGGCCGAGGCACCGGCAATGCCATTGCCCGAATCGATGACGATCTTCAGCGGGCGCTCCAGCTTGATGTCGGAAACAATGCGGTCGCGGTAATCCTTTTCAACATCCACGCGGCTGATGGTGCCGCCCTGCGCCGGCTTCGCCCAGCCTTCCGACTCGATCAGGCGGCGCAGGACCTGGATGTCCTCGCCATAAATCGCCCGGCCGGCCATCACCATCTTGAAGCCGTTGTAGTCCTTGGGGTTGTGGCTGCCGGTGACCTGGATGCCCGAGGTGGCCAGGGTGTTGGCCGCGAAGTACAGCATGGGCGTGGTGACCATGCCGACATCGATCACATTGACACCGGATGCCGCCAGGCCGCGCATGAGCGCTGCGCTGAGCGAGGGCCCGCTGAGCCGGCCGTCGCGGCCCACGGCCACGGTTTTCTCCCCTTCCGCCAGCGCCACCGTGCCAAAGGCTTTCCCAAGGGCCTCGGCCATCTCATCGTTGATGGTGGACGGCACGACGCCGCGAATGTCATAGGCCTTGAAAATGGATGCGCTGACTTGCATGGGCGGGGGTTCACTGAAAGTTGAAGTAAGTCGATTGTAGGGGGGTGCCCTCCTTCAGGACGGGCCCCGGCGGGCCTCAGAACCTGTTTACGATCTAAACGGGGCCGCGTTGGGGTGCAATCGGAATGAGTGGGGCGCCCGGGTTCGCCGCATGGGCTAATGCCCATGCAAGGGACCGGGTGGCTCAATCGCCCGATTTCACCCCAACCCGAAGGGCAAGCGCCTTCTCGGGCGGTCTGCGGCGTTGCGGCGCTTGCCCATAGCCAGGCTATGGGCGGCGCACCGCGCCTTGCATCCCATCCCGACAAGGTGCTTGCGCGGCCCCGTTCAGATCGTAAACAGGTTCTAAGGGCCCGCCGGCCCATGAAAACACCGCTGGTCAAGCAGCCTTAATCGCAACACGACCGTATCCGACTTCCCGCATCAAGGGTTGAAAGCAGGCCGCGCGCACGCCTGCATTTAATCAGGGAAAATGAAGCTTCGTACCGCCAAGACGATGACTGTCCGACGCGTTGACCAGTGCCCTGCGGCACGGCCCGCGGCCACCCAACCCGCAACAAGGACACCCGTATGCAAGTTCAAGTCAACACCAGCAACGGCATTGAGAACAAGGACGCACTGGAGCGCTGGGCCAGCGCCGAATTGAAAGAAACCCTGAGCCGCTTCAAGGACGATGTGACCCGGATCGAAGTGCATCTGAGCGACGAAAACAGCGAGAAATCCGGTGGCAACAAGCGCTGCATGATGGAAGCGCGCCTGGCGCATCACCAGCCGATTGCGGTCAATCACCACGCGCCCAGCATGGACGAGGCCTTCCGGGTCGCCACCAGCAAGCTGAAGCGGGCGCTGGAAAACACGCTGGGGCGGCTCAGAGACCGCCGGGACCACGCGTCCATCCGCAAAGATGGCGTCGTCGACGTAGAGCCGGCTTAAATCAGCTGCCACCCATCGCGCCTGCACATCAAGCGGGTGTCGGTCTGCGGCCGTCGTTGCGCCCGGCCCACAGCCCTGTGACATACCGCCTGCGCTGACGGCTCAGGGCGTGTTACCAATATCGCCCAAGTGTATTGATTTGAAACAAGGCGCTTGTCTGACACAGCACACCCGCAAGCGCTGCCTAGAATGATTCGGCAGGCATTTACCTGGATCAAAGACGAGGTTAGTTTCATGTTGCTCAAAAAGACAATCGTTGCGCTGGCAGTGGCCAGTGCCTTCATGCTCGTTGGCACCCCTGTTTTTGCGCAGACGTCAACCAACACGCAGGAAGCCAGGCTGGCTTCGAACTACAGCACGTTTGCGGGCTCGCAAACAAACTCTGACGCCCTGGTGAGCGGGCTTCGCACGGATTCTTCCATCACGCTGACGGCCGACCCCGCAGGCCCCAACGCCGGCGCACCCTCGGCCACCTTTACCCCGGCCACCGGCAAGCTCGGCTACGGCAATGTCAACATCGCGCTGGCGCTGGCCAAGGCTGACCTGGCCAAGGTCGGCATTACCCAGCCCACCCCGGCACAGCTGGCGGCAGCGCTCAACGGCGGCAAGATCACGACCGCCACAGGTGAAGTCACCATGGCCGGCGTGCTGGCACAGCGCAGCGCCGGCATGGGCTGGGGCAAGATTGCCCAGTCCATGGGCGTGAAACTCGGCGCTATCGTCAGCGCCTCCAAAACCAGCCATGCCAAAGCCGGCCTGAAGTCTGAGCGGACGGCCAAGGCAAGCAAGACTGAGCGCACAGCCGGCTCTTCCGGTAAAGGAAGCGGCTCCGGCAAGGGAGGCTCAAATGCTGGCGGCGCCGGTGGTGGCCACGGCGGTGGCGGCGGTGGTAACAACGGCGGCGGCAGCGGTGGTGGTGGCGGCGGCGGTGGCGGTGGTGGTGGTGGCGGCGGGAACGGCAAGTAAACCCTTCACCGGCTACCCAGCCCTCCAAAAACCCAGCCCCGTCCGGCTGGGTTTTGTTTTTCAAGCACCGGGCGCTGATACCTGTTCAAGCCGCTAACCCAGACTCGTTGCCCTGGAAACAGCGCGCCTTTCCCCCGTCTTTTCTTGGCTTGGCGGTCCTGGCGAAGTCACTAGAATTTTGAGAAGACAAGCCAATGGCCAGGAGCCTGCCGGCAAGCATGAACAAGGGCTGACGCACCGTGCACGACAAAGAGGTTTATTCGCTGACGCCCCTGGGCGAATACCAGTTGCGCGGTTGCATGACCACGGCCTCGCCCGCAGCAGTTGAATTGCTGGTCCGGGTGGATGGCATCCTCAGCATCGGCCAGATCAAGGCGGGCATGAAGCCTTTTGCGCCCGATCACTTCGATGCCGCCTTCTCGCGGCTGGTCGACAAGGGGCTGCTGCATATCCGGATAGACGATCCGTTTGCCGACCAGTTCACGATCAAGCCCACGAAGAAAGCGCTGACGCGGGCCACGGCCCAAGCCGATGCCGGCGCCGCCTCGCTGCAAAAAGCCGGCTACTTCGTGCGCATTGCGCGCAAGCGGCCGCTGCGCGTGCTGGCAGAAGGTGAGGAGCTGTCCGCCCTCATCGTGGAAGATGAGCCCTACCTGGCCAAGTTTCTGCAGCACTACCTGACCTTTGAGGGCTTCGATGTGCGTATCGCCGGCGCGCGGGCCGAGATCGTCGCCGAATTGCGCAAACTCCCGGTCCCCGATCTGGTCCTGCTGGACGTGATGCTGCCCGACGCCGACGGCTTCGACATTCTGCTCAGGATGCGCCAGCACCCGGCGCTCAAGAACGTGCCGGTGATCATGCTGACCGGCAAGGCCACGCGCGAAGCGGTCATCAAAGGCCTGGCCGGGGGTGCAGACGGCTATGTCACCAAGCCCTTCGAGGCCGACGCCTTGCTCAAAGCCGTGCGCACCGTGGCTGGCCTGCCCGATGACCCGCCGGCCATCCCTCCGAGCACCGACCCCTGGCCGGAAAAAGCCAGATAAGCGACTGGCACTGCAACCCCCGTCATGAGCCGGTCCAGGCTTGAGCTTTTGCAATTCATGGAGGCCCAGCGCGCCGATTACCGGCGCACGCTGCCCGAAAAAATGACCCAGATAGAAGCGCTGTGGCACGACGCCCAGCAGGCCGGCGAGGCCCCCGACAAACTCGGCGCCCTGGAGCGCCTGGCCCACAGTCTGCATGGCACGGCCGGAACTTACGGCTTTCGCGATTTGAGCCATGCCGGCCATGCGCTGGAGTTGGCCGTTCGGGCCCTGATGGATGCCGGTGCAGCGCCCACGGGCGCGCAGCAACTGCAAATCACGCAAGCGATCAACGCGGTCAGGCTCAGCCTGCCTTCCCAATCACCCCTCACGCTGCCATGACATTCACCTTCCGCACCAAGATCAACCTGGCGCTGGGCGCGGGACTGGCGCTCCTGCTGCTGATTGGCGTGGGCTCTTACATGACCATCAACGCATTGCTGGACGATGCCCACACCGAGAGCGGCTCGCAGGAGGCTGTGCTGCAGCTGGAACGGATGGTTTCCCAACTGAAACTCGCCGAGTTGGCTGGCAGCGACTCGAATCGCCAGCTTCGTGAAAATATCGACAACCTGGTCGAGAGCATTAAGGCCGGTGAATCACTCGCCTTGCAGCGTTCACGCGACAAAACCGAGCGCAGCGCGCAAGTCATCAAACTGCTGATCCTGGCGGGCGGCCTGCTCTCGCTGGGGCTGCTGGTCTGGGCGATCTTCGTGATCAACTTCTACGAAGCGAAGCGCCGGCGGGTAGAAGCCCAGCTGTCCGACAGTGTGGCCATGAGCCGTGCAGTGACCGAAAGCATGGCCGAGGGGGTGATCACGGCCACCGCGGATGGCCTCATCTCGAACGTCAACGCGGCCGGCCTGGAACTGTTTGGCTACCAGCTGCCGGAACTGCTGGGGCATCCGGTGACGCAACTGGTGCCGACCCGTAACCGCGGCCCGCTTCAAATGCTGTTCATTTCCCTGCTCTCCCGGCCGGAAGGGCTCAAGGAATCCGGCCGCGAAATGCCCGGCCTGCGCAAGAACGGCGACGAGATTGCGCTGCAGCTGTCGTTCGGTGACGTGACGGTGGACGGCAGGCGACTGTTCACGACCATTGTGCGCGACATCACGGAAACCAAGCGCATCAGCGATGCGCTGCACACCAGCGAATCCCAGCTGCGGCAGATGAGCGACACCGTGCCGGCGCTGTTAGCCTACGTGGACGCGGAGCAGCGCCTCCAGTTTCACAACAAGGCCTACGAGGAAAGCTTTGGCCTGACCCACAATCAACTCCATGGAAAACCCCTGCGCCAGGTACTGGGCGACGACGCTTATGAGAAGGTACGCGACAAGATTGAAGATGCGCTCTCGGGTTACTCGGTTCGCTACGAAGGGTCCAGGATGAACGCCCAGGGCGACCTGCGGGACTACGACTTCAAGTACCTCCCGCGCTACGGCGAGGGTAAGCAGGAAGGCCAGGTGATCGGCTTTTATGCGCTGGGCAACGACATCACCGAGTTAAAGCGCATTGACCGCATGAAGAGCGAGTTTGTCTCGACCGTGAGTCACGAGCTGCGCACGCCGCTCACCTCGATCCGTGGCTCCCTGGGTCTGATCTCCGGCGGTGTGGCCGGCGCGCTGCCCGACAAGGCCAAAAAACTGGTGGACATTGCCAAGGACAACTGCGAACGCCTGATCCGCCTGATCAACGCCATCCTGGACAGCGAAAAAATCGAGTCCGGAAAAATGCGCTTTGAGCTGCAGGTGACCGCGCTCAAACCCCTGCTGGAACAGGCGCTGGCGGCCAACGAAGGCTTCGCCGCGCAGCACCAGGTCACGCTGGCGCTGGATGCCCCCGACGACACCCTGCGCGCCAATATCGACAGTGACTGCCTCACGCAGGTCATCACCAACCTGCTGTCCAATGCCGTGAAGTTCTCGCCGCCGCAGACGCCGGTTCAGGTCAGGCTGCTGCGGGCCGGCGAACGGGTGCGCGTCGAGGTGATCGACCATGGTTCGGGCATCCCGGAGGAGTTTCGCAAGCGCATCTTCCAGAAGTTCTCGCAGGCCGACTCGTCGGATACGCGGCAAAGTGGGGGCACCGGCCTGGGTTTGAGCATTTCGCGAGCCATCGTTGAGCGCATGGGCGGCGGCATGGGCTTCAATTCCGAGACAGGCATTGGAACGACCTTCTTTTTTGAACTGCCCGAATGGCAAACCATCCAAGCTGCCGTTGCAGACGCAGACGCAGACACAGACCCCGTCGCGCCAGGCTACACGGCGCCCAGGCCGCGCATCCTGGTGTGCGAGGACGACCCCGACGTCGCGCGACTGATCGGCACGATGATCGACAAGGGCGGCTTTGACGTCGACATGGTGCACAGTGCGGCGCAGGCACTGGAGCTGCTGGCGATCCAGACCTATGCCGCCATGACGGTGAACCTGAGACTGCCCGGCCAGGACGGCGCCTCGCTGATCCGTGCGCTGCGCGGTGAAAAGCACACGCGTCATCTGCCCGTCGTGGTGGTGTCGGCCATGGCCGAAGAGGGGAGGCTTCAATTTGGCAACCAGCCGCTGATGGTGTCAGGCTGGCTTGAAAAATCAATTGATGAAAATCGGCTGGTCCTCGGCTTGCGTCGCGCGGTTGCAGGCATCGCCGGGAACAAGCCGCGCATTCTGCATGTGGAAGACGACCTGGACATCCAGCGCATCACGACCGCCATTTCGCCAGACGTCGCCACGTTTGAGCTTGCCGCCACGCTGGAAGAAGCCCGTGTGCATCTGCGCTCCCACCTGGTGGAGGCGGTGCTGCTTGACCTTGATCTGGCCCCTGGGCAGGCGTCGGGCTCGGATCTGTTTGCCGACATTGAGCCGCTCGATCCGCCACCGCCGGTGGTGATTTTTTCAGCCATCGATATGAGTGCCGCCGACAGGGAGCACGCCACCGCCATATTGCTAAAGGCGAAAACTTCCGATGATGAACTGCGGGCCACGCGCGGGCGCGCTCCTGCGCACTCCACTTCTTCCCGTCAGACAAGCTGAGCCTCGCCATGCCTGCCCCCCTTAATCGCATTCTTTACGTTGAAGACGAACCCGACATCCGCGCGATTGCCCAGATGGCGCTTGAAGCCGTTGGCGGATTTACTGTCTTGGCCTGTGCCTCGGGCCGTGAAGCACTGGCAGCGGCCCCCAGCGCTGCCGCCGACCTGCTCTTGCTGGACGTGATGATGCCCGGCATGGACGGCCCCAGCACGCTGCAGGCCCTGCGCCAGCTGCCGGCCACCGCCGGCACGCCCGTGATTTTCATGACGGCCAAGGTGCAGGCGGCCGAAGTGGCCCAGTACAGGGCGCTGGGCGCGCTGGACGTGATCGCCAAACCGTTTGATCCGATGGCGCTTTCGGCGCAGATCCGGCAGATTTTCGACCGCCCGCGTTAGGCTAGCCCCCACGCTTGTCGCTTCGCGTACTGCGCTGCCCCCCGAGGGGGCTGTGCTTGCTTGGGGCGGCCCTGCGCTGAAGTCTGTAGCCCCCACGCTTGTCGCTTCGCGTACTGTGCTGCCCCCCGAGGGGGCTGTGCTTGCTTGGGGCGGCCCTGCGCTGCGCACGGGCCTCTATGCTTTTCACTTCGTGTACTTCGCGGACGTGCCGCTGAGAGACTCATCCCGCGCTGGCCATACTCCCGCCTGGGCACTGGTGCAAACCACGGGTTTTTGCTAGCATTTGAGGGTCAGCATTTCCTGACTTGCGACGGAGACTGAAATGAAATTCATCATTGCTGCGCTGGCCCTGGCCGCCTCCTCCCTGGCTTTGGCCCACAACTGCCCCAATGAGATGAAGGCGATAGACGCCAAACTCTCGACCAGCCCCAAGCTCTCGGCGGCCGACCTGACCAAGGTCAAGGCACTGCGTGCAGAGGGCGAAAAGTTCCACAAGGAAGGCAAGCACGACGATTCGATCAAGGCGCTGGGCAGCGCCAAGAAACTGTTGGGGATATAGAGAGAACCCCCACGCTCGTCACACTCACCGTTCGTCCTGAGGTATCGAGGGATTCCCCCCGAGGGGGCTAATTTTCCTTGAGGCGGCCCGGCACTTTTCACACTCACCCCTTCACCGCATCCGAAGGGATGCATGGTGCGTACCGTCAAGATCAGGACCCGTGGCACCTGCAAACGTCATGCGGCCTGTTTGCCACGTGACTCCATTCAACCGGGAGCTTTGTATGCCAACCGTTTCACCTACCCTGTTTTTCCAATGGCGCTGGTGGCTGGCCGTGGCCACTGCCACACTGGCCCTGCATGCCGCTGCGAGCGCCAAGCCGCTCTCGCCCGCTGACGAAAAGAGCATCCATGCCGTGGTGCAAGAGCAGCTGGCGGCCTTTGCGGCGGACGACGCCACCAAGGCTTTTTCTTATGCGGCGCCCAACGTGCGCAGGATGATGCGCAGCGCCGAACGCTTCATGGCCATGGTGCGCAACGGCTACCCGGTGGTGTACCGGCCTGCGTCGGTGGCCTTTCTCAAGCCCGAGAGCCAGGACGCGCAGGTGGTGCAAGGGGTTCAGATGACCGATGCCAGCGGTGACTCCTGGCTGGCCATTTACACCCTGGAACAACAAACCAGCAAAGCCTGGCGCATCACCGGTTGCACACTGGTCACCAACAAGGGACGCTTTGCGTAAGCCAAGATGGCCAGCCTTGCCGCGCTGCCGGTGCATGCCAGGCTGAAGTTAAAAGCCCGTTTGGCGCCTGATTTTTAACGATATATGCCATTTGGCGGCTTGACAGTCAGAGGTTTGAGGTCTAAACCCTGCATTAAGGGAGAAATTGCCTGCTTTTGGTATTAATTGCCTTGATGAGATTGATGTTTCGATTAAAGGTAACAGTACGTTTTGTAGTTGTTAAGGTGCAAATTGCATCCCGACAACTGCACCAAGTGCGGTCGCCAGGAGTCAAAAATGCATTTATCGATCCCACACATGTTTGGCCTGAAGAAAGTGTTCAAACTGGGCTTGGCTGATTCCAAAAGCCAACGCGACGCACCCGAGACCATCGAGGGCGGCTCGGAAAACGACCTGCGGCGCCAACTGATTCAGGTGCTGCTGCACGACTCCATGCGCCGGCACGGCATACCGCCAAGCTGGCTGGACTGCCAGATGCTGCTGGTCTCCAGCCGCAGCCGCGGAGAAGGCATGTATGTGCGGCTGATCATGCGGCACTGGGACCTGCGCCTGCTGACTTACGCGGTGGCCTTCCAGCAATCGCTGATGACCGACATCTTGCGCTTTGAGCCCCACGCCTCGCAGTGGCTGCATGGCATCTCGTGGCAGCTGGAAGTCGGTGACAGCTGCCCCTACACCGAGCTGCCCGACCGCTCGGTGTGGGAAGAGCATCCGACCCCAGCCGACGCCAGTACCGATGTCATGAAAGACCTGGAGCGCATGTTTGCCATTCGCGATGCCGACATGCTGGTGCGCGGTGCAGAAGCCGCCCATCAGCCCAGCACGGCTTACGCAAAAACACAGCCCATGTCCATAGAAGACACCCCCAAGCCCGGCACGGCCTATGCAAAAACACAGCCCATGACCCTGGAGACCGTTCCCCAGCCCAGCACGGCTTACGAGAAAACGCAGCCCATTTCCCTGGAAGCCATCCGCCAAGCCAGCAAGGCCGGCGCGAAAACATAGCCCATGTCCTTGTACGCCTGCAAGCCGATCCGGGCTGCTTGCAGGGGACGAGGCGTCCAGCCGGCGCCTGCTTATTTGCTATAAATTCAATAGCACATAGCGCAATAAATACAAGGGCCGATAGCCGATTTGGCTTATAAATCCGGCTTCAAGCACGCCCTTCCATTCGCTTGCCTGCGCAGCGCTCCAGCGCTCAATACGTGCCGATGTAATCCTTCTTGCCCACTTCCACGCCGTTGTGGCGCAGGATGGCATAGGCCGTGGTGACGTGGAAAAAGAAATGCGGCAAGCCGTAGTTGAGCAGGTAGGACTGGCCGCTGAAGCGTTTTTCCTTGGGCGTGCCGGCTTGCGTGACGATCTCGCGCGTGTCGGCGCCTTCAAACTGGGCCGGGCTCAGGCTGTCGATGAATGCCAGCGTTTTGGCAATGCGCGCCTGCAGGTCGGCAAAGGTCTGCTCGGTGTCTTCAAACGCAGGCACCGGGGCAGCAGCCAGCCGGGCCGACACGCTCTTGGCGAAATCGCTGGCCACCTGCACCTGGCGCAGCAAGGCAAACATGTCGGGGTACAGGCGTGCCTGCAACAGCGCGTTGGGGTCTATCTTTTTGGCGCCGGCATGGGCCTCCGCCTTGGCCAGCACAGCGCTGAGCCCGCCCAGCATTTGCCTGAAAACGGGAATGGAGGTGGTGTAGAGGGAGTTGCTCATGGGTTCTTTCGGTGAGATGACAAAAATCAGGGCACGTGGCAGCATGGGCGCCGCGGGTGCCAGGATCTGGGATTCTCGCCGGGTTCGGCGGCAAGCGCTCTGCGGCATTGCAATGAGCTTGAAAGCTGCCCTCAATGGATCGAGCGAATATGGACGGCCTGTCATACAATTTTGACGGCGCCCCCTCCGACACCCCTCACCCAAAGGCCCCCGACATGAACGCCCCGCTCAACAGTGCAGCCTTGCAGTCCGTCCTGGCCGCCAACCTCACCGCCCTGCCTCTCATTGAAAAATGGGTCTCGTTTGCTTCTGTTTCGCGCGACAGCAATTTGCCCCTCATCGAATGGACCCGCGCCCGCCTGGAAGCACACGGTCTGGAATGCCGCCTGACTTACGACGACAGCGGCAAAAAAGCCAACCTGTGGGCCACCCTGCCCGCCGAGAACGGCGAAACCAAAGTCGGTGGTCTGGTGCTGTCAGGCCACACCGACGTAGTGCCGGTGGATGGCCAGCCCTGGAACACCGACCCGTTTGTTGCGCAAGTGATTGGCGACAAGCTGTATGGCCGTGGCGTGACCGACATGAAAAGCTACGGCGCCACGGCCCTGATGATGGTGCCCGAGCTGCTCAAGCGCAAACTCAAGCGCCCCGTGCACCTGGCTTTCAGCTACGACGAAGAAGTCGGCTGCATCGGCGTGCGCCGCCTGATCGCCGACATGGTCAGTGAGGGCTTCAAGCCGGCGGGCTGCATTGTGGGGGAGCCCACCGGCATGCAGGTGGTGATTGCGCACAAGGGCAAGCACGCTTACAAAACTTCGGTGCGTGGGTTTGAAGCGCACTCTTCGCTGACACCGCTGGGCGTCAATGCCGTCGAGATTGCCTGTGAATTTGTTGCGCATCTCAAGTCCATGCACCGCAAGCTGGCCAAAGAAGGCCCGTTCGACCCGATTTACGACGTCCCGCACACCACCATTCACACCGGCGTGATTGCCGGCGGCACCGCGCTCAACATCATTCCGCGCGACTGCGATGTAACCTGGGAGATTCGCCACCACCACATGAACACGCCGGAAACGCTGTTCAATGAGGCCAAGGCCTTTGCCGACAGTCTGATCCCGGCCATGCAGGCCGTGGCGACGGACACCGGCATCACCCACAAGCTCAATTCGGTGCTGCCCGGTTTTGCCACCGACGCAAACAGCCCGATTGCGCAACTGTGCTTCACCTGCGCAGGCGTGGATGCCAGCACCGGCGCGGGCAAGGTGTCGTTTGGCACGGAAGCTGCATTGTTTCATCAGGCCGGTGTGCCTACCATCGTGTGCGGCCCCGGCCACATCGCGCAGGCGCACCAGCCCAATGAATGGGTCACGCTGGAGCAATTGGCCTGGTGCGAACGCTTCATGCGGCGCCTGGCTGACGAAATTTGCGTGAACTGATACTGATCGCAACCACCACAACCGAAAGAAAAGCATGATGGACCGCAGAGATTTTCTGGCTACCAGCCTGGCCCTGAGCGCAGGCGCCACGCTGGCACAAACCGGTGCACGGCTGACGCGCATTGTGGTTCCCTTTGCGCCCGGCGGCGTGCAGGACATCCTCGCGCGATCCATGTCCACCGAGCTGGGCGCGGCGCTCGGTCAAACCGTGATTGTCGAAAACCGGCCCGGGGCGGGTGGCACGGTGGGCACGGCTTATGTGGCCAAGTCGGCACCCGACAGCGGCACCATGGTGCTGGCGGCCGCCAGCCACAACATCAGCGGCTCGCTCTACACCAAGCTGCCATATTCCCCTCAAAAAGACTTTGCGCCCATGGCCCACATCGGCACGGCCGGCTATGTGCTGATGATTCACCCTGACGTGCCCGCCAAAACCGCAGCCGAGTTCATTCGCTACGCCAAGGCCAACCCCGGCAAGATGAACTACGCCACCGCAGGCGTGGGCAGCGCCACGCATCTCTCGATGGCTTATTTCAACGGGCTGGCAGGGATCGATCTGGTGCACCTGCCGCTCAAGGCCACGGGCGAGGCGATCAACGAAGTGATCTCGGGTCGCGCGCAAGCCGTGATTGCGGCCAGTATTGGTGCGCTGGCGTTTGCCAAGGACAGCCGCATTCGCCTGATCGGCGTCACGTCGCCCAAACGCTCCAGGTACCTGCCCGACGTTCCGACCATTGCTGAAAGCGGTTTGTCGGGCTACCAATTCGACTCCTGGTTTGGCCTGCTCGGCCCGGCAGGCACGCCAGCGGCCGAGATCAGCCGTGTCAATGCTGCGATGGGCAAACTGCTTAAAGACCCCGTGATTCTGGAACGCCTCGACAAGCAAGGCATCGAGCCCCAGGCCATGAGCAACGCCGACTTTGGCCGCTTGCTCGCCACCGACTATGAACGCATGGCCAATGTCGTGAAGGCTTCTGGCGCCAAGGTCGAATGAGTGCCGTGCATTGATGGTCTTCAGAGCCTGGCAGGCCCATTGAGCCTCGGGAAAACGGCGGCGCAAAAAGTTGAGCCACTGCTTGGAGCAAGCGTCCGGCGTTCAGTTTGCGCCTACTTACACGGCGCATCCGCGGGCTATCTCATCCAGCGCCGCCGCAGCAAATGGTCGAGGGAGCAGGCTCCCGCCCCCCGGCATAACAGCACCAGCAGCATCGCAGCCCACTGGATATGCGTGGGCCAAGCCTGGGGGTAGACGAATATCTCAATGACCGATGTCATGCCAAGCAGTACCAGCGCCACGGGCCGGGTCGCCAATCCAAGCATCAGCAGCACCGGCGCGGTCAACTCGATCGAAACTGCCATATAGGCGGCGACTTCCGGGGGCAGAAGCGGGACCTTGTACTCTTCGCGGAACAACTCCATGGCCGTGGCCCAATTCGCCAGCTTGCTCATTGCGGAATTCCAGAATACCGTGGCTACCGCGATCCGTAGCGGGATGGCGAGGAGCGTGTAGGGCACCCGGTCTAGCCACCGCACGAGACGCGCCAACGGATTGGCATACGCCGGTTGCGGCTTGATGGATTGGGGCGAATTTTTCATGTGCGAATCCTCTGGGGTCAAGGTGCCATCTTCGCGTGCGCCAGACTGCAACTCGTGTAGCATCCGCGCGCGAGGTGGGCAGCGAGCAAGGTGTGCGGCTCGGCACAAGATGCCTGCGCCAGCGCCGTACCCAATGGCTGCCCGGAAAACAGCGCTGCGGCAATGCGCCATTCGGGCTCGCTCAAGCGCACCACATCGATACCACTCTCCGTTCGTTGAACCAGTAGCCAGACCGGGCCGTCTGCCAGGGCTATCGCCGCCATGGCGTCATCATCACGCTCCAGCACCGCGTGCCAGATGGCATCGGCCGGGAACTCGCAGCGCAGCAGTTGCGCCGCCGGATGCGGCTCGAAGCGCAGGTTTTCAAGCTCGGCTTCGCCCAAAGTCGCCAGGCGCGCGATCTCCAGCGCTTCGGCATCAGCCGCATGCAGTACGAGGTTGACCTTCCATTCGAGGCGGGCCACGTCCGGCAGATAAGGCACCGACGCCGCCTGCGCAAGTTGCGCCAGAAATTGCGGGAAGTCCGCGCCATATTCATCCAGCCACGCACTGCGTGGCGGGGCCTCAGCGGCAAATAGCCGCGCCGCGCCCTCGAAGAATTCCGGGCCAACCACGTGCTGCACGGCCGGAAAGGCCAGTTGGAGCGCTGTCACGAGCACGCCGACGGACGTGTTGCGGTAAATGCCGAGCCGCTCTACAGGGTCCAATCCTTCGTTGATGACAAAGGCGGACGCGTCCCCGTCCACGCCGCCCTGCAGGCCTTGGCGAATCGCGTGCTGAAGTTCAATCAGCGTTGGCGCATGCGACTTCATTGCAGTGTTCCTCGATGATTGCCTCGGCGATGGCTGCTTCCTCCATCAGGACTTCCAGCGGTGGCACGTTGGTATCCCATTCGATCAGTGTCGGAATCGGCCCGAAGCGCTTAAGTGCCTCGCGATAGAGCGCCCAGACCTGCGGCGCGACGCGCGAGCCGTGGTCGTCGATGCGCAGCGTCCTGCCTTGACCGAACTCGCGGATGCTGTGTCCAGCGAGATGGATTTCTCCGATCGCCGCTGGCGGCAGGGCGGCAAGGTAGGTCAGCGCATCCCAGCCGTGGTTGCTGGCGCTGACGTAGATGTTGTTGACGTCACACAGAATGCCGCAACCCGTGCGTTGCGCGACGTGCGCCAGAAACTCCCACTCCGGAATGGTCGAGTGCCGGAAACGCAGATAAGTCGACGGGTTTTCGATCAGGATGCGCCGCTTCAGGCATGCCTGGACCTGGTCGACATGGTGGCAGACGATGGCCAACGCCTCTTCAGTCAGCGGCAGCGGCAACAGGTCGGCCAGGTACGTGCCGCCGGTGACACTCCACGATAAATGTTCGGAGATCAGGCCGGGTTCGACCCGGTCAACGACATCGCGAATCCGCCCGAGATGGGCGGCGTCGAGTCCATCGGCACTGCCCAGCGACAGACCCACGCCGTGCAGCGAGATCGGATAGTCGCGGCGAATCATGTCCAGATGCCGCGGCACGGTGCCGCCGCCCATGTAGTTTTCGGTATGCACCTCGAACCACGCGACATCGGGACGCGCCTCGGCAACCGGCTGGTGATGCCGAAAGCGCAGCCCGATACCGGCTTTCGCCGGGATTCGGCCCGGCGCATCCTGCGGCATGACCACGGAAACATTCATACGCCGGTGTCCGCTCAACCCGGCGCCAGCTTGCCACCCTGAATCTTGGAACAGTCACCCGCCGGCAGCATCACGAAGGACTTCGTATCGCGCGCCTTCGTGGCCTGGCCGGCACAGGAATGCGCCCCTTCCGCGCAATCGTTCTTGGCTACGACATTGATACCGTAGCATTTCTCCAGCTTGTTTTTTTCCATCCTCGCCATGTTGTCCTTGACGACCTGTGGCATCTCCTTCGTACCCTGCGCCTGTACCGGCAACGCTTGAAATGCGAGCGCGAGACCGACCGCGGCAGACAGCGTCGAAGCTGCCAATAACTGTTTGCTCATTTTGGATTCTCCTAAAGTAAAGTTAGGGGGACGGGTCACAGGATCGCAACCCTGTCAGGAAATTCGTTTGACAGTGACCAAAGGTTACATGGCACGCAAAATTAACTTTTTGCGAAATAGCCACCCTCCAGAGTGCAAAATTCGAGCATGTCCTCCAAAACGCGGCGCCCCGGCCCAACGCTGAGTCTTGTAGCGGATGCTCGGGATCCAGCCGCGCCCGATCACCGCCCCACGGCGCCGGATACTCGCGCCGACGGTAGGCTGGATTGGTCCATCTCCATGGCGCGGGCACAAGCGGGTGACCGCGATGCCTACCGGCGCCTGCTCGAAGCGATCACGCCCTATTTGCGGGCGCTCGCGGCCCGCCACATCGGGAATCGAAGTGACGTCGAGGATGCGGTTCAAGATATTCTTCTGACCATCCACACGGTGCGCCACACATACGACCCGGCTCGCCCGTTCGGCCCCTGGCTGGCGACGATCGCCCACCGGCGCATCATCGACGTGCTGCGGCGACAGGGACGTTCCAGCGCGCATGAAATACCGATTGGGCCAGAACATGAAACCTTGTCGATCTCTGAAGCGAACTTACAGGAGGAGGCGGTAAATGCCCGCATGCTGCGTGACGCGGTGGAGCGCCTTCCAGTTGGGCAACGGGATGCCATACGAATGCTGAAACTTGAAGAACTGTCGTTATTGGAAGCGTCGGCGGCCAACGGAATGTCGGTTGCCTCATTGAAAGTGGCAACACACCGCGCCTTGAAGAAGCTGCGCGAAATGATCAAAAAACCTGGAGACATGACATGACGTCA
Organism: Polaromonas sp.; assembly: GCF_036676035.1. Lineage (GTDB taxonomy): Bacteria > Pseudomonadota > Gammaproteobacteria > Burkholderiales > Burkholderiaceae_C > Polaromonas. Next base: position 16,248 of record NZ_JAKFDR010000017.1, read on the forward strand.
ACCTCCGATGTAATCGATTCCCTGGTTACGGACGTAAAACCGGTGCGGCGCCTGCGGCCACCTGCGGTACGAGCCCTGTGTTGGCTAATGTTTGCGGCGCTGATGTTGGCGTTGGTCGCCGTCGGACATGGCGTGCGGCCGGACCTCCTACTCAAGCTGAGCCAGCCCGTTTTCGCCACCAGCGTTGTGGCAGCCTTGATGACCGGCGTTCTCGCTGCGATGGCGTCGTTTATTGCGAGCGTTCCAGGCCAATCACGACGATGGCTGCTACTGCCGGCGCCCGCGCTGGCCGTGTGGATTTCCACGATTGGCTATGCCTGCCTCACGGACTGGGTCAGCATTGGACCGGACGGAATGTCTCTCGGCGAGACCACGCGCTGTTTTGCGACGCTGGCGGTCACCGGCATCCCGCTGTCGCTGGCGATGCTCATCATGCTTCGATATGCGGCGCGACTCTCTCCGGCGCCGGTTGCGATGATGGGGAGTCTCGCGGTCGCCGCGATGACGGCGGTCGCACTGTCGCTGTTCCATCCGCTCGATGCAACGGTCATGATTCTGATATGGAACGTTGGTATCACAGTCCTGTTTTTGACCTTCAGCGGGCTGTATGGGAAACGCCTGCTTGAGTGGGTTGCACGGTAAAGGCGACCGTCACACTGCCTCAAGTACCGGGGCCGGCGTCAAGAGGGACGCTGGCCGCAGGGTCAAACCTGGCTGCAGGTTCGCAGCCAACTGGGCCTGCACCACTCCCGCCAGCCATTCATCAATCAAGGCTGGGTCGTTGATGGTTTTCAGGGTTTGATACGCGATTTCAGCCTCGGGAAAGCGGCGGCGTAAAAAGTTGAGCCACTGTTTGAGCCGGCCTGCGCGTGAGCGGGTCTCGAGCCGGGTGCAGACGATGTGCCAAAAGTCGGTGAGCAGCGGCACCAGTGCGGGCCAGGTGACGCCAGCCGGTAGCGGATGGACTGCTGCCCCACTCATAGAGGCCTTGATGGCCAGGCCCAGACCGGGGTCCGTCACCGCCCCACGGCCAATCATCAGCATGTCGCAGCCCGATGCTTGGCGACAGCGGCGTGCATCGTCCACCGTCCAGATTTCGCCGTTGGCCACCACCGGAATTTGCACCACCGCACGAATGTCCGCGATGCGCTCCCAATAGGCCGGCGGCCGGTAGGCGTCGGCCTTGGTGCGGGCGTGCACCACCAGCTCATTGGCGCCGCTGCCGGCTATGGCCTGCGCGCATTCGATCGCGCGCGAATCGTCGTTAAAGCCCAGACGCATCTTGGCCGACACTGGCAGATGCGCCGGCACGGCGCGGCGCACGGCAGCGACAATGGCGGCGATGGTCTCGGGCTCGTCCAGCAGGGCGGCTCCTCCGCCGTGGCGATTCACCACCTTGGCCGGGCAACCGAAGTTCAGGTCGATGCCGGCAGGCCCCAGCCCGGCCAGCCGGGCGGCGTTTTCCGCCAGGCACACCGGGTCCGAGCCCAGCAGCTGCGCCCGCACCGGCACCCCCGCCAGCGTGCGCCCGCCCGTGTGCAGCTCGGGCACGATGCGCGTGAACACGCGCTCGGGCAACAACTGGTCTGTGATGCGGATGAACTCGGACACGCAACGGTCAATGCCGCCCACCCGCGTGAGGATGTCGCGCAGCACGAAGTCCAGCAGGCCTTCCATGGGGGCGAGCAGAATCGTCATGGGTTATTGGGGTCAGAGTCCAAATTCACCGTGCCTTCGGCACGCCCGAAGGGTGCGGTGCGGCGCACCGCAGCGAAATTGGCGTCTGACCCCAATAACCCCAGCCGCCAAAGCGACGTGACTTCAGCCGCGCGCGCATCGTGCAGCGGGTCCGCTGCGTCGGAAGCCTTGGAGTGCAGGGGCCGTGCGTCCAGCCGGCCCAGCACCTGCAGGCCCGCCGCTTCAATGGCGGCCAGCAGCGTGGCGCGCGGGCGCAGGCCCAGGTGTTCGGCGATATCCGACAAAATCAGCCAGCCCTCCCCGCCCAGCGCCAGGTGCGCCGCCAGACCGTTCAGAAAACCCAGCAGCATGCGGCTGCCTTCGTCGTACACCGCGTACTCAATCGGCGAGCTGGGCCGGGCCGGCAGCCACGGCGGGTTGCACACGATCAGGGACGCCTGGCCTTCGGGGAACAAGTTCGCCTTGATGACCTCAACCTGCCCAGCCACGCCCAGCCGGGTCAGATTCTCATTGGCGCAGGCCAGCGCGCGCGCGTCCTGGTCTGTGGCCACCACATGCGCAATGCCGCGGCGCGCCAGCACGGCGGACAGCACGCCGGTGCCCGTGCCAATATCAAAGGCCACGAACGGATCTTGCCCGGTGAAAGGCAAGGGCGCCGTAGCGACCAGGCCCACATACTCGCCGCGCACCGGTGAAAACACGCCGTAGTGCGGATGAATGCGGTTATGAGGTGGTTCGCCGAGGGCGGTAATTTCAACGCCTTTTTTGCGCCACTCGTGCGCGCTGATCAGACCCAGCAGCTCGCGCAGGGAGGCCACCGAAGTGCCCGCAGCCTCATCGGCTGGGCCCCAGGCCTCGGCACAGGCCTGCCGGGCATCCGGCGCACGGCGCAGCGCGATGCCGTAATCGGCCTTGAACTGAATCAGCACCATGCCCAGCACTCGCGCCCGTTGCGCTTGCGCCTGGCGGTACAAATGAAAGGCCTCGGCAGGCAATACAGCAGGTTTCACTGAATCCGCCGGCTTCTTGCGAGCGTTCTTTGGCGGCTTGTCGGCCCGCCGCGCCAGGGCCTGCAGCAGGTGCCGCGCATTGTGAAAGTCGCCGCGCCAGAGCATGGCCGTGCCTTCGCAGGCCAGCCGGTAGGCGCTGTCGGCGCTCAGGGTGTCGTCGGCCAGCACCACGCGTTTGGGGGGTAGCGCGCCGCGCTCGGAACGCCAGAGCGCCGAGCAGGCCTCGCCCGCCTCGGTCCAGTGGATCAGGGGATGGGGGCTTGCAGCCAGGCTGGGCGTTGGAGGGATGGGAGAAGCCACGTGGAAACTTTAAAGTGATTGCAAATTTTTTAACCGGTACTAGCGCAGCAAGCCCTTCAACTTGTCCCTGAGTTTGTCCTTGGGCGATTGCGGCTGCGCCGGCGCCCCTGCGGGTGCGGCCGGGGCGGCTTCATCTTTCTTGCCCAGGCCCAGCTTGTCTTTCAGCGCATCACCGACCTTGCCTTTGAGTGCTTCCTTGGCGACCGAGGCGGTCACGGCCGACCACTGCACCTTGTACTCCATCGCCTCGAGCGGACCGCTGAGCTTGACCGGCACCTGTACGCCGCGCAGTGCGGCGAGTTCGGCGGCGTCCTGCCCCTGCGCGGTATCGGTCAGGGTGGCCTTGGCCAGGTAGTCGATGGTGCCGCGGCCGATGTCGATCTGCCCTTCGCCGGCCAGGCGCAGGAAAGGGCTCTTGCCATCGAGGTCCTTGCTGTGCGCCACGCCCTGGGCGATGTCAAAGCTGGCGGAGATTTCGGAGAAGTCGGTTTTCTCCTCCTGCCGGGCTTTGTGCACGTTGTCCTTGCGCAGCGTCAAGGCAGCCTTGGCCTCGCGCAGGGATTTGGCCAGGTTGATGCCCTTGATCGCGCCATCGCGCAGCTGCACATGGGCCTTGCCGTCCAGCCCGGAGCGGATCTGCGCGAGCGTGGCGCCCGCGCTGCGCACGTCGACCACGACGCGGCCGGTGCCGCTCACGTGGTCGCGCCCCGACAAATCCTTCAGCGCCTGCTCGATGCGCACGCCCTCGGCCGCCCCCTTGAGCGCAATGCTCTTGCTGGCGGGCACCACCGCGCCGCTGCCGGACAGTGTGCCCTGCCAGACCTTGGCGGCAAAGGCCGGAATGTCCAGCCGCTTGCCGTCACCGCGCAGGCTGACGCGTGCCGACTCAAACACGATGTTGCGCACCGTCAGCCTGCCGACCGAGGCGTCGATGCTGCCCTTGAAGGCGGTGGCCGGGCTTAGGTCAATCGCGTCCGTCGTTGCCTGCTTGGTTGCTCCTGATTTAATAGCTTCTGGCGCAGGACTGACACCGGCCGGGGCCTTGTTTTTCTCTGAGCTGGCAGCTGCTTGGGCCACTGGCATCAACTGCTGGGTGTTGAAGCGCGCCAGCTCGAATTTGGCATGGATGGTGGGCACGGTGCCCGCCAGTACCGCGTTGCCGCTGGTGGAGTAGGGATCGCCGCCCCACACGCCGCGCAGGTCCCACTGGACGGCCTGGGCAGCGCCGCCGGTGTAGCTGGCCGCGCCGGCCACGCTGAAAGCCTGCAGTTGGCCCGCCGCCTGCGCCTTGACGCTGCCCTGCAACTTGTCCAGCGTCACCCTGGCGCCGGCGGGCTGCACGCCTATATCGGTGGTGATCTCGCCGCTGCCCTTGGCACCGCCATCCAGCGTCAGCTTGAAGCGGGGAATGCGCAACTGCGTGAAGTTGCCGGCAGGTGCGCTGCTGGTGAACTTGCCGGTGACCGGTGTGCTGCCGCCCAGCTCAAAATCGCCCGACAGCGCACTGCCCCCCAGCGACTCGCCTTGAACCTGCAACTGCGGCCAGTTCAGCCGCGCGCGCAGCGGATTGCCGCCCTGCCTGGCCTTGAAATCCAGCGCCAGCGTTTGCAGCTGTAGTTTTTGCGCGCCGGGCTCGTAGTCGAGCTGGGCCACGCTGAGCTCGGCGCCATCGAGCAACAGCCCCGCCACCTGACCCGAGACCGTGGCCTGCAGCTGGTGCGCGGCCATCGCCGAACGCGCGGCGTCCAGCGCCAGCGTGCCCTTGAGGGACAGCTGGGCATTTTTGAGCGACGGCGTGTCACCGCGAAACGTCAGGTCGGCATTGGTCAGCGTGAGGCGCTCCTCGCGCGCCTGTTTTTCCTTTTTGTCTGCGCGGTCTTTGCCGGCGGACGGGTCCAGGTCGATCTGCAGCCGGGTCCGGCCCGTGAGCGTGCCCCTGACGGCGGGGGCCTTGAAGTCCAGCGCCATGTCGAAGCTGACCGGCGATTCGACGCCGCTGGCCAGACGGCCGGTTTCCAGCCGGGCCAGCGTGGCCACGCCGTCCACCCTGGACTGCTCGTCGCGCACGCGCAGCGTCACGTTGTGCAGGCTCACGCCGCGCACGTCAAAGTGCATGGGGGCCGACGCGGGCGCACTGGCCGGCGCTGCGGGCGATGGCGTCGCGGGCGCCTGGGCGCCGGCAGGGCCGGCCAGCAGGTCGTCAATGTTGCGCACGCCCTGGGCGTCGCGCAGGTAGGTCAGCTGCACGCCTTGCGCTTCAACCTTGCCCACCTCGATGCGGCGCGCCAGCAACGGCATGATCTGCAGCGCCAGCCGCGCGCGTTGAATCTGCGCAAACGGCTCGGCCCGGCCCTGGGCGTCGAGCTTTTCGCTCAGGCGCACGTCCGACAGCGTGACCGCGAGCTGCGGAAACACCGACAGCCCGATCGGCCCGTCGATTGCCAGCGTGCGCTGCTTGTGGGCCTTCATCCACTCGATCGCCTGCGGCTTGTAGTGGTTCACATCAAAGGTAGCCAGAAAAATGGCTCCAGCCGCCAACAACAAAGCACCGGCAGCTATCAAAACTATAGCAATTTTCTTCAGCATGGCCTTGACTCCTTAACGCCTGGAGACGGCCCGGACGGACCGGCCGTTTTTGACGCTGCGCATGACGCGCTTGACCAGCAGCACCCCGGCCAGCACCAGCGCGCCGGCCACGATGCCCGTGATGGCGTCGAGCGTGATGGGCGTCAGCGCCTGCAGCAGCGCGCCCACGCCCGGCAGGGAAGCCGCCCGTGCGGCCAGGGCCTCAATGGCGTGGTGCAGCGCCGGGATACCGTGCGTCAAAATGCCGCCGCCCACCAGGAACATGGCCGCCGTGCCGGCCACCGACAGGCTCTTCATGAGCCAGGGGGCCGCGGCCAGGATGCCCCGGCCCAGACCGCGCTGCAGGCGCGGCAAAGCGCCCTCGCCGCTTTGCCGGCTCAGGTACAGCCCGCCGTCGTCCAGCTTGACAATGCCCGCCACCAGGCCGTACACCCCCATCGTCATGAGCAGGGCAATGCCGGCAAGCACGGTGAGCTGCGTGGTGAGCGGGCTGGCCTGCACCGTGCCCAGCGTGATGGCAATGATCTCGGCCGACAAAATGAAATCGGTGCGCACGGCGCCCTTGATCTTGTCTTTTTCCACCGCCACCAGATCCACCGACGGATCGGCCAGTGCCGTGACCAGCTCTTCATGGTGCGCGGCCTGCTCGTGCTTGCTGTGCATGAGCTTGTGCGCCAGTTTTTCAAAGCCCTCGAAGCACAGAAAGGCGCCGCCCACCATCAGCAAGGGCGTGACGGCCCAGGCCATGAAGGCACTGATGGCCAGCGCGGCGGGCACCAAAATGGCCTTGTTGAGCAGGGAGCCTTTGGCCACGGCCCAGACCACCGGCAGCTCGCGGTTGGCCTTGACGCCCGAGACCTGCTGGGCATTGAGGGCGAGGTCGTCGCCGAGCACGCCGGCCGTTTTCTTCGCGGCCACTTTGGTCAGCACCGCCACGTCGTCGAGCACGGTGGCAATGTCATCTATCAGCGCAAGCAGGCTACTGGCCATGGAGAAACCTTGAACCTAGAAACGGCAGTTGGACGCGCCCGAGTGGGCCGTCATGGGGTGGGCTGGCAAGGCGTGCGGTAGCCCCCACGCTTGTCGCTTCGCGTACTGCGCTGCCCCCCGAGGGGGTTGTGCTTGCTCGGGGGCGGCCCTTCGCGGCGCACGACGCTGCGGGCTAATGCCCGCAAGGAGGAGCAACGCCG
>NZ_JAKFDR010000018.1:0-8271 GCF_036676035.1 Polaromonas sp.
ATTAACCGCTGGCAAGACCGCATGAACACATACTTATTCGCTCACGCGCGAGTTCACTTTTTGGGTGACAGCGCTACGCACCCGATTGAGCCGCCCTGGCGCGCGCTGGCGGCGTTGCTCCTCTTTGCGGGCATCAGTCTGCAGCGTCGTGCGCCGCGAAGGGCCGCCCCCGAGCAAGCACAACCCCCTCGGGGGGCAGCGCAGTACGCGAAGCGACAAGCGTGGGGGCTCCCGCGCGCCTTGCCAGCCCACCCCATGACGGCTCACTCGGGCGCGTCCAACTGCGGTTTCTAGGATGATTGGACGCATTTCAGGCCAGCTGGCCGAAAAGAACCCTCCCGAGGTGCTGGTGGACTGCAATGGTGTCGGCTATGAAGTGCTGGTGCCCATGAGCACCTTCTACAACCTGCCGGCTCTGGGCGACAAGGTGAGCCTGCTCACGCATTTCGTGGTGCGCGAAGACGCGCAAATCCTCTATGGCTTTGGTTCGGCCGCCGAGCGAGCGGCGTTTCGCCAGCTCATCAAGATTTCCGGCGTGGGCCCGCGCACGGCGCTGAGCGTGCTCAGCGGCATGAGCGTGCAGGAACTGGCCCAGGCCGTGACTCACCAGGAAGCCGGCCGCATCATCAAGGTGCCGGGCATCGGCAAGAAAACCGCCGAGCGCCTGCTGCTCGAGCTCAAGGGCAAGCTGGGCGCCGACATCGGCGTGCAGGTCAGCGTGGCCAATGATGCGCAGTCCGACATCCTGCAGGCGCTGATGGCGCTGGGCTACAGCGACCGCGATGCGGCGCTGGCGCTCAAGGCCCTGCCCAAGGACATCGGCGTGAGCGACGGTATCAAGCTGGCGCTCAAGGCCCTCGCCAAATGAGCGCAGCGGCAAACGTGGGGGACTCGGCTCCAGACCAGCCAGGGCCGCGGAACCGGCTTGGCCGGGCCGCAGGCGCAGCGGCCCCCTCGGGGGGGCAGCGCAGTACACGAAGTGACAAGCGTGGGGGCTAAATGAGCATCCAGACCGACGATTTTTCCATCTCCGACCTGCCGCCGTCCAAACGCGTGATGTCGGCTGCGCCCGCCTCGCCCCATGAAGAGGCGATTGAGCGCGCGCTGCGGCCCAAGCTGTTTGACGAGTATGTGGGCCAGGCCAAGGTGCGCGAGCAGCTTGAAATTTTCATCGGCGCGGCCAGGAAGCGCAGCGAGGCGCTGGACCATGTGCTGCTGTTCGGCCCGCCCGGCCTGGGCAAGACCACGCTGTCGCACATCATCGCGCACGAGCTCGGCGTGAACCTGCGCCAGACCAGCGGGCCGGTGCTTGAAAAGCCCAAGGACCTGGCGGCGCTGCTGACCAATCTGGAGAAGCACGACGTGCTCTTCATCGACGAGATTCACCGCCTGAGCCCGGTGGTCGAGGAAATCCTCTACCCGGCGCTGGAGGACTACCAGATCGACATCATGATCGGCGAAGGCCCGGCGGCGCGCAGCATCAAGCTCGACCTGCAGCCCTTCACGCTGGTGGGCGCGACCACGCGCGCCGGCATGCTGACCAATCCGCTGCGCGACCGCTTCGGCATTGTGGCGCGGCTGGAGTTCTACACGGCCGAGGAGCTGGCGCGCATCGTCAAACGTAGCGCCGGCCTGCTGGGCGCGCCCATGGACGAGGAAGGCGGCATCGAGATTGCGCGTCGCTCGCGCGGCACGCCGCGCATCGCCAACCGTTTGCTGCGCCGCGTGCGCGACTACGCCGACGTGAAGGGCGACGGCCGCATCACGCAGGACATCGCGCACAAGGCGCTGGCCATGCTCGATGTCGACCCGCAGGGCTTCGACCTGATGGACCGCAAGCTGCTCGAAGCCGTGATTCACCGCTTCGACGGCGGTCCGGTCGGGCTGGACAACATCGCCGCCAGCATCGGCGAAGAGCGCGACACGATTGAAGACGTGATCGAGCCTTACCTGATCCAGCAGGGTTATCTGCAGCGCACCCCGCGCGGGCGCATCGCCACGCTGGCCGCGTTCCGCCATCTGGGCGTGGCGCCTCCGAACCGCGAAGGCGGACTGTTTGAATCTGCTTGAAGAAAATCCACGGAAGGCGTGCGGATGAACCGTGATCCATGGCTTGAGCCGTGGGTGCCCTTGTTGCACCGCTATCCGAAGACGGCCGAGATCCTGGAGCTGAGTTGCGGCCCGGGCTACGACACATGGTTCCTCGCGCAGCAGGGCTTTCACCGAATCACCGCCACCGACATTGCCCCCGAAGCGCTGGCCCTGACCTCGCAACGGGTGCCCGCGGCCACCGTGCTGCACCACGACCTGAACGATCCCCTGCCTTTTGCCGATCAGCGCTTTGGCGTGGTCATCGCGAGCCTGTGCCTGCACTATTTTGAATGGGAGAAGACGCTGGGCATCGTGCGGGATATCCACCGCTGTCTGGCGGACGGCGGCCTGCTGGTCTGCAGGTTGAACTCGACCGGCGACGTCCACTACGGCGCCACCGGGCATCGCGAAATCAGCCCCCACTACTACGAAGTGGATGGGCAGGCCAAACGTTTTTTCGACGGTGGCGAGGTCTTGTCGCTTTTCAGCGCAGGCTGGACCACTCTGTCGATGCAGGAAAGGACGATAGGCCGCTACGAGAAACCCAAGGTCGCCTGGGAAATCCTGCTCACGAAGGACGCGACGGCTGCGCTGTGACAGGCGGGCGAGCGTGGCGCAGGATCAGAATCTGCGCCAGGTAATAGCTGGACAACACCCACAGCGCGGCCATCGGCAAGGGCTGCACAAACCGGTTGAAGGCCAGCAGCGAGTCGCTGAGCATGAACACGCAGGCACCGATCGCCGCCCGTGTGGCGGCCTGGTCGCGCAGCACCGTGGCCCGGCCCAAGGCCTGGGCGGCCATGAGGGCGATGGCCGTGACGTAGACGGCCACCGGTGCGCGCAGTTCGGCCGGCAGGCCGTGGGTCCACAAGAAGGCGTACATCAGCGCACCAATCCCCCCGGTGACGGCCAGCGCACGGCGGTTCGGCAGCCAGGGCACGCCCTGCTTGAAGAGGGCGATGTAAAACAGGTGCGCCACGAGGAAGGACACCAGGCCGGGGATGAAGTAGCCCTCAAACATCAGGAACACGTCGCCCGCCAGCGACGCCGCCAGGGCGAGCCATAAGTAAATGTCAAATCGGCCCCAGGTCCCTGATTTATGGGTGCGAACAGCTACCAAAGTGATAGCAAAAACCATGGGCAGCGGTTTGAAGAGGCGGTGCCATTCCAGCAGCTCCAGCGCGCCGGTGGCGGCTCCCAGTGCGGCGGCTTCCACCAGCAGCACTTCCAGCATGCTCAGGCGCCCCTGCAGCACCGCGCCCATGGCCCAGAAGCCGGTGGCGAGGGCGGCCAGCCAGACGGCCAGATGGGCCGGGGGCAAGGAGTCGGCAAACCACAGAAAGGCCGACACGCAGGGCAGCAGCGCCACAAACTGCAGCCCTCCAAACCACCGCACGCCACGGCTCGCGGCAGGTTGAAAGGTCTCCACCTGGCTGATGTCAAACGCCGGCCGCGGAAAGCGCACCGCCACATCGGCAGGCCGCCAGCCCGGCGGTTTGAACCAGACGCGGACCTTGTCGGCCCAGTTTTGGGCGTGCCAGGAGTCCTGGAGCAGCGACCAGTAGACTTCGGCGTTGGCCCACAGCGGGTCCCAGCTGCCCAGCGGGCTGCGGGTGCCGTAGACGCAGGGCTCGCCTTCTTCCCGGAAGCTGCCAAACAGCCGGTCCCAGAGGATCAGGATGCCGCCGTAGTTTTTGTCGATGTAGTGGTCGTTGACCGCATGGTGCACGCGGTGGTTGGACGGCGAGCAGAACACGCGGTCAAACCAGCCCAGCTTGCCGACCTGTTCGGTATGCACCCAGAACTGGTAGAGCAGATCCACCAGCGCGACGATGCCAAACAGCACCGGCGGGACGCCGGCGATGGCCAGCGGCAGGTAAAAAATCCAGCCCAGCAGCAGATCCGAGCTGCTTTGCCGCAGCGCGGTCGACAGGTTGTAGCGCTGGCTCTGGTGGTGCACCACATGGGCGGCCCACAGCACGGCCGACTCATGGCCCATGCGGTGCAGCCAGTAGTAGAAGAAATCATAAAAAACCAGGGCCAGCAGCCAGCCGTACCAGGTGTTCCAGAACGCCTGCGCCTGTGCGGCGGGCACCAGCGACACCGATGATTGAACGGCGCTGTAAATGCCGATGCTCAGCAGCGGCAGCAGCACGGCGCTGAGCTGGCTGAGCGCGCCCAGGCTGATGCTGTTGATCGCGTCGTCGAACTGGTAGGTGTTGCGGCCGGTGCCTTTGCGCTCGCGCAGCCAGCCCCAGGCGAACTCGATCGCAATCAGCAGAAAGAAGACCGGGGTGGCCAGAACGATGATTTTTCCCATCGTTCAATTTTGCGTCGAATCAGGTCAGCGCGCCTCTGGCGTCAACCCTGATGATCTGCTCGACCGTGCCATGCTGCAAGCCGCCGCGCACGCCGATCAGGTGGTCGTGCAGGTTGACCGTGGGGTCGCAATGGCCGGGAATCAGCCAGACCGTCTCGCCCAGCGCGGGCAAGGGTTTGCCGCGCACAATGCCGTGCTCGTCACCACCATTGGCGTAGTCCAGCGCCCGGCCGTGAACGGCCGGCAGGCCCGAATCAATCGCGTGGCTTTTATGGCCGGCGTCCACCACCGCGTGGCTGGCGCAGGCGCTGATCACCTGTGACTTGACGAAAAGGGCGTGTTCAAACTGCGGCTGTGCCGGGTCGGGTTCGTTGCTGGCGTAGTCGCGGTCCATGAACAGGTACGAGCCGGCCTGCAACTCGCCGTAGACACCGCTGGCCGCCTCGAGCAAAAACGTGCCGCTGCCGGCGCCCGTGACCAGCGGCACGGCATGGCCCGCGGCCTGCAGGGCGGCCACGGTGCGGCGCACATCGCTCACCACCTGCTCAATCGCAGTGCGCCGCTCTGCCAGCGTGCGAAAGTGCTGGGCGCGGCCGTGGTAGGCCTGCAGTCCGGCAAACTGCAGTTGCGGGTGGCGGGCGATGGTCTGGACCAGCGCCACGGCGGCTGGGCCGGGATGCACTCCGCAGCGGGCCTGGCCCACATCAATTTCAACCAGCACGTGCAGGTGCACCGACAGGCCGTGGGCGGCGGCGGCCAGCCGGGTGATGCCCTCCAGGCTGTCGACCGCGATGGCGAGCTGCCCGTTCAGGGCGGCAAGCTGCTGGGCCAGGGCCACCACGCGCTTGAGCTTGGCCGGCGCGATCACCTGGTTGCTGATGTAGATGTTGCTCACGCCGTGTGCCGCCAGCGCCTCGGCTTCGGCGGTCTTCTGCACGCAGACACCCACCGCGCCCGCCGCCATTTGCAGTCTGGCCAGCGTGGCGCTTTTGTGCATTTTGGCGTGGGGCCGCAGCCTGACCTGGTGCTGGCGCGCAAAGGCGGCCATGGTGGCCAGGTTGCGCTCCATGGCGTCCAGGTCAATCACCAGCGCCGGCGTGTCAATCGCGCCGACGGCCTGGCCGATCAGGCCGGTCAAATGGGCGGGTAAATCCATCATCATGAGTAGCTCTCGTCGCGTGTGTCATCGTCCAGATGCTGGGTGTCGGCCCAGCCCACCAGCGAGAAGCCTTCGGGGCTCCAGAGCAGGCGGTTGATGGCTGCATTGCCCAGCTCCCAGGTGCGCGGCGCCTGCAGGTCCAGCCGGGTGGCCGCGCGGTACAGCACGTCCATCACCCCGCCATGGCCCACCATGGCGATCAGCTCGCCCCGGTGCCGGGCGGCCAGCCGCTGGGCGGTGCTGACCACGCGCTCGCGCAGCTGCAGCAGCGATTCGCCGCCGGGGGGCGCAAAGCCGGGGTCGCGCTTGCGCCAGCGCATCGCCTGCTCGGGCAGGGCGGCTTCAATTTCGGCAAAGGTCTTGCCCTGAAACTCGCCAAAGCCGCGCTCGCGCAGGCCTTCTTCGGTCGTCACGTCCACGTTCACGGCCCGGCTGACGTGCAGCGCGGTGTCATGGGCGCGCCACAGGTCGCTGGCATAAATGGCGGTGATGGGCTCGCCCGCCAGCGCCTGCGCCAGGCGGTGCGCCTGCCTGCGGCCGGTGTCGTTGAGCGGGATGTCGAGGTGGCCCTGGATGCGCGAGTCCACATTCCAGGTGGTCTCGCCATGGCGGATGGCAATGATGCGGGTTGGTTCTGTCATTTATTTAATTACACGAAGTGAGTGAGCGTGGGGGCCAACAATTTCCCGCCGGGCCGCCCCAAGGGAAATTAGCCCCCTTGGGGGCATCCTTCGATACCTCAGGATGAACGGGAATGCGACAAGCGTGTGGAGGCCCGTGCGCAGCGCCGGGCCGCCCCAAGCAAGCACAGCCCCCTCGGGGGGCAGAGAGTTACGCGAAGCGAGCGAACGTGGGGGCCACATCTTCAACGTGAGATTTCGATGTCGATCCGGCGCGGGCCGGCGGGGGGCACCGGGAAGCCGCGCAGGGCCGCTTCGAACATGGCGGGCAGCACAGCGGCCGGGTCGGTCCACAGGCCTTCGTGCACGGCCCGTGTTTCATACGCCAGTGCGTTGGTCCGCAGGTCGCGCATGATCACGGTGACCTCGCGCTTGTAGAACGGGCGCTCATAGACCATGGGCGGAAACGCGAAACCAACAGACCCGCCACCCCGGCTGGCGCCGAGGTACATGCCGGGCACGCCCGGCGTTCCGAAGCCGTAGCCGTCGTCATACGGCGAGCGCAGCGGCCCCTGGCTGCTGGCCCCAATCAGCACGCTGAAGCGGGCGTTGTCGGGACTGAACACCAGGCCGACCCGCTCCAGCGCCGTGCGGGCCATGGTTTCGAGCTGCGCCTGTGCGGCCTCGGCGCTTTGCTGCGAGGGCAGGCGCTCGAAGCGGTAGGTGCTGCCGGCGGCCGGCGGGGCTGGCGACCAGCGTGCGAACGAATGGACCTCGCTGTCGATGATCCATTTGCTGGCGCACCCGGTGACGGACAGTGCCAGAATTGCTATTGAAACAATAGCTGTTAGCGCGCGTTTCACAAGGGCCTCCGGTCGAAATTATCCTGAAGAAGATGGTTGGCGAGTGCTAGACGGCGCTCAATCCGATCACCTGCAGGCCGGGCCGTGCAGGTTCCGCGAAGGTGTCCGCATCAAACGCCTTGTCGCCCTCGGCGTCGGCCACGCCGGTGGTCTTGATGTTCTTGAAGTCGTGGCGCTTGCTGTCCATCAGGTGCGAAGGCACGATGTTTTGCAGCGCGCTGAACATGTTTTCCAGCCGACCCGGGTACTTTTTGTCCCACTCGCGCAGCATGTTGCCGACCTGCTTGCGCTGCAGGTTTTCCTGGCTGCCGCACAGCGTGCAGGGGATGATGGGGAAGTCACGCACCTGGGCCCAGCGCGTCAGGTCTTTTTCGGCCACATAAGCCATGGGGCGGATGACGATGTTCTTGCCATCGTCGCTGACCAGCTTGGGCGGCATGCCCTTGAGCTTGGCGCCAAAAAACATGTTGAGGAAGAATGTCTGCAGCATGTCGTCGCGGTGGTGGCCCAGCGCGATTTTGGTGGCCCCCAGCTCGCCGGCCACGCGGTACAAAATGCCGCGCCGCAGCCGCGAGCACAGGCTGCACATGGTTTTGCCTTCGGGAATCACGCGCTTGACGATGCTGTAGGTGTCCTGGTTTTCGATGTGAAAAGGCACGCCGAGTTGGCCCAGGTACTCGGGCAGGATGTGCTCGGGAAAGCCGGGCTGCTTCTGGTCGAGGTTGACGGCGACCAGCTCGAACCTGATGGGCGCGCGTTTTTGCAGCTTGAGCAGGATGTCGAGCATGGCGTAGCTGTCCTTGCCCCCGGAGACGCAGACCATGACCTTGTCGCCTTCTTCAATCATGTTGAAGTCGACAATCGCACGGCCGACCTCGCGGCACAGGCGCTTTTCGAGCTTGTGGTCTTCGCGTTCTATCTTGAGTTTTGCCGGCGCCGGCGCCGGCGCTACTTCATCTTCAATCCAAACGGCACTCATCGTTTCACCACTGTCCTGTCTCGACGCGAATGGCCACTTCGCAGTCGTCAAAAATTTCAAGTTTGGCAATCCTCACCCGCACCCCCAGCACGCCGGGCAGCAGCATCAGCCGGTGTGCCAGCTTGCCGATCAGGCTTTCCAGCAGGTTCACATGCTCGGCCGTGCACTCGTTGATGATGATCTGGCGCACCTTGCGGTAGTCCAGCACATGTTTGATGTCGTCGTCGCTGGGCAGCAGC
>NZ_JAKFDR010000019.1:0-7400 GCF_036676035.1 Polaromonas sp.
CTTTGGAACGTGGTCTGAACGATGGAGCGGTCAAATTTCATCTGGTTCACCTTTGAATGGTTTCGAGTTTCGAGGTTTCGAGGGTCTGCCTGTCATGCAGGCGTATTCAGAAGGCTGGCTCGATCATTCGCCGGCCATGGTCGCCCGAAGGCGCTTTTCCGTCCAATGAAATCGAGAGGGTGTATTCATTCCCTAAGCGCATGAATCTCCTCAGCCCATCAACCGGGTCAACCGGGCCGCTCCAGCGTGCCGCTCCATGCACGGATCACGGCATAGCTGCGCCAGGGCTTCCATGCATTCGAGGCCAGCTCGGCTTCCCGGGCCGGATTTTTCAGTCCCTGCACGCCCATCGCCTTGTGCAGCGCCACATCGCCCGCCGGAAACGCATCGGGCCAGCGCAGGGCGCGCATGGCGATGTACTGCGCGGTCCAGTCGCCGATGCCGGGCAAGGCCTTCAGCGCCTCCAGCGTGGCATGCACATCGGCGCCGCTATGCAGCTGCAGGCGTTTGTCGGCCACTGCTTGCGCGATGCCCACAATGGCAGCCTGGCGCTGCCTGACAATGCCTAGCTGCCCCAGCGCATCGCCGCTGGCCGCGGCCAGCACGGCAGGCGCCGGGAACAGCCGGGTCAGCTGCGGCCAGGGGGTTTGCACCGGCTCGCCAAAGCGGTCGACCATGCGCTGCGCCAGCGTGCGCGCCGCAGCCACGGTGATCTGCTGGCCCAGCACCGCGCGCACGGCCAGCTCATAGCCATCGAGCGCACCGGGCACGCGCAGGCCATCGCCCTGGGGGAATCCGGCATGCAGCACGCTGTTGATGGCCGCAGGGTCGGCGTCGAGGTCAAACGTGGCGCGCACCCGGCGAATCACCAGCGGCAGCACCTCGCGCAGCGAGTCGCTGACGTTGAGCACCAGCCGGGAGCGCGCCTCATCAAAGGCCGCCAGCAACCAGCCGGCGTGCACCTTGCCGCCGGACTCCACACGAAATGTCCTGCCTATCGAGGGGTGTTGCGCATCGGCAGCCACGAATTCAATGGCATGGATGGTCCGCTGGCTGAAAAAGGCGAGCATGGCCGCCACGTCGTAAGGGGGCCGGTAGCCCAGCCGGATGGTGATGCCCGGCGCGGCGCCGTTGGCCTGGCCGGCATCGCTCACACCCTGGCGCCGCAGCTGCGTGGGGTTGAGCTTGTAGTGCTCGACAAAGGCGGCGTTGAAGCGCCGCACGCTGGCATAGCCGCTGATCAGCGCAACCTGCGTGATGGGCAGGCTGGTATCGGCCAGCAACTGCTTGGCGGTGTGCAGCCGGCGCGTCTGCAGGTACTGCATGGGTGAGACGCCAAACTGCGCCTCGAAAATCCGCCGCACATGGCGGTCGCTCACGCCCAGCCGAGCCGCCAGTTTTGCGACGGTGGGTTCCTGTAGTGCCAGGCCTGAAGGCCGCAGCGCCGGGCCGCCCCAAGCAAGGCCAGCCCCCTCGGGGGGCAGCGTAGTACGCGAAGCGACAAGCGTGGGGGCTATATCTTCAGGCTCATCCAGCAGGCGGGCCGCCTGGTGGGCCAGGATGTAGGAGGCGTCCTGGATGGACCACACCACCGAGTGCGGCGCCAGTTCGGGCCGGCAGCGCAGGCAGGGGCGAAAGCCGGCGCTCTCGGCCTGTGCCGCATGGCTGAAAAACCGGCAGTTTTCGCGCTTGGGTGTTTTGACGCTGCAGACCGGCCGGCAGTAGATGCCGGTGGATGTAACACCGGTAAAAAAACTGCCGTCAAAGCGTGCGTCCCGCGCCTTCAGGGCGAGGTAGCAGTCGTTGTCGGCGAGGGGGGGCTGGGCGCTGGTCATGGGTGCATGTTACGCCGGGCGCAGCTTTTTACTAGCCGTTTTCGGACATATCCCTGAGAACCTGTTTACGATCTAAACGGGGCCGCGCAAGCACCTTCTCGGGATGGGATGCAAGGCGCGGTGCGCCGCCCATAGCTTGGGCTATGGGCAAGCGCCGCAACGCCGCAGACCGCCCGAGAAGGCGCTTGCCCTTCGGGTTGGGGTGACGCAAACGCGGTCGCGTTTGCATCCCCATGGGGGCAGCCGCACGACGCACAGCCGGCCGGCTGTGCGGTCGGGCGATTGAGCCACCCGGGCCCTTGCATGGGCATTAGCCCATGCGGCGGACCCGAGCGCCCCACTCATCCCGATTGCACCCCAACGCGGCCTCGTTCAGATCGTAAACAGGTTCTGAGTCCCCAGCCCCGGTTTCCCTTGCTACATTTAAAGGTAAGGCCTCTTTACTCACCACCAACCATTTTTGAGCCAGCGCATGTCACTAGAAGTCATTGAAGTCGAAACCGCCGCCAACCCCACTGCCAGCGTGGTGCTTATGCACGGCCTGGGCGCCGACGGCCGGGACTTTGTACCCATCGCCCAGGAACTCCAGCTCTCAGCCGTGGGCCCGGTGCGTTTTGTGTTCCCCAACGCCCCCGTCATGCCCGTCACCATCAACGGCGGCTACCAGATGCCGGCTTGGTACGACCTGCTGGGCGCTGACCTGACCGCCCGTGAAGACGAGCCGGGGCTGCGCCGGTCGCAGACGGCAATTGACGCGCTGATTGCACGCGAAATGGCGCGCGGCATTCCGGCCCGCCGCATCGTCGTGGCCGGTTTTTCGCAAGGCTGCGCCCTGGCCCTGATGACGGGCCTGCGCTACGGCGAGCGGCTGGCCGGCATCATGGGCTTGTCGGGCTACCTGCCGCTGGCGGCCAAGGCGGCGGCCGAGCGCGACCCGGCCAACCAGGGGCTGCCCATTTTCCTGGGGCATGGCCGGCACGACAGCGTGGTGCCGCTGGCCGGCGCCACCGCTTCACGCGACGCCCTGAAAGCGTTAGGCTATGAGCTTGAATGGCACGAGTACCCCATGGAGCATTCGGTGTGCATGGAAGAAGTGGCCGATATAAACCAATGGCTGCTGCGCGTGCTGGCGTAGGGGCTTTCCCGGAAGACCGGGTGCCGGCTGGGCGCAGCAAACCGCTTTCAGCCGCGATTTACAGGATGAAATAAGCCTGCAGCCCAATAAATACGTGCCATTAAAGCTACTAAAACGATAGCAAAAAGAATGGACGGGTCCGGCAGCACGTCGGGCGCGCCACTGGCCGGCCAGTGCAGGGCAGCGCCACCGCCAGCAAACAACGCCGGCCTGTGATACCTTGCACGCCAACATAAGACCTTGAGGGAAGATAGATATGACCAGCTTGCAGGATCGCATTGAAGCGCTCGGCCCCACGAGGCTCAAAGGCATGCGCCGCGGCATTGAAAAGGAAAGCCTGCGCGCCCAGCCCGGCGGCGCCCTGGCGCTCACGCCGCACCCGGCGGCACTCGGCTCGGCGCTCACACACCCCAGCATCACCACCGATTTCAGCGAATCGCAGGTCGAGCTGGTCACCGGCGCGCACAAGGGCCTGGACGATGGCATCCAGGCCGCGCTGGACGAGCTGACGCAGATCCACCAGTTCAC
Source organism: Polaromonas sp. (assembly GCF_036676035.1). Classification (GTDB taxonomy): domain Bacteria; phylum Pseudomonadota; class Gammaproteobacteria; order Burkholderiales; family Burkholderiaceae_C; genus Polaromonas. The sequence continues at coordinate 3,499 of NZ_JAKFDR010000019.1, forward strand.
CTACCGCAGCATGCAGGCCCTGGGCGACGAAATGCTCTGGGTCTCCAGCATGCCCTGCGACCTGCCGACGGACGAGACCATTCCGATTGGCCGCTACGGTTCGTCCAACGTCGGGCGCGCCAAGAGCGTCTACCGCATGGGCCTGTCCCACCGTTACGGCCGGCGCATGCAGACCATCTCGGGCATTCACTACAACTGGTCGCTGCCCGATGTGTCGAGCAAGGAGTACTTTGCGCTGATCCGCAACTTTCGCCGCCACGCGTTCCTGCTGCTCTACCTGTTTGGCGCATCGCCCGCCGTGTGCTCCAGCTTTGTCGCCGGCCGCCAGCACGAGCTGCAGTCGTTGACCGACCACACCATGTACATGCCGCACGGCACCTCGCTGCGCATGGGGCGCCTGGGCTACCAGAGTGACGCACAGGCCTCGCTGGCCGTGAGCTACAACAGCCTGGACGGCTACGCCGCCTCGCTGCACGACGCGCTCACGCGCCCCTATCCGGCCTACGAAGCCGTGGGCATTCGCAACCCCGGCGGCGACTACAACCAGCTGGCCACCACGCTGCTGCAGATTGAAAACGAGTTCTACGGCACCATCCGCCCCAAGCGCGTCATCCACCCCGGCGAGCGCCCGCTGCACGCGCTGCGCGAGCGCGGGGTCGAGTACATCGAGGTGCGCCTGATGGACCTGGACCCGTTTGTGCCCGTGGGCATCCAGGCGCAAACCATGCGTTTTCTCGACATGTTCCTGCTGCACTGCCTGCTGACGGACAGCCCGCCCGACACCCCGCAAGAGATTGCCGCACTGGCGCGCAACCAGCACCGCGTCGCCGCCCGCGGCCGCGAGCCCGGCCTGCAGCTGGAGCGTGCCGGCCAGGAAGTCACGCTGACCGAGTGGGGCGCCCAGCTGATCGCCGGGTTCGCACCGATTGCCGCCGCGCTGGACGCCGCCCAGGGCAACACCAGCTACAGCGACGCACTGGCCGCCGCCGGCACGGCACTGCGCAACCCCGACTTGCTGCCCTCGGCCCGCGTGCTGGCCGCCACGGTCAAAGCGCACAACAGCTCCTTCGTGGCCTTCGCCCGCGCACAGTCGGCCCAAACCCGCAGCACGCTGCTGGGCCTGCCTTTTACGGCCGCCCAGCAAGCGCACTTTGAGGCGCTGAGCCGGCAGTCTGTGCAAGAGCAGAAAAAGATTGAAGCGGCAGACACCATGCCGTTTGAAATCTACCGCGAGCAGTATGTGTCGCCGGACCGTTTGGGGATGCCCCGTAGCCTGGCGCAGGCGGCGTAAGCTCGCTGGGGTTCGCTGGGGCTGCAGGGTCGGTTTGGGGCTTTAATAAGCACAAAATTGGCCTCTGTCCCTTATGGAATGTGCGCAAGTAGCTATTAAAATGGTAGCGGATTTGCCTTGCGCAGATCGCTGCAGCGGGCCTGACCGGCCGGTTTGAGCTGCAGCCCGGTATGGCCGGGCGCCGCAGTGGTTCGCCAGTGGGTCACAATTCGCGCTAGCTTACGAACTGACGCCCCGGACAAGAAAGAACCTCAAGATGGCCATCCAATGGTTTCCCGGTCACATGCACCTGACCAGAAAAGCTATTCAAGAGCGCATCAAGGAGATTGATGTCGTGATCGAACTGCTGGACGCACGCCTGCCGGGCTCCAGCGCCAACCCCATGCTGGCCGAGCTGACCAGCGGCAAGCCTGCTTTGAAAGTGCTCAACAAGCAGGATTTGGCCGACCCGGCGCGCACCGCGCTGTGGCTGGCGCATTACAACAGCCTGCCCGCCACCCGCGCGATTGAGCTGGACGCCAGCGAAACCGCCCCGGCCCGCCGCCTGATCGACGCCTGCCATGCGCTGGCGCCCACGCGCGGCAGCATGGTCAAACCCATGCGCGTGCTGATCTGCGGCATTCCCAACGTCGGCAAGTCCACCCTCATCAACACCCTCACCGGCAAGCGCGCCGCCAAGACCGGCGACGAGGCCGGCATCACCAAGCTGGAGCAGCGTATCGTGCTGGCCGACGGGTTTTACCTGTGGGATACGCCCGGCATGCTGTGGCCCCGCATCATCGTGGCCAAAAGCGGCTACAACCTGGCTGCCAGCGGCGCGATAGGCCGCAACGCCTTCAACGAAGAAGAAGTCGCGCTGGAGCTGCTCGATTACCTGATCAAGGACTACCCCGACCTGCTGGCCGCGCGCTACAAGGTGGAAATAGCGCCGGGCATCACCGACGAGCAACTGCTTGAAGGCATCGGCCGCAAGCGCGGCGCGGTTTTAGCCAAGGGCCGCGTCAACCTGCAGAAGGCCGCTGAAATCGTGATTTATGAATTTCGCGCCGCCACGCTGGGCCGCATCACGCTGGAAACGCCGCAAGAGTTTGCCCAGTGGCTGGCCGCCGGGCAGAAGGTGGACGCTGAACGGCAGATCAAAAAAGACAAGATTGAAACCGACCGCCTGATCCGGTTCAAGAAGATTGCGCGGCCGGGCAAACCCGAAACTCCCGAAACTCCGTAGCAGGACGGCACCCACCCCGCCCATGCCATTCATTGTTTTTCTGCGCGACAACGCCCGCTGGCTGGGCGGCGGCTTTCTGCTCTTTTTCTTTTCTTCGTTCGGCCAGACCTTTCTGATCTCGCTGTCGGCGGGCGACATACGCCGCGAGTACGCGCTCTCGCATGGCGCGTTCGGCTCGCTGTACATGGCGGCCACGCTGGCCAGCGCGCTCACCTTGCCGCGCCTGGGCCACCTGGTAGACCACTACAGCGCCAAAAAAGTGACCCTGCTGGTCGTGCCCATGCTGGCGCTGGCAGCCGCGTGCATGGCGCTGTCGCGTCACATCGTGGCCCTGTTCGTGGCCGTTTACCTGCTGCGCCTGTTTGGCCAGGGCATGATGTCGCACACGGCCTTCACCGTCATGGCGCGCTGGTTTTCAGCGCAGCGCGGCAGGGCGGTCTCGCTCGCCACGCTGGGGCTGAACACTGGAGAGGCGCTGCTTCCCCTGGCGTTTGTGGCGCTGGCCGCCTCGGTGGGGTGGCGCAACACCTGGTGGCTTGCCGCCGGTGCGCTGCTGTTGCTGGCGCTGCCGGTGATTGCCTCGCTGACCGCCGTGGAGCGTGCGCCGCAAGCCACCGACCCGGCGGCGCGCGCCGGCACCGTGCGCGATTGGACCCGTGCAGAGGTGCTGCGCGACCCTCTTTTTTACGGGGTGATGCTGGCCATGATGCCGCCGGCTTTCATCGGAAACACCATCTTCTTTCACCAGGTCTACCTGGTCGAGTTGCGCGGCTGGTCGCTGGAACTCTTCGCCTCGTCTTTCACGCTGTATGCCGTGATGACCATCGTTTTCACGCTGGTATCGGGCCAGCTGATAGACCGCATCTCGGGCCGGGTGCTGCTGCCTTTTTACCTGCTGCCGCTGGGGCTCGGGTTGCTGTTGCTGGGGTCTGTGGAGGCGCCGTGGATCGTCTTTGCCTTCATGGCGCTGTACGGTGTATCCAACGGCTTTTCCTTGTCCCTGTATGGATCGCTCTGGCCTGAAATCTATGGCGTGAAGCATCTCGGCGCCATTCGCGCCGTGATTGTGGCCGTGCTGGTCTTTGCCTCGGCCACGGGGCCGGGGATGGCCGGGCTGCTGATCGACGCGGGCGTCAGCTACCCGGCGCTGATCGTCGCGCTGGGTGTTTACTGTGTGTTGATCTCTGTGGTGATGCTGCGGGTGGTGCGCCGGCTGAAAGCGCGCTCTCTTGCCGCTTGACGGCGACGCTCACTATCGTTGCACCTAGTACTGCAACCCGAAAATATCGAAACATGAAAGCGCGTCTTCGCACCCATGGCGGCGTTGCAACCCTTGCGAAGGCGGCCAGCCTTCGCTGCGGCTTGCGCCTTGCCCTGGGCACGAAT
>NZ_JAKFDR010000020.1:0-4773 GCF_036676035.1 Polaromonas sp.
GAGCCCATCGGATACATTCCCCCTGCCGAAGCTGAAGAAAATTACTATCGGCAACTCGTCTGTCAGGCCGCAATACCGGTCTGACTTAACCCAACGGGCCTCCACGAAACCCGGGGTGATTCAATTAGCTGTTTAAATCATTGATTTGTAACGATTTACTCAGCAGTCCGTAACGAAGGCGACGCCAGCCATGCTGTCATTCTGAGCGCAGCGAAGAATCTTGCCAGCATACCGAGATCCTTCGCTGCGCTCAGGATGACAAAGTATGTCGCACTACTTTCGAACTGCTGAGTAAAGTCTCTTTGATGTTTTATTTCCAAGGGGCACTCCTATGCTTGCATGCCAAATGCATACAAAAAAAGCCCTGGAAAGCCACCATCAGGGTATGCCGAAGCACCGGAAATGGCATATTGAGCCCGAAGGCGTTGGCCACCCGCAGGCAGCCTGTTCTGGACGTTTTTAAGGAATGAAATATGCTTCTAGCCCTTTCAAAACATGCGTTGATAGCTATTATTTTTATAGCTAATTTCGTGGCTGACGGGCTTAACGCCCAAGCCCAGGCCCAGACGGTTCGCAGCGAGACCGTGGCCAGCGGTCTGGAGCACCCTTGGGCCGTGGCCTTTCTGCCCGAAGGCCGGTTTTTGGTGACCGAGCGGCCCGGCCGCATGCGGGTGGTGCAGGCCGACGGCAAGCTGGGTCCGGCGCTGGCGGGCTTGCCGGCTGTGGCCGCGGGCGGCCAGGGTGGCCTGCTGGATGTAGTCACCGACAGCGATTTCGCCCAAAACCGCAGGCTTTACTTCTGCTACTCGGAGCCCGGGGGCGGCAGCGGCGCCAACAGCACGGCGCTGGCCCGCGCCACCCTGAGTGCGGACCACAGCCGGCTGGAAGACGTCCAGGTGATCTTCAGCCAGAAGCCCAAGGTGGGCAGCAGCCTGCATTTTGGCTGCCGGATTGTCGAGGCCCGCAAGGAGGGCAAGCCCGACGGAACGCTGTTTTTGACGCTGGGTGACCGTTATTCGCGCCTGCACGACGCCCAAAAGCTGGACAACCACCACGGCAAGGTGATCCGTATCCATAAAGACGGCACCATCCCCCAAGACAACCCCTTTGCCGCGCCCTCTTTTGTAAAGAGCGGCGCGTTGCCTGACATCTGGAGCTACGGGCACCGCAACCCGCAGGGCGCCACGCTGGCGCCGGACGGCACTTACTGGATGCACGAACACGGGCCGCAGGGCGGCGACGAGATCAATCTGCCGCAGCCCGGCCGCAACTACGGCTGGCCCGCGATCACCTACGGCGAGAACTACGGCGGCGGCAAGATAGGCGAGGGCTTGGCCGCCAAAGCCGACATGGAGCAGCCGCTGCATTACTGGGTGCCGTCGATCGCGCCCTCGGGCATGGCGTTTTTGACCAGCGAGCGTTACGGCAAGGCCTGGCAGGGCAATCTGTTTGTCGGTTCGCTCAAGTTTGCCTACCTCAACCGCATCGAGCTGTCCGAGCCTTACAAAGGCAAGGTGGTGCGCGAGCACAAGCTGCTGGCCGATGCCGGTGAGCGCATCCGCGACGTGCGCCAGGGTCCCGACGGGCTGCTCTATGTATTGACGGACAGCCGCCAGGGAAGGCTGCTGCGGCTGTTGCCTCCTTGAAAATCATCGCTGAAAGGCATCACTGAAAGCCATATTGAGCGTGATGCAAGGATGAAGTGAGGAACTCTCACAGTTATCATCAACCCATGATTCGAATGGCTTCATGGCATGGCGCGCTGGCAAGCCTCAAGCGCACGGCGCAGCGGTGGCTGGACGAGTGGTGGCGCCTGGTGTACCTGGGGGCGCTGATCCTGGTGCTGATGCTCTCGCCGGCCAGCTACAGCCGCGAAAACCGCCGAGTGCTGGCCCTGCACATGTATGCCAACACCGCACCGATTCTGGTCGGGTTCACGGTGCTGTGCGCGCTGGTCACGCTGGTGCTCACGCGCATCGTGCTGGCCACGGCCCTGAGCTACGGCCTGTCGCAATATGCCTTGCAGGTGGTGATCCGGGTGCTGGTGCTGGAGCTGATCCCCTTGACCGCAGCCCTGTTTGTGGCGCTGCGCTGCACCATTCCCGACGGGGCGGAGCTCGCGCTCATGCAAGCCAGCGGTGGCCTGGAAGCCCTGCGCCGGCGCGGCATCGATCCGGTGCGCCAGGAGGTGCTGCCGCGGGTGACGGCGGGCATATTTTCCACCGTGACGCTGGCCGCACTGAGCTGCGTGGTGGCGCTGGTGCTGGCCTACCTGGCCGCCTACGGCTTCACCGTTTCGGGCTTTGCGGGCTACACGCGCCTGTTTGGCCAGGTGTTCAACCCGGCGGTGACGCTGATTTTTGTGCTGAAAACGCTGTTCTTCAGTCTGGCCGTGTCCTTGATTCCCATGGCCTCGGCCCTCTACGGCATGACCGGCCACAAGACACGCACCGGTGCCGAGCTGCGTGCGCTGGTGCGCATGTTTGCCGTCATTTTGCTGATTGAGGTGGCCTCCCTGGTCGGGAACTACTATTAGCCACGAAAAGAGCCACGAAAACCACGAAAACCCGATACCCATGAGCGAACCCCAAGACCCCTTACCTCCATCGACCCCATCGCCCGCAGCGCCGCTGCCGCCGGTTGCCAATCTGGAGCTCAAGGCCGTGCTGCTGCTGGTCTTCATGCTGGCGCTGGTGGTGGGCTCGGCGCTGTTTGTGCTGTATGCCCGCGGCGCGTTCGAGGCCACGCAAAAGCTGGTGCTGGTGGCCGACGACTCCGAAGGCGTGGTGGTGGGCATGGACCTCACGTTTTCGGGCTTTCCGATCGGGCGCGTGCGCCGCATCGAGCTGGCGGATGACGGCAAGGCCCGCATCATTGTTGACGTTGCGGCCAAGGATGCGCACTGGCTGCGCACCTCCAGCGTGTTCACGCTGGTGCGCGGCATTGTGGGCGGCACCAACATCCGCGCCTACACCGGTTTGCTGAAAGATCCACTGCTGCCCGATGGCGCCGAGCGCACGGTGCTGATGGGCGACACCAGCGCGGAAATCCCCAAAGTCATTGCCGCGGCCAAAGACCTGATCGAAAACCTCAACAACCTGACCGGCAGCGGCGGCTCCGTGGGGGCCAGCCTGGCCAACCTGCAGACCTTGACCGAAAGGCTGAACGGCCCGGGCGGCGCATTGACTGTGTTGCTGGGCAGCGATGCGGAGGCCAAAAAACTCATCGCCACGCTGGATCGCACCAATGCCTTGCTCACCAAGCTCGACGGCCTGGCCGCCAAGACCGACACCCAGGTGTTTGGCGAAAAAGGCGTGATGCCCGAAACGCGTGCCACCATCGTGCAGCTCAATACCATGCTGGGCGAGGCGCGCAGCAGCCTGAAAAGGGTGGATGCCGTGCTGCAGGATGCCCAGGCCATCAGTTCCAACGCCAAAGACGCCACGGCCGACCTGGGCGCCTTGCGTGCCGATGTAGAGGCCAATTTGCGCAAGGTGGAAGGCCTGATCAATGACATCAGCCGCAAATGGCCCTTTGCCAAGGACCCCCGGGATGCGGAGATCAAGCTGCCATGAAGACCCTCATGAACTTTGCCGTGAAATTTGCTGCGCCGCTGGCCGGAGTTTTGCTCTTCAGTGCCTGCGCCAGCGGCCCCAAGCCGCCTGACTGGCAGCTCGAAGCCAAGGGTTCGATGGAGCGCTCGGTGGCCGCCTACATGGAAGGCAACACACGGGTGGAAACCGCTGAACTGGCGCGTGCGCGCAGCCAGCTCTCGCGCACCGGCCGCGCCGACCTGCTGGCCACAGCCGAGCTGCTGCACTGCGCCACCCGCGTAGCCAGCCTGGTGTTTGAACCCTGCGCCGGTTTTGAAAAACTGCGCCAGGATGCGACCGCCGCGCAGCAGGCCTATGCAGACTATTTGCGCGGCCAGGTGCAGCCGCAAAGCATGGCCTTGCTGCCCGAGCCGCAGCGCGCCGCTGCCGGTGGCAATGCCGGGGCCGTCCAGGGCATTGCCGATCCGCTGTCGCAACTGGTGGCGGCTGGTGTGTTGTTCCAGAAAGGCCAAGCCAGCCCGACCGTGATTGCGCAAGCAATGGATACCGCCTCGGCCCAAGGCTGGCGCCGCCCTTTGCTGGCCTGGCTGAACGTGCAAGCCCAGCGCGCAGAGCAGGGCGGTGACAGCGAGGAAGCTGCACGGCTGCGCCGGCGCATAGCGCTCACGCAGGGCCAGGCGGCGAATGCAGCCCAAGAGAAGCGTTGAGGCTTACATCAGCCATGAATTAAAGTTGGGCGTCACGCTATGGATGAGCGGTTGATCAAACAATGGCAAGTAACGGAGTCGCTTCTCGAAGCAGCGGCCGCAGAAATCGCATCTACTGAGCCGCATTGTGAATACAAGGGTTTCCTGGATCACAACGAACTCGAGCTCGCTCTGAATGTTCTTGAGGATGCGGGGCACGAGTTGAAGGTTTCGCGCGAATACTGGTGGAACCTCATGAAAGCGGCGGAAGTCATGGGCCTTACCGAACGATACGACGCACTGCGTGAAGAGTTCCGGAAGACCATCAATGCCGAGAAAACCTAACTGGTCATATATGGACTCGCCCTCGACAGCAAGAAGCTGACCGCCTTATTCCTACAAGTCATTTTGTCTAGTCCGTTGGGAGACCCCCCGGCTCTGCCGGGGAGGCAGTAGAAGTTTGACGTATGCGTAGGTATGGGTGTCCATCGCAGAAACTTCCAATCGTGAGCCGCCAAGCAAACGAAAGGAAA
>NZ_JAKFDR010000021.1:0-47984 GCF_036676035.1 Polaromonas sp.
CAAGTACGCGCCATGGCGCGTACTTGTCTTGGTATTTGGTTTCGGACTGCCCCGTCCTGGCTGGGCTGAGCAGCGCAGGAGGGGACGGATTAAAAATTTCAGATGTCCGAAGGCTGCGAAGCAGACAAGTTTCTGAAATTTCCGTCCCCTTCGAGCAGCGCAAGTTGCCCGGAGCGCAGCGTAGGGACCCAGACTGCGGGTCGCCTTCTCTTTGCTTACTTTCTTTTGGCGAAGTGTATGGACCGGAGACATGGGAAACGGGTGTGCGGGGACATAGGAAACACCTTGCAGTCTCAGGAGGCCGCACTCGACAGGCTCAGCCCTAACGGCTAGAGAGACAAATCCACTACCAATTCAATAGCTGCTCGCGCAATAGCAGCAAGGGCAAGAGCAACAAAAGACTTAAATCTCGATCTTGCTACCCAGCTCCACCACCGAGTTGTTGGGCAGACTCAAGAAGTCCGCCGCGCCACTGGCGTTATGGTGCATCTGCGCAAACAGCTTCTCGCGCCAGGCCGCCATGCCGCTGCCAATCGTCGGGATCACCACGTCGCGCGACAGGAAGTAGCTGGTGGTCATGGCCTCGATCTCACAGCCGTGGCCCTTGAGCTGCTCCAGCGCGGCGGGCACATCGGGGTCGTTCTTGAAGCCGTAGTGGATGATGACCTGCCAGCAGTTGCGGCCCAGTGACTCGATTTCCAGCCGCTTGTCCAGGCCGATCCAGGGCACCTCGTGGTGGCGCACGGTCACAAACAGGTTGTGCTCGTGCAGCACCTTGTTGTGCTTGAGGTTGTGCATCATGGCGTTGGGCACGGTGCCGATGTCGGCGGTCAGGAACACAGCCGTGCCTTCCACGCGCGTCGGCGGGCTCAGGAACACCGCCTTCAGAAAACTCGTGAGGTCGATGGCGTCGGCGCGCAGTTTTTCGTTGAGCAACTGGCGGCCGTCCTTCCAGGTGGTCATGAGCATGTACAACACCCCAGCTATCGCTAACGGGAACCATCCGCCTTGGGCGATCTTCAGGGCATTGGAGGCAAAAAATGCGATATCAACCACAAAGAAGAAGCCGGTCGCGGCGATGCACAAAGGCAAGGGGTAGCCCCAACCGAAACGGATCACAAAAAACGTGAGCGCCGTGGTGATCACCATGAGCAAACTCACCGAAATGCCGTACGCCGCCGCCAGGGCGGAGGAAGACCCGAACATCAGCACGGCAATCACCACCCCGGCCAGCAAGGTCCAGTTCACGGCGGGAATGTAGATTTGCCCGGTATCACGAATCGAGGTGTGCAGGATGCTCAGGCGCGGCAGGAATCCCATCTGAATTGTCTGCTTGGCGGCTGAGAATGCCCCGGAAATCAGGGCTTGCGAGGCAATCACCGTGGCCATCGTCGCCAGGACCACCATGGGAATCAGCGCCCAGTCCGGTGTCATGAGGTAAAACGGATTGCTGGCCGCCTTGGGGTTCGCCAGGACCAGCGCGCCCTGGCCAAAGTAGTTGAGCATCAAGGACGGCATGACCAGCGCAAACCAGGCCAGCCGGATGGGCCGCTTCCCGAAGTGCCCCATGTCCGCGTAAAGCGCTTCGGCGCCCGTGACGCACAGGAACACGGCGCCCAGCGTGATGAAGGCAATCTCGTAGTGCTCCATCGCAAAGCGCAAGGCATACCACGGGGCGACAGCCACCAGCACGCCAGGGTTCTGGACAAGCTGCGCTACGCCCGTGGCGGCGATGGCCGAAAACCAGAGCACCGTGACAGGCCCGAAAAACTTGCCTATATCCGCTGTGCCGCGTTTTTGCACTGCGAAAAGAATAAACAGCACCAGCAGTGAAATAGGGACGACGTAGGGCTTGGCGGCCGGTGTGATGACTTCAAGCCCCTCTACCGCCGAGAGCACGGAAATCGCGGGCGTGATGATCCCATCACCAAAAAACAGGGCCACGCCAAACACGCCCAGGATCAGAATCATCCGGCGCAGTTGCGGGCGGTCCTTGACCGTTTGGGACGCCAAGGCCAACAAGGCCATCAAGCCCCCTTCGCCGGCGTTGTCGGCCCGCATGATGAGCACCACATACTTGATGGACACCACCACCGTGAGCGCCCAGAAAAACAGCGAAAGCACGCCCAACACATTGTCCGTGGTGATGGGGACATGACCGCTGGCGAAGACCTCCTTGAACGCGTAAAGTGGCGAGGTGCCGATGTCGCCGTAGACGACGCCGATGGCGCCTAAAGTCAGCGCCGCAAGAGATGATTTTGAACTTGACACAAAAACTTCCCGTCTTCGCTGCTTGGCCAGACAGGGGCTCTGGCCAAGGGCGGCGGGAATGGGTTACCTTTGGGAACGCTATTTTGCGCTTCGGATGGCGGCTTGCAAGCCGGCGGCCAGCCCGGAAAGAAAGAAGTGTTGTTTTTGTTGCGGCGCAACAACTTGATACATATGGCGGGCCTGGGCGGCCACGCCGGGTGGCCGCTTCAAAACCGGCTATTCACTATGCTTTTGATAGCTGCTTGCGCAGTATCAGCAAGGGGAGAAGCCCGATTTACCCCCTGGAATCGGGTTGCAGTACTACTTCAGTCGTAAACCTCGGCATTGGGGTCGGTGCCTTCCAGCTCGTAGCTGGCGGCCAGCATGGCCAGGCGGGCAATCACACCATACATGTAGAAGCGGTTGGGGCTGCTGGAGCCCGGTTTTTCACCCGGCTGGGGCAGGCGGCCGCTGTCGGCAAAGGCCAGCGGCACAAAGCTGGCGCCGGGGGCGTTAAGGTTTTCGTCCACACCGCGCTCGGCATGGATGCGGTAAAAACCGCCCACCACGTAGCGGTCCAGCATGTAGACCACCGGCTCGGCCACGGCGTCATTGACGCGCTCGTTGGTCAGCACGCCTTCCTGGATGATGACCTCGGACAGCGGCTGGCCATTCTTGATGGTGCTCATCTTGATTTTGGTCTTGCGGTTGAGCGCCTCCAGGTCCTTGGCGTCGCGCACCGTCATGATGCCCATGCCGTAGGTGCCATTGTCGGCCTTGACCACGACAAAGGGCTTCTCGTTGATGCCGTACTCCTTGTACTTGCGCTTGATCTTGGCCAGCAGGGCATCGACGTTGCTGGTCAGGCAGTCCATGCCCGTGCCCTCGGCGAAGTTGACTTCGCCGCAGCGCGCAAACATCGGGTTGATCAGCCACGGGTCAATGCCCAGCAGCTTGCCAAAACGCTTGGACACTTCTTCGTAGGCCCGGAAATGGTTGGACTTGCGCCGCACCGTCCAGCCGGCGTGCAGCGGCGGCAGCAGGTACTGCTCGTGGATGTCTTCCAGAATGCCCGGGATGCCGGCCGACAGGTCGTTGTTGAGCAGGATGGTGCAAGGGTCGAAATCCTTGAGGCCCAGGCGGCGGTCGGTGCGGATCAGGGGCTCGAGCGTGATGCTCTCGCCGGTCGGCAGGTCCAGCGTGGTGGGCTGCTTGATCTCCGGGCTGAGCGAGCCAAAGCGCACATTGAGGCCGGCCTGGTGAAAGATGCGCTTGAGCTGTAGCACATTGGACAGGTAAAAGCTGTTGCGCGTGTGGCTCTCGGGCACCAGCAGCAGGTTGCGCGCTTCGGGGCAGATTTTTTCAATCGCGGCCATGGCCGCCTGCACCGCCAGCGGCAGCATCTCGGGCGTCAGGTTGTTCCAGCCGCCGGGGTAGAGATTGGTATCGACCGGGGCCAGCTTGAAGCCGGCGTTGCGGATGTCGACCGAGCTGTAAAGCGGCGGCGTGTGCTCCATCCATTCGAGCCGGAACCAGCGCTCTATGGCCGGCATGGAGTCAAGAATGCGCTGTTCGAGTTCGTTGATGGGGCCTTTCAGGGCGGTGATGAGATGCGGAACCATGCGGCCACTTTCAAAAAGGCGAAATCCAAATTGATTTCAGTAATATCAGAGTGAATTCTAGGGATATTGGGATGGCCCCGCCGGTTACAAGAGGCAAAAACCGCCAGCCCCAAGGGCTGTTGAGAAAGCGCTTTATTTATCTTTATTTATTTAAGCGGGCGCTGTACCCACGCGCCATTTATCCGGCCGTCAGGTCCGGATCTCTCCATCGCCCAGCACCACGTACTTGAGCGAGGTCAGCCCTTCAATGCCGACCGGGCCGCGGGCGTGGAACTTGTCGGTGCTGATGCCGATTTCGGCGCCCAGGCCAAACTCGAAGCCATCCGCGAAGCGGGTGCTCGCATTCACCATCACGCTGGCTGAGTCCACCTCGCGCAGGAAGCGCTGGGCGTGCATGTGGTCGCGCGTCAGGATGGCGTCGGTGTGGTGGCTGGAGTACTGATTGATGTGGGCAATCGCTTCGTCCAGGCCGGCCACCACCTTGATGCTGATGATGGGCGCCAGGTATTCCTCGTGCCAGTCCTGCTCGGTGGCGGGCTGGATGTTGGCAGCTTTCACGCCGGCCAGGATGGCCCGTGCTTCGGCGTCGCAGCGCATCTCAACCCCTTTGGCCGCGTAAACCGCGCCGATTTGGGGCAAAAAGTCGGCAGCCACGCCACGCGCCACCAGCAGGCCTTCGCTGGCGTTGCAGGGGCTGTACTTCTGCGTCTTGGCGTTGTCGGCCACCTTGACCGCCATGGCGATGTCGCAGGGGTCGTCCACATAGACATGGCAGTTGCCGTCCAGGTGCTTGATGACCGGCACTTTCGCATCTCGGCTGATGCGCTCGATCAGGCCCTTGCCGCCGCGCGGAATGATGACGTCCACATATTGCGGCATGGTGATCAGGAGGCCGACGGCTTCGCGGTCGGTGGTCGGCACCAGCTGCACCACCTCCAGCGGCAGGCCGGCGTCCGCCAGCACCTGCTGCACCAGCGCGGCCAGCGCCTTGTTGGACTCGATCGCCTCGGAGCCGCCGCGCAGAATGCAGGCGTTGCCGCTTTTGATGGCGAGCGAGGCCGCCTCGATGGTCACATTCGGACGGCTTTCGTAAATCATGCCGAACACGCCAATCGGCACGCGCATCTGGCCCACGCGGATGCCGCTGGGCTGCTGCTTCATGCCAATGATCTCGCCAATCACGTCGGGCATGATGGCCAGCTGCTCGCAGCCGATGGCTCCGGTTTCAATGATTTTGGGGGTCAGCAGCAGGCGGTCCAGCAGCGGGGCGGCCAGGCCGGCGGCTTGGGCACGCGCCACATCTTTCGCATTGGCGCTCTGCAGCGCGGCCACATTCTGGCGCAGCAAGGCCGCGAGATTCAATAGCGCTCTGTTTTTGATAGCTGCTTGCGCCCGCGCCATATGGGCGGAGGCCACTTTTGCCTTGGAACCCATGGTTTCCATGAGGTGGGCGAGTGCAAGGGGTAGATCAGGCGCGTTCATTCTTCTATTTTAGGCCCCCGGATCACCCGCAGGCGCCCAGGTGGCCGCATTGGGTGCAATAGTCGCACCCGTCCTTGCGGATCACGGCATGGGCGCCGCATTCGCTGCACTTCTTGCCGGCCATGACGGGCGGCATGGCGGCGGCCGGGGTGCTTTCCTGCTGCTGCGGCGGTGCGTCCTCGCGCTGGCCGGCGCGGCGTGCCAGGATGCTCTGAATGGCGTGCGCGATGGCCGCGACCTCGGAGTCATGCCACAGGGGCACCAGGCTGCCGTCGGCCTTCTGGTGCGTTCCCAGGCGCACGGGGCCGCGGTCCCAGGCAACCTTGCGCATGTCGCTGAGCGCACGCTCCAGAAATCCGCCGCGCGCCGCCAGCGACAGCAGGCGCATGCTGGACGTGATCCACTGCTGCGATTCGCCGCTTTGGCCCACCGGCATGAAAAACTCGATGGCCCGGTCCACCGTGCCCACGCCGCTGGCCGCCGGCACCGGCAGGAAGGACACCACGATGTACAGCGTCTTGTGGCCTTCCTGGGTCCAGTACTCGACCTTTTCCGCCACGGCCGACAGCGCACCCTTGGGACGGCTTTCGATCACCGTGCGCATCGGGTTGATCGCGGGGACGCCCGCCGGGGCCGGGCCGGTTTCCAGCACCGCCCCCAGGATGGTGTTGGGCCGGTAGGTGGCCAGGCCCTTGAGCCGCGCCTGCCAGGCCTGCTGGTACAGGCCCTTGAAGTCCTCATAAGGGTAGTCGGCCGGCACGTTCACGGTCTTGGAAATCGCCGTGTCCACGAAGGGCTGCACCTCCTCCATCATGGCGATATGACTGGCCGCAGGCATGTCAAGGGCCGAAACGAAATAGCCGGGCAGCTTGCCCATGTCGCCGCCGAGTTCGCGGTACAGCCGCCACGCGTGGTCTTCCACGGCGTATTCGGTGGTGCTGCCGTCGGCTTCGCGCTTGTGGCGCCGGTACGTCCAGGAAAACGCCGGCTCGATGCCGTTGGACGCGTTGTCGGCAAAGGCCAGGCTCACCGTGCCCGTGGGCGCGATCGACAGCAGGTGGCTGTTGCGGATGCCATGCGCGCGGATGGCCTGCTGCAATTGCGGCGCAAGCCGGCTGGCAAAGGTGCCGGGAGCGAGATAGCCCTCGGCGTCGAACTTCGGGAACGGCCCCTTCTCACGCGCCAGCGCCACCGAAGCGGCATACGCCGCATCCCGCATGCGCACGGCAATGCGCGCGGCCATTGCGCGGCCCTCGGGCAGGTCGTAGCGCAGGCACAGCATGGCCAGCGCGTTGCCCATGCCGGTGAAGCCCACGCCGATACGGCGCTTGGCGGCCGCCTCGTCGCGCTGCTGCGCCAGGGGCCAGAAGGTCAGATCCAGCACGTTGTCGAGCGCCCGCACCTGGGTCGCGACCGACTTTTCGAACGCCTCGAAGTCGAAGGCCGGCACGCCGCCGAAGCCGAACGGGTGCCGCACAAAGCGCGTCAGGATGATGGGCCCGAGGTCGCAGCAGCCATAGGGCGGCAGCGGCTGCTCGCCGCAGTTGTGCACATAGAGGCCATTGGCATCGAAGGCATGAACATCGGCCACGGTGACATCAAACACGTCTTCGCAGCCGTCCTCTGCCAGTGACTCAACCGTGGCGGTGAAGTGCTCGCGATTCAGGCTGCGGCTGTAACTGCCCAGTGCCTGCGCCAGGCGCTCGGCCTTGCCGGTGTCGGCAAAACCAATACGCTCGGCGTAGCCCCGCAGGTTGTCCCCGCTGATGAGCAATTCGTGCTGTGCTGCCGTCTCGTAGTGCTTGAGGCCGCCGCGCCCATCAGGCAGGGGCCGCACCTGCGCCAGCCGCCGGTTCGGATAGATTGTCGAGCGTATTCCCAGGCGCAGCAGCATGCGCTGCGCAGTCTGGAGCAAAGTCAGATCGTTTTGTGACAGGCGCAGGCTGATACCTTTTTCCTGTGTCCCCTGCACCGAGCCGTCGGCGTCAAACAAACCGCGCAAAAGCCCTTCAGTGAAGACGGACGAGGCTTTCTCCATTGCGGCGGTGATGGTCTTGTGCCCTGGGCGCATGCCCATCGCATGGGCCAGGTGCCGTAGCGCACCGCTTGCCATGCGAGCCTCGCCGCGCCCGGCAAGCGGACGCTGAAAGCCCCGGAAATCGACCCGGTGCGCCAGCGTGGCGGCGGCAGCCTCGGCCGCCCGCACGATGCCGCCCGCACCGGTTTGCGCATAGGCCACGGCGCCGTTGCCCACCTGCCTGAGTTCGGGCGCCCAGACGGATATCACCGCCTTGTCGCTCTTGAGCGTGCCATCGCCAATCAGCAACCCCAGCAGGTAGCCCTCGGCCTCGGTGCCCGCCCCCTCCCAGCCGCCGAGCGCGCGGTGGTCGTGCAGCACGATTTCATCACCAGGCCGCAGCTGCGCGGCCGACGTCCATTCGACCTCCAGCGTGTAGCGGGTCTTGCGCGCCACGCGCCGCACACGATGGTCAGCCGTCAGGCGCAGGGCGTGGCCTTCGCGCGTGCGCAACGCCAGCACGGGCTTGTGGCCCGTCTTGAAGAAGCCTTCGCTCTCGATGCGGAAGGCCTTGCCATCAACCACGGCACTGAAACGCCGCCCCAGCAGGTCCACCACCTGCGCGGGCCCGTCCGCCGTCATCACCCAGGTGTCAGCCGTCACGCAGGGATTCGTGGCCTCGATCGCCTCGCAGTAACGCAGGTTGTTGTCCTCGTTGATGTGGTCCAGGAACAGGATGCCGGGCTCGGCAAAGTCGTAGGCCGAGCGCATCACGGTGTCCCACAATTCGCGCGCCGCCACCGTCTGATAGACCCACAGGCCGTCGGCGCGCTGGAAGGCGCCTTGCGCGATCAGTGCCGCGCCGGGTTTGGCTTGGTGCACCAGCTCCCAGGGCTGGCCATCGTTCAGTGCCCGCATGAACGCGTCGGGCACACCCACCGACACATTGAAGTTGTTCCAGCGGCCCGGGGTGCGTTTGGCGGTGATGAATTCCAGCGCATCGGGATGGTCGATGCGCAGCACGCCCATCTGCGCGCCGCGCCGCGCGCCGGCGCTCTCCACCGTCGAGCAGGACTGGTCGAACACGTTGATGTAGCTGCAGGGCCCCGACGCCATGGAGGCCGTTCCCTTGACCTCGGCGCCACGCGGGCGGATGCGCGAGAAGTCATAGCCCACGCCGCCGCCGCGCCGCATGGTCTCTGCCGCCTCGCGCAGGGCCTCGTAAATGCCGGGGTAGCCGCCTTCATCCACGCCCTGGATGCAATCACCGACCGGCTGCACAAAGCAGTTGATCAGGGTGGCCTGGATAGCGGTGCCGGCCGCACTCATGATGCGGCCGGCGCCAATGGCGCCGACGTGCAGATTCTCCAGGAACAGCGCCTCGTGCCTGGCGCGTTCTGCCTCGGGCTCGACCGAGGCCAAAGCCCGCGCCACGCGCCGGTACAGGTCGTCCAGCCCGTTTTCGCCGGGCTTGAGGTATTTTTCCTTCAGCACATCGTGGCTGATGGGCTGGGTGGCCGTCACGTCCTGCGGCCGGCCAAAGTGGTCGCGCTTCATGTCACACGCTCCTCAGGAAAGGCCGCAGGGCGAATGCCGCCCGGCAGCCGTTGCACCCATTCTTGCACCGGACGGATCGGATGAGTAGAGCCCCCACGGTCGTTCACTGCGTGTAACTCCCTGCCCCCCGAGGGGGCCGTCGCTTGCTCGGGGCGGCCCTTCGCTGCGGACTGTTGCCCCCACGGTCGTTCACTGTGTGTAACTCCCTGCCCCCCGAGGGGGCCGTCGCTTGCTCGGGGCGGCCCTTCGCTGCGCGGCAGTCTCCCATCTCGCAAAGAAAAGAGTTTTATGTCTGCCTGGGGCGGCCCTGCGCGGTCCACTGTGCCCCCACGCTCGTCACTGCGTGTACGTCGCTGCCCCCTAGGGGCTATGCTTGCTTGGGGCGGCCCTGCGCGGCGCATTGCTCGCAGACCATGCCGGCGAGCCGGTGCAGGGCCTGCCAGCCGTCAGCCGGCCAGTCGGGCTGCTTCAGGCCCTTGACGATGCCATCGACCTTGTGCGCGGCATGCAGCAAATTGGCCAGCGTGGTGTCGCCGATCTGCGGCAGCACGCGTTCAAACAGCTTTTCCTTGACGCCCCAGACGCGGTTTTCGCGCAGCGCCATGGGCATGGGCCGGCCTGCCTGAATGGCATCTTTCACGCGCTTCATGCTGCGGATGTCTTCGGCCAGCGCCCAGTGCACCAGCACTTCGGACTCGCCCTCGGACTGCAGGCCGTCAAGCATGCGCGCCACGCGCACCGCCTGGCCGCCGAGCACGGCTTCCGAAAGCTTGAACACGTCATAGCGCGCGACATTGAGCACGGCGTTTTCGACCTGGTCAAAACTCAAGACGGCAGACGCCTCGCCTGCGGTCGGCGGGTGCAGCAGCGCCAGCTTCTGGATCTCCTGGTGCGCCGCCAGCAGGTTGCCCTCGACCCGGTCGGCAAAAAACTGCAGCGTGCGCTGGCCTTCTTCGCCCGCAGCCACGCGCTGGCCCTGCAGCTGCAGGCGCTGGGCGATCCACTGCGGCAGGGTGCGCCGGTCAATCGGGTCAAACTTGACGGTCACGCCATAGCTGTCCAGCGCGCCAAACCAGGCACCCTTGAGCGTCAGGCTGTCGAGCCGCGGCAGCATCACCAGGGTGAGGGTGGCATCGTCGCCCTGGGCCCGCTCGGCAATTTGCTGCAGCGCTACCGAACCGTCCTTGCCGGGCTTGCCGCCGGGGATGCGGATTTCAACGATTTGCTTGTCGGCAAACAGGCTTAAGGAGCCGCCGCTGGCCAGCACCTCGCTCCAATCAAAGTGCGCGCCGGCCGCGGTGTGCACGACTCGTTCGGTGTAGCCCTGGGCGCGGGCCGCTGCGCGCAGGGCGTCGGCAAACTCCTGCACCAGCAAGGGCTCGTCGCCATGCAGGGTGTAAAGGCTTTTGAGCCCCCGCTGGAGGTGGTCGGACAGTTGCGCGGGCGCCAGGTTCATGGCTGAAGTTTAGCGCCCCCTTTCTTCGTCTTTCCTGATCTTTGCTGGTGGCGAAATGATCGAAAAAGAGCAAATCGCCAATTTTTTATGGCATTTTGAGTTATTAGCCACATAAATTGCCAAGTTTTCTGTCTTTTCTTTGACGCTGCGCTTCCAGACAATGGCGTTTTAAAGAGGCCTTTTCCTCGGGGACTAGGCTATATCAATAATGAGGGACAGATCATGGTTGACTATATTGGCATTGAAAGCATCCAGAAAATCGTGGGGGCCATGGGCCCCGCAGTGTTCATTGAGGGGCTGGCCGCCGAAATCGAGGCCGATTACCGGCGCTGGGGCGAGTTCGACAAGTCGGCCCGCCACGCCATCCATTCGCCCACGGGCGTGATCGAGCTGATGCCGACCAGCGACGGACGCATGTACTCGTTCAAATATGTCAACGGACACCCCAAAAACACCGCCCAGGGCCTGCTGACGGTCACCGCCTTTGGCGTGCTGGCCGACGTGGACACCGGTTACCCGCTGCTGTTGTCCGAGCTCACGGTCACCACTGCCCTGCGTACGGCCGCCATGTCGGCGCTGGCCGCCAAATGGATGGCGCGTCCGGACAGCCGGGTCATGGCCCTGATTGGCAACGGCGCGCAAAGCGAGTTTCAAGCCATCGCCTTTCACCGCATGCTGGGCATCCGCGAACTGCGGCTGTACGACGTGGACGCCCGCGCCACCGAGAAGCTGGCGCGCAACCTGAACGCGCTGGAGCTGCATGGGCTGTGCATCGTGCCGTGCGCCAGCGCCGCTGAAGCGGTCAAGGGGGCCGATATCGTGACGACGGTCACGGCCGACAAGCGCAATGCCGTGATCCTGACGCCGGACATGATAGAGCCGGGCATGCACATCAATGCGGTCGGCGGCGACTGCCCGGGCAAAACCGAGCTGCATGCCGACATCCTGCTGCGCGCCGATGCCCGCGTGGTGGTCGAGTACGAACCCCAGTCCCGCATCGAAGGCGAGATCCAGCAACTGGCCCCCGACTTTGCCGTGGCCGAGTTCGCGCAAGTCCTCAGCGGCGCCGCGCCGGGTCGGGCCCATGCGGCTGAGGTCACGATTTTTGACTCGGTCGGCTTCGCGCTGGAAGACTATTCCGCCCTGTGCTACCTGCACAAGCTGCACGGCCTGCAAAAAGACGGCCGCCCGCAGATTGATTTGATCCCGCACCTGGACAACCCCAAGGACCTGTTTGGCCTGCTGGCCCCCGGTCCCCGCCTGGGCCCCGTGGCCCAAACCGGGGTGCGGCCCGCTGCGACTAGAATTTCCGCACCGCATGCCCTGGCCACCCCATGACGCAACGCATTCGTCTGATAGGCGCACCCACCGACATCGGCGCTGGCAGCCGGGGCGCCTCCATGGGCCCCGAGGCCTTGCGCGTGGCAGGACTGCAGGCCACCCTGGAAGGCCACGGCCTGCAGGTGGTCGACCGGGGCAATGTCAGCGGCCCAGCCAACCCCTGGCTGCCGCCGGTGGACGGCTACCGGCACCTGTCCGAAGTGGCCGCGTGGAACGAGGCGGTGCACGCGGCCATGCATGCGGCCCTGACCGAAGGCGATCTGCCGATTCTGCTGGGCGGCGACCATTGCCTGGGCATAGGCTCGGTCAGCGCCGTGGCGCGTTACTGCCGCGACCACGGCAAACAACTGCGCGTCTTGTGGCTGGACGCCCATGCCGACTTCAACACCAGCCAGCTCACGCCCACCGGCAACGTGCACGGCATGCCGGTCGCGGTTTTATGCGGCCATGGCCCCGAGGTGCTGACCCGCATTGGCGGCACGCTGCCGGCGATCAGCCCGGCGGTGATCCGGCAAGTCGGCATACGCAGTGTGGACGAGGGCGAGAAGCGCTTTGTCCATGCCTGCGACCTCGAGGTGTTTGACATGCGCTACATCGACGAGATGGGCATGCGCCACACCATGGAAATGGCGCTGGCCGACATGGACGACAACACCCACCTGCATGTCAGCTTCGACGTGGATTTTCTGGACCCGGACATTGCCCCCGGCGTGGCCACCACCGTGATGGGCGGGCCCACCTACCGCGAAGCCCAGCTGTGCATGGAGATGATTGCCGACACCGGCCGCCTGGGCTCGCTCGATGTGATGGAGCTCAATCCGGCGCTCGATGTGCGCAACCGCACCGCGCTGCTGGCCGTGGACCTGGTGGAGAGCCTGTTTGGCAAGAGCACGCTGATGCGGCGCCAGGTGCGCTGAGTCCGGGGCCCATTCAGGAGGCGTCTAGACCTCGGTCACGGCCGCCAGACGGCGCATGATCTGCTGCACGATGTCGCTTTGCATGTCGCGGTACAGCAGGCCTTCCTCGGCCTCCTTGGCCAGCACGGCGGACTCATTGAAGCTGATGTCGCGCTGCAGCACCAGCTCGGTCTCGGGAATCAGTTCCTTGCCCTTGAGCGTGCGCAGCTTGAACTTGAAGCGGATGCGCAGCTGGAACTCCCGCACCTGGCCCGATGCGTTCACGCCCACCACGACTTTCTCGCGCGCGTCCGACAGCACATCGAGAATCACATCCGCCCTATCGATCTGGCGTGCGTCGCTGATCACCTGCACATTGCCATTGGCCTGCAGCGATCGTTTGAGCTCGACACCCAGCGGCGAGCTTTCAGACTGGCTGCTGTACAGGGTCTTGAACGCGAAGTTGGGTGCCTGGCGCAGGGCAAAGCCGCAGGCGCTCAGGCCCAGGGCCGCCGTGGACACCATCCCGCTCAGCAAAAGGCGACGCTGCATGCTCACTCCCGTTCAGACCACGATGTTGACCAGCCGGCCCGGCACCACAATGACTTTTTTGGCCGGCGCGCCCGCCGCCTGCTTGATAAAGGCTTCCGAGGCCAGCGCCGCGGCTTCAATCGCCGCCTTGTCGGCCGTGGCGCTGACCGTCACCGAACCGCGCAGCTTGCCGTTGACCTGCAGCACCAGCTCGATTTCGTCCTGCTTGAGCGCCTCCTCGTCGACCTTGGGCCAGGGCGCATCAAGCAGGTCACCATGCTGGCCGGCATAATCCAGGGCCTGCCAGAGCTCGTGGGCAATGTGCGGTGTGGCCGGGTAGAGGCAGCGCAGCAAAATGCCGAAGCCTTCGCGCATTGCGCTCAACAACCCACCATCTGCAACGCCCGGCGAGCGCAGCGACGGGCCGCCCCTAGCAAGCTCAGCCCCTTCTTCCGGTGAAAGGGGCAGCGCAACGCCGGAGGTACGCGCAGCGACAAGCGTGGGGGTCATATCTTCCAGGGCGTTAAGCAGTTTCATCGCGCCGGAAACCACCGTGTTGTACTGCATGCGCTGGTAGTCGTAGTCCACCTGCTTGAGCACCGTGTGGATTTCAAGCCGCAGGGCTTTGCCTTCTTTGTCAAATACGGCCCCAGCCCCCGTAAAGTCTGCACCAGCAGCTCCCGAATTCATAGCGGATAGCTTGACCCCGAAGTTCCACACCCGGCGCAAAAAGCGGTAGCTGCCTTCCACGGCCGAGTCGTTCCACTCCAGCGTGGCTTCGGGCGGCGCGGTGAACATGGTGTACAGGCGCGCGGTGTCGGCGCCGTATTTCTCGATCAGGTCCTGCGGGTCGACGCCGTTGTTCTTGCTCTTGCTCATGGTGCCCACGCCGTCGTAGTTCACCAGCAGGCCGTCGCTCTTGCGTTTGGCGCCTGTCACCTTGCCGCTCGCGTCATGGATGTCTTCGACCTCGTGCGGCCAGAAATACTCGATGCCGCCCTTCTCGTTCTTGCGCGAGTAAATGTGGTTGAGCACCATGCCCTGAGTCAGCAGTTTGGTGAAAGGCTCGTCGATCTTGATCAGCCCCAGATCGCGCATCACCTTGGTCCAGAAGCGCGCGTAGAGCAAATGCAAAATCGCATGCTCGATGCCGCCGATGTACTGGTCCATGGGCATCCAGTAGTTGGCCCCCTCGGCCACCATCTTGTCGTCGTTCTTCGGGTCGCAGTAACGCATGTAGTACCACGACGAATCGACAAAGGTGTCCATGGTGTCGGTTTCACGCCGCGCCGCCTTGCCGCAGATCGGGCAGGTCACGCCGGCGTGGAAGCCTTCGTGCTTGTGCAGCGGATTGCCCGAGCCATCGGGCACGCAATCCTGCGGCAGCACCACCGGCAGGTCTTTTTCGGGCACGGGCACGGCGCCATGCTCGGTGCAGTGGATGATGGGAATCGGCGTCCCCCAGTAGCGCTGGCGGCTCACGCCCCAGTCGCGCAGGCGCCAGGTGGTTTTTTTCTCGCCCAGGCCGCGGGTTTGCAGCGCATGGCTGATCGCGTTCACCGCGTCCTGGTAGTGAAAGCCGCTGAAGCTGTCGGAGTTGATGGTCACCCCGTGCTGCTTGTCGGCATACCACTCCTGCCAGTGGTTGTAGTCGTACTCCTGGCCGTCCACGTACACCACCTGCGTGATGGGCAGGCCGTACTTCCTGGCGAACGCAAAGTCGCGCTCGTCGTGGCCGGGCACGCCCATCACGGCGCCGTCGCCGTAGCTCATGAGCACATAGTTGCCGACCCAGACTTCGACCTGCTCGCCGGTCAGCGGGTGGGTCACGAACAAACCGGTGGGTTCGCCCTTTTTCTCCTGGGTGGCCAGCTCGGCTTCGGTGGTGCCGCCGGCCTTGCACTCTTCAATGAAAGCCGCCAGCTTTGGATTGGTTTTGGCGGCGTGCTGGGCCAGCGGGTGCTCGGGCGCAACCGCGCAAAAGGTCACGCCCATGATGGTGTCGGCGCGCGTGGTGAAGACATACATGCGGCCGTCGCCGATCAGGGCGCCGGATGCGTCCCTGATCTCGTGGGTGAACGCAAAGCGCACGCCCTCGCTCTTGCCGATCCAGTTTTCCTGCATCAAGCGCACGCGCTCGGGCCAGCCGGGCAGCTGGTGCTGCACATGGCCCAGCAGCTCTTCGGCGTAGTCGGTGATCTTCAGGTAGTAGCCCGGGATTTCGCGCTTTTCCACGGTGGCGCCGGTGCGCCAGCCCTTGCCGTCGATCACCTGTTCGTTGGCCAGCACGGTCTGGTCCACCGGGTCCCAGTTCACCACCTGGGTCTTGCGGTAGGCGATGCCTTTTTCCAGCATCTTGAGGAACAGCCACTGGTTCCACTTGTAGTAGCTGGGGTCGCAGGTGGCGATCTCGCGGCTCCAGTCGATCGCCAGCCCCATCGCCTGCATCTGCTTTTTCATGTAGGCGATGTTCTCGTAGGTCCACTGGGCCGGCGGCACACCGTTTTTCAGCGCGGCGTTCTCGGCCGGCAGGCCGAAGGCGTCCCAGCCCATGGGCATCAGCACGTTGTAGCCCTTCATGCGCAGGTAGCGCGTGAGCATGTCGTTGATGGTGTAGTTGCGCACATGGCCCATGTGCAGCTTGCCGCTGGGGTAGGGCAGCATGGAGCAGGCGTAGAACTTTTTGCGGTTCGCGTCCTCGCTGACGCGATAGGCGTCGGCGGCGGTCCAGTGGGTTTGAGCGCTGCGCTCAACGTCGAGGTGCGTATATTTGTCTTGCATGAGGAAAACCGGGCTGGCAGCCAATTGCTGCGGATCAGGGGAGATTTTAGGCGCTGGGCCGACCATGCCCCGGCCCAGGGGCGTTCAGGGTGGTGTGGTGAGGGCTTGAGCCACGAAACCGATGCGGTTGAGGCCGGCTTTTTGCGCCAGCCCCATCACCTCGACCACCTTGCCATAAGGCACGGCCTCGTCGGCACGCAGCTGGACTTCGGTCTCGGGGTTGCGCTGGGCCGTTTGCGTCAGTTCACGCGCCAGCTCGTCCCGCCCCAGGGCTTTGTCGTTCAGAAACGCCTGCCCGGTTTTATCGACCACCAGCGTCACGAATTGGGGCGCGTCATTGGGCTTGGCGGCATCGGCTTTGGGCAGGTCGAGCCGGATGGCGCTGACCAGCAAGGGGGCCGTGATGATGAATATCACCACCAGCACCAGCATCACGTCGACCAGCGGCGTGACGTTAATCTCGCTCATGGGCGGGGACCCCTGCGTGCGTTCGAGTCGGCCAAAAGCCATGTTAGCAAGCCCCCACGCTCGTCACTGCGTGTACTTCGCTGCCCCCCGGGGGGGCTAATTTTCCTTGGGGCGGCCCGGCGGAAAATTGTTGTCCCCTGCGTTCGGTCGCTGCGTGTATCTCTCTGCCCCTCAAGGGAGTTCTCGCACCTTGGAATGGCCCGGCGGTACTCATGCTCAGCCTTTGTGCGTGAGCAGTTCCCGCAGGTCGCGGGCGAAGCCTTCGAGATCGGCTTCGATGCGGTTGACGTAGCGGCCAAACACGTTGTAGGCCAGCACGGCGGGAATGGCCACGGCCAGCCCGGCGGCAGTCATGATCAGGGCTTCGCCCACCGGGCCCGATACCTTGTCGATGGTGATCTGGCCGACGCTCGCAATGCTGGTCAGCGCATGGTAGATGCCCCAGACCGTGCCCAGCAGGCCGACAAAGGGCGCGGTGGAGCCCACGGTCGCCAGCAGCACCTGGCCAAAATGCAGCTTGTGCAGCACCGCATGCAAGGCGTCGCGCAGCACGCGGGTCAGCTGCTGGGCCTTGTCACCGGCCAAAGCCAGCGTACCCTGGCCGGTCAGGCGGGTGGCGGCGATCAGGGGCAGGACCAGCGTCTCACGGTCAAAGGCCGCCACTTTTTGCTGCCCCTCGTCGACCGACGCGGATTGCCAGAACGCCGCAATGCTGCGCGCCACATCCCCGATGGCGCGCCTGAGCAGCCAGGTTTTCCACAAAATCACGACCCAGCTGGACACCGACATGGCCAGCAGCAGAATCGCCACCAGTTGGCTGACGACGCCGCCTTGGGTCATGAGGCTGAAAAAATTCATGAAGCTCCCACGCTGACCGGGTGCGCGGCATTCATTTCAGATCAAGCACATCAAACATGTCAAACAGCCCGCTGGTCTGGCCGGCCAGAAAGCGCGCCGCACGCAGGCTGCCCTGGGCATAGGTGGCCCGGCTCGATGATTTGTGGCTGATCTCGATGCGCTCGCCGGTACCGGCAAACAGCACGGTGTGGTCGCCCACGATGTCGCCGCCGCGGATGGTGGCAAAACCGATGGAGGAGGGGTCGCGCTCGCCCGTCACGCCTTCTCTGGCGTACACGGCGCAGTCTTTCAGATCACGGCCCAGGGCCTTTGCAATCACCTCGCCCATCTTGAGCGCAGTCCCGGAAGGCGCGTCCACCTTGTGCCGGTGGTGCGCCTCGATGATTTCAATGTCGTAGCCGGTGGCCATGGCCTTGGCCGCCATTTCCAGCAGTTTGAGCGTGACATTGACGCCCACGCTCATGTTCGGGGCCATGACGATGGCAATGTCTTTGGCCGCTGCGGCAATCTCGGCTTTTTGCGCTTCCGAAAAACCGGTCGTGCCAATCACCAGCTTGACGCCCAGTTCGCGGCAGCGCTTGAGATGCGCCAGCGTACCTTCGGGCCGCGTGAAGTCAATCAGCACGTCCGCGCCCGACAGGCCTTGCGTCAGGTCGGCAGTGATGCGCACGCCGCTGGCTTGCCCCAGGAAAGCGGCGGCGTCGGCACCCAGCGCCGGGCTGGCCGCCACATCGAGCGCCCCCGCCAGCTTGCAGTCACCCGAGGCGCGCACCGCCTCGACCAGCATCTGGCCCATGCGGCCGCTGGCGCCGGCAACGGCGATGGCATGCAGGTGGGGCGTCGCCCCGCTCACGGCTTGGCGCCTTCGAGCGGCGGGTAGCTGGTGGCTGACGGCAAAGGCGCGGGCACCGCTGCAGGCTTGGCCGCCGGCGGGGTTTTTTCGGCGGCGGCCTTGAGCTGCTCTTCCGTGGCTTGCAGCACAGGCACCTTGCCCAGCTTGCGGCCCGAGTCGAGCCTGGCAATGAAATCGGCTTCGCTGGGCATGGCGTCACCCTCGAAGCGCTCCAGCAGGTCGCCCTTGAAAAACACGGTGTACTTGAAGGATTGCGGCTCAACGCCCTGGCGCTTGAGCGTGAACACATAATCCCAGCGGTCCGCGTGAAAGAGGCTGGTCACCAGCGGCGTGCCGAGCAGGTCGCGCACCTGGGGGCGGGTCATGCCGGCCTTGAGCAGTTCAACCTGCTCCTTCGACACAAAATTGCCCTGGATGACATCCACCCGGTAGGGCGTGATCCAGTTGACCGGATTGACGGAACTCATGCTCATGTTGCTGCACGCGGCCAGCCCCATGCAGGCGGTAACGATGAGGCCGATTTGAATGCCGTAGCGGTGATTTGCAGACATGGGATAGGGTGTAGCGATATGATTGACCATTGTAGCGGCTGGGTGCCTCCCGCCCCGTGTCAGACCGCGCGGCCGGGCGAGCCCCTTTTCCCCGAGAGAAATCCATGAGCAACATCGACGAACTGAAAAATACCGGCCTCAAGGCGACCTTGCCGCGCTTGAAGATTCTTGAGATTTTCCAGGCCGGCAAGCAGCGTCACATGACCGCCGAAGATGTGTTCAGGGTGCTGCTGGAAGACCGCTCCGACATTGGCCTGGCCACGGTATACCGCGTGCTGACCCAGTTCGAGCAGGCGGGCCTGCTCAGCCGCAGCAACTTCGAGTCGGGCAAGGCCGTCTACGAACTCAACGAAGGCCAGCACCACGACCACCTGGTGTGCCTCGATTGCGGCAAGGTCGAGGAGTTTTACGACGCCGAGATTGAAAAACGGCAGCACGCCGTGGCCAAGGCCAAGGGCTTTGCGATTGCCGATCATTCGCTGTCGATGTATGCCAACTGCACCAAGGACAAGTGCCCCAACCGTCCGGCGACGCCCCGGCACCACATTTGACAGCCGGGGCCGGGCTGCTTCTCAAGCAAAATAGGCCTTCCGCCCCTGATGCTATTGCGTCACCAGCTATCAATACAGTAGCAAATCAGTAACTGGCAATTTCCCGCAGGGCTGACGCTTGCGGCTCCAAACCTGCCTGCGCAGCCCTGGACAGGCCAAGGAAACGCCGCGTCTAGCGGGATAACACCGTGCGCAGCGAAGGGCCGCCCCGAGCAAGCACAGCCCCCTCGGGGGGCAGAGAGCCACACACAGTGGGCGAACGTGGGGGCCTACTCGTCTTGCTCCATGGCCCGGCGGTGGCGGTCGACGAACTCCTGGTAGGTATCGATGCCGCGCAGCTGCAAGATCGCATTGCGCACGGCCGCCTCGACCAGCACGGCGATGTTGCGCCCGGCTTCCACCTGGATGATGACCTTGCGCACCGGAATGCCCAGCACGTCCTGCGTCAGCGGCTCGTAGGGAATGCGTTCGTACTCGCGCTCCAGCGTTTCGCGGCGCACCAGGTGCACGATGAGCTTGAGACGCATCTTGCGCCGCACCGCGGTCTCGCCAAAAATCGCCTTGATGTCGAGCAGGCCGATGCCGCGCACTTCGAGCAGGTTTTGCAGCAGCTCGGGGCAGCGCCCCTCGATGGTGGTCTGGTTGATGCGGTACAGATCGATCGCGTCGTCGGCCACCAGGCCGTGGCCACGCGAAATCAGCTCCAGCCCCAGCTCGCTTTTGCCCAGCCCGGACTCGCCGGTGATCATCACGCCCATGCCCAGAATGTCCATGAACACACCGTGCATGGAGGTGCGGTCGGCAAAGTGCTTGGACAGGTAGGCGCGCAGCACGTCGATCACAAACGCGGCGGAGTCCGGCGTGGAAAACATGGGCAGTTGCGCGCGCTCGCACATAGACAGCAGCGTGTCGGGGGCGGTCTGGCCATCGGCCACGACCAGCACCGGCGGCTCCAGCGTGATGATGCGTGAAACGCGGCGCGCGCAGTCTTCCGGGCTGGCGTTGGTCAGGTAGGCGACTTCGCGCTCCCCGAGAATCTGCACGCGGTAAGGGTGGATGTAGTTGAGGTAGCCGACCAGGTCGGCGCCGGAGCGCGCCGCCCGCACGGCAACTTCGTCAAAGCGCCGCTCGGACGCCCCCAGGCCCGCCACCCACTCCCACTTCAGGGACGCACGGTGGTCTTCAAACAGGACATCAGCGCTGACAACGGTGGGCTTCATGCCGTCCTGTGCTGGAGTGACTTCGGACGCATACGCCTAGGAACTCACTTCGTGGGCCGATTGCCAGGAGGCGATCAACTGGTGCAGCGCCTTGGCGTCGGTACTGGTTTTGAGCTGTTCGCGCAGGGTGCTGTCGCTGAGCAGCTCGGCGATCTCAGACAGGATTTCAAGGTGCTTTTGCGTGGCCGCCTCGGGCACCAGCAGAAAAATCAGCAGCGCCACGGCCTGCTCGTCGGGCGCGTCAAAACCAATCGGGGCATGCAGCTGGAACACCGCCGCCATGGGCGCTTTGAGCCCCTTGATGCGCCCATGGGGAATGGCCACGCCATGGCCCAAACCGGTCGAGCCCAGACGCTCGCGGGCGAACAGGCTGTCGGTGATCAGCGCGCGATTGAGGCCATGCTGGTTTTCAAACAGCAGGCCGGCTTCTTCAAAAGCACGCTTTTTGCTGGTCGCTTCAACGCCGACCAGAACCTGGGAGGGGGGCAAAATTTGCGAAAGACGGTTCATAACGATCTTTTAGTCGCCGAATTATGCACTTTGCAAGCGGTTTAAGACGCTCAGGGCGTAAAAAAGCCGCTTGAGGGTGCAAGCGGCCTTGGCTTTTAATGGAATGCCTCAGGGCGGCATCAAGAGGCGTTCCAGGCTGGCTGGAACTTACACGGCCTCCAGCTGGCGCTTGCCGGCCACATGGTGGTGGTCCTTGATTTTGGTTTTGTGCCGCGCTACCTGGCGGTCCAGCTTGTCGGTCAACTCATCGACCGCAGCATACAAATCAGCGTGTGAACTCTCGGCAAACAGGTCGCGGCCCTTGACATGCACATTGCACTCTGCTCGCTGTCGTCTATCCTTTTCCGTCATATTGTCCACTGTCAACAGGACTTTTACGTCCACTACCTGGTCGAAATGCCGGGTAATCCGATCCAGCTTGCTCGTTACATAACCGCGCAGCGCGGGGGTAACTTCAAGATGGTGACCGCTGATCGTCAAGTTCATAAAGAGACTCCTTTTCAAGGGTTGGAGCTGGGTTGAAAACACCGCAGGCCTGGCCCGGACGGGCTGGGTCTGACGGCAGACGGGACAACATGCTTGAATTCACTATGCGCCCTAAGCCCTGCAAATGCAAGCCGGCATCGCAACAAGCTGTGAAGCGGCCTGCCGTGGACGGGGTCCCCTGCTGCGGCCTGACACACCTGCCCCAGCCAAGTCCGGCCGCCGGATCAGTCCAAGCCCTTGATTTGTCGGGATTTTCGGCTTGTGGCCAAGCGCCCCGGGTAGGGCCCCGCTGCCCGGCGGCCGGCAAACCGGCCGGTAAACGGTCAATACCCGCTGGTCGCACTCAGGTTTTGGCGGCTTGCAGAACCGCCGGCCCGGCGGCAACCGGCGCGCCATGCAGGGTCAGGCGGCGCGCCACCACAATTGTCAGCAGGCTGGCCAGCGCCCCCAGTAGCGCCGCCACCCAGTAATGCTGCACCAGCCCCTGGCTGTCGCGGCCGATGATGCTGCCTCCCACAAAAGCCGCCAGGCCCATGGCCGCCGACTGCACCGAGGCATTGAGCGCCATGAAGGTGCCGCGCAGTTGCGGGTTGGCGGCGGAGGTGACGATGGCCATGCCCGGGATCATGCGCCCGCTCATGCAGGCAAAAAACAGCGTCGACACCAGCAGCACGGTCCACAAGGGCACCCGCGGCAGCAGGGTCAGGGCAAACAGCGGCACCAGCACGGCCACGGCCAGCAGCGTGAGCGTCTGGACCTTGCCACGCCGGTCGGTCATGCGGCCAAACAGTCGGGCCGTGACCAGCGTAACTGCGCCACCGCACAGGTAGATGTAGGGGATCTGGTGCGCCAGCACGCCCACGTTGGCCTGCATGTAAATGGTGATGTAGGGAATCACGGTGAAGCCCGCAGACATCAACAGCGCCGAGAACAGAAAGGCCTGCTGGTGATTGCGATCCGCCAGCACCCGGGCGATGGACTGCCATGCCGAAGGCCGGTCGGCATGGTGCAGGTGGTCGCTCAGCACCGGCATGGTGCGGGCGGCAAACAGGGCCAGCAGGCTGCAAACAGCCGCAATGGCGATAAACGGGGCATGCCAGCTGAACTGCGCAGCCAGAAACAGGCCCAGCGGAACGCCGGCCACGGTGGCGGCTGAAAACGAGGACATCACAATGCCCATGGCCCGTCCGCGCCGCTCGAAGGGCACCACGTCGGCCACGATCGTCTGGCACAGCGCCGACAGCACGCCGCCAAACATGCCGGCCGCAATGCGGGCCGCCATCAGGGCGCCATAACTGGGGGCCAGTCCGCAGGCCAGCGTGGCCAGCGCAAACAGCCCGTACATGGTGAGCAGCAGCCTCTTTCGGCCAAAGCGGTCCACATAAGTAGACGCGGCCAGCCCTGACAAGCCGGCCGCGAAGGTGTAGGCCGACACCAGCAGGCCAAACTGCGCGTCACTGATGGCAAACAGCTGCGTGAACTGCGGCCCCAGCGGCATCATGATCATGAAATCAAGGATGTGGGTGAACTGGATGCCGGCCAGCGTGAACAGCAGCCAGCGTTCGCGCCGCAGGCTGAGCGCTCCATGGGATGGTTGTGTCATGGGGTGTTTCGGGGTTACGCTTCAATGTACCATTTGCCTGACGACTGTCACGACAGTCGCGTACCGAACGCCGAGCGGTCCAGCATGTCACTTGCAACCATCATCTCCTCCGGTCTGACCAGCCCCAAGGAAGAACTTGCCGCGCTGGTGCTGATGGGCGGGGGTGCGCGCACGGCCTACCAGGCGGGCGTGCTGCACGCCCTGGCCAGCATGCTGCAGCGGCGGGGCGGCCTGGCCAGCGAGCAGTTCCCGTTCAAGATCCTGGTGGGCACCTCGGCGGGCGCCCTCAATGCGGCCTTCCTCGCAAGCCGGGCCAGTGAAGGCCTCAAGGCCTTCAACCAGCTGGCCAACTTCTGGACCACCTTGCACTCCTCGCAGGTCTACCAGCTCCAGGTTCCTTCGTGGATCCGCTCTAACCGGATTGTTGCGGCCCTTTTTTTATCGCGACAGGTTCGGGCGCGGCAGGCCTTCCTGAACAACCTGCCGCTCGTTGACGCCCTGCACCACGCCATTTCCCTGCCCAACATCGAGCTGGCGCTTGAATTTGAGACGCTCAAGGCGCTGGCGGTCACCGCATCGAGCTACAGCAGTGGGGTGCACTGGACCTTTTGCCAAACGGCGGGCAACCGGCCGATTGAGACCTGGAGCCGGCCCGGGCGGCGCGCCGAATTCCAGCCCATCACGATCGAGCATTTGGTGGCATCCAGCGCCATTCCCTTCATTTTTCCGGCCATCCCCCTGTGGGTGGATGGTCACCGCGAATTTTTTGGCGATGGCTCCATGCGTCAGAACTCGCCACTGTCGCCGGCCCTGCATCTGGGCGCCAGCAAGATACTGGTGATTGGCGTTGGGCAACCCGAACGGGCGGGCTTTGCCGGCAATGGCGAGCAGAAAAACAGCAGCCGGCCCACGTTGGGCATGATCGCCGGCCACACCATGGCCAGCGTTTTCCAGGACACGCTGGAGGCCGACGTGGAGCAGGTACAGCGGGTCAGTCGGACCTTGCGCCAGATGCCGCCCGAAATTGCCGCCGTCATGCCCTACCGGCCCCTCGATGTGCTGGCGATTTCCCCATCGCAGTCGCTGGACGATCTGGCGCAATACCACGCCAGCGAGCTGCCGAAGACCACCTACAACGCGCTGGCCGGGCTGGGGGCACTGGGCACCAAAGGCAGCGCCCGCGGCGCCGCACTGGCCAGCTACCTGCTGTTCGAGCCAGGCTTTGCCAAAGCCCTGATGGCGCTGGGCGCGCAGGACGCCTATGCCCGCAAAAACGAATTGCTGGCTTTTTTGAGCCCCGCCCCGCTTGGTTGAGTCCGGCCTGTAATGCCATAATCGCGGCTTACTCATCACGGAGAAATCCTTGGAAAACTACCCCAGTTGGTAGCTTTCAACTCCCTTGCTGGCATCGGGGTTGAAAGCGACACCTTTCATCCCTGCCATCCTCAGAACCACTCAAGGGAGTGAGCCCATGCTCAACATCTTCACGCTCGCCAATGGGCGCCTATTCCAGGAAGAAATCGAATCCCTGGAAGAACTCTCCAAGTTCCAGCCGATCTGGGTCGATCTGGAAGCCCCCACGCTCGAAGAAAAACGCTGGATCAAGCAGTACTACGGCCTGTCCATTCCTGAAGACGCCATGGCCGAGGACATCGAGGAGTCCGCGCGCTTTTACGAGGAAGACAACGGCGAGCTGCACATCCGCTCCGACTTCCTGGTGGCCGACGAGACCGAGCCCCACACGGTGCGCGTGGCCTTCATCCTCAACCTGGTCAATGACAACCTTAAAAGCAAGGGCGTGCTGTTCTCGATCCACGACGAGGACGTGCCGGTGTTCCGGCTGCTGCGCATGCGCGCACGCCGCGCGCCGGGCCTGCTTGAAGACGCCAAGGAAGTGCTGCTCAAGCTGTTTGACGCGGATGCCGAGTACTCGGCCGACACGCTGGAAGGCATTTACGTCGAACTCGAAAATGTCAGCGGCAAGGTGCTGCACGGCGACGTCACCGACGCCCTGGCCGGCGTAGTGCTGGGCGCGATCGCGCGGCACGAGGACTTGAACGGCCGCATCCGCCGCAACATGATGGACACGCGCCGCGCCGTCAGCTTCATGATGCGCAGCAAGATGCTCAACGCCGAGCAGTTCGAGGAAGCGCGCCAGATCCTGCGCGACATCGAGTCGCTGGACAGCCACACGGCCTTCCTGTTCGACAAGATCAACTTCCTGATGGACGCCACGGTCGGTTTCATCAACATCAACCAGAACAAGATCATCAAGCTGTTCTCGGTGGCCAGCGTGGCCCTGCTGCCCCCTACCCTGGTGGCGAGCAGCTACGGCATGAACTTTGATTTCATGCCCGAACTGAAATGGGCTTGGGGCTACCCGCTGGCACTGGCGCTGATGGTGGCCAGTGCACTGGTACCCATGTGGTATTTCCGCAAGCGGGGCTGGTTGAAATAGGCCCCCACGCTTGCCACTTCGTGTGCTGCGCTGCCCCCCGAGGGGGCTGAACTTGCTCGGGGCGGCCCTTCGCGGCGTTCGGTGGCCCCCACGCTTGTCGCTTCGCGTGCTGCGCTGCCCCCTGAGGGGGCTGTGCTTGCTTGGGGCGGCCCTGCGCTGCGCACGGGCCTCTTCGCTTGCCACCTTTCATGTATCAAATCAGCCTGTAGCCCTTTAAATATGGTCGTAAGCAGCTACTATTTTTATAGCGACTTCAGCAAGCGCTCGATGATCACCCGCGCGTAGTGGCTGGCCACCTCCACCACGAAGGCCTGAAAATCCACATGTGCCTGGTCGTCCGCACGGTCCGAGATGGTGCGCACCGCGGCAAACGGCACGCCATAGTCAAAGCAGACCTGCGCCACCGCCGCGCCCTCCATCTCGACGGCCAGCACCTCGTGCCCCGCGCTGCTCAGCGCGGCCTGCAAAGCGCCGGACTCCGCTGCGGCCGACACAAAGCGGTCACCGCTGGCAATCAGCCCCTGGTGGATGCGCGTGCCGGTGGGCGTGAGCGCCAGCGCCGCGTGGGTCGCCGCCAGCAAACGGGTCGTCAGCGCTGTGTCGCAGGCAAACCGCGTTTGCCCGTACAGGGGCACCTCATAGCGCGGAAACAGCGGCGAGGCATCGAGGTCGTGCTGCACAAAGTCAGCCGCCACCACCACATCCCCCACGTTCACGCCCGGGCCCATGCCGCCGGCCACGCCGGTAAACACCATGCGGCTCACGCCAAAGCGCTCGATCAGGGCCGTGGCAGTGGTGGCCGCCGCCACCTTGCCGACGCGCGACAGCGCCAGCACCACCGGCTGGCCGTGCAAGTCCCCCTGCCAGAAGTCACGGCCGGCATGGCTGATTTTTTGCGGCTGCAGCAGCAGATCGAGCAGCCCGTGTTGCTCTTCAGCAAGGGCGCTGAGAATGGCGGTGGTCATGAGCGCATTTTGTCATTGCGGGCTTGACCCGCAATCCATGGCGGCGACGCCGGCCCTTGATGCACTTCTTCAGTTGCCACAGCTCAGCTTGGTGGCTGCTGGCAGGCGCAGCAGCGGCAGCCGCGTGTCCACCTCACCCGGCATCAGGCCGGCCGTGACGAAGCCGCCGGCAGCGTCGGGGTCGAGCGAGGCCACGACCAGGCCGGCGAGCGGCTGCGCGATCGGCACGAACACGGCGCCGGCCGGCACCGTGGTGCGCCCCGGCTCGCGCGACGCACGCGTGGTGACGCCGCCTTCGGGATTGATCGCGCGCCGGTCTGCGCTGTCGCGCGCGGTGACGGTGAACGACTCTGCGCCCTGCACCTCGACCGGCGCCGCGAGGGCGCAGCTGGCAATGCCGCGCCGCGTCAATGCCTCGCGTATCGGCGCGGTGGCCTCACCACCCAGCAGGACGTAACCCGTGGGTCGCTCGCGCACCACCGTCGGTTCGATGCGCCTCGCGTCGAGAAAAGGCACCGAGGTCGGCCGCGGCGTGCCCACCGGGTCGACCAGCGGTACGAAGCCGGGCCGCACCGGGATACGATGCGTGACGATCAGTTCGGCGCGCGAGGCGGCCGCTTCCTTGCGCCCCTCCGCCACCGTGCGCACGAGGCGCGCCGGGTCCTGCGCGGCGGCCTGCAGCGCCCCCACAGCGGCCAGGTAATGCGTGGCCACGCGGCGCTGGAATCCCTGCATGCCGATGCCGATGCCACGTGTTTCGAGCAGGATGGATACCGCGCCGGTGAGGCCGAAGGCATTGCGCGCGATGCCGGCCGCGTTGCCGCCGGTGGCCACCGTCTTGTCCTCCGGTCGCTGGTTGGGTGTGGTCTGGTAGACGAAGGCACTGAGCCCGGCACTGGCCGCCGCCGCCTCGATCGCCGGCAAGAACACCTCGTCGGCCAGCGCGGTGGCGCCGCGCGGCACCAGCGGATGCGTGGCCCGCATGTAGACGAAGTCCGTGGCGTGCAGCGCGGCGAACTTGGCCAGCCAGCGTCCGCCCACGGTGAACTCGTGCGCATCGATCACCAGGTCGGGCACCAGCGCCGCGGCGGCTTCGTGAATCGCGCGCGTCTCGGGCAGCGTGAGCAGCAGGTGATCGCGGTTGGGGTCGGACTTTTGCGCGGTATCTCGGGTGAAGAGCGCTGCGCCGTCGGGGTTGGAGCGCGGCACGATCACGATCGTCAGCTGCCGCGTCAGGTCTTCCAGCGCACCGCCGCTGGCCAGGTCGCGTGCCAACGCGAGCAAGGCCTCGCCGCCGGCCGGCTCATTGCCATGGTGCTGGCCGATCAGCCAGACCACCGGGCGCTCGGCGGGGCGGTTGCGCGCCGCCTCGGCGATCGTGCGCGCGCCGCCGGCGCCGAACAGCAGGTAGGGGATGTCGCGGCCCTGCGATGACTTGCCGAGCGAGCCGCTGGCCAGGTTGGGCGCACCAGCAAGGCCGGCGATAAAACGCTCCATCTCCGCCTGCGTGGTGAAGCCCGCAGCCTCGAGCGCCGGATCGAACACCCGCGCGCGGCCCGGCGCAAAGAACGGCGAGCGCAGCGTCACCGCCACATCGCCGTAGCGCGCCAGCAGCGGCGCCGACTGCTTGTATTCCTGCACCTGCGCGCGGGCGTCCTGGGCCGACGCGCTGGGCGCGAGCAAGGACAAGGTGGCGGCGAACGCGGCGAGCGCGTACGGGATTCGGACCGACATGGTGTGTCTCCTTGGCGCCGGTCAGAGCCGGCGAGATGTTGTGAATGTCATACGCCGAGGGCTTGGCCAGCGACGGCCGCCTCGATCCGTTGATGCAGCGATTCTGTGTCGCAAAGCTGTCAGTCTACTGTCATGTACCCCGGGGGAAACCCGGGGCCGCGACACTGCCGCCGCAGCGCGACCGGCCGATTGACGAAGACGTCGACCTGGCCGAACTCACCGTTGATCGCTGCGACATAACAAGCCCGACCAAGCAGGGCACGGCGGCCCCCACGCTTGCCACTGCGTGTGCTGCGCTGCCCCCCGAGGGGGCTGTGCTTGCTTGGGGCGGCCCTTCGCGGCGCACTCTAGCCTTCGCTGAAAGACGCAGGCTTTGCCTTACTTCTTGTCGCGCAGCTCGCGGCGCAGGATTTTGCCGACCGGGGTCTTGGGCAGATCGGTGCGGAACTCCACCACCTTGGGCTGCTTGTAACCGGTGAGGTTGGCCTTGCAATACTCGCGCACCTGGGCTTCGGTGAGCTCCGGGTTTTTCTTGACGATCACCAGCTTGACGGCTTCGCCTGACTTGTCGTCGGCCACGCCCACGCAGGCGCATTCCATCACGCCTTCAAGCTTGGCGACCACCTCTTCAATCTCGTTGGGGTAGACGTTGAAGCCGCTGACCAGGACCATGTCTTTCTTGCGGTCCACGACCTTGAAAAAACCGTTTTCATCCTGCACACCGATGTCGCCGGACTTGAAGTAGCCGTCGGGCGTCATGACCTTGGCGGTCTCGTCGGGGCGCTGCCAGTAGCCGGCCATGACCTGCGGGCCCTTGATGGCGATCTCGCCGGGCTGGCCTGGCGGGACTTCATTGCCATCGTCGTCCAGCAGCTTGAAGTACGTGCTGGGAATCGGCACGCCAATGGTGCCGGTGAAGGCCTTGCTGTTGGTCGGGTTGCAGCTGGCCGATGGACTGGTTTCAGACAGGCCGTAACCTTCACAGACCGGGCAGCCGGTTTTCTCCAGCCACAGCTTGGCCACCGCGCTTTGCACCGCCATGCCGCCGCCGAGCGACACCTTCAGGTGCGACCAGTCCACGGTGTTGAAGTCCGGGTGGTTGGCCAGCCCGTTGAACAGGGTGTTGACGGCCGGGAAGCTGTTGACCTTGTGTTTGGACAGTTCCTTGAGCACGGCCGGCAGATCGCGCGGGTTGGGGATCAGGATGTTTTTGCCGCCGGTGCGCATGCCCAGCATCATGTTCACGGTGAACGCGAAGATGTGGTACAGCGGCAGCGCGCACACATAGGTGGGCTGCTCGCCGGCGGGCAGGCTGGCCATGGCCGGGCCGTTCCAGGCTTCGGATTGCAGCACGTTGGCAATCACGTTGCGGTGCAGCAGCACCGCGCCCTTGGAGACACCGGTGGTGCCGCCGGTGTACTGCAGCACGGCCACGTCGTCGGGCTTGATGTCAGGCCGCTTGAGCGTGCCGCGCGTGCCCTGCGCCACCGCGTCGTTGAAGCGGACGGCGCCGGGCAGGTTGAAGGCGGGCACCATTTTCTTGACGCTGCGCACCACGTAGTTGACCAGCGCGCCCTTGAGCATGCCCAGCTGGTCGCCCATGGCGGCCAGCACCACATGCTTGACCGGGGTGTTGGCGATGCACTGCTCCAGCGTGTTGGCGAAGTTCTCGATGATGACAATGGCCTTGGCGCCGGAGTCCTTGAGCTGGTGCTCCAGCTCGCGCGGGGTGTACAGCGGGTTGACGTTCACGACCACGAAACCGGCGCGCAGGATGGCGGCCACGGCCACCGGATACTGGGGCACATTGGGCATCATGATGGCCACGCGATCGCCCTTGGCCAAGCCCAGGCCCTGCAGGTAAGCGGCAAAGGCCTGCGACAGGCTGTCCGTCTGCGCAAAGGTCACATCCTTGCCCATGAAACTGTACGCAACCCGCGCGCCATGCTTCTTGAAGCTTTCCTCCATCAGCGCCACCAGCGAAGGGTATTGCGACGGGTCAATGTCGGTGGGAACGCCTGCAGGGTAGGCCTTCAGCCAGGGACGATCGAGGGTCGATGCATTCATGCTTGTCTTCTCCAAATGACAGTTTTACTTGCTGCCACGAATTCTCATGGCGCGCCCTCTGCGGGGCTATTGCGTTTTCCCTAGGAAAACGGCGAAATCAGAAGGGAGAACCCTCTAATTCATTGCTTTCAGGCTCTAAATGCACGGTTCCGGGGCACGTCGCGCGCCCCGTGAACCACCCGGCGATTTACTCGATCGCCTTGCCCATGTCCTCAATCACTTTTTTGGCATCGCCAAACACCATCATGGTCTTGTCCATGTAGAACAGCTCGTTGTCCAGGCCGGCATAGCCGGCGGCCATGGAGCGCTTGTTGACGATGACGGTCTTGGCCTTGTAGGCCTCCAGGATCGGCATGCCGTAGATCGGGCTGCCCTTTTGCAGCGCAGCCGGGTTGACCACATCATTGGCGCCCAGGATGATGGCCACGTCGGCCTGGCCGAACTCGCCGTTGATGTCTTCCATCTCGTGCACCTGGTCGTAAGGCACTTCGGCCTCGGCCAGCAGCACGTTCATGTGGCCCGGCATGCGGCCGGCCACCGGATGGATCGCGTACTTGACGTTCACGCCCTTGTGCAGGAGCTTTTCGGCCAGCTCGTTGACGGCATGCTGCGCACGCGCCACCGCCAGGCCGTAGCCGGGCACGATGATCACGGTTTCGGCATTGCCCAGGATGTAGGCCGCATCATCGGCCGAGCCCGACTTGACCGGGCGCTGCTCTTTCGCGCCGGCCGCGGCGGTGCCCGCCTCGCCGCCAAAGCCGCCCAGGATCACGTTGAAGAAGGAGCGGTTCATGGCCTTGCACATGATGTAGCTCAGGATCGCACCGGACGAGCCGACCAGCGAGCCGGCAATGATCAGCATGGAATTGTTCAGCGAGAAGCCGATGCCGGCGGCCGCCCAGCCCGAGTAGCTGTTGAGCATGGACACCACCACCGGCATGTCGGCGCCGCCGATCGGGATGATGATCAGCACGCCAAGCACAAACGACAGCGCCAGCATGACAAAGAAGGCCGTCCAGTTGCCGGTGAACATGAAGGCCAGGCCCAGACCCAAGGTGGCCAGGCCCAGCACGAGATTGAGCAGGTGCTGGCCGCCAAAGGTCACCGGTGCGCCCTGGAACAGGCGGAACTTGTACTTGCCGCTGAGCTTGCCGAAGGCGATCACCGAGCCGCTGAAGGTGATCGCACCAATGGCCGCCCCCAGGAACAGCTCGAGCCGGTTGCCCGACGGGATGTCGGACGTCGCCAGCCCCTTGGCCACAATGCCGAACGCAAACGGCTCGGCCACCGCCGCAATGGCGATGAACACCGCGGCCAGACCAATCATGCTGTGCATGAAGGCCACCAGCTCGGGCATTTTGGTCATCTCGACTTTTTTGGCCATGATGGTGCCGGCGCAACCGCCGATCAGCAGGCCCGCCAGCACATAGGCCATGCCCATGGCCTTGCCGCCCGAGAGCTGCACGATCAGCGCGCCGGTGGTCAGCACGGCAATCGCCATGCCGGCCATGCCGAACAGGTTGCCGCGGATGGACGAGGTGGGGTGCGACAGGCCCTTGAGGGCCTGGATGAAGAAGACGGAAGCCACCAGGTACAGCAGCGTGACAAGATTCATGCTCATTTGGACGCTCCCGCGTCAGCCGCCGGGGCGGCGACTTTCTTTTCTTTTTTCTTGAACATCTCCAGCATCCGGCGTGTGACCAGAAAGCCGCCGAAGACATTCACGGCCGCCAGCGCCACCGCCAGCACGCCCATGCTCTTGCCCAGGGTGGTCTCCGTCAGCGCAGCGGCGAGCATGGCGCCGACCATCACGATGGCCGAGATCGCGTTGGTCACGGCCATCAGCGGCGTGTGCAGGGCGGGGGTGACGGTCCACACCACGTGGTAGCCCACGTAGATGGCCAGCACAAAAATGATCAGGTTGATGATGGTGGGTGACACTGCATCCATGGTCTTCTCCGGTAGGGGGCGCGTACTGGCCGTCGGGCCGGCCGCTGGGCCCCGAAATGGGTTTATTTCTTTTTGACTTCGCCGTTTTGGGTCATCAGGCAGGCCGCGACGATGTCGTCGGTCATGTCGATGTTGAGCGTGCCTTCCTTGCTGATGATCAGCTTGAGGAAGTCCAGCAGGTTGCGCGCATACAGCGCACTGGCGTCTGCAGCGACCAGCGCCGGCACATTGGTCTGGCCGATCAGCGTCACGCCGTGCCTGATCACGGTTTGGCCGGGCTCGGTCAGCGGGCAGTTGCCGCCTTGCGGCGCGGCCAGATCGACAATCACGCTGCCCGGTTTCATGGACTTGACCATCTCTTCGGTCACCAGCACGGGGGCGGCGCGGCCCGGGATCAGCGCGGTGGTGATCACCACGTCGGCCTGCGCCACACGCTTGGCGACTTCTGCTTTTTGGCGCTCCAGCCAGCTGGCCGGCATGGGTTTGGCATAGCCCCCCACGCCGACGGCGGCTTCGCGCTCTTCGTCGGTCTCGTAGGGCACGTCAATGAACTTGGCGCCCAGCGACTCGACCTGCTCCTTCACGCTGGGCCGCACGTCGCTGGCCTCGATCACGGCCCCCAGGCGCTTGGCCGTGGCGATGGCCTGCAGACCGGCGACGCCGACGCCCAGAATCACCACGCGGGCGGCCTTCACCGTCCCGGCGGCGGTCATGAGCATGGGAAAGAACCGCTGGTACTGCTCGGCGGCCATCATCACGGCCTTGTAGCCGGCGATGTTGGCCTGCGAGGACAGCACGTCCATGCTTTGCGCGCGGCTGGTGCGCGGCGCGGCTTCCAGGGCAAACGCGGTCACCTGGGCGCCGGCCAGGCGCTGCAGGCCGGGGGCGTCGAAGGGGTTGAGCATGCCCACCACCACCGTGCCGGGCTTGAGCCGCGCGGTTTCGCCGTCCACCGGGCAGCGCACCTTGAGCACGATGTCGCTGCCATAAGCGCCCGCCGCGTCGGTGATCTCGGCGCCGGCAGCCACGTAGGCGTCATCGGGCACACTGGCCGCAATGCCCGCACCGGACTGGATGCGAACCGTATGGCCCTGGCTTTTGAGCTTCTTGGCCGTCTCTGGCGTGACGGCAACGCGTGCTTCTCCCGCCGTGATTTCAGCAGGTACCCCAATTAGCATGGGTGTCTCCTCGTGTCGTAAGTTGTGTTCAGGCGCACAGGCAATTCATACCTGTCTTTAAGCTTACATTAGATTTTCCGTTATTTGATTTGGGCAATAACGTCTTTTGCAGACACATAAGCTTATAACCAGCCGCTCCGGCGAATTTCCCTGGCCCTTGCGTGCCCGGCGCCGGGCCGGCGGTGCGCCCGGCCATCCGCACAGATAATCAGAGGATGAAGAACAATCGATGGAAACCCAGCGTCACGGTGGCGGCGATCATTGAGCGCCAGTTCGGTGGCGTCAGCAAATTCCTGCTGGTCGAGGAAGAGACCCGCGACGGCCTGCGCCTGAACAACCCGGCCGGCCACCTCGACCCCGGCGAAAGCCCGATCGAAGGCTGCACGCGCGAAACGCTGGAAGAAAGCGCCTACCACTTCACCCCGACCGCGCTGGTCGGCGTCTACATGTCGCGCTTTGAAAAGGTGGTGCCCGGGCAGGCTGCGCCGCTGGACATCACCTACCTGCGCTTTGCCTTTTGTGGAGAGCTCGGCGACGAGGTGGTGGGCCAGACGCTGGACGAAGGCATTGTGCGCACCGTCTGGCTCAGTGCCGACGAAATAAGAGCGTGCACTCACTTGCACCGAAGCCCCTTGCTGCTGACCTGCATTGAAGACTATCTGGCCGGCAAGCGCTACCCGCTGACGCTGCTCACCACCGACCCGAGCGTCTACGCCCCAAAGGCCTGAGCTGGCAGGGCCAAACCACAAAATCTAAAATGCTGCAATGCACAAGCCAGCTCAGCGTCAACGCGTCGTCGTCGGTTTAAGCGGAGGCGTGGACTCTGCGGTGACGGCGCACCTGCTCAAACAGCAGGGCCACGAGGTCATCGGCATCTTCATGAAGAACTGGGAAGATGACGACGACAGCGAGTTCTGCTCGTCCAACATCGACTTCGTGGACGCGGCCGCCGTGGCCGACGTGATCGGCATCGAGATCGAGCACGTCAACTTCGCCGCCGACTACAAGGACCGCGTGTTCGCCGAATTCCTGCGCGAATACCAGGCCGGCCGCACGCCCAACCCCGACATCCTGTGCAACGCCGAGATCAAGTTCAAGGCGTTTTTGGACCACGCCATGCGCCTGGGCGCCGAGAAAATTGCCACGGGACACTATGCCCGGGTGCGGCAAAACGAAGCCACCGGCCTGCATGAGCTGCTCAAAGGGCTGGACCCGGCCAAAGACCAGAGCTATTTTTTGCACCGCCTGAACCAGGCGCAGCTGTCGAAAACCCTGTTTCCGGTCGGTGAGCTGCACAAGACCGAGGTGCGGCGCATTGCCGACGAGATTGGCCTGCCCAACGCGAAGAAAAAAGACTCCACCGGCATCTGCTTTATTGGCGAGCGGCCCTTCCGCGAGTTTTTGAACCGCTACATCGCCATGGCGCCCGGCCCCATCAAGAACGACAAGGGCCGCGTGCTCGGCGAGCATGTGGGCCTGAGCTTTTACACCCTGGGCCAGCGCCAGGGCCTGGGCATAGGCGGCGTGAAGGCCAAGGGCGCCCAGCGCGGCGGCGGCGACCATGCACCGTGGTTTGTCGCGCGCAAGGACCTGGAGACCAACACCTTGTGGGTGGTGCAGGGCCATGAGCACTCGTGGCTGCAGTCAACCGTTCTCAACGCACAGGATTGCAGCTGGGTGGCCGGCGCCGCGCCGGCGCCGGGAGCCATGGCCGCCAAAACCCGCTACCGGCAGCTTGACGCCGCCTGCGAACTGCGCCAACCCGGCCCCGACAGCTGCGAACTGCACTTTTCGGACGCGCAGTGGGCCGTCACGCCGGGCCAGTCGGCGGTGCTCTACCAGGGCGATGTCTGCCTGGGCGGCGGCGTGATTGCGAGCAGCAATGTGCAGAACCTGCCCGACCCCCTGGCCCTTGGCCCAGGCTTCAAGCCAAAACGGGCTTCCGCCCTTGGTTAATGTGCGCCAATAGCTATTGATTTGATAGCAAAAAGACGTGAAAAAGCCCGCAATCAGCGGGCTTTTTTGCAGGCGTTTCGGCGACTGCCACGACGACCCGATGTACTTCGGGACTTCAGAACGGGATGTCGTCATCCATGTCGTCAAAACCGCTGGCGGCCTTGGACGGTGCAGGCGCCGGGGCCTGCCGCGGTGCGGGTGCACGGGCCGCAGGTGCGGCGGCGCGGCGCGGTTCGTCGTAGCCGCCGTCGTCAGACTGGCTGGGGCTGCCCATGCCCTGGCGGCTGCCCAGCATTTGCATGGAGTCGGCGCGGATTTCGGTGCTGTACTTTTCCTGGCCGTCCTTGTCGGTCCACTTGCGCGTGCGCAGGCTGCCTTCCACATAAACCTGCGAGCCCTTGCGCAGGTACTGGCCGGCGATCTCGGCGAGACGGCCGAAAAAGCTCACGCGGTGCCACTCGGTGATTTCCTTCATCTCGCCCGTCGCCTTGTCCTTGTAGCGGTCGGTGGTGGCGATGGTGACGTTGGCGACCTGGTCGCCATTGGGGAAAGAGCGGGTTTCGGGGTCGCGGCCGAGGTTGCCGACGATGATGACTTTATTGACGGATGCCATGGCATGTTCTCCTAATTTTCAGAGTTTAACCGGCTGGCC
Organism: Polaromonas sp.; assembly: GCF_036676035.1. Taxonomy (GTDB): domain Bacteria; phylum Pseudomonadota; class Gammaproteobacteria; order Burkholderiales; family Burkholderiaceae_C; genus Polaromonas. The sequence goes on from NZ_JAKFDR010000021.1 coordinate 35,994, forward strand.
CGGCAGCGGCTCGGCAGGCCGCGACGTCGCAGCCGCCTGGTGCCTGCCTGGTGTCCTCATGGGCCAGGCCACCAGCAGCCACAGCAGCATGAGGCCTGCGCAGGCGGCAAACAGGCCCTCGGGGCCGGCGATTTTGGTCAGCCAGCCGCCGACCGCGCCGCCGGCAAAAAAGCCCAGCGATTGCAGGGTGTTGTAAACGCCCAGCGCCGCACCGCGCGCATGCGCCGGGGCCAGGCGCGACGCCATGCTGGGCTGGCTGGCCTCCAGCACGTTGAAGCCACAGAAAAACAGGAACAGCAGCAGCGCCAGCAGGCCCAGGCTGGGCCCGGACCAGGCCGCCCACCACAAGCCCAACTGCACCAACGCAATCAAGGCCACCGCAGCCAGAAACACGGCGCGCAGGTGGCCGCGCCTTTCCAGCGGGAACAGGGTCACGCCCATCACCACGAAAGACAGCAGGATGGCCGGCAGGTAGACCTGCCAGTGCTGGTCTTTGCCCAGCCCGGCCCCCACCAGCAGCGCCGGAATCGCCACCCACATGGCCAATTGCACGGCGTGCAGCATGAACACGCCAAAGTCCAGCCGCAGCAGGGCCGGGGCCTTCAGCACCTCCATCACGCTGCCGCGCGGCCGGTCGGCGTGAAGCGGCGGCTCGGGCGGTGCCCACCACAGCACCGCCGCCACCCCGGCCAAGGCCAGCAGGCCGGTCAGAACAAACAATCCGCTCAGGCCGATGTAGCTGGCCAGCAGCGGCGCCAGCACCAGCGACAGCGCAAACATCAGCGCAATGCTGCTGCCCACCAGCGCCATGGCCTTGGTGCGCACTTCATCGCGGGTGGAATCCGCCAGCAGGGCGGTGACGGCGGCCGAAATGGCGCCCGCGCCCTGCAGCGAGCGGCCCGCGACCAGCCAGTTCAGATCCGGCGCCCAGGCGGCGACAAAGCTGCCCAGCGCAAACAGCAGCAGGCCGCAAATGATCACGCGCTTGCGGCCCCACCAGTCCGAGGCCATGCCGAACGGAATTTGCAGCAAGCCTTGTGTCAGCCCGTAAATGCCCATGGCCAGGCCAACCCGGGCCGGATCGTCCCCGCCGGGGTATTTGGCCGCTTCGAGGGCAAACACCGGCAGCACCAGGAACAGCCCCAGCATGCGCAAGGCAAAAATAGAGGCCAGCGAGGCGCTGGCACGCCGTTCGGTGGCGGTCATCGGGAACGACAGAGGGGTGGAAGGCGCGGTCACGGGATGAAAAAAGCTGGAAAAGGGTCTAAAACAGGGAAATCCGGTCAAGTCAGCCGCCCTGGAACGGCTCAGCCGGCTGCCCGGCCGACGCACAACAAGCGTCTATTGTGCTTGAAACGGCACTTCGGTCTATGATGGAGAGTTTTGCGGCGCCCTCATTCAAGTGAACTCTCCCGACGACAGCAAATACCTGGCCAGCGAACGCAGCGAAGGGCCGCCCAAGCCAAGTTCAGCCCCCTCGGGGGGCAGCGACTTACACGCAGTGAAGAGCGTGGGGGCCAATATTCTGGCGGCGCAGCGGATCAGCATCCGCGGCGCGCGCACGCACAACCTCAAGAATATTGACCTCGATATCCCGCGCAACCAGCTGGTGGTGATCACCGGCCTGAGCGGGTCGGGCAAGTCGTCGCTGGCTTTTGACACGCTGTATGCCGAGGGCCAGCGCCGCTACGTCGAGAGCCTGTCCACCTACGCGCGCCAGTTTTTGCAGCTGATGGACAAGCCCGATGTCGACATGATCGAGGGCCTGAGCCCGGCGATTTCCATCGAGCAGAAGGCTACCTCGCACAACCCGCGCTCCACCGTGGGCACGGTGACCGAGATTCACGACTACCTGCGCCTGCTGTTTGCCCGCGCCGGCACGCCCTACTGCCCCGAGCACGATCTGCCGCTGCAGGCACAAAGCGTCAGCGAGATGGTCGATGCCGTGCTGGCCTTGCCCGAAGACACCAGGCTGATGATCCTGGCGCCCATCGCGCGCGACCGCAAGGGCGAGTTTGTCGATGTGTTTTCCGACATGCAGGCCCAGGGCTATGTGCGCTTCCAGGTGGATGGCCAAGCTTACGAGTTTGACGACCTGCCCAAGCTCAAAAAGGCCGAGAAGCACGACATTGACGTGGTGATTGACCGCCTCAAGGTCCGCCATGCCCCCGTTCGCCCTGAGCCTGGCGAAGGGCAGGCTTCGACAAGCTCAGCCCGAACGGACTATGACAACACCAAGCAGCGCCTGGCCGAGAGCTTTGAAGCGGCCTTGCGGCTGGCCGACGGCAAGGCGATTGCCCTGGAAATGGACAGCGGCAAGGCGCACCTGTTCAGCGCCAAGTTCTCCTGCCCGGTGTGCACTTACTCGCTCAGCGAGATGGAGCCGCGGCTGTTCTCGTTCAACTCGCCGGTCGGCGCCTGCCCGAGTTGCGACGGCCTGGGCCACATGGAGTTTTTCGACCCGGCGCGCGTGGTGGCCTTCCCCTCGCTGAGCCTGGCCAGCGGCGCCGTCAAGGGCTGGGACCGGCGCAATGGCTACTACTTCTCCATGCTGGAAAGCCTGGCCAGGCATTACCAGTTCGACATCGACGCGGCCTTTGAAGACCTGCCCGAGAACGTGCAGCAGGTGGTGCTGCGCGGCTCGGGCGAGGAAGACATCAAATTCAGCTACGTGATGGACTCGGGCAACTCTGCCGGCAAAAAGATCAGCAAAAAACACCCGTTTGAAGGCGTGATCACCAATTTTGAGCGGCGCTACCGCGAAACCGACTCCGCCGCCGTGCGCGAGGAACTGGCCCGCTACCGCAGCCTGCAGTCCTGCCCGGACTGCGCCGGTACGCGCCTGCGCCTGGAGGCGCGGCATGTCTACCTGGTGGGCGATGCGCCCGAGGCCGGCGGCGCGCCGCAGCGCAAGACCATTTACGAGATCAGCCAGGCCACGCTGCGCGACAGCTTTGAGTATTTCAACGCCCTGAAAATGCACGGCGCCAAGGCCGAGATTGCCGGCAAGGTGGTACGCGAGATCGGCCTGCGCCTCAAGTTCCTCAACGACGTGGGCCTGAACTACCTGAGCCTGGACCGCAGCGCCGAAACGCTGTCGGGCGGCGAGTCGCAGCGCATCCGCCTGGCCTCGCAGATCGGCTCGGGCCTGACCGGCGTGATGTACGTGCTCGACGAGCCCAGCATCGGCCTGCACCAGCGCGACAACGACCGGCTGATCGGCACGCTCAAACACCTGCGCGACATCGGCAACAGCGTGCTGGTGGTCGAACACGATGAAGACATGATACGTGCCGCCGACCATGTGATCGACATGGGACCGGGCGCCGGCATCCATGGCGGGCGCGTGATGGCGCAGGGCACATTTGAAGAAGTGCAGGCCAGCCCCGATTCGCTGACCGGCAAATACCTGGCGCAGACCCTGAAGATCGCCGTGCCCAAGCGGCGCACGCCCTGGCTGCCCACCGTGAAAGCGATGGAAGCCGCCGAGAAAAAGAAGGCCTCGCGCTTTCCGCCCAGCCCGGCCGCGACCCGCCGCGCCGAGCGCGAAGCCGTGCACCTGGCCACCCAGGGCGACATGCAGGCGCTGCGCGTCGTCAACGCCACCGGCCACAACCTCAAGGGCGTTCACGCCGAGTTTCCCGTGGGGCTGCTGACCTGCGTGACCGGCGTCTCGGGCTCCGGCAAATCGACCCTGGTCAACGACACGCTGTACGCCGCCGTGGCGCGCACGCTGTACCGCGCGCACGAGGAGCCGGCGCCGCACGAGGCGATCGAGGGCATAGAGCACTTCGACAAGGTGATCAACGTCGACCAGTCGCCGATTGGCCGAACGCCGCGCAGCAACCCGGCCACCTACACCGGGCTGTTTACCCCCATCCGCGAGCTGATGGCCGAGATGAACACCGCCCGCGAACGCGGCTACGGGCCCGGCCGCTTTTCCTTCAACGTCGCCGGGGGCCGCTGCGAAGCCTGCCAGGGCGACGGGGTGGTCAAGGTGGAGATGCACTTTCTGCCCGACGTCTATGTGCCCTGCGACGTCTGCCACGGCCAGCGCTACAACCGCGAAACCCTGGAAGTGCAGTACCGCGGCAAAAACATCGCGCAGGTTCTGGACCTGACGGTGGAGGCCGCGGCCGAGTTCTTCAAGGCGGTGCCCAATATTGCGCGCAAGCTGCAGACGCTGCTGGACGTGGGCCTGAGTTACATCAAGCTGGGCCAGGCGGCGACCACGCTGTCGGGCGGCGAGGCCCAGCGCGTCAAGCTGGCGCTGGAGCTCTCCAAGCGCGACACCGGCCGCACGCTCTACATCCTGGACGAGCCGACCACCGGCCTGCACTTTGCCGACATCGACCTGCTGCTCAAGGTGCTGCACCAGCTGCGCGACGCCGGCAACACGATTGTGATCATCGAGCACAACCTCGACGTGATCAAAACCGCCGACTGGGTGATTGACATCGGCCCCGAGGGCGGCGCGGGCGGCGGCACCGTCGTCGGCGTCGGCACGCCGGAAGACCTGGCTGCCAATCCGGGCAGCCACACCGGGCGCTACCTCAAGCCGCTGCTGGCCTGATCGTCAAATGACTTCGGAGTCTTTCAAGGCTCCAGCCGGCGTGACCAGCGCGCAAGCAGCTATCGATTTGATAGCCAATTGACCTGCCTGCGCTTTAAAGCCTGCCCAGATCCTGAATGGCATCCACCACCATGCTGGTGCCGACGGCAATCAGCAGGATGTCGGCGGCCACACGCACATATTTATGCCCGGCAGGGGGCGCGCCGAGCTGCACCACCACGGCGGCCGGAACCGGGTAGAAAATGACGTCGTGCGGCAGCGGCTGGCCTATCGCCCACTTCTTGGCCTGGCCCGGGGGCATGCAACCGTTGTTTTTCTTGGCCAGGCCCGGAGGGCAGCGGCCGGCGCGGTAGCGCTCGCCATAGTACAGATGGACCGCCTGGCGCTGCTGATCGCCGAAATAGGCGCCGACCTTGATGTCCTGGCGGGGGCCTTCATCCTGCTTTTTGCCGTGCTTTTCTTTTTTCTGGTGCTTGCCTTCCTTGCCACCACCCGCCCACTCGGGTTTTTCGGCCAGTGACGGCCCCGCCGCCAGCACCGAGGCGATGGCGAGGATCAGGGCGCGGCCCATTGCTGCATTGATTGAAAACATGGGATAACTCCTGGTTGGAAACCTTGACGTTCTAATGCTAGAGCCCGTCACCGCTGGCGCGGGTAGGACAAAACCGACAAGTCGCCGATCCAGCCAATTTAAACCGGATCCAGTGCATTTATTCACGCCGTTTTGATTCGCTTGTATCCATCTGTAGACGCCACGTGACTTTTCCCACGGGCCGGCCGCAGTGGCGATAATCAGGGACAAACCGAGAATCAAACCGAGAATCAAACCGAGAATCAAACCGAGAATCAAAGCGAGAATCAAAGGAAACCGCCATGTCATCCATCACCCTGCGCTTTCTGGCCGAGCCCAGCACGGTCAACTTTGGCGGCAAAGTCCACGGCGGCACCGTCATGAAGTGGATTGACGAAGCCGGTTACGCCTGCGCCACCAGCTGGGCCAAGCGCTACTGCGTGACGGTCTACGTGGGCGGCATCCGTTTTCACCGGCCCATCATGATCGGGCATCTGGTGGAAGTGCAGGCCCGGCTGGCCTACACCGGCACCACCAGCATGAACATTTCCGTCGAAGTGCACAGCGGCGACATGAAAGGCGGCGAGATGGAAAAAACCACCGAGTGCCTGATCGTGTTTGTCTCGGTCGACGAGGCGGGCACGCCCATGCCGGTCGATGCCTGGACGCCCGAAACCCCCGGCGAGATGGTGCTGGCCAGCTATGCCAAGGCGCAACTCGAGGCATCCCGCGCGGCCAGCACGCGCGGCCAAAACAGCTCCGGCGCCCTCATCTGAAGGTTTGGAGAACCCGCTTTTGAAAAGTCACCTGACCGGCCGCGATCTGGCGGCTGCCTTGGCCGTGGTCGTCATCTGGGGCCTCAATTTTGTGGCGATGAAGTTCGCCCTGCGCGATTTCACACCGTTTCAGCTGGGCGCCGCGCGCTACCTGGTGGCCGTGCTGCCGCTGGTGCTGCTGATCAAGCCGCCGGCGGTGCACTGGAGATGGGTGCTGCTGTACGGCCTGTTTCAGGGCGTGGGGCAGTTCGGTTTCCTGTTCGTGGCGCTCAAGGTGGGCATGACGGCAGCGCTGGCCTCGGTGCTGATGCAGACGCAGGTGTTTTTTACCGCGCTGTTTGGCTTTGTGCTGCTGCACGAGCGCGCCAGCCGGCCGCTGCAGGCCGGCCTGCTGCTGGCCGCTTTGGGCCTGGGCTGTTTTGCCATGAACTTCATCGCAGGCAGCGACACCAGCGGCGCCACCACCGCGGCGGGCCTGCTCCTGAACCTCTGCGCGGCCGCCATGTGGGCCGCCTCCAACATCGTGGCGCGCAAGGCCCAGCAGTCGACGCAGCAACTGGACACCGTGGCCTTTGTGGTGTGGGCCAGCCTGGTGCCGACCCTGCCCTTTGCCCTGTTCAGCTTCTGGCTGGACCCGGCCGCCGCGCGCTGGCAATGGACCGCCGCGCCCTGGAGCAGCTGGCTGGCCGTCGCCTACCTCGGCTGGGTGGCCACCATCCTGGCCTATGCCCTGTGGACCGGCCTGCTCAAGCGCCATGCGGCCAACCGGGTGGCGCCCTTCAGCCTGGGGGTTCCTGTCGTGGGCCTGACGGCAGGCATGCTGGTGCTGGGCGAAACCATCACCGCCTGGCAGTGGGCCGGCATCGCGCTGGTGGTGGCGGCCCTGGTCTGCGTGATGTTTGGCAGCCAGCTTGTGTCGTACTTTCAGTCCCCGGTGGCCGCGGCGCCAAAGTAGGCGCGCAGCACCTCCAGCGCGTAGCGCACCTTGGCGGGTTGCTCGTCGCGCCGCGGCGTCACGGCATAGACCGGCACGTCGTCAAGCCGCCAGCCCGGCAGCACCGGGACCAGCCGGCCATCGGCCAGCGCCTGCCGCGCATCGTCGGACACCACCACATGAATGCCCCAGCCTTCAATGCACAGCGCCTGCAGGGCGGTGACCTGCGAAGCCTGCACCCGCCCGTCGAGCCGCAGCAGCTCGCGCTGGCCCTGCGGGCCTTGCAGCTCCAGCGTGTCAATGCTGGCGTGGGGCCGGATCATGCCCAGCCAGTCGTGCTGCAGCAGATCTTGCGGCACTTGCGGCCAGCCGTGCGCCGCCAGGTAAGCCGGCGCCGCGCACAGCTGGCGCGGCAGGTGGCCGATCTTGCGCGCCACCAGCGCCGAGTCGGCAAACACACCGACGCGCAGCGCCAGGTCCACCCGGGCTTCAATCAGGTCGATCGGCGTGTCGTCGAGCAGCAGGTGCAGGCGCAGCTTGGGGTGCACGCGCAAGGGTGCGAGCGCCGTGGCCAGCAGGCTGCCAAAGCCAATCGGCGCAGCCAGCCGCAACTCCCCCTCGGGTGCATCGCGCAGCCGCTCCAGCGCCTGCTCGGCGCTGCGCGCGGCCACCACCATGGCGGCGCAACCAGCGTGGTAGCGCTCGCCGGCTTCGGTCAGCGTCAGGCGTCGCGTCGAGCGGTGCAGCAGCGCCAGGCCCAGCGCCTGCTCGAGCTGACGCAAATGCTGGCTCACGGCAGAAGGTGTCATGCCCAGCTGCCGCGCTGCCGCCGTCAAAGAGCCTGCGGCCACCACTTCGGCAAAGATGGCCATGCGTTTGAGTTGATCCATGTTTAGAGGGCTATTAGTTAGCTGTACTTCACAGTATTAGCCAATTAAGCCATCTATTCAGTAACTTGTGAAGTAATCAAACTAGAGGCTTCTTCAACCCACAAGGAAATCCCTCATGAACATCGCACTGATTGGCGCCACCGGTTTTGTCGGCGCACCCATCCTTTCAGAACTGCTGAGCCGCGGCCACAAAGTCACCGTGCTGGCCCGCACGCCTTCCAAGCTTGCGCCACAGCCTAAGCTCACCGTGGTCGCCGCCGATGCGCTGGATGCGAGCCAGGTCACCCAGGCCGTGGCCGGCCACGATGCGGTGATCAGCGCCTACAACCCGGGCTGGAGCGAGCCGAAAATCCATGACCTGCACCTGCAGGCCAGCCAGGCCATCGTGGACGGCGTCAAAAAATCCGGCGTCAAGCGCCTGCTGGTCGTCGGCGGCGCCGGCAGCCTGTATGTGGCGCCCGGGCTGCAGCTGGTCGACACGCCGGAGTTCCCGGCCGCATACAAGCAGGGCGCACTGGCGGCACGCGAGGCGTTGAACCAGCTCAAGGGGGAAAGCACGCTGGACTGGAGCTTTGTCTCACCACCGATTGGCCTGGCACCGGGCGAGCGCACCGGCCACTACCGGCTGGGGACGGACCAGCTGTTGCCGGGTCAGGGCGAGCAGCCGGCCGGTATTTCGGTGGCGGACCTGGCCGTGGCCATCGTTGACGAAATCGAAAAGCCGCGCCATGTGCAACGCCGCTTTACGGTTGCAAATTAACGAGCAAAGGGTATTCGTAACAGCGTGCCGCAAAGCCTTCAACGCCCCGGCAAAAGGGGGCAACACGCTTTTCATGGCACTCAAAGCCCGCCGCGTCCATGGCTTCGCGGTGACTCCACCAACGATAGCAAGTCGGTCTCGGGCTGATCGAACGCCCTGCACGCGGCCTTCCAATGGTCCTCGTCCTGCGGCGTGATTCCCGAGCCTTCAATGTCGTCAGGCCACAGGCCGCAGGTGCCCCATCCGAACTCGCGCAGCAGGTCTGCCAGCGCCCAGGCAGGAGCAAGGGTCGGCAACCCCTCTCTTCTGTCCCCGATGATCCCTGCGCGGATGGCATCGAACCACTTGGGATCACGGGGGGTGATCTCGAATCGTTCCGTCTTGAACACGGACTGCCGTGCATTGACTGCAACGGCGGGACGGCTGGGAAGTTGTGTGACCCAGCCCGCCAGTCGCAGCGCCTCGATACCCAGAACCACCGCCGAAGGCATGGCTGTCAACAACGCCTTTTCCCAGTTCGGCTGTCGGTTCACCAGCAGATTCGCGAACACGTCGCTGTGTCCGCCAAACTCAGCCACCAGTCTTCGGCGTTTCCAAAGGTAGAGGTAGTGCGAAGCGGTCTTGGATGTCCACTGGAAGCGAACGGTCAGATCAGCACCCCGAAAAATCGGGGGCAGGCTTTGCAGTCGCTCAATGGCTGAAATTTGTTTCATGGGCTTGGATGTTCGTGGCCATCCTTGCGTTCAGCCGCGATTTCACGCATCAGGCCAATGCCTTGCTCAAGCGCGGCTAGCGCGGCGTCCACCATCGCCTTGACGCTGGCTTCGTCCAGCGGCCACGACGATGGTAACCACCGCTTAAGTTCACGGGTGATGGCAGGGATGGCAGATTGAAGCTCCTGCCGCCTGGCATAGGCTTTTTCTAGCCACGCCTCCGGCGCTTCGTTCGGGTAGGTGGCCAGCCGCACGCGCATGTCGTCGGTGGAGCAATTGCGCAGGCCTGCGTGTGCAGCGAGCCAGTGCAGGTCGAACACATCGCGCGGCTTGAGATAGGGGCGCGCTGCAAGCGCGAATACCTTGTCCGCATGGATTTCCGACAGGTCTGCTGTGGGCACGAAGGTCTGCATCCCTGCAGCAGGTCCTCGGGCCAACCGCACCGGTGCGACAACGGCTTTGAGGGCTGACATGGCTTTTTGATTCGTTTGCCACAACTCGACTTTGACTCGCACTGCGCCGATCACGTCGGGGCCACCGATGGCAACGACAAAGGCGTGCGGGTTGCGGCCGTCCTTGGCTTTGCTGACGCTCAAACTGGTATCGGGCGGCAACCATGCCGTGCCTGTGAGCCGCGCCTGAATAGCCGCGCTGATCGCATCCAGTTTGAGCGATGAGTTCACCAAAAAGTCCAGATCCTCACTGTAGCGAGGCGAGCCGTGCGTTAGGTGCAGACTGGTTCCACCCTGGAAGATCAGGTCGCCGGGCGCCCAACGACGTGAGGCCATCAGAGCATCCAGGGTCGCGACGTGCAGTGCTTGCCGCAGATCAAACGCCTCAGCGGCCGTGAGTTGCCGTTTGGCCATGTGCCGCCCCAGTTGATTAGATTGTTTAATTATCTAATAAACTTTAGAGAAACTCAATGTTCGGACGATGTTATGAGGATCGGCAGCTGCTTGGTTCCCGCTCATTTTGAAATATATTCGATTAAAACCGCTTGTAGCCCTTGATTGATGGACGTAAACAGCTACAAAAGTAATAGCACGTCAACTCGACGCGACTGTGCAACCTCCTCACAAGGGGCGGCGACGCGCGAAGCGGACCACGCTGACGCCGGCGCGCGCCTGGCGCACCGAGGGCATCACCAGCACGCAATCGTCGTAAGGCGTGGTCACGGGCTGGTCCTCGTTCCAGCCGATCACGGTATCGGCTTTCGCTATCAGTTCCAGCCCCTGAAAGGGCTGGCTGAAGCGGAACTGCGCGCTGCGGGCCACCACCGGGCCGGTGACTTCCAGCACCCACTGGCGCGGCGCATCGTCCTGCAGCCAGCCCGGCAATGCGCGCTGCAAGGCTTCTGTATCCAGCGTTCCGGCAGCCCGCAGGAAACGCGCGCACATGTCCTGGGCCACTGTGCGACTGGACAGGTCGCCATGAAAGCCGCATTCCAGCAACAGCGAGCGGGTATCCGCATCAGCGCCCTCGGGGTTCAGCGCGCCAAAACGGCCAAAGTCGCGCATGCGCACGCCGTCCTGGTGGCCGGCATCGACCACGATGTACTCGGGGGAGCGCAGTTGTTTGGCCAGCGCGAGGTTGCGCGCCTGCATGCCGGCCAGCAGCAAGGGGGCGGCGCGTTCGTGCATCGAACCCATGGCCGCCTGCCTACAGCGGTCGCCCCCTTGCGATGCCTACCGGCGCTCAAAGCCTGGCACTACTTCATTCACAGGTCCGAAAGTGGCCAGGTTTTTCGTGCGGCCTCACGTACGCTCCTGTGCATACCGTTTTGGTACTGCATTTGAACAAACGTGAGGCGCATTCCCATGAACATCATTCTTCTACACGGTAGCTGGCACGGGGCCTGGTGCTGGCACAAGGTGGTGCCACATCTACAGGCATCGGGCCACCGCGTGCACGTTCCCGATTTGCCGGCCCACGGCCGCAACTGGCGCGTCGCGCGGGGGCGTACACGGCTGGCAAGCATGGCTTCGTACGTGTGTGCGATCCTGGACCAGTTGGATAAACCTGCGCTGCTCGTCGCGCACAGCCGTGGGGGGATCGTCGCATCGACCGTTGCGGAGATGCGCCCGCAAGCACTGCGCGGCACGGCATACGTTGCCGCGTATATGTTGCGCAACGGTGAGCGGGTTGTCGATTACTTCAAGAAGGACAGAGACTCGCTGGTGTTGCCAAACATCCGCGTCAACAAGATGACGCTGACGGACAGTCTGGCGGAAGAGGCCTACCAGCCTGCCCTTTACGCAGACTGTAGCCATGCCGATGTGGAGCTTGCGCGTAGCCTGCTGACACCCGAACCCTCGTTGCCCGCACTAACACGTTTGCGGCTCACGGACGCCCGGTATGGCACGGTGCCGCGCCACTACATTGAACTCACGCAAGACAGGGCGGTGTCCATCGCGCTACAGCGCGCCATGGTGGTCAACTCTCCGTGCCAAACGGTGTCTACCATCGATGCGAGTCACTCTGCGTATTTCTCGCGGCCACGGGAGCTTGCAAATGCCATCCTGGGCATGGCGTAGCCCAGCGTGCAAATTCACATCTGAGCTGAAGCCGCGCAGATGCCTGGGCGGCTTCAGCGTACCGGGCTGTACTTGCAACGGCCCGGTGGTGGTGACGATCGAATACCTGATCGACCAGCAGCGCAGCGATGACTTCCTCGCGCTGATGCAGGAAAGCCGCCGCAGCCGCCTGCGCCAGGGCGCACTGGGCTGGGAGCTGCTGCGCGACATCGGCAAACCCGGGCGCTACATCGAGCAGAT
>NZ_JAKFDR010000022.1:0-48528 GCF_036676035.1 Polaromonas sp.
CACGCCAAAGCCCTTGCCGTGCTCGCCCGCCTTGGCCGCCTCGATGGCGGCATTGACGGCCAGCAGGTTCGACTGGGCGGCCAGGTCCTCCACGCTCGCCATGATCCGGCCAATGGCCTGGCTTTGTTCGGACAGCCGCACCATGCTGGCGGCAATGGCCTCCATCTGCTGGCGGATGCGGCTCATGCCGGCGCCCACGTCCTCGGTGGACTTGCGCCCGCTCTGGGAGCTCTGGGCCGCCTTCTGCGCGCTGTCGGAGACCAGCCTGGCCTTCTGGCTGGCCACCTGGGCGGTTTGCCTAACCTCTTCGACCGTGGTCGTGGTCTCGCTCACCGCCGCGGCCGACTCGCTGGCGCTGGCGGCCAGTTGGGAGGTCGAGGCAACGATCTCGCTGGCGGCCGAGCCCAGCACGTTCGCCCCTTCCGTCAGCCCGCGAATCTGCTCGCGCAGACTCTCCGACATACGCGCAAAGGCGTTGCCCAGGATGTCTTCGGGGGATTGGGGCTGGATGGCCGCGCGCAGGTCGCCGGCGGCGATCTGCGCAGCCGCGCCAGCCATCGCACGCAGAGACTGGGTCATGCGGTCAAACGTCCGTGCCAGCGCTCCCACCTCGTCACTGCGCGTATCAACCGACACGTTGACACTCAGGTCGCCCACGGTGATCCGCTGCGCGATGGCCGTGAGGTCCTGCAGAGGCCGGGCGATGTTGCGCGTGATGGCGAATCCGGCCAGCGCGGCGAGCACCAGGGCGGCGAGGGTGCCCAGCACGATGGCCGATTTGGCGTTGTCGGCATCATTTTGCGCGGCTTCCACGCGCTGTCGGAGCAACGCTTCCTCGTCGCGCTCTATCTCGCCCAGGACCTTGTGGATTTCATCCGTGAGCGCCTTGCCCTTGCCGCTCTTGATTAACTGGGCGGCCGCCTCCAGCCCCTTGGCCCGGCGAAGCTCAATACTTTCCCTGGCAAAAGCGAGCCGGCTCTTGACGAGCGGCTCCAGCGCGTCCAGGCGTCGCTGCTGTTGCGGGTTGCCCGCCGTCAGTCTTCTAACCTCCTGGAGGCTTTTGTCAATTTTTCCCACCGCGGCTTGGTACGACTCAAGGAAATTCTCTTCCCCGGTGATGATGTAGCCGCGCTGGCCGGTCTCGATGTCTCCCAACTGTGACGGCACCCCGGCCAGGTCTGTGAGTAGTTGGTAGGTGCGCTTGCGCAGGTCCGATGCCTCGATCAACTGCACCGTGCTGCTATAGGAGAGCGCCCCGACAACCACAAAAATGGCCAGCGTCAGGCCGAACCCGGCTCCGATCTTGGTTCCGACATTCCATTTCATGGCACCGCCCTCCATTTTTGTTGGGCTTTTAGCTTTCCACGTCCTCTTGCACAATGATCTTCGGGTCCGCGAGAATGCGCTCCAGGTCGAGCACCACCAAGCGCTCGGCCGTCACGCCCTTCAGGTAGTCGGCCCGGATACCTGTGAGCGTCGGCAGCGAGGGCTGCAAATCCTCCAGCGCAACGCTGTGCACGCCCACGATGACGTCTGCCAGCAGGCCGAATTCAATATCGTCGCCGCGCACGAGAATGACGCGGTGCAAATCGGTCAAGCCCTGGTCGGGCAGGTCGAAGAATTTCTTGATGTCGATCACCGGCGTGATGCGGCCCCGTACATTCACAATCCCCAGCACAAATGGCGGGGTGCAGGGCAGCGGCGTCAGGTCTTTCAGCGGATACACCTCGCTGACATAGCGGGTCTCCAGCGCATAACGCTCCTGGGCCAGGCGGAACTCGAGAAGCTCGAGCGAGGTTTGCGCATCCGGCGTGTGCTCCGGGGGGCGGGCCAGCGCCTGCGCCCGCTCGCGCAGGATGTGCGCTGCATCGGGCCCGGGCGAAGGGAGGTTGTTTGGTTTCATGAAACGCTCTCCAAGGCGTTCAGGGCCGTGATGGTTTCGGTGAGCCGGCCGGCGCTCAGGCCGTCCGATTCCGGCAATAGATCGTCCGGTTGATAGCGCTGCAGCAGATGCAATGCGTTGGCGAAATGCCGGTCGGCCTCAGTGGTCTTTCCCTGGCTCCGCGCGAGGTGGCCCAGGGAGAAATGGGCCAGCACAAAGTCGGCTTGAAGATAAACCGCCCGCTGCAAGGAAGCGCGGGCTTGTTCGGGGTCGCCGCGCTCCTGCAGGATGATCGCGCGCAGGTAGTGGCCGGCAGGGTCCAGCTTGTCGGCGGCGATCCAGCGCTCGCACCAGGCCAGCGCGTCGGCCAGCTTGCCCTGATTGGCCAGGGCGCGCGCCAGCAGGTGGAGCAGGGCCGGTTCGGGCGAGCGTTGTGTCAGCGCGGCCAGCAGCGTGTCGGCCGCCTCTTCGTAGCGGCCCTGCTCGAAAAGCGTTTGCGCGCCGGCCAGGGGGCTGGGCAATGGTTCTGCCGCAACCGGCTCTGGTTGCCACGCCGTGGGATCGGGATCGGCCGGCAGGATGCCTGGCAAAGGCGCTTCGAGCACCGGAACCGGGAATGGCGGCACTGGCGCAACTGCCACCTCGACCGGTTGGGCGGGAGACGATGCACTGTTTTTCTGAAACAGGATTGCACCCGGGAAATTCACCGCGCTGAACCGGGGATACAAGGCCTGCGATGCCTCGGTTGGGCTGACCGCCAGCCACCCCCCTTCGACCAGCGCGTGGCTGAGGTTGCCGATGACCTTGGCGACCTGATGCGGCGTGAAGTACATCAGCACATTGCGGCAGAAAACCACGTCCATCGCGTTCGTGTTGCTCGCCAGTGAGGGATAGGCGTCCTCCACCAGATTCAGGCAGGCAAAGCTCACCAGCTTCCTGATCTCCGGAACAAGGGCGTAGCGGCCGTCGGCGCAGCGGTTGAAGTAGCGCAGCTTGAACCAGGCCGGTGCATTGCGGAACGACCACTCGCCGTAGAGGCCCGCGACGGCCTTGCGCAGAAAATTAACGTTGATATCGGAGGCCGTGATCGTCACGTCCCAATCCTGCAGGTCAGGCAATAGTTGATGCAACAAAATCGCCAGTGAATACGGCTCTTCGCCGCTGCAGCAAGCCGCGCTCCAGATGCGCAGGCGTTGCTCGCGGCCTCGCCGACGGCGGATCAGCTCGGGCAGGATGCTGCCGGCCAGTGCCTCCAGCATGGGCGGGTCACGAAAGAAGTAGGTTTCACCGACGGTGAGATGGCTTGCCAGCACCTGCAGCTGCGCCTGGGTCGGCGGCGCCGACAACAGCCAGTCAATGCATGCTGCGGTATCGTCAAAGCCAAACTCCTGCGCTGCGCCAAACAGGCCACGCTTCAGATCGTCCCAGCGCTCGCGCGGAAAATGCAGTCCCATCGCCGCGGCAATGAACTCGCTCAACTGCGACCACTGCGTCTGCAGGACTTGGCCGTGCATCATGGGGCCTGCTCCATGGCCGCATCCAGCGCGTGTGCCTCGTCCAGCGAGAGGAACTTTTCCAGGTCGTGAATCAGCACCAGGCCATCGTCGAGCTTGACCACGCCCTGGAACTGCTCAAGACCGGGTGTGATCAGGTGCGAGCTGACGACATCGGAGGCGTCCCGCTCGACCAGACCCTGAGCCTCATCGACCACCAAGGCCACCGATCGCTGCCGGGTTTGCGCGATCAGGAATTGGTCTGTGACACCGATTTGCCGTTGCGGCAACTGAAAACGCTGCCGGACATCGAGCACCGGGATCACGTCCCCCTGCAGGTTGAGGGCGCCGAACACGATGGCAGGCGCGTTCGGAATGGGGGTGACCTCTGCGGCGCAAACAATGCGCGTGACGCTGGACAACGGGAGGGCATAGCGCTGCCCGTCGAGGAAGAAAACAACCAGTCGTACAAGCTCACTCATTGCAAAACTATGGCCTCACATTTTTCTTGTTACTACCCAGAGTTCTGATGCGAGAAAACGGTAACACATATACATTTTTTTGCAAAGCCTAAGACTACTCGCCCCATTGAGGCGGCCAAAGGTCATTTCCTGCAGAAATAAGTGGCTTGGGTCATGTGTGAAAGCCTGGCGCCAGGCGTCGGTCGGACTTTCCCCGATAGCGCATACTCATGGGCGGCTCTTCTGGTAGGTGCCCACCAGTTCCGCCCGGGCCAGCACATGGCCCTGCATGGCTTGCTCGATGGCCGCCTTGGTCGGTTGATGGAGCGCGGGCAGCGTTGTATCGAGGGCGTACAGCTTGAAGAAATAGCGATGCCGCCCGATCGGCGGGCAAGGCCCGCCGTAGCCCTGGCGGTGCCAGTCGTTGAGACCTGCGCGAGTGCCGGCAGGCAGTGGATGGCCGCCCTCGGGCAATCCGGCTGCGCCCGGCGGAATGTCGACGAGCACCCAGTGCACCCAGGTTCGTTGCGGTGCGGCCGGGTCGGGTGCATCGGGGTCGTCCACGATCAGTACCAGACTGCGAGTGGCGTCCGGAACGCCACCCCAGAGCAGCGGCGGAGCGATGTCTTCGCCCTCGCAGGTATGGCGTCGCGGGATATCGCCCTGCGGCGCAAAAGCGGTTGAGGTCAGTTCCATGGGCGATCTCCTGAAATGGTGTGGTCAGCGCAGAGAGAGGGTAGAGCCTGTTCACAATCTACAGGGGGTCGCGTTGGGACGCAATCGGTTGCCCCAATGGGGATGCAAACGTGACCGCGTTTGCGTCGCCCCAACCCGAAGGGCAGGTGCCTTTTCGGGCGCTCTGCGGCGTTGCACTGCTTGCCAATAGCCGGGCTATTGGCGGCGCACGGCGCCTTGGCAAGCCCATCCCGAAAAGACACCTGCGCGACCCCAAATAAAGCGTTGAATCGACCATCAGTCCAATAGATTCGGGTGGGAGTCGCTATTGAATATGTAGCGCTCGACTTGCCGTCAATGCAAGATGGGAGGCCTGACCCCCTCAGAGCAAGATGCGTATGCCGGCGATGGCGAGGAACACTGAGAAAGCGCGCTTGAGTGCATCCACCGGGAGCTTGTGCGAGATCCATGTGCCCAGAGGCGTGAAGGCGAGACTGCAAACCGATATGCCCAGCCACGCCGGCCAATAGATGTAGCCTGCGCTGTAAGCGGGGAGGTCGGCCCGGCCCCAGCCCGCCGCCAGAAAGCCGATCATGCCGGCCAGGGCCAGTGGCGCACCGCAGGCAGAGGCGGTGCCCACGGCGGACTTGATATTCACGTTGCACCAGGCGAGAAAGGGCACGACCATGCTGCCGCCGCCTACACCGACGATGGCCGATGTCCAGCCGATCAAGCCCGCCGTGGCCGTGGTTCCCGGCGAACCGGGCAACGCTCGTTGAGGTGAAGGCCGCAGGGAGAAGGCCATCTGCACCGCCAGGATCAGCAGGAAAACGCCGAAGGCCGCCCGCAAAACCCGGGCTGAAAACAGTCCCGACATGAGGCCGCCGATCACCGCGCCGATCACGATGCCGGGAACCAGCTTGCGCACAAGAGCCCAATTGACCGATCCACGGCGGTTGTGGGAAATTGCCGATGAGATGGAGGTGACGACGATGGTGGCGAGGGAGGTTCCCAACGCCATATGGACTGCAACCCCGGGATCGAAGCCCTTGAGGTGAAAGATGTAGAGAAGCCCGGGCACCACCACCTGGCCGCCGCCGACCCCGAGCATTCCCGACAGCAAGCCCGCACCTGCGCCGAGCAGCACATAAAACGACAATACCTCCATTGACGACCTTCTCTGTTTTGACAGCATCAAATCGTTGGCATCCGGGTGGACTGTCGCCCCTCGCAACCCGCTCATGAGCTCGCCCTGCCATTGCAAAAAGTCTACGTTTGAAACGTTTCAAGATGAAGGCAACTAATGCGCAGGAGCTTGCTGACGCCGCACTTACTCAGCAGTCCGAAACGAAGGCGACACCATCCATGCTGTCATTCTGAGCAACGCGAAGAATCTTGCCAGCATACCGAGATCCTTCGCTACGCTCAGGATGACAAAGCATGTCGCACTATTTTCGAACTGCTGAGTAACCCCATACGCCACCCGGCGTATTCCCCAATTCCCCTCCGGTCCCCAGAATCGGTTCATCGCTGCGTAAAAGCCTCTTGTGCGCAGCGAAATGCGAACCACCACCCTACCGGAGAAGCACTCATGCAACGTCGTTTTACCCTCAAGGCGCTTACCGCTGCCGTCGCCCTGGCAGGCATTTCCGTTCTGCCAGCCCATGCCCAGTCGGGTGGCACCATCAAGGTTGGCATTCTGCACAGCCTGTCGGGCACCATGGCGATTTCTGAAACCGTGTTGAAAGACACCGTTCTCATGGCCATTGACGAGATCAACGCCAAGGGCGGCGTGATGGGCAAGAAGCTGGAGCCGGTGATTGTGGACCCGGCCTCCAACTGGCCGCTGTTTGCCGAAAAAACCAAGCAGCTGCTGGGCCAGGACAAAGTCTCCGTGATCTTCGGTTGCTGGACTTCGGTGTCCCGCAAGTCGGTGCTGCCCGTGGTTGAAGAAATGAACGGCCTGCTGTTCTACCCCGTGCAGTACGAGGGTGAAGAGCTCTCCAAAAACGTGTTTTACACCGGCGCCGCTCCCAACCAGCAGGCCATTCCTGCGGTGGACTACCTGATGAGCAAGGCCGGCGGCGGTGCCAAGCGCTGGGTGCTGCTGGGCACCGACTATGTGTACCCCCGCACCACCAACAAGATCCTGCGTGCCTACCTCAAGAGCAAAGGCGTGGCCGACAAGGACATCGACGAGAAATACACCCCGTTTGGCCATTCGGACTACCAGACCATCGTGGCTGATGTGAAGAAATTCTCTGCCGGCGGTAAAACGGCGGTGGTGTCCACCATCAACGGCGACTCCAACGTGCCTTTCTACAAAGAGCTGGGCAATGCGGGTCTGAAGGCCAAAGACGTGCCGGTGGTGGCCTTCTCGGTCGGTGAGGAAGAGCTGCGCGGTGTGGACACCAAGCCGCTGGTGGGCCACCTGGCCGCCTGGAACTACTTCCAGTCGATCAAGAACCCGGCCAATGACGAGTTCCTTAAAAAATGGGCCACCTATGCCAAGGCCAAGGGTATTGCCGGCCACAAAGACAAGCCTTTGACCAACGACCCGATGGAAGCCACCTACATCGGCATCAACATGTGGAAGCAGGCGGTTGAAAAAGCCAAGTCCACCGACACCGACAAGGTCATCGCCGCCATGGCCGGCCAGACCTTCAAGGCCCCGTCGGGCATCGTCTCGAAGATGGACGAGAAGAACCACCATCTGCACAAGTCGGTGTTCATCGGTGAGGTCAAGGCCGACGGCCAGTTCAACGTGGTGTGGAAGACCCCCGGCCCGGTGAAGGCCAAGCCATGGAGCCCGTACATCGAAGGCAACGACAAGAAGCCTGATGAGCCGGTCAAAGGCAAGGTATGAGCGTCGTGACGAAGTAAGTGCTTAATGGCACGGAAGGATGGGCCGCTGGCTGCCTATCCTGCCGTGCTGTCAATACTCCAGAGAGTTGCAGTTTGGGTGCAGCTGGCTGTGCCCAATCTACAGGTTCTTTTCCATGCTGATTCGCTGTTTACTGTTAATTGCTACTATTTTCATAGCTGCCAGCGCGCATGCATTAAGCCTGGAAGAGGTCAAAGGCATGACGCTGGGCGAGACTGAAAGCCGTGTCGAGGCCTTGACCAAGGCGGCGGCGAATGCGAGCGACAAGGCCGATGAAAAAACCATCGCCTTCATCCAGGCGCTGGCCGATGACGCGGTCAAGACGGCGGGCGGCAAGGTGTTTGTCGTCAAGGATGGCAAGGCCTTTGACCCGGTGACGGGCGCAGAGCAGACCCTGCCAGCCGATGCCGAAGACGTGATCAATCCCAACCTGATGCGCAGCGAGCTGGATACCGCGCTGGCGGCGCTCAAGTTGTTTTCCAAGGACGAGAAGGTACGCCGAGACGCCATCAAGACCCTGGGCGGTGAAAGCGACGAGTCGCGCCTGCCGTTGATTGAGAAAGCCTACGCGGCCGAGACTGTGCCGCAACTCAAAAGCCAGCTGGCGCTGGTGCGCGCGGCCATCCTGTTGGGCAGCAGCGATAAAGGCAAGCGACTGGAGGCGGCAGCCTTGCTGGCTGCGAGCCACAACCCAAATACCAAGACCGTGTTGATCGAACGTCTGGGCACCGAGACCGATGCCGAGGTCAAGATTGCCCTGCAGGCTTCGCTGCACAAGGTGGAGGCCTCGCTGGCCTGGGGCGACAGGCTGGGCGCCGTGTTCAGCGGCATCAGCCTGGGCAGCATTTTGCTGCTGGTGGCACTGGGCCTGGCCATTACCTACGGCCTGATGGGTGTCATCAACATGGCGCACGGCGAGCTGATGATGATTGGCGCTTACGCCACTTATGTGGTGCAGGGCCTGTTTCAAAGCTACCTGCCGGGCGCGTTTGACTGGTACCTGCTGGCGGCGGTGCCGGTGGCTTTCATGGCGTCGGCGCTCATGGGGGCGGTGCTGGAGCGTGGTGTGATCCGCTTTCTGTACGGCCGCCCGCTGGAGACCTTGCTCGCCACCTGGGGTATCAGCCTGATGCTGCAGCAGCTGGTGCGCTCGGTGTTTGGTGCGCAAAACGTCGGGGTGGAGAACCCGGTGTGGATGAGCGGCGGCGTGCAGGTGCTGGGCAACCTTTCGCTGCCGTATAACCGGCTTGTCATCATCGTCTTCGCCGTCGCCGTGCTGCTGGGCATGGCCTGGCTGATCGGCAAAACGCGCCTGGGCCTGTTTGTGCGCGGTGTCACGCAAAACCGGCCGATTGCCTCGTGCATGGGGGTGAACACGGCACGGGTCGACACCTATGCGTTTGCGCTGGGCTCCGGCATTGCGGGCCTGGCAGGTTGTGCGCTCAGCCAGGTGGGCAACGTGGGGCCGGACCTGGGGCAGGGTTATATCGTCGATTCCTTCATGGTGGTGGTGCTGGGCGGCGTGGGCCAGCTGGCCGGCACCGTGTATGCGGCGCTGGGTCTGGGTATCCTGAACAAATTCCTCGAAGGCTGGACCGGAGCGGTGCTTGCCAAGATTGCCGTGCTGGTGCTCATCATCATCTTCATCCAGAAGCGGCCGCAGGGCATTTTTGCGATGAAGGGCCGGAGTGCGGAGATATGAGCGCCGTGCTGCCGCCGATCGAAGAAGGCTCCTTCTCCCGCTTGCGGGAGAAGGCGGGGGATGAGGGTGTTGCGCGCCCCGACCCTCACCCCAGCCCTCTCCCGCTAGCGGGAGAGGGAGTCAGATTGCCCGCGCGCGCGCCGCTGCTCACCCGCACGGGATGGTCCACCTTCCTGGTCACCCTGATCCTGGTCTGCGCGGTCGCACCCGTGCTCAACCTGCTGGTGCCGGACGGCAGCGCGTTCCACATGAGCGACTACGCTGTCGCCCTGATCGGCAAGATCATGTGCTACGCCATCTGCGCGTTGGCCATGGATTTGATCTGGGGCTATACCGGCATCCTGTCACTGGGCCATGGCGTGTTTTTCGCGCTGGGCGGCTATGCCATGGGCATGTATTTGATGCGCCAGATTGGCCGCGACGGCAACTACAAAAGCGACTTGCCGGATTTCATGGTGTTCCTCGACTGGAAAACGCTGCCCTGGCACTGGACCTTCAGCGACAGCTTCATCGCCACGCTGATCCTGATCGTGGCGGTGCCGGGCCTGGTGGCCTTCGTCTTCGGCTACTTCGCTTTCCGCTCGCGTATCAAGGGGGTTTATTTTTCCATCATCACGCAGGCCATGACGTTTGCGGCCATGCTGCTGTTTTTTCGCAATGAAACCGGCTTTGGCGGCAACAACGGCTTTACCGACTTCAAGCGGATTTTGAACATCCCCATCGCCACACCGTCCATGCGCATGGTGCTGTTTGTGCTGACTGGCCTGACGCTGCTGGGCTTCTTCCTCTTTGCCAGATGGCTGGTGGGCAGCAAGTTTGGCCGCGTGCTGCAGGCCATACGCGATGCCGAGACGCGCGTGATGTTCTCGGGCTACAACCCGCTGGGCTACAAGCTCACGATCTGGGTGATTTCTGCGGTCATGTGCGGCGTGGCCGGCGCGCTGTATGTACCGCAGGTGGGCATCATCAACCCCGGTGAAATGAGCCCGGCCAACTCGATTGAAATCGCCATCTGGGCCGCGGTGGGCGGCCGCGCCAGCCTGATTGGTCCCATCGTCGGCGCCTTTATCGTCAACGGCGCCAAGAGCTGGCTGACGGTGGCCTATCCCGAGTTCTGGCTTTACTTTCTGGGCACGCTGTTCATTGCCGTCACGTTGTTCCTGCCGAATGGGGTGGTTGGTCTTGTGAAGAAACTCGGGAAGGGGGGCAAGCAATGACCCCGGACCTTTTGGAGCAGGGCGCGCAACGCATTGAAAAACGCATGGCGGCGCTGGCTGCCAACCGGGGGAATACCGAGTCGGGAGGGCGTTCGGCCGGAATGGGCCGCATCGCCACAGCCGGTGAGGTGGATGTCACGCACGGCCGCATCCTCTACCTGGAAGACGTGAGCGTGAGCTTCGACGGCTTCAAGGCCATCAACAAGCTCTCGCTGGACATCGCACCCGGCGAGCTGCGCTGCATCATCGGGCCCAACGGCGCGGGCAAGACCACGATGATGGACATCATCACCGGCAAGACCCGGCCCGACGAGGGCACGGTGTTTTTCGGCAGCACCATCGACCTGCTGCGCCACAAGGAGGCCGAGATCGCACAGCTGGGCATCGGCCGCAAGTTCCAGAAGCCTACGGTATTCGAGCAGCTCACGGTGTTCGAGAACCTCGAGCTTGCGCTCAAGACCAACAAGGGCGTGAAGGCCTCGATGTTTTTCCGTCTTGACTCGGTGCAAAGCGACCGACTGGCCGAAATTCTGCACACGATTCACCTGGCCGACAGCGTCAGCGCACAAGCCGGCAACCTGAGCCATGGGCAGAAACAGTGGCTGGAAATCGGCATGCTGCTGATGCAGGACCCGAAACTGCTGCTGCTCGACGAGCCGGTCGCCGGCATGACCGATGAAGAGACCGCCCGCACCGCCGAGCTGTTTCTTGCGCTCAAGGGCAAGCATTCACTGATGGTGGTGGAGCACGACATGAGCTTCATCAAGAGCATCTCGGACATCGTCACCGTGCTGTGCGATGGCGCGGTGCTGGCGCAGGGCACGCTGGACCAGGTGCAGGCGGATGAGCGCGTCATCGAGGTTTATCTTGGAAGATAAGGCTCCCCCCCGAAACGCCTTCGGCGCCTCCCCCTCGAGGGGGCGCACCCAGCGGTCCGGCAAAGCCGGTCCCGCGGGTGCCCTGGCATTGGCCCAGCGGGTTCGAGCACCGCGGGTGTCGCGTGGTGAAGTGGATCACTGAGATGCTGAACGTCAAAAACATCAACCAGTACTACGGCGGCTCCCACATCCTGCGTGATGTGAGCTTGCAAGCGCACCTGGGCAAGGTCACGGTGCTGCTGGGCCGCAACGGCGTTGGCAAGACCACGCTGCTCAAGTCGCTGATGGGGCTGGTGCCCATCAAGACCGGCAGCATCGAGTTCGACGGCAAGCCGGTTCACAGCGCGACGCCTTACGAGCGTGCCCGCGCCGGCATTGGTTTTGTGCCACAGGGCCGGGAGATCTTTGCACGCCTGACGGTCGAAGAAAACCTGCGTATGGGCCTGGCCTACAAGCGCGCGAGCACGCCGATTCCCGCCGAGCTGTATGAGTTGTTTCCGGTGCTCAAGCAGATGCTGAACCGGCGCGGCGGCGATTTGTCCGGCGGGCAGCAGCAGCAGCTGGCCATCGCCCGTGCGCTGGCGGCCAAACCCAAGCTGCTGATCCTCGACGAGCCCACCGAGGGCATTCAGCCCAGCATCATCAAGGACATCGGCCGCGTGATCCGCATGCTGGCCGACCGGGGCAATATGGCGATCCTGCTGGTCGAGCAGTACTACGACTTCGCGCAAGAGCTGGCCGACGACTACCTGGTAATGGAGCGCGGCGAGTTCATTGCGCGCGGCCAGGGCAAGGACATGGAAGCGCAGGGGGTGCGGCAGCTGGTGGCGATATGAGTGCCGTTGGCGTCGGGCCGCGCAGGAAGGGATCGAGCCTGTCATTTCAGCGGGCTCGAAGAAAACTCATCGTATTTCCAATGAGAGATGCTCAGGACAGAGCGACGCCAGGAAGTCGCGCGCGTCAAATGCCTCTCCAGCGGTAAAGACGCCGGCTGTTTTGACCTGGCCGCTGACGACTCGCGCCATCGCCTCCACGACGAGAGGGGCGCTGAACGCATAAATGTCTCGCCCGCTGGCAACTGCCCGGCGCTCCTCGCCTCCTCGGCGCGCAAGCACTTCAACCAGAAATGTTTGTGACGACCGACCGCTTTCGTCGCTTGCCGTCGGCGCCAGCTGATTCGGATCGGTCAGGTCCTTGACTGCTGCGACCGTCATGTACGAGCGAATCTCGGGCGTCTTCAGGTGACGCGAGATCGTCACGGTGTCGGCCATGGTGAATTCTGCGATGACCGGCTGCTTTCCCATCGGCGCGGGAAACGTCCAGTCAACGACCGGCGCTGCCCCCGTGATATACGATAGTTTTCCGTTCGCGAAGACAACCCGGCGGCCGTCCCGGCGTTGCTTCGAAACCTGCCCTGCGATCAATGTCCCGGGCGTCGGCCTCCAGCTGTCAAGTCCATAGGCGATGGAAATTTCATCGGCCGAAGTCCAGTCGCCCATCGCCGCGGTCGCCAACAGATCACCCAGCCCCCCGTAGAACGCCATGGCGTGCACCACCACAATGCCTTCTTCGCGTGCGCGATCAGCGAACAGCTCGAAGGTGTCAATGTTGGCTTCTATTTCCGCCGCAACGTCCAGATAGGGAATCCGGGCGCGCAATGCGGCTTCGATCAGGGGTGCGGAGGTGCTGGCAAAGGGGCCGGCACAGTTGATGACCGCCACGGCACCCACCAGCGCACGATCGAGCGAGGCAGGCTCATCGACCGATGCGGGCCGCACCGCGAGCCCGGGATGTTCCGCCCCGATGGCGCTCAGCTTCTCGGGATCGCGTCCGGAGAGGATGGGCGTCCAGCCGCGCCTGCGCAACTCCGAAACCACGAACCGCCCGGTGTGCCCATAGGCGCCATACACGGCCACAGCTTGTTTTTTTGATGTCATCACGGAAATCCCTTCAATGGAGAGCCATCCGTTGCAAGACGCTACAGATCTGTACTCTTTCAATGAGTGTAGAGTACAGATCTGTAGCGTGTCAAGAGTTTAGAGGAAATGCAATGAAAAAGCGTACTGCCGAGACCACCAAAGTGAGTGATGAGCGTGGCGCACCGAGCGTGCGGGAACGCGTCCTTGAGACCGCGGCGACGCTGTTCTACCAGGAAGGCGTCAGAGCCGTCGGCGTCGATCTTGTGGTCGAACGATCCGGCGTCGCCAAGACCAGCCTCTACCGGCACTTCGCCACCAAGGACGATCTCGTGGTTGCATTTCTCGAGCGCGAGGATGCCGAGTATTGGAGTGACTGGGAAAGTGCCGCGGCGCAAGGCAAGGATGATGCCGAAGCGGAACTTCAGGCGCTTCTGCGCTGGATCGCCGAGCATATCGCCGGGCCGAAGTACCGCGGCTGCCCGTTTCTCAATGTGGCGACCGAGTTCCCGGCTCCAGCCCATCCCGCCCGCGCAGTCGCCAGAAGGAACAAGGTGGAACTGCATCGCCGTCTCGGCGTGCTGGCCAGGAAAATGGGGGCTCGCAAGCCTGACGAGCTGGCCGACCAGCTTGTGCTTCTCATCGATGGCGCCTATATGAACGGTCCGCTTCTCGGCAAGAAGGGGCCGGCGCACTCGCTCGTGGCGGCGGGACTGGCGTTGGTCCTTGCTGCTCAACGTCGCTGATGTTCGAGGCAACAACCGAACGCACCGCACTGCCGCAATGGGCCCGTTGTTGACCGCCACGAACGACCGCTGACTGGCAAGTCAACCATTAAAATTCAACAACCAGATAACCGGCATCGCTGTCGGTTACGATGGCGGTGGGCCGGCCTCATTGGCGGGCCACGTCGCTCGGACGGTTCCGGGCGCTTACGTGAAAGTTCAACATGACCGCTTCCTCCTCCGGCAAGCGCCGCTTTGCGCGCATTGACCGCCTGCCTCCCTACGTCTTCAACATCACAGCCGAGCTCAAGCTGGCGGCGCGCCGGCGTGGCGAAGACATCATCGACATGAGCATGGGCAACCCCGATGGCGCGACGCCACCGCACATCGTGGCCAAGCTCACCGAGGTCGCGCAGCGGCCCGACACGCACGGCTACTCGGCCAGCAAGGGCATTCCACGCCTGCGCCGCGCCATCGCGCACTGGTACCAGAGCCGCTACCAGGTGGCGATCGACCCCGACACCGAGGCCATCGTCACCATCGGCTCCAAGGAAGGCCTGGCGCATCTGATGCTGGCCACGCTGGACCGCGGCGACACCGTGCTGGTGCCCGACCCGAGCTACCCGATCCACATCTACGGCGCGGTGATCGCGGGGGCCGACATCCGCTCGGTGCCGCTGACGCCCGACACGGATTTTTTCGCGGAGCTGGAGAAGGCGATTCGAGGCAGCTACCCCAAGCCCAAGATGATGGTGCTGGGTTTTCCGTCCAACCCCACGGCGCAGTGCGTGGAGCTGGAGTTCTTCGAGAAGGTGATCGCGCTGGCACGCAAGCACGACATTTTTGTGGTGCACGACCTGGCCTATGCCGACATCGTGTTCGACGGCTGGAAAGCACCTTCGATCATGCAGGTGCCGGGTGCCAAGGACATTGCGGTCGAGTTCTTCACGCTGTCCAAGAGCTACAACATGGCGGGCTGGCGCGTGGGCTTCATGGTGGGCAACCCCGACCTGGTGGCCGCGTTGGCCCGCATCAAGAGCTACCACGACTACGGCACCTTCACGCCGCTGCAGGTGGCAGCCATCGCCGCGCTGGAAGGCGACCAGAGTTGCGTACAGGAAATCGCCGCGCAGTACCAGAGCCGGCGCGATGTGCTGTACAAGGGCCTGACCGACGCCGGCTGGCCGGTGGACTGCCCCAAGGCCTCGATGTACATCTGGGCCCGCATCCCCGAGGCCTATCGCAAGCTGGGTTCGTTGGAGTTTGCCAAGCAGTTGCTTGAAAAAGCCAAAGTCTGCGTGTCACCCGGCATTGGCTTTGGCGACCATGGCGACGACCATGTGCGCTTTGCGCTGATCGAAAACGAAGCCCGCATCCGCCAGGCCGTGCGCGGCATCAAGGCCATGTTCAAGGCCGACGGGCTGGTCAGGTCCTGACTTACTGCTGCTGCGGCTGCGGCTGCGGCTGCGGCTGCGGCTCGAGGGTGACCGGGGTCGCGTCGGGTGCGGTGACCACCGTCTCGATTTCACGGAGCACGCCACCACCGGCCACGCTGCCATCAATCTTGCCGCGGCCTGTAACTCGTGCCTGGCAGGCGGCTTTGTCGTCATCGCCTTTGAACACGTCGCAGCGTTTCAAGGCGTTGGCCGCGAACTGGGCGCTCGTGTTGTCGAGTTTGCCGGCGCGCTTGTCGGCGGCGGCGTTCCTGGTCTCTGTCAGGCAAGTGGCCTTGTCTTGCTGCGTCTTGCCGCTGGTGCAGGCGGCTTTTTCGCGTTGCGTGTTGCCTGAGGCATCAATGCCCGTGGTGCCGGAGGCGACCTGCGCCGTGGCCGCGGTGATTGCCAGAAGGGCTGTCAAGCCGAAACAGGCCAGGCTCTTGTGTGTACTGAATGCAGTCATGTCAACTCCTTGTTGAAACGATGACTCCAGTTTAGAAACGCCTGCCGGTCTGCCGTGAGAGGAAACCTGACCGGTCGGGCAGGGCGTAAGGCCGATTTGGCTGTAGGACGGGTCTGACACAGGCGTGCTTTAGCGCCGGACTTTAGGAAGAAAGTTGACGAAAAACGGGCCGGATCGAGGATCGGGCGTTACATGGACCAGATGCGCGGGATGGACGGCGGTTTTTGCCAGAAATGGCTGCGCCAGACGGTCCACACCTGCCTGAGCAGGTCCATGGCCGGCTCGACCAGCGGTGCCAGCACCCGCACGACGACGATCTGGGCATCCGGGCTGGTGGCGCCTGCGGTGGCACTGAGCGGGTGCGCTTCCATGACTTGCCGGGCGATGTCCAGCGCGTCTTGCCGGCGCTGGCGTGCCAGCTTGCTGCCCGCCACAAAAAAGAGCGAGGCCATGCAGCGCTGGCCGGCCAGGCCCAGCGGGCTGTCCATCAGCAGGGAGTCGTCGGCCTGGATGCGTGCGCGCTCCAGCCACACGCCGGGCACTTCAATGTGCTGGCAAAAGCTGCCCTGCGCGAACGGCTGGCCGGCGTTCGGCAGGCCCAGAGCCGTCACGTCCCAGCCGATCAGCTCGGCCCCCGGGGCCAGGTCCATGGTGAGGCGGTTCTCGGCCAGGCAGCCGCTGTAGCAGATCGCCTCCAGTGGCAGCCACTCCATGCGGGCATCGGCTTGCAGCGCCAGGTGGGTGCGCTGCAGCGCGGGCTCTCCCAGCGATTTGTAAAAGCGGGTGGCGCCGGGTGTGGTGACCAGCCCGTGCGCGCCAGTGGCTGCCTTGAACGTCATGTCCAGCGTGTCGCCCCCCACCAGACCGCCGGGCGGGTGCACCAGCACGTTGTGGCAGACGGTGTCGCCCTCTGGGTAAAGGCTTTGCAAAATGCGCAGCGGGCCGTCGTGGCGGAAGCGGGCGACCGTCTTGCCGGCTTGCAGCGTGTAGTCAAGCGTCAGGGTCGCGTTCCAGGTCATGGCTGAAGTTTAACGCTGCGATGACGGCAATTTGCTATTAAATCAGGAGCTGTTTGCGTAGATTTTGCGCCGGTTAGAGCCATTTTTCTTATAAATTTTCTGACTTGAGCGGTTGACGCCGTTTCAGCCGCCTTGCGAGCCGCGGTGTGCCCAGGCCGTGGTGTGCTTCTCGATGTAGCTGAACAGCTCGTACATCAGCATGGCCATGGCGCCAATCACCACCAGCCCGGCAAAGGCCAGCGCCAGCCGCTGCTGCGAGCCGGCGCTTTGCATGAGGTAGCCGATGCCGGAGTCGCCGGCCGTCATCTCGGCCAGCACCGTGCCTACAAACGCCAAGGTGATCGTTACTTTGAGCGAGCCGTAAAAGTAGGGCATGGAGCGCGGCAGCCCGACCTTGACCAGCACGTCCCAGCGCTTGGCGCCCAGCACGCGCAGCACGTCTTCGAGTTCGGGCTCCAGCGTGGCCAGACCCGTGGCCATGTTGACCGTGATCGGAAAAAAGGAGATCAGGAAGGCGGTGAGAATGCCCGGGCCCACGCCAATGCCGAACCAGACGATGAGAATGGGCACGATGGCCGCCTTGGGCACGGCGTTGAAAGCCACCAGCAGTGGGTATACCGCCGCATAGGCCAGCCGGGACGAGCCCACCAGAAAGCCCAGCAGCACACCCACGACGATGGACAGGCCAAAGCCCAGCATGGTGACCCAGAAGGTTTTCCAGGCGGCTTGGGCAATGGGCCCTGAAAATTCAGCCAGCGACTGGGCAATGGCCAGCGGCGCCGGGAAGATGAATTCGGGAATGTCAAACGCGGTGCATGCCAGCTGCCAGAGCATCAGCATGCCGAGCAGCAGCACCAGTGGCGACCAGCGTTCCATTTGTTTCTTGTTCATGGTGGGGCAGACTTCAGGCGTTGGTCACGGTAGCAGCGCCGGCCACGCTGCGCACGGCCCCGATGTGGCCGCGCAGCTCGTGCACGATGTCGCTGAACTCTTTGGTGTAGGTGATTTCAAGATCGCGCGGGCGCGGCAGGGCTATCTCTTTCTTCACCACAAAGCGGCCCGGGCTTTTGCTCATGACATACACCGTGTCGGCCAGGAACACCGACTCGCGCAGGTCGTGCGTGACCAGAATCACATTGAAGCGCTGTTCGGTCCAGAGGTCCCGCAGGATGCACCAGAGCTCTTCGCGCGTGAACGCGTCCAGCGCGCCAAAGGGCTCGTCCAGCAGCAGCATCTTGGGTTCATGGATCAGCGCGCGGCAGATGCTCACCCGCTGCTGCATGCCGCCCGAGAGCTGCCAGGGGAATTTGTCTTCATAGCCACCCAGGCCCACTTTCTGCAGCAGCTTGCGGGCGCGCTCTTCGTAGGTCTTGCGCCGGGCCTTGAAGTTGCTGCGGTAGGGCTCCACAATTTCCAGCGGCAGCAGCACGTTGTCCACCGTAGTGCGCCAGGGCAGCAGGGACGGCGCCTGAAAAGCCATGCCCGAGATTTTGAGCGGTCCGGTCACCGGCTGGCCGTCAATCATGATGCGCCCGCGCGAAGGCATCCTGAGCCCGGTGGTGAGCTTCATGAAGGTCGACTTGCCGCAGCCCGACGGGCCGACGATGGCGATGAACTCACCCTCACGCACCTTCAGGTCAATGGCCTCCACGGCGAAATGGCTCTGCGCGAGCAGTTCTTCGTTGTAGGCGAGCCAGACATCGTGGAAATCGACAAATGCGCTGGTGCGGGGGGCTGAGGTGCTGGCTTGCATCAGGTTTCCAGGTCAAAACAAAGCCCCGCCCCTGTCAATGGGGCGAGGATTGCTATCAAAAATGTAGCAAATTACTTCTTCGGCAGGATGTTCAGATCGGCCGCAGTGGGCAGGAAGGAGCCATTCCAGATGGCGTCGGGGTTGATGCGGGTTTTGGTGCCAAAGGCATCCGATACCTGCGATGCCATGAGCGTCAGGCGCGGGCCTTTGATTTGGCCAAAACCTTCGGCACGGGCGTCGGGGCTGTTGACGACCGTATCGATCGCCAGCTGCAGGCGTCGGGTTTCGAGGGGCACATTGATGATGCCGTCGCGCGCCTTGACGTCTTCAATGGCCGCGGCAGGGTTGGCGATGACGTCTTTGGCGCCCTTGGCAAAGGCCTGCAGAAAGGCCTTGACGGCCGCCGGGTTGTCCTTGATCAGCTTGGGCGATGCGATGACCACGTTGCCGTACAGCTTGACGCCATGGTCGGCATAGGGCAGCACCATCACGTCTTCGGCTTTCACGCCGCGTGCTTCCAGGTTGAGCAGCGAGGTGAAGGTAAAGCCGGTGATGGCATCCACATCGCCACGGGCCAGCATGGTTTCGCGCAGCGGCGGGTCCATGGTGGTCCACTGCACGCCCGTGATGTTGTTGGCCTTGGCAAAAATCGGGAAGGCGCGGCGTCCGGCATCAAACACCGGGGCGCCGAGCTTCTTGCCGCTGAGGTTGGCCGTGGTCTTGATGCCCGATTTTTTGAGCGCCATGACGGAAGCCGGCGTGTTGTTGTAGACCATCATCACGGCAACAGGCTTGTTGGGGGCGTCCGGGTTGTTGGCATGAAACTCCATCACGGCCGCCAGATCGGCAAAACCCATGTCATAGGTGCCCGAGGCCACGCGCTGCACCGCGCCGCCCGAACCGTTGCCGGCGTCTACCGTCACGTCGAGCTTGTTGGCCTTGAAATAACCTTTGGCGACCGGGGTCAGAAACAGCGCAGCCGGGCCTTCAAAGCGCCAGTCGAGCTGGAATTTGATGGGCGTGTTTTGGGCATGGGCGACGCCAAAGGCTGCCGTGGCGAGCAGCGCTGCAGTGGTTTTTAGAAAAAGTCGCTTGGACATGGGGGCTCCTGAGAATAAAAATGGGGATGACCGACTGGTAGCAATAACAATGCCCGCAACGCTTCGGGTGCGCCATTCGTGCGCTGTATTTTCGGCGAACTTCGACCCGGGGTTGCTGGTTTTCCCTAGGTGATTACCCCCCAGCGCATCGGGCCTGCGGTGCTTCAGGGAACGATGGTGGTGAAGAGATAGACCGCGAAAAGCACCAGGTGCACGATGCCCTGGAGCACGGTGGTGCGGCCGGTGCCCAGTGACAGCGTGGCCACCAGCAGGGACAGCAGCAGGACTGTCGATTTGATGTCGATCCCGAGGACCAGCGTCCAGCCCGTGGCCAGCGAGACGATGGCCACGGCCGGAATCGTCAGCCCGATACTGGCCAGCGCCGAACCCAGAGCCAGGTTGAGGCTGGGCTGCAGGCGATTGGCCCGTGCCGCACGCAGGGCCGCCAGGACCGAAGCCAGCGGCCCGGCTGCTATCAGCACGCTGTAAAAGCCGGGCAGGCCCAGAGCCCGGCGCCTGCCAGCAGCAGCCAGCCTGCAACGGGCGCAAGAATGGACCAGAGAGGGAGGGAAGCGAGGGCGGGGTGTTGCTTCATGCCGCCGATCATATCGGCATGGGCATGGGCATGGGCTGTGAATGTGCGGGCCAGCCTCCCGATCGGCTGGCCCGCAGCGCGTTCAGGCGTCGGGTGCGACCGGGTGCTGTGCCATGGTTTCAAGCGCCCGCACCAGGGCCGAGTGGTCGGCCTGGCCATGGCCCAGCGCCACGCAGGACTGCATGAGCTGTGCCGCGTTCGCGGTCTGCGGCAGCGCCACGCCCAGGGCGCGCGCGCTTTGCAGGGCGAGGTTCAGGTCCTTCTGGTGCAGCGCGATCCGGAAACCCGGGTTGAAAGTGCGCTTGATCATGCGCTCGCCATGTACTTCGAGGATGCGCGACGAGGCGAAGCCGCCCATCAGTGCCTCGCGCACCTTGGCCGGGTTGGCGCCGGCCTTGGAGGCGAACACCAGGGCTTCGCCAACGGCGGCGATGTTGAGTGCCACGATGATCTGGTTGGCCACCTTGCAGGTTTGCCCGTCGCCGTTGCCGCCGACCAGCGTGATGTTCTTGCCCATCAACTCAAACAGCGGCTTGACGCGCTCGAACGCCGCATCCGGCCCACCGACCATGATGGTCAGGCTGGCGGCCTTGGCGCCGACTTCTCCACCGGACACCGGTGCATCGAGGTAGTCGCAGCCGAGGGCATTGATTTTTTTCGCGAACTCTTTGGTCTCCATCGGCGAGATCGAGCTCATGTCGACCACGGTTTTCCCTTTGGACAGGCCGGCTGCCACACCGTTCTCGCCGAACAGCACTTTTTCCACATCGGGCGTGTCGGGCACCATGATGAAGATGATGTCAGCCCGCTCGGCCACGCCCTGCGCGGTGGTGCAGATGGTGACGCCGCCATCGGCCAGCGCCGAGGGCACATTGCCCACGGTGTTGACGAACAGCACATGGCCGGCCTTGAGAAGGTGGCCCGCCATCGGCGCGCCCATGATGCCCAGGCCGATGAAGCCGAGTTTGAGTCCTGATTTGGTCATGAAAGTTTCCTGTTGATCCGTTCGCCTTGAGCGGTGTTTTGTTAAGCCAATGCCTTGATCCAGCCGAGTCCTTCGGCGGTGGTGGTTTTGGGTTTGTATTCGCAGCCGATAGCGCCCTTGTAGCCTATGGCGTCGATGTGCCGGAGCAACCAGGCGTAGTTGATTTCGCCGGTGCCGGGTTCGTTGCGGCCGGGGTTGTCGGCCAGCTGGATATGGCCGATGCGGCCCAGCTGGTTCTTGATCGTGCTGCCGAGTTCGCCCTCCATGCGCTGGGCGTGGTAGATGTCGTACTGCAGAAACAGGTTGTCGGAGCCAACCTCGTCGATGATGGCCAGCGCCTGGTCGGTGCGCGTGAGGAAGAAGCCCGGAATGTCGTAGTGGTTGATCGGCTCGATCAGCAGGCGGATGCCGACTTCCTTGAGCGCAGCCGCCGCGAACTGGAGGTTGCCGACGAAAGTGGCATGGGCATGTTCGCGCTGCACGCCTTCGGGCACCTTGCCCGCCAGGCAGTTGACCTGTTTGCAGCCCAGCGCCGTGGCGTAGGCGATGGCGCGGGCCACGCCTTCACGGAACTCGCTCACGCGGTCCGGGTGGCAGGCGATGCCGCGCTCGCCGGCATCCCAGTTGCCGGCCGGCAGGTTGTGCAGCACCTGGGTCAGCTGGTGCTGCTTGAGGGCGGCGACCAGCTCTTCCTTGGGGTAGGCGTAGGGGAACAGGTATTCCACGGCGTCGAAGCCGGCGGCGCGGGCTGCGGCGAAGCGCTCCATGAAGGGCACTTCGGTGAACAGCATGGTGAGGTTGGCGGCGAATTTTGGCATGTCGGTCCTTTCAGTGGATCCGTCATCCTGAGCACAGCGAAGGATCTCAAGCGCTGGAGATTCTTCGCTTCGCTCAGAATGACAGGCGGGTTTCAGTCGAGCAGAGCGTTGGCGACTGCCGTCGGCGCGTCGGATTTCTTCACCGCGAGCTCCTCGAATTCATTGATGTTGTTGATCTCGGTGCCCATGGCGATGTTGGTGACACGCTCCAGGATGACTTCGATGACGACGGGGACCTGGAACTCCTTCATCCAGGCTTCAGCCTGCTTGATGGCGGGTGCCAGTTCTTCCTGCTTGTGCACGCGCAAGGCCTTGCAGCCCAGGCCTTCAACCACCTTCAGGTGATCGACGCCATAGCCTTTGACGGCCACGTCTTCCTCGGGCGTGTTGATGTTGTCAAAGCCCAGCTGCACGCAGTAGTCCATCTCGAAGCCGCGCTGGGCCTGGCGGATCAGGCCGAGGTAGGAGTTGTTGACCACGACGTGGATGTAGGGCAGCTTGAACTGCGCGCCCACGGCCAGCTCCTCGATCATGAACTGGAAGTCGTAGTCGCCCGACAATGCCACGATCTTGCGGCTTGGGTCGGCGGCGCGCACGCCCAGCGCAGCGGGCACGGTCCAGCCCAGCGGGCCGGCCTGGCCGCAGTTGATCCAGTTGCGTGGCTTGTAAACGTGCAGGAACTGCGCGGCCGCGATTTGCGACAGGCCGATGGTCGACACATAGCAGGTGTCATCGCTGAAGGCGCGGTTCATGCACTGGTAGACGCGCTGCGGCTTCATCGGCACGTGGTCAAAGTTGGTTTTGCGCAGCAGCGTGCGCTTGCGCTCCTGGCATTGCGCCACCCATTCGCTGCGGTCCTTGAGCCGGCCGGCGGCTTTCATTTCGCGCGCCACCTGCACGAACAGTTCCAGCGCGAGCTTGGCGTCCGAGACGATGCCGTAGTCGGGTGCGAAGACACGGCCGATCTGCGTGGGCTCGATGTCCACGTGCACGAACTTGCGGCCCTTGGTGTAAACCTCGACCGAGCCGGTGTGGCGGTTCGCCCAGCGGTT
The DNA here is from genome assembly GCF_036676035.1 of Polaromonas sp. Taxonomy (GTDB): domain Bacteria; phylum Pseudomonadota; class Gammaproteobacteria; order Burkholderiales; family Burkholderiaceae_C; genus Polaromonas. The sequence continues at coordinate 23,055 of NZ_JAKFDR010000022.1, forward strand.
GCCGATGCCCAGCACGAAGTCGGACTCGAGCATGGTGGCGTTGCCGTAGCGGTGGCTGGTCTGCAGGCCGCACATGCCGGCCATCAGCGGGTGGTTGTCGGGAATGGTGCCCCAGCCCATCAGCGTGGGGATCACGGGGATGCCGGTGATTTCGGCGAATTGCACCAGCAGATCCGAGGCATCGGCGTTGATGATGCCGCCGCCGGACACGATCAGCGGCTTGTCAGACTCGCCCAGCATGGTCAGGGCTTTTTCGATCTGCGCGCGCGTGGCGCCCGGCTTGTAAACCGGCAGCGGCGAGTAGGTGTCGGGGTCGAACTCGATCTCGGCCATCTGCACGTCGAAGGGCAGGTCGATCAGCACCGGGCCGGGCCGGCCCGAGCGCATCAGGTGAAAGGCCTGCTGGAAGGCGCGCGGCACCTGGGCCGGCTCGCGCACGGTGACTGACCATTTGGTGACCGGCTTGGAAATCGACTCGATGTCGACGGCCTGGAAGTCTTCCTTGTAGAGGCGGGCGCGCGGCGCCTGGCCTGTGATGCAGAGGATGGGAATCGAATCGGCCTGGGCCGAGTACAGACCGGTGATCATGTCGGTGCCGGCCGGGCCCGAGGTGCCTATGCACACGCCGATGTTGCCGGGGCAGGCACGGGTGTAGCCCTCGGCCATGTGCGAGGCGCCCTCGACGTGGCGCGCCAGGATGTGGCTGATGGTGCCCTGCTTGCGCAGCGCCGAGTACAGCGGATTGATCGCCGCGCCGGGAATGCCGAACGCCTGCGTGACGCCTTCTTTCTCCATCACCCAGACGGCGGCCTGGATGGCTGTCATTTTTGCCATGATTGATCTCCTGTGTTGATTGAACTTTAGGGACCAATCGGCTTTGGCAGAAGGCGGCTGGAGACCATAAAACCTATTCCTGAGTGGAATAAATAGCTCTATGATGAGCCCATGGACAGATTGCAGGCAATGCACATGTTTGTGCGCGTGGTGGAGACGGGCAGCTTCTCGAAAGCGGCCAAGGAGTTCGCCACCACCCAGCCCACCGTGACCAAGCAGGTGGCGGCCACCGAGGCGCGCCTGAAGGTGCGGCTGCTCAACCGCAACACGCGCGGCGTGAGCCTTACCGAATCGGGGGCGCTGTATTACGAGAAATGCAAATCAATAGTGCGCGAGGTCGAGGAGGCTGACAACATCGTGCAGCTGCGCCAGACACAGGCGCAAGGCCTGCTGCGCATCGGCACCTCGGTGGCGTTCGGCCGCCGCGTGATCGTGCCGCTGGCGCTGGACTTCATGGCCAAGCACCCGCAGGTGCAGGTGGACCTGAGCTTCGAAGACCGCTACACCGATCTGGTGGCGCAGGGCATCGACGTGGCCGTGCGCATGGGCAAGCTGGCCGACTCGACGCTGGGTGCGCGCTTTCTCGGCATGAACCCGTGGGTGCTGGTCGCTTCGCCCAAGTACCTCAAGAAGCAGGGCACGCCGAAACGACCGGCCGAGCTGAGCAGCCACAACGCGCTGATCTACAGCAGCGTGCAGGGCGATGATGTCTGGCGTTTGTTCACGCCCAAGGGAGATCCGGTGACGGTGCCGGTGACGGGCCGGCTGCGCTCCAACAACCTCTCGGCCGTGCTCGCCGCGGCACGTGGCGGCCTGGGTATTGCGGCGCTGCCGCGCTATGTGGCCGAGGATTCGCTGGTCTCAGGCCACATCGTCGAAGTGCTCAGGGATCACGCGCTGCCCGAGCAGGAAATCCACGCCGTGTTCCCCTCGCCCAAACTGGTGCCAGGCAAGGTCCAGGCCTTCATCGCCTTTTTACAGGGGCGTTTTGGCGAGCGCTGGTGGGAGACTTTGCCGAAAGTCTGAAACGGCCTGGCTGAAAATTTTCACTGAACAAATTGGCCTCCTGCCCTCGTGGAGATTGCGCAAACAGCTATAAAATTGATAGCAAATCGCGTCAGTCAACGAATCGGCCTTGTCGGTGAAGTAAAAACTGATTCACCCGGAAGGTGCGGGCCGCCAGAAAGCAAAACTCCCGCCGCAGCGGGAGTTTTGAGGGGGTGGGGCCGTGCCGTCAGGCCAGCAGGTCCCGCAGCGTACGTGCGATCACCTTGGTGGCGCGGCGCAGGTCTTGCAGCTCCAGCCGCTCGTCGGCGCGCTTGGCGTGTGACTCGAGCACGGTGCGCGGGCCGGCGCCGTAGATCACGCCGGGGATGCCGGCCTCGCCATACAGGCGCACGTCTGTGTACAGCGGCGTGCCCATGGCGGGAATCGCCTGGCCGAACAGTTGCTCCCCATGCTTCTGGATCGCTTCGACCAGCGGCTGGTTGTCGGGCAGGGGTTTCATCGAGTTGGCCAGCAGCAGGCGCTTGATGTCCACCGTGATGCCGGGCAGCCTGGCGGCCGCATCGGCGATCACCTGGCGGATCGTCGCTTCGACTTCCACCGGATTTTCCTCGGGAATCATGCGGCGGTCCAGCTTGAACACCACCTTGCCGGGCACCACGTTGGTGTTGGTGCCGCCTTCGATGCGGCCGACGTTCAGGTAGGGGTGCTTGATGCCTGCGACCTGCGACGTCACCTGCTTGTAGAGCGTGTTCTGGGCGTAGAGTGCATTGAGGATCTGCACCGCGCCCTGCAGTGCATCGACGCCGGTGTCAGGGATGGCAGCGTGGGCCATCTTGCCGTGTACCGTCACTTCCATCTGCAGGCAGCCGTTGTGCGCGGTCACGACCTCGTAGCTAAAGCCCGCGGCAATCATCAGATCGGGTTTCGTGAGCTTGTTTTTGAGCAGCCAGCCCGGGCCCATTTCGCCGCCGAATTCCTCGTCGTAGGTGAAGTGCAGCTCCACTGCGCCCTTGAGCTTGGCGTCCAGCGCTTCAAGCGCGCGCACGGCGAAGGTGAAGGTGGCGAAGTCGCATTTGCTGACCGCCGAGGCGCGGCCATAGATCTTGCCGTCCTCAATCACGCCGCCATAAGGGTCCTTGGTCCAGCCTTCACCGGGCGGCACCACGTCGCCGTGGGCGTTCAAGGCGATCGTGCGGCCTTCACCGTAGCGGCGGCGCACGATCAGGTTGGTGAGCGACTCCAGGCCATAGGCCTGCACCTCGGCCTGCGGCACGGCGTGCTTCTCGGCCTCGAAGCCGAAGCCTTTGAGCAGCTCGGCCGTGCGTTCGGCGTGCGGCGCATTGTTGCCGGGCGGGGTGTCGGTGGGCACGCGGATCAGCTCCTGCAGGAAGCGCACCTCCTCGTCGAAGTGGGCATCGATCCAGGCGTCAAGTTTGTCGTAATCGCTCATTTCATTTCCGTGGCAAGGTTGTTCAGGAGAAGCTGGAAGGCTTCGACGGCGAGCTGCATGTCGTCGCTGGTCGTGCTTTCCAGCGGGTTGTGGCTCAGCCCCGAGTTCTGGCCGCGCACGAACAGCATGGCCTGGGGCATCACCTCATGCAGCTTCATCGCGTCATGGCCGGCGCCGCTGGGCATGCGGTACAGCGGCACGCCCAAAGTGTCCACTGCGCGTTCCCAGCGCTGCTGCCATTCGGGCGCGCTGGGCGCGGCGGCGGCGCGCATGGCTTCTTCCACCGTGTAGCGCAGGCCGCGGCGCTCGCAAATGGCCTTGAGTTCCGCCATCACATCGGCCACCATGGCGTCGCGCTGCGGGTCGGTCGGCGCGCGCAGGTCCAATGAAAAAAGGCAGCGACCCGGCACCACGTTGATCGAGCCGCTGGGCACCTGCAGCATGCCGATCGTGCCAACCGAGTCACCATCTTTTGCAGCGCGCTTCTCCACATACAGCGCGAGCTCGGCCACGGCGGTGGCGGCGTCGCGACGCCGGTCCATCGGCGTGGTGCCGGCATGGCTGGCCATGCCGATCACTTCGCAGAGAAAGCGCACGCCGCCGTTGATCGAGGTCACGATGCCCAGCGGCAAGTCGATCTCGTTGAGCACCGGGCCTTGTTCGATGTGCACTTCGACAAAGCCCAGGTAGTCGGCCGCATTGCGGCGCAGCTTGGGAATGTCGGCTATGCACAGGCCTGCGTGCTGCATGGCGTCCCGCATGGTGATGCCATCCGCATCCTTCTGGTCCAGCCATTGCGGCTTGAAATCGCCTATCAGCGCGCCCGAACCGAGGAAGGTGGCCTTGTAGCGCTGGCCTTCCTCTTCGGCAAAGGCTATCACCTCGAAGTTGAACGGCAGGCGCTTGCCCTGATGAGAGAGTTCGCGCACGCAGGCCATGGGCGTGAAGATGCCAAGGCGCCCATCGTACTTGCCGCCGTTGCGCACTGTGTCGTAATGGCTGCCGGTCATCAAGGTCTTTACTCCCTCTCCCTCTGGGAGAGGGTTGGGGTGAGGGCCCGCCTTGTAGCGGCCGACCACATTGCCCACGGCATCGATCTCCACCTCGTCGAAGCCGCAGTCGTGCATCCAGTGCGAAATGCGCTGGGCGCAGGCGCGATGCGCATCGGTGAGGTAGGTGACCGTGAGCTGGCCCTTTTCGGCATAGCCGGGGTCGCTGTGCTGCGCCAGTTTTTCCTGCCAGTCCCAGACCAGGTTGCCCAGCGTGGGCTGGGCACCGAACTTGTCGTTCAGGCGAATCTCGACGATGCGGTGGATGTTGCGCAGGCACTCGGCGAGCTCGAAGTCCGGGTGGTTGTCCAGCCGGCGCTCGAAGGTCTCGATGATTTCCTGCTTGGTCAGGCCGGTGCCACGCGGCCCGCGCACGGCCAGAATGAAGGGAAAACCGAACTTGGCGTTGTAGTCGGCGTTGAGCTGCTGGATTTTGGCGAATTCTTCCGCGCTGCAATTCGTGAGGCCGGCCTTGCTCTGCTCGTGGGTCGATTCGGTGGTCAGCGTCTTGCTGACCATGGCCTTGCCGGCCAGTTCAGGGTGGGCGCGGATCAGCTTGAGCTGGGCCTCGCGGCCGGCGTCGGCGACGATGCGCGCCATCGCATGCTTGAGCTGCGGCAGCGATTTGAACGGGCGCTGCGCGAGCGCGGCCTCGGCGATCCAGGGCGAGTGCTCGTACAGGCCGTCGAGCAGTTGGGCGGCTTCGGGGGCGGGAGCCGCATTGAGTTGTTCCAGGGTGAGAGCCATGATCAGCCTTTGAAGGGGTGGACTTGTTTCCAGTGCCGCGCGATGTCGATGCGGCGGCACACCCACACGCGATCGTGCTTCTGCACATGGTCAAGAAAGCGTTGCAGCGCCACAATGCGCCCGGGCCGCCCAAGCAGGCGGCAATGCATGCCGATGCTCAGCATCTTGGGCCGGTCGTCACCATCCGGCGCGCCTTCAGCGTAAAGCGCATCGAAGCTGTCGCGCAGGTAGGTGAAGAAGTCATCACCCTGCGAGAAGCCCTGCGGCAGCGAGAAGCGCATGTCGTTGGTGTCCAGCGTGTAGGGCACGACCAGCTGCGGCACTACGCTGCCATCGGTCTTCTGGACCTTCATCCAGAACGGCAGGTCGTCGCCGTAGTAGTCGCTGTCGTACTCGAAACCGCCGTAGTCGGCCACCAGGCGGCGTGTGTTGGGGCTGTCGCGGCCGGTGTACCAGCCCAGTGGCCTTTCGCCTGTGAGCTCCTTGATGATGTCCATGCCGACGCGCATGTGCTCGCGCTCGGTCGCCTCGTCGACATTCTGGTAGCTGATCCAGCGCCAGCCGTGGCAGGCAATCTCGTGGCCCAATGTCTTGAATGCGGCGGTCAGCTCGGGGTGGCGCTGCAGGGCCATGCTCACGCCGAAGACCGTCAGCGGCAGGCCGCGCTTTTCAAACTCGCGCAGCAGGCGCCAGACGCCCACGCGCGAGCCGTATTCGTAAATGCCTTCCATGCTCAGGTGCCGGTCGGGAAAGCTGGGCGGGTTGAACATTTCCGAGAGGAACTGCTCCGAGCCTGCGTCGCCGTGCAGCACCGCGTTTTCGCCGCCTTCCTCATAGTTCAGCACGAACTGCACGGCGATGCGGGCATTGCCGGGCCATTGCGCATGCGGCGGGTTGCGGCCGTAGCCGGCTAAATCGCGCGGGTATATTGTTGCCCCCACGCTTGCCACTGCGTGTGCTGCGCTGCCCCCCGGGGGGGCTATTTTTCCTAGGGGCGGCCCGTCGGAAAAATGCTTTGCCCCCACGCTCGTTGTTGTCTGTTTTGTGTTCATGACAGTGCCATTGAAATATCGTTGGTCGGGACCTTGCGGTCGAAGGTCAGGTTTTCCTCGACATGCAGCAGGTGTTCGTTCATCAGGCGGACGGCACGTTCTTCGTCCTTGGCGGCCAGGGCCTTGACGATCTCGGCGTGCTCATCGTTGGAGTGCTCGGCGGCGCTGCGGGTCTGGTACATCAGCGTGATCAGTGCGCAGCGCGAGATCAGTTCGCCCAGCATCTGCGCCAGCACCTCGTTGCCCATCAGTTCGGCCATGCGCACATGGAAGTCGCCCAGCAGCTCGGTGCGGCCGGCCACGTCTTCTTTTTCGACGGCCGCCTTTTCCTGGGCCACATGCTCCTTGAGCGCGCGGATTTTGGCTGGCGTCACTTCGCGCACGAAGGCGCGGGTCATTTCGGCTTCCAGCATGCGGCGCACGGCAAATACCTGGCGGGCTTCGTTGGCCGCCGGGGCGGCTACAAACGCACCGCGCGCGGGCTCGAGCCGTATCAGCCGGTTTTGCGCCAGCTGGAACAGGGCCTGGCGCACCAGTGTGCGTGACACGCCGAAGTGGTCGGCGAGCTTCTGCTCGGCCAGCTTGGTGCCCGGATGCAGGCGGTGATCGACGATGGCGCGGGTCAGCGACTCGACGATAAAACTCGTGGTGGAAGACTCCATGCGATGCATGATAGCCTGAAATCGGAAAAGTGTATACACTTCTGTCTACCGTATTTACCCGAAGGAGACATTCATGGGCTTGAGCACACATGTACTGGACACCATGCACGGGAGTCCGGCCGCCGGCATGCAAGTGGCGCTGTACACCACCGACGGCGACCAGGCGACGCTGGTCAAGCAGTTCCAGCTGAACCACGACGGGCGCAACCCCGACGGCCCGCTGTACGACAACCAGAGTCTCAAGAAGGGGACTTACCGTCTGGTGTTCGACGTGGCGGGTTACTTCAAGGCGCGGGGCGTTGCATTGCCTGAGCCGAATTTCCTCAACAAGGTGAGCCTCGATTTCGGCGTGGCCCACACCGACCAGCACTACCATGTGCCGCTGCTGGTGAGTCCCTGGAGCTATTCGACGTACCGGGGCAGCTGACAGCCGGCGCAGTCCTGAGTGATGAGAAGGTCATGAAAGAGTCATGGGAATCGGGTAAAACCGCGTCACACAACTGGTTTGCCCATGAACTCAAAATCAACTGCCCGTCTTAGCCGCCGTCAGGCCCTTGTCTTGTCCGCAGGCGCCGCCGCCAGTCTGGTCGCTCCGCATGCCAGGGCCCAGGGCTATCCCGACCGCCCCGTCAAGATCATCGTGCCCTTTGCCCCTGGCGCCGGTACCGATGCCATGGCCCGCCTGGTTGCCAAGCACCTTGGCGAGGTGATGGGGGGCACGTTTGTGGTGGACAACCGTGCGGGGGCTTCGGGCGCCATTGGCACGCAGCTGGTGGCGCAGGCGCCGCCCGATGGCTACACGCTGCTGCTGGTGGCTTCGCCTTTTACGACCGTGGCCGCTTCGCTGCCCAGCGCCAACTACGACCCGCTGCGCCAGTTTGCCCCGGTGGGCATGATCGCCACTGGCCCGCTGGTCTGGGCCGCCAATGCCAATTTGCCTGCCAGCAACATGAAAGAGCTGGTGACGCTGGCACGGCAAAAGCCGGGCGCGCTGAACTACGGCTCGGCCGGCGCCGGCGGGGTCAACCACCTGGTGCTGGAGCTGCTGAAATCACGCACGGGCACCTTCATCACCCATATTCCCTACCGCGGCGTTGCCCCGGCCACCATGGACATGATCGCGGGCCAGGTGCAGCTGATCACGGGCACCATTCCTGCCTTGCTGCCTTTCATCAAGGACGGCCGCATCAAACCCCTGGCCGTGACCAGCGCCAAGCGCTCCAGTGCCTTGCCCGATGTACCGAGCATGACCGAGGCCGGACTGTCAGGGATTGATGTCGTCAATTACTTTGCCCTGATGGCGCCCGCCGGCACACCGGCTTCCATCATCACGCCGCTCAATGCGGCCATCAACAAGGTGGTGACCTTGCCCGAGGTGGTGGCGCGGTTCAAGGCCGATGCGGTAGAGGCCGCACCCGGCTCGCCCGCGCTGCTTGGCCACTTTATTGAGGCCGATTACCGCGCCTGGCGCAATGTGGTGAAGACGCAGAATCTCAAGATTGAATAACTGAGCCCCCACGGTCGCTCACTGCGTGTAGCTCCCTGCCCCCCGAGGGGGCCGCTGCGCCTGCGGCCCGGCGAAGCCGGTTCCGCGGCCCCTGCTGGTGAAGAGGTCCCCTTTGATCGCCAAGTAGGCATTAGGCGACGGTGGCGTAAATCACGTCACGGCGCGCAACGCAGAACTTCAAGGTCGAGCCGCGGAACCGGCTCTGCCGGGCCGCAGGCGGGCGGCCCCCACGGGGGGCAGCGCAGTACGCGAAGCGACAAGCGTGGGGGCTTATTACAACTGCCCCTCGGTCAGCGTATCCAGCTGGAATTGCCCGCTTTTGTGCCACAGCCAGGTGTCGGTGTAAACCACCTTGCCCAGCCGTGCGGGTGCGGGAAACGGGGAGGCGCTGCGGATGGTGCGCTCGATCTCCGCGATGACTTCCGGCGCATGTTTGGGCGCGCGCATCCAGTCCAGGCGGGTCACGTGACCGCTCCGGTCAATTTCCACATTCAGCACGCCAATGGCATACAGCAGAGGGGGCATCTTGCCTTTGTAGATGCGGTTCGTATTGAGTCCGTAAATATGCGAGGCCCCGTCTTCGCGGTAGGCACGCGGCGACACGGCGGCCGAACTTCGGGCCGGCGCAGGGGCTGCTGCCGGGCTGACTACCGGGGCCTCGGGCAGGGATGAGGCCGGGGGAGGTTCTTCGGGCGCTGTTTTACAAGCAGTTACCAGCGCAGAAACAGCGGCAGACAGAAGTGTGAGCAACCAGAAGCGGCGTTCGGGAGAGGTGGTCATGCGGGTCCTTGCGGTTTTCACGGGGTGCTTGGTGCTTGGTACTATGGTGACAAGGTGCAATCCCGGGTCAAAATCCGGACTGCAGTTGTGCTTGGCCGGATTGTGCCGAAGATTGAATCGACTGATCAAACCGTTGTGTAACCCTAGGTTTTTTTTGTACCGTGACTGATAACAAAGCTATTTTCCTGACCCGACTGGCGCAGCAGCCCGCGGTGCTGGTGCAGGTGGCGTCCACCCAGGGCTCCGTGCCGCGTGAGGCCGGTACCTGGATGGCCGTCTTTGCCGATGCCGTGGTGGGCACGATTGGCGGCGGCCATCTCGAGTACCAGGCGCTGGAGGTGGCCCGTGAGCGGCTGCAGGGCGCACCGGATGCGGGCCTGGTCCGGTTTGCGCTGGGGCCAGCGCTGGGCCAGTGCTGTGGCGGCGTGGTGCATCTGCGGTTTGAGCGGGTTGGCGCGGCTGACCTGCCGGCCCTGACGGCGCGGCTCGATACAGGCCGGCTGCCCGTCGCCCTTTTCGGGGGCGGTCATGTCGGCAAGGCGCTGGTTAGCGTGCTGGGCAGTTTGCCGTTTGCCGTGACCTGGGTTGATAGCCGCGATGAAATCTTTCCTGAGACCGTGCCATTCAATGTGAGTTGCGAGTATTCCGACCCGGTGCAGGCGGCCGTGAAAGACCTGGCGCCGGGCTCGCGGGTGCTGATCATGAGTTTCAGCCACGCCGAAGACCTGGACATCGTGGCCGCGTGCCTGAAGCGCCAGCGCGACCAGGCGGATTTGCCCTACATCGGCCTGATTGGCAGCCAGACCAAGTGGGCCACTTTCCGGCACAGGCTGGAGGCGCGCGGATTCAGCGACGACGAACTGGCCCATGTCACCTGCCCGATTGGCGTGCCCGGCATCACCGGCAAGGAGCCGGAAGTGATTGCGGTGGCGGTGGCGGCGCAGTTGCTGCAGACCTTGGGCTAGCCCCCACGGTCGCTCACTGCGTGTAGCTCCCTGCCCCCCGAGGGGGCCGCGTTTCGCCTTGGGGCGGCCCGGCGGCGAAACCTAGGGTTTACGCTAGGTCTGCAGGCATAGGAATGACTGGAATGCAAGAGCAAAAGTGTATACACTTCGGTAGACAGGTCGCAGCGGAGCACACATCTTGTTGTTCGTGGCCAAACTTCTGCTCAGAGCGCCCGCAGTGGTGAGCAGGTTGCAAACAAGCGGCTTTGCGCCGCGAGGTTGAGAGACTATGGAAAGTTATCTTCTCGACTGGGCCAACCTGCTGCTGCGCTGGGCCCACGTCATCACCGCCATCGCCTGGATTGGCTCCTCGTTCTACTTCGTTTTTCTGGACAGCAGCCTGACCGCGCCAGAAGAAGAGGAGCTGAAAAAGCAGGGCGTCAGCGGCGAGCTCTGGGCTGTGCACGGCGGCGGTTTTTACCACCCGGTCAAGTTCAACGTCTCGCCGCCCAAGCTGCCCGAGCATCTGCACTGGTTTTACTGGGAAAGCTACACCACCTGGCTGACCGGCTTTGCGCTGTTCACCGTATCCTACCTCTGGAGCGCCAGCACCTACCTGATCGACAAGTCGCTGATGAACTGGTCGTCGGGTGCGGCCATCGGCGTGGCGCTGTCGTTTCTGGTGGTGTTCTGGATGCTGTACGACGGCATCTGCCAGCTGTTTGGTCGGCGCAAAAACGGGGATGCCATCGTCGGCGCGCTGGTGCTGGTGCTGGTGTGCATCGCCTCCTGGCTGGCCTGCCACTGGTTTGCCGGGCGTGCCGCCTTCCTGCTGGTGGGCGCGATGCTGGCCACGAGCATGAGCGCCAACGTGTTTTTCTGGATCATTCCGGGCCAAAAAAGGGTGATCGCATCGATCAAGGCCGGCGAGCCGGTTGATCCCGTCCACGGCCAGCGCGGCAAGCAGCGCAGCGTGCACAACACCTACTTCACGCTGCCGGTGCTGTTTGCCATGCTCAGCAACCACTACAGCTTCACCTACAGCCACCCGCAGAACTGGGTCATCCTGATCCTGATGATGTTTGCCGGCGCTGCCATCCGCCAGTTTTTTGTGCTGCGCCACGGCTACAAGCTGGGCCGCAACCGGCACCCGATCGGCTATGCACTGATCGGCATCGCGGTCATCGTGGCCGTGATCGTGTGGCTCCAGCCGCCTGTGGCCCATAAAGCTGCTACTAATTCAATAGCTGCCGGCGCAAATTCTGCCGGGGCTAAAGGCCAATCTGACTATCAATCCGTGCAGAAAGTGCTGGAGCAGCGCTGCTACCTGTGCCATGGCGCCCAGGTGCAGATGAAAAACTTGCGGCTCGATTCACCGGAGCTGGTCAGCCAGAACGCACAGGCCCTGTACCAGCAGGTGGTCGTGACCAAAATCATGCCGATGAACAACGCCACCAACATGACCGATGCCGAGCGGCTGCTGGTCAAGCAATGGTTTGAGGCCGGCGCCAAGGTTCAGTAGCGTTGTGCGGCGCTTGCCCCTGCCTACCAGGCTACCAATCAGTCACCAAGCCGGCGGCACGGGTTGACGATTTTTCAAAGTGGTTTGCCAGGAAGTCGACAAAAGCCCTGACGCGCGCTGACAGTTGGTGCCGCTGCGGGTAGACCGCATGGATGTCGGCGGGCGGTGTCCGGTAATTTTCCAGCACCGGCTGGAGCCGGCCGCTGCGCAGGTATTTGGCGATGTCCCATTCGGCCCGCATCAGGATGCCGTGCCCGTCCAGGGCCCAGTTCACCGCAATTTCGCCATCATTGGTGCTCAGGTTGCCGCGCACCTTCACGGTCTCCGTGCGCTTGCCCGTGCTCAGGCGCCACACGCCGTAAGCCTCATCCCCCTGTCGGATCCCGATGCAGTTGTGCCGCGTCAGGTCGTGCGGGACTTTGGGGGCGCCATGCCTGGCCAGATAAGCGGGGGCGGCACACAACAGGCGGCGATTGGGTGCGATTTTTCGGGCAATGACGCGCGCGTCCGGCGGTTCGCCAAAGCGGATGCAGACGTCGAACGCGTCTTCGGTCAGGGGCGGGGGATTGACCGACAGCTGCAGTTGCACCTGGACTTCCGGATGGCTTTTGACGAAGCGCGAGATCAGCGGCGCCACGTGGCTGCGTCCAAAACCCAGGGTGGCATTCACGCGCAGCAGGCCTTTGGGCGCGGCCACGGCATGGGACACCAACTGCTCCATGTCTTCGATGTCGGCCAGAATGCGCCGCGCGTGGGTGAGGTAAATCTCGCCTTCTGGCGTCAGGCTGGCGCGGCGGGTGGTGCGGTTGAGCAGTTGCACGCCCAGCCGGGCCTCCATTTGCGCCAGCCGTTTGCTGATGGCGGCCGTGGTGACGCCGAGCTCGCGGGCGGTGGCCGAAAAGCTGCCGCATCGGACCAGCAGGCTGAAAAAAGCCATCTCTGAAGGCGGTGCGGCGGACGCAGTCATTCTTAACTTGAAGTAAACAATGGCATCACTTTAAGTTCTTTTGATCGACAAGGCAATCGGTACAGTTGTCAGCAGGACAACTCACAACAGCCCAGGAAATTTATGAAGACCTACAAAATCGCCTGCATTCCCGGTGACGGCATCGGCAAGGAAGTGGTGCCGGCCGGCCAGACGGTGCTGCAAGCGCTGGCCGCCACGCAGAACAAATTCAAATTCGAGTTCAGCTCGTTTGACTGGGGCGGCGACTACTTCCGCCGGCATGGCGTGATGATGCTGGAAAACGGCCTGGATGACCTGCGCGCCATGGATGCCATTTTGTTCGGCTCGGCGGGCGACCCGCACATCCCCGACCACATCACGCTGTGGGGCCTGCGCCTGAAGATCTGCCAGGGGTTCGATCAGTACGCCAACGTGCGGCCCACCCGCATCCTGCCGGGCATTGACGCGCCGCTCAAGCGCTGCAAGCGCGAAGACCTGAACTGGGTCATCGTGCGCGAAAACTCCGAAGGCGAATACGCCGGTGTCGGCGGCCGGGCCCACCAGGGCCATCCTATTGAGGTGGCGACCGATGTGTCGATGATGACGCGTGCCGGCGTCGAGCGCATCATGCGCTACGCCTTCAAATTGGCGCAATCGCGCCCGCGCAAGCTGCTGACCGTCATCACCAAATCCAACGCCCAGCGCCACGCCATGGTGATGTGGGACGAAATCGCCGTGCAGATAGCCAAGGAATTCCCCGACGTCACCTGGGACAAGGAACTGGTCGATGCCGCCACCGCCCGCATGGTCAACCGCCCGGCCTCGCTGGACACCGTCGTTGCCACCAATCTGCATGCCGACATCCTGAGCGACCTGGCGGCCGCGCTGGCAGGCAGCTTGGGGCTAGCCCCCACCGGCAACATCGACCCCGAGCGCCGCTACCCCTCCATGTTTGAGCCCATCCACGGCTCGGCCTTCGACATCATGGGCAAAGGGCTGGCCAATCCGGTGGGCACCTTCTGGAGCTGCGTGATGCTGCTGGAACACCTGGGCGAACAGGCTGCGGCGCAGCAACTGATGCACGCCATCGAGCAGATCACGGCCGATGCCTCGCTGCATACCCGCGACCTGGGCGGCACCGCCACCACGGCGCAGGTGACTCAAGCCGTGTGCGACCGCGTCAGCACCGCCGCAGCGCAGCCGCTCGCGGCCTGATTTCCACGAAACCCGAAGGAGACAAAACATGTGTTCGCAAGACAAAAAACCAATGTGGCAGACCGCTGCCATTCGTGCCAGCCTGCTGGCGTTCAGCCTGATCAGCGGTTCGGCGCTGGCCCAGGCCGCTTCGACAGGCTCAGGACAGGCCTGGCCGGCCAAACCCATCAGCCTGATCGTGCCGTTTCCGGCCGGCGGCACGACCGACGTGCTGGCGCGTGCTGTCGGGCAGGAACTCTCCAAGAGCCTGGGTCAGCCCGTGGTGGTCGAGAGCAAGCCCGGCGCCGGCGCCACGCTGGGGGCCGATTACGTGGCCAAAGCCAGGGCCGACGGCCACACCTTGCTGATGGGGGCGGTGCATCACACGATTGCCACCAGCGTCTATAAAAAACTGCCTTACGACTTCCAGAAAGACCTGCTGCCCGTCACAACCGTGGCGCTGGTGCCCAATGTGCTGGTGGTCAACCCCGGCGTGCCTGCCAAAAGTGTCAGCGAACTGCTGGCACTGGCCAAAGCCTCGCCGGGCAAGCTCACGTATGGCTCCAACGGCAACGGCACCGGGCAGCATTTGATTGGCGCACAGTTTGAGGGCATGGGCGGCGTGCAGATGCTGCATGTGCCTTACAAGGGCAGCGGCCCGCTGACCACCGATTTGCTGGGCGGGCAGATCACCATGTCCTTCGACACCATCACGCCGGTGTTGCCGCACATCAAGGCGGGCAAGCTCCGCGCGCTGGCAATCACCACCGGCAAACGCTCCACCGCCTTGCCGGATGTGCCGACGCTGGATGAGGCAGGTCTCAAGGGCTTCAATCTTGGCACCTGGTTTGGCGTCCTGGCACCGGCTGGAACGCCCAGGGAAATCGTGACCCGGCTCAACACCGAACTGGTCAAGATCATCCAGTCGCCGGATTTCAGGAAACGAATGGAAGACATTGGCGCCGAGCCGATCGGCAACACGCCGGAGCAAATGGCCAAACAGATCAGGGACGATACCGATCGGTTCGCCAAGCTCGTCAAGGACGCAAAGGTCACTATCGAGTGAATTGAGTGGATCAGTTTTAACCGGGGTGCGTGGTTACCAGCGGGTTACAGCGGCACAATGCTCTTCTGGAGACCCCTATGACCGCCCCCAATCCCGCCACCGAGCCCCGCCAGTTTCTCGAACATCTCTACAACGCTGCCGTCAGGCGTGCGCTGCCGCTGCACAACACGGCGGCGTATTTGCCCAAGCCACCCAAGGGAAGAACGATTGTCCTGGGCGCCGGCAAGGCGGGCGGCTCCATGGTGCAGGCGGTAGAGGCCCTCTGGCCTCTTGACGCCCCGCTGGAAGGTCTGGTGGTCACGCGTTACCACCATATTCCGCCGCGTCCCGAGGGGCTGAAGCGGCGCATCGAAATCGTCGAGGCCGCCCATCCCGTGCCCGACGCGGCCGGCCTGGCCGCCGCGCAGCGCATCCTGGCGCTCACGCAAGGGCTGACCAAGGACGACCTGGTGCTGTGCCTGATCTCGGGTGGCGGCTCGGCACTGCTGACCTTGCCGGCCGAAGGCTTGAGCTTGGAAGAAAAGCAGCGCATCAACAAAGACCTGCTGAACTCGGGCGCCAACATCGCCGAGATGAACTGCGTGCGCAAGCACCTCTCGCGCATCAAGGGCGGGCGGCTGGCCGCGGCCTGCGCGCCGGCGCAGGTGGTCACGCTGACCATCAGCGACGTGCCGGGCGACGACCCGTCCATCATCGCCAGCGGCCCGACCGTGCCGGACGCCAGCACCTGCGCCGAGGCCGTGGCCATTCTCCAGCGCTACGGCATCGCGATTCCGGGCGGCCTCATGAGCCTGCTGGAGCAGGGCGCGCTCGAAACACCCAAGCCCGGCGATGCGGCTTTTGACGGCCATGAAGTGCACATGATCGCCACGCCGCAGCAGTCGCTCGAAGCGGCGGCGGCAGCGGCGAGCGCCGCCGGCATCGAAGCGCACATCTTGAGCGACGAGATCGAAGGCGAATCGCGCGAGGTCGGCAAGGTGCATGCGGCGCTGGCGCGCGCCGTGGCGCATCGTGGCCAGCCGTTCGCCAGGCCCTGCGTGATTCTGAGCGGTGGCGAAACCACGGTCACGGTGAAGAAGCAGCCCGAGGGCACGCCGCGCGAGCAACGGGGAAGAGGCGGGCGGGCCGGTGAGTTCTGCCTGGGGCTGGCGCAGGCGCTGCAGGGTCAGGCCGGCGTCTGGGCGCTGGCTGCCGACACCGACGGCATCGACGGCATGGAAGACAACGCGGGCGCTTTCGTGGCGCCCGACACGCTGCAGCGCGCGCTGGCGCAGGGCATGAAGATCGACGCCTACCTGGGCCGCAACGACGCCTATGGCTACTTCCAGCCGCTGGGCGACCTGGTGATCACCGGGCCCACGCACACCAATGTCAACGATTTCCGGGCGATCCTGGTGCTGTAAGAGCCTGTTCACGCTTTATTTGGAGTCGCGTTGGGACGCAATCGGGATGAGTTGGCTGTCAAGACCACGCCGCATGGGCCTATGCCCATGCAAGAGGTTTGGTTGCCAAATCGCCCGACCGCACAGCCGGTCGGCTGTGCGTCGTGCGGCTGCCCCAATGGGGATGCAAACGCGACCGCGTTTGCGTCGCCCCAACCCGAAGGGCAGGGGCCTTTTCGGGCGGTCTGCGGCGTTGCACTGCTTGCCAATAGCCGGGCTATTGGCGGCGCACGGCGCCTTGGCAAGCCCATCCCGAAAAGACACCTGCGCGACTCCAAATAAAGCGTGAACAGGCTCTTACGACTCCGGGAGGTCAATGGCTTGAATACTTACGTGTTGTAACGGGCGGGAAGCGTTAAAGTCTGGAGCTGTTCGCATGAGGAGCTTGCATGTCCACCGGGAAATCGACACCGCCGTCCGCCAGTGCCCCCAACAAGGCCGCGCTCGAGAGCGCGATCGACAAGCTCGCCAGGCGCGCCAAGGAACTGCGCACTTTCGATCTCTCGGGCATCGAAGGGCGCTGGGATTCGCGCATCGAGGCACTGCAAAAGAGAACCAACACGACCCTTGCCGACATTCTGGGCGCAGGTTCGCCCGAGTACAAGCGGCATGCGATCGGCGCCCTCGACTCGGCCCTGGATTCGAATTTTGGCGACCGCCTCTCGCTGGACGAAGTGCGGCAAGGCATCAAGAAAAGCATCGACCAGGCGCTCGACAATCTGGTTGTGGTCAAGAAGCTGCTGACCGACCGCCTTGAAGGCAAGGTGCTTGCCGAGCCACCAGCACCAGCACCAGCACCAGAGCCAGAGCCAGAGCCAGAGCCAGAGCCAGAGCCAGAGCCAGAGCCAGAGCCAGAGCCAGAGCCAGAGCCGCCACCGCCACCGCCACCGCCACCGCCACCGCCACCGCCGCAGGCGGTTGCGCCTGTGCGGGCACCGTCACCTGCACCGACGGCCGCGCCAACGCCTTCACCTGCCATTGGAGTCATCATGCCCATGTCCAAAACCGATCCTGCTTCCTCTTCCATCGCAGCGCAGCAAGCCGTCCCCGGCGGACGCGTGGCCGTCCTCGGCTGGGGCGGCGACGCTGCGGGCCAGGCGTGCGAGTTTGTGGAGCAGTTGGGGCTGGAGGCTGCGGTGCTCGACGCCGTCTCCGTTGATCAACTCGAAACGCTGCGCAACGTGGCGTTCCTGCTGCTCTTGCCGGGCAAAAACCCCGAGGCGCCGGCAGCCATGCTGGCCATCGGATTCATGCTCGCCGTGCTCGGCCGCAGCCGCATGGCCTGCCTGCTATCCGAACAGGATGCCATGCCGGCCGCCTTGACGGGCGCGACACGCATCACGGTCGACGAGGATGGTTTATGGCAGCTGCTGCTGGCGCGCGAGATGAAGCGCGCGGGCCTGGATGTGGACCTAAACCGCGCCATATAAGGCTCTTGGCGTTGCCGCAGGCTGCGGCGCGGCCCTTATTGAGCGGCGTCCGGCCGCCCGAAGCCGCGAAGGCCCCCTCGGGGGGCAGCGAGGACACGCAGTGCCGAGCGTGGGGGCTTATTCGCACAACTGCCGGATCTGCGCCGGAATCTCCCAGGCGAACAGGCGGCCATCGTCCTTGCGGCCGGCGAAGATGCGCACCTCGTCGCACTCCATGATCAACTCGTCGTCCCGCATCACCCGGTAGCGCTGCACAAAGCTCTTGCCGCGCCACTCGGCGATCGAGGCATGGATGGAAAGCAGGTCGCCGTAGCTCGCGGTCTTGATGAACTTTGCATGCGTGTCCACCAGCGGCGTGCCGATCACGCCCAGCGTCGCTTCGGTCTCATGCCAGGGCGGCACGCCGCATTCGATGAAGAAGTGGCGCGAGGCGGCGTCGATCCAGCGGAAGAAGTTCGGGAACCAGACGATGCGCGCGGGGTCGCAGTCGCCGAATTCGACGCGCACGGTGTGGGTGATCTGTTTGCTCATGGATTCATTATGTCGTCACGGCTTCGACCCTTCGTCAGGCTCAGGATGGGCCAGGCAGCGCCCCCTCGGGGGGGGCAGCGCAGTACATGCAGCGAACATCGTGGAAGGTCTTTTTCAAGCAGGGGCCGCGGAACCGGCTTTGCCGGGCCGCAGGCGCAGCGCCCCCTCGGGGGGCAGCGCAGTACACGCAGTGACAAGCGTGGGGGCTTTATTTAATCACCCTTGATGTTGCGCGCCCGAATCAGCGCACCGAAACGCGTGCCGTCGATGGCGGCGCGCATGCTGAAGTCGGCCGGGGACATTGGTGCCGGGACGCCGCCTATGGACATGATGCGGTCTTTCACCGCCGGTGTGCCGAGGATTTTGTTGATCTCCCGGTTCAGGCGGCTCACCACCTCGGGCGGCGTGCCGGCGGGGGCATAGAAACCGAACCAGGTGTCGGCATCAAAGCCCTTCAGGCCGGCTTCTTCCAGCGTCGGCACATCGGGGAACAACGGCGAGCGTTTCGAGCTGCCCACGGCCAGCAGCTTGAGTTTGCCGGCCTTGACATGCTGCAGGCCAATGCCGGGGTCGAACATGAAGTCGAGCTGTCCGCCCAGCAGGTCTTGCATGGCGGGCGCCGCGCCGCGGTAGGGCACATGCACCGCAAACAGGTTTGTCTGCGCCTTCATCATCTCGGCCGCCAGGTGCGGGGAGCTACCGTTGCCGGGCGAGCCGAATGACAGCTTGCCGGGGTTGGCCTTGAGGTAGGCCAGGAACTCCTTGACGTTGTTGACTGGCAGCGAGGGCTTGACTTCCAGGAACACCAGCACGCGCGCGGCCGCTGCCACCGGCACCAGGTCCTTGGCGGGATCAAAAGCCATCTTGGGATACAGGTGCGGATTGACCGAGACCATGCCGCCCGAACTCATCAACAGCGTGTAGCCGTCAGCGGGGGATTTGGCCACCGCCTCGCCGCCAATGTTGCCGCCGGCGCCCGCCCTGTTTTCGACGATCACGGGCTGGCCCAGGGCCTGCTGCAAAGGCACGGTGACTGCGCGCGCGATCTGGTCGGCCGCCCCACCCGGCGGGAAGTTGACGATGACCTTGATGGGTTTGCCGGGCCAGGTGTCGGCTAAAACCGTGGCTGGCAGATTGGCGATGCAGGTGATGGCTGCAATGGCACATGCGGCAAGCAGGTTGCGACGGTTTTGTTGGATGGGCAGATGCATGATTTTTGTCTCCAGAAGTAGTGTGTTGTCAGGTGCTTTAGAACGGGTAGTGCCGCGGCGTGGTCTGCACCGTGATCCAGCGCAGATCGGTGAATTCAGCGATGCCGGTCTTGCCGCCGAAGCGCCCGAAGCCGCTGCCCTTGACGCCGCCAAACGGCATCTGCGCTTCGTCGTGCACTGTCGGGCCGTTGACGTGGCAAATGCCGGATTCGATGCGCTGGGCCACCTGCATCGCGCGGGCGATGTCGCCACCGAACACGGCGGCCGACAGGCCAAACTCGTTGTCGTTGGCGCAGGCCACGGCTTCTTCGACACCGTTGACGCGCACGATGCCCTTGACAGGGCCAAAGGTCTCCTCGCTGTAAATCCGCATGGCCGGTGTGACATGGTCCAGCAAGGTGGCCGGCATGAGGGTGGTGTCGGCCCGTCCGCCGCAAACCAGCCTGGCACCCTTGGCCAGGGCGTCGTCAATCAGTGCATTGCAGCGCTGCACGGTGGCCATGTCCACCACGGAGCCGAGTACCACCGGGCCTTTGCGCGGGTCGCCCAGCGGCAGGCTTTGGGCCTTGGCCGCCAGCCTGGCGACAAAGTCGTCGGCTATCTTGTTGTCGACGATGATGCGTTCGGTGGACATGCAGATCTGGCCCGAGTTGGCAAACGCGCCGAAGGCCGCGGCTTTGACTGCCGCATCGATGTCGGCATCGTCCAGCACCACCAGCGGTGCCTTGCCGCCCAGTTCCAGCACGGCAGGCTTGAGGTACTTGGCGCAGGTGCCTGCAATGATTTTTCCGACATGGGTGGAGCCGGTGAAGTTGACGCGGCGCACTGCCGGGTGGGCAATCATGGCTTCGACCACGGCGCCGGCGTCGGCCGGGGCATTGGTGACGAAGTTGACCACCCCCTTGGGAAAGCCGGCTTCCTGCAAGGCTTCGACGATCAGGCCGTGGGTGGCGGGGCATAACTCCGAGCCTTTGAGCACCACCGTATTCCCGCAGGCCAGCGGCGTGGCAATGGCGCGCACGCCCAAAATGATGGGCGCGTTCCACGGTGCTATGCCCAACACCACGCCCGCAGGCTGGCGCAGCCCCATGGCCAGGCTACCGGGCACGTCAGACGGGATGACTTCACCGCTGATCTGCGTGGTCATGGCCGCCGCTTCTCCCAGCATGCCGGCGGCCAGATGCACGTTGAAACCCACCCACAAACCGGACGCGCCGGTTTCTGCGGCCATGGCCTCGGTAAAGGCCTGGGCTTTGGATTCGAGGGTGTGGGCCGCTTTCAACAGCAAGGCGCGACGCTCGCTGGGGCCGGTCTGGCTCCAGCGCTTGAAGGCGTGGGCAGCAGCCTCCACGGCGGCTATTGCATCGGCTGGCGTGGCTGCCGGCGCGGTGGTTGCCACGCTGCCGTCCAGCGGGTTGCGACGCTCGAAAGTGGCGCCGTTGCCGGCCTGTTGCGGCTCACCGTTGATGAGCATGGAAATGGTGGTCATTGAAAGTCTCCGGGCTGGTTGAAAGGTTGCAAATTGAAATTCGGTGCCAGGTCAAGCCACGTCTACCTCGACAAGGATGGGGTGGGGGGAGGCGAGGGCTTCGCGTAGAACGGCGTGAAGTTTTGCTGCATCGCGCACATGGACGGCATCGCAGCCTTGACCCCGGGCCAGCGCCAGGAAGTCGAGGTCGGGCAAGTCGGTGCCTGCCAGTTTGTCTTCGGGCTGGAAGCCAAAGGTGGGTGCGAATTCCTGCAAGGCCGCGTAGCGGCGGTTTTTCAGGATGATGAAGGTGATGGGCAGCTTGAGCTGCGCGGCACTCCACAGGGCTTGGATTGAATACATGCAGGAACCATCGCCGATCAGCCCGATCACCTTTTTGTCCCGCTTGGCGAGCGCCACGCCCACCGCCGCAGGCAGGCCGTGGCCCAGGCCGCCGCTGCACATGGTGTAGAAGGTTTCGCTTTGCAGGATGGGCAGGTAGTTCTGCATCGCGGAACGCGAACTGGGCGCCTCTTCCACCACGATGGTGTCGGCTGCGCGCACTTCGGCCAGGGTCTGCATGACATAGGCCACGCTCATCAACGCGGAGGGCTCGGCCCTGGGGCGTGGCATGCGGGGTGCAGGCAAAGCCCTGGCCTTAGGCGCTGGCCGGGCCAACAGGTCTTGTACGCCTAGGCGAATACCGCCCACGGCAGAAGTACCCACGGGCGCCCAGGCGGCGATGCTGGGGTCTTCAATCAGTTGCACCAGTTGGGCGCCGGCTGGCACATGCGGGCCAAAGCCTTCAACGTGGTAGGTGAACGCCGCGGCGCCCAGCGCAAAGATGACATCGTGGCCCGCCAGCAGGCTCACAATTTTTTCGCGCATGGCCGGCAGGAAGCCGGCAAACAGGCGATGGTCTTCGGGAAAGCCACAACGCCCCGACATCGGCGCCACCCAGACGGCGGCGTTGTGCCGTTCGGCCAGCGCGACGACGTCCTGCCAGGCCTCATCGCGGTCCACCGCTGCGCCAACCACAAAGGCAGGACGTTCGGCCGCATCCAGCGTGTTGCCAATCGCATCCAGCACGCGCGGCTCGGGGCGTGTTTCGGTGCTGACCACGCGTGCCTGCACCGGTTCGCACGGTTTCTCCCAATCGTCAGCGGGAATCGACACCAGCACCGGCCCGCGCGGCTGCTGCATGGCGATGTAGTAGGCGCGCGCAATGGCCAGCGGCACGTCCTCGGCACGTGCGGGCTCGATGCTCCATTTGACATAGGGTTTGGGCAGCTCGGTGGCCTGGCCCGAGAACAGGAAGGGGTCAAACGGCAGGATGGAGCGTGCCTGCTGCCCGGCGGTGATCACCATCGGCGTGCGGTTCTTGTGGGCCGTGAAGATGTTGCCCATGGCGTGACCCACGCCGGCCGCCGAATGCAGATTGACAAACGCGGCGTTGTGTGTGGCTTGGGCATAGCCGTCGGCCATGCCGACCACCACCGACTCCTGCAAACCCAGGATGTAGCGAAAGTCTGGCGGGAAATCCAGGAACAGCGGCAACTCGGTGGAGCCGGGGTTGCCAAAGATGGTGTCAATCTTGAAGGCGCGCAGCAAATCCAGTACGGCTTCACGCACGCTGGTGCTGGAAGTGGGGCGGTGTGTTGTTGCTACCGAGGGGATGGCATTGGCCTGGGGCATCTGAAGGGTCCTGGGGTTGAGGCTGGGATGCGTCGATGACGTCGATGAGGAATCTTCGGCTCAGGCGTGTCATAAATCAATAAAATGACAAGACTAAGTAGTATTAGTCTTATGCATATAAAAGACGTTGACCTGAATCTGCTGCGGCTGTTTGACGCGGTCTACCGCACCCGCAACGTGAGCCGCGCGGCCGAGCTGCTGGACCTGACACAGCCCGCCGCCAGCCAGGGGCTGACGCGGCTGCGGCTGCTGATCAAAGACCCGCTCTTTGTGCGCGCCGGCGGCGGTGTGCAGCCCACCCCGAAGGCTGACAGGCTGGCCGACGCGGTGCGCAGTGCGCTCGGCACGCTGGAGGAAGCGCTCAACGAGTCGGCCGACTTCGACCCGCTGCAATCGCGCCGGATCTTTCGCATCCACATGAGCGACATTGGTGAAGGGCGCTTCCTGCCCGAGCTGATGGTGGCGCTGCGCGAGCTGGCGCCCGGGGTTCGCATTGAAACCCTGCCGCTGCCCAAGGGCGAGATCACCAACGCGCTGGACAGCGGGCGCGTCGATTTCGCGTTCGGCTTCCTGCCCACCATCAAGGACACCCAGCGCACGCAACTGCTGAAAGACCGCTACATCGTGCTGCTGCGCGCAGGCCATCCGTTCACGCGCAAGCGCCGCAGCGGCCAGGCGCTGCTTGCCGATTTGCGCAAGCTTGAATTCGTTGCCGTGCGCACCCACGCTGACACCCTGCGCATCCTGCAACTGCTGAACCTGGAGGACCGGCTGCGCCTGACCACCGAGCATTTCATGGTGCTGCCCTCCATCGTGAAGGCGACCGACCTCGCCGTCGTGATGCCGCGCAACATCGCGCGCGGCTTTGAAGGCGGCTACGCCATCGTGGAGCCGCCATTGCCGCTACGAGACTTCACGGTGTCGCTGCACTGGAGCCGGCGCTTCGAGGCCGACCCCGGCAACCGCTGGCTGCGGCAGACGATCGTGGATCTGTTCGCGGAGTAGGGCGAGCCGGCGTCAGCCCGCGCGCCCGGCTTCGAGCTTTTGCAGCGCTTCCTCGCGCCAGTACTCGACAGCGGCGAACCAGCCTTCCCAGACGCAGCCGTTGCAGCCGCGTCCGCAGCAGGTGGTGGGCTCGGGCGGCGGTGGGCGCAGGCTGAGGCCTTGTTGATCTGCCAGGGCAGACAAAGAGGCCGTCAACTGCCGGGCAGATGGGAGATCGGTCACGCGGGTCAGCATGACCGAACTGTAACGTGGGTAACTAGCCCCCACGCTTTTCACTTCGTGTAATGCGCTGGACGTGCCGCTGCGAGACGCAGCGGCTCTTGCGTCCGTCCAAGCCTGCGCAGGCAGGCTTGGAGCCGCGGACATCAGCCCCGAGGGGGCCGTCGCTTGCTCGGGGCGGCCCTTCGCGGCGCTTGTCAGGCCTGGAGGCTGCTCAGCACATTCTCGGCCGTCGCCGGGGCATTGAGCACCACGGGCTGGCCGTCGCCCTTGGCGGCGGCCACGGCGTCGCGAATCGCCTCCCATACGCTGATGGCCAGCATGAAGGGGGGCTCGCCGACGGCCTTGCTGCCGAACACGTTGTCTTCGCGGTTGGGCTCGGGCCACAACGCGATCTTGAAGTGTTCGGGCACATCACCGGTCGTCGGGATTTTGTAGGTGCTGGGCGCGTGGGTGCTGAGGTAGCCCTTGTCGTTCCAGACCAGCTGCTCGGTGGTCAGCCAGCCCATGCCCTGCACGAAGCCGCCTTCGATCTGGCCGATGTCGAGGGCCGGGTTGATCGAGGTGCCGACATCGTGCAGGATGTCGACCTTGAGCAGACGGCTCTCGCCGGTCAGGGTGTCGATCGCCACTTCGGAGCAGGCCGCGCCGTAGGCAAAGTAGTAGAACGGCCGTCCCGTCAGCGTGTGCTTGTCGTAGTGGATCTTGGGTGTCTTGTAGAAGCCATCGCTCCACAGCTGCACACGGGCGTGGTAGGCCTTGTCGACCAGTTGCTCAAAGCTCTGCGTTCCCTGGGGCGAAGTGACCTGGCCCTGGGCGATCACCACGGCCTCGGGGGCACAGCCCTCGTGCTCGGCCACATATTTCACGAGGCGCTCGCGCACCTGGCGCGCGGCAAACTGCGCGGCGCGGCCGTTGAGGTCGGTGCCGCTGGAGGCTGCGGTGGCCGAGGCATTGGGCACCTTGCTGGTGTCGCTGGCCGTGGCCAGCACGCGCTCGAAGGGAACGCCCAGCTCGTCGGCCACGATCTGCGCGACTTTGGTGTTCAGGCCCTGGCCCATTTCAGTGCCACCGTGGTTCACCTGCACGCTGCCGTCGGTGTAGACATGGACCAGCGCACCGGCCTGGTTGAAGAAGGTCGCGGTGAAAGAGATGCCGAACTTCACCGGCGTGATGGCGATGCCGCGCTTGATCACCGGGCTGCTAGCGTTCCATGCCGAAATGGCCTCCCGCCGGCGTCGGTACTGCGCAGTTAGCTCCAGTTTTGATAGCAGCGGTTCGAGGATGTTGTCTTCCACCTTCATCTGGTAGTGGGTGGTGTTGCGGTCTTCCACGCCGTAGAGGTTGCGCATGCGCACATCCAGCGGGTCCAGGCCCAGCTGGCGTGCGATATCGCCCATGATGGCTTCGATCACGATCATGCCCTGCGGGCCACCGAAGCCGCGAAACGCGGTGTGGCTTTGCGTGTTGGTCTTGCAGCGGTAGGACGCAATCTCGACGTCGCTCAGGAAGTAAGCGTTGTCACTGTGAAAAACAGCGCGGTCGGCCACAGGGCCGCTCAAGTCCGCGCTAAAACCGCAATTGGCCGCCAGCATGAGCTTGAGGCCGGTGATGAGGCCGCTGTCGTCGAAGCCCACCGTGTAGTCATAGGCAAACGGGTGGCGCTTGCCGGTGACCATGAAGTCGTCGTCGCGGTCCATGCGCAGCTTGAC
>NZ_JAKFDR010000023.1:0-1780 GCF_036676035.1 Polaromonas sp.
CTTCTACTTATCGGCAAAACTGCGCCAGACTATAGCCAGTTCAGGCGAAAAGCCAATTTAGCCCATGCCGGGCGCGTCTACAGTCAGTGAAGATCTCGTCCAGACATGGCTAATGAAACGAACATTCCATCGGTAAAACCGACCACCCTCCAGGCGTGGGTCAAGCTGCTCGACAGCGTCCGCCTGCCCGTGCCGCAAGAGGCTCACGACAAAGTCTGCCGGGCAATCCGCGACAACCGCAGCTCGCTGCGCGACATCGCCGACCTGATGCAGGACAGCCCGGCGCTGGCCTTGAGCATCATCCGTGAGGCCAATCGTCACACCCACGGCACGATGGCTGCGCCGGCGGAAAATCTTGAGGTGGCAATCAATCGCCTGGGCCTGGCCCGTACCGAAGAACTGCTCGCGCGCCTGCCCGCCGAACCGCACATGCAGATCCCCAAGGCCCTGCGCCAATTGCAGTTGATCAGCCAGCATGCGACGCAACAGGCCAACGGTTTTTTCGCCAGTCGCCTGGCACGGCTGTGGCAGGACATTCATTGGGGCAGCCTGTTGTTCCTCTCGCCGCTGTGGCCGTTGGCGCTGACCTATCCCCAGTTGCTCGAAGAGTGGGAATTGCGGGTGATCCACAAGGGCGAATCGGCACGTGTGGTTGAAAAACAGTTGTTCGGCGTGCGCCTGTTGAAGATTGCCGAGGCCCTGGTGCATGCCTGGCACCTGCCGATCTGGGTCGAGCAAGGCTACAAATTGCTGCTCAGCGAACAACGCGAACTGGTCAAAGTGCTGCGCATCGCCCGTGACAGCGAACACCCGCTGCGCCAGCAGAACCGCCTCGACGATGACCCGACGCTACGGCGCTGGCTCAACCAACCGGCGAATACCGTGCTGCTGGCCAACGGCCTGGCGCTGTCGGCGCAACAGGCCTGGGACAGTCCGCACAGCAAACGCTGGCAGTACCTGACCAGCCTGTACCTGCAAATCTCGATGGACGAAGTGCAGCAGCAGTTGCACCAGCAAGCGGCGAACAGCGCACGTCAGCATGCAATGCCCGATCTGTGGCACCCGGCAGTTTCGCTGATCTGGCCGTGGGGCAGCCGTCGCTTGCCTGCCGGCATGCTCCCGGCAGCAGCACCCAATTCGGAAGATCTGGGCCAATGGCGTCGGCAATGCGCCGAGCTGCTCGCCGAGCCCAGCCGCTTCACCAACGCGATGAGCCTGACCGTCGCTGCCCGCGAGGCACTGGTGGCCAGCGGCATGCGCCGGGTGATGATTCTGATGGCTGACCGCACCCACTCCACCCTTCGCGTGCAGCAAACCGCTGGCCTGCCGAAGGACGCGGCGGCGCTGAGTTTTGTCGTCAGCCAAAGCAAAGTCCTGCAGCGTCTGCTCGCCCAGCAGGCACAGGTGCGAATCACCCCGGAGAACAACGCCCAGTTCTCCGCCTTGTTACCCGCGGGGTTGCGCACGCTGTTTCGCGGCGAGCATCTGTTCCTGCGTTCATTGGTCAACAATGGCCGGGTGATCATGATTGTCGTCGCCGATCAGGGCGGCGGGCCGTTCGCCGACATCACCGTGCAGGCCTTCGGCAAAACCGCGCAGTGCATCGAAAAAGCCCTGCACAGCTTTAGCAGCCGCGGCCAATGAGCCTGCGCTACAATCCTCCCCTTTGTGCTCTGGAGACCTCACATGTCTGACTTCTCTGGCTTGCCGCTCGTCATCGAGCCGAGCGACCTGCTGCCGCGCCTGGAGTCCCCGGAACTGATTCTGGTGGACCTGACCA
>NZ_JAKFDR010000024.1:0-2019 GCF_036676035.1 Polaromonas sp.
CCCGAACCAGACCGTGGACTCGGTATTCAGTCTGCCGAATGGAGTGCTGGCCCACCTGGGTGACGACAGCCTGCTGGAAGCGCTGAACTACCCGGGTGGCAATAACCTGGCCGGGGCTGCGCAGATCCTGTTGCGCGCCGCAGTGGCCTCGTTGCTCAACGCCGCCCACCCGGATGTGGAGTTCCCGCGGACCGAGGCCGAGATCATCGCCGAGGTCAATGCGGCGCTGGCCAGCAAGGACCGGGGAACCATCCTGGCGTTGGCGTCGGCACTGGATGCCGATAACAACCTGGGTTGCGACCTGCCGAACGATAACTCGTTCTAAGTGGTAAACCGCCCGGCGTCAGGGATGACCCGGGCATCGCAAAACGAAAAGCGCAGGGCGTGGCCCTGCGTTTTTTTGTCTGGTGCCTTTCTCTTTGCCGAATGAACACTGTGCCGCTCTTGTGGCGGGGCCTTGGCCGCGATGGCTGCGCTGCTTGAGACCCTATCGCGGACGAGTCCGCTCCCACAGGGGAGGAGGTGTCCGGTCTGGGTAATTGGTGTGGTGGCAGCGCTTTTGTAGGAGCGGAGGGGACGCCGGGTCGTTATCCGCGAAGCCGAGCCTGAGCACGACGCCGATCCTGCAGAAAGAACAGCGTATTGCTCGTGTGGGAGGGGCTTTAGCCGCGACAGCTATGTCGAGCCGGACGTCCCCAGCGCGGATGAAGACTAGGCGTCCCCTCCGCTCCTACAGGGAGAGCCGGGGCCCGCCGGAACAAAAAAGGCGCGGGCCTGGGCTCCGCGCCTTGTTTATCTGCGGCCTCGGCCTTCTGCTAGCGCGTCAGGCTGATGTTCACCGTCGTGCTGGCGCTGGCCTTGCCATCGCTGATGGTGTAGCTGAACTGGTCGGTGCTCTTCAGCGACCTGGCCGGGCTGTACTTCAGGGTGCCGTTGCTGTTCAGGCTGACTTTGCCCTTGCTGCCCTGGGTGAATGCGACGATTTTCAGGGCGTCACCGTCCGGGTCGCTGTCGTTGGCCAGCACGGCGATGTTCACCGCGGTCAGGCTGGTGAGCAGCGAGCTGTCGCTGAGGGCCTTGGGCGCCTGGTTGGTGCTGCTGGTCGGGTTGTCGATCACGAAGCTGGCGGTGCCGCTGGCGGTGCGGCTGTTGGCCGTGGCGCTGCTGCCGACGCTGTAGAAACCATCGGTGGCGGTGCTCGGCGAGGTGACCTTCAGCGTGGTGCTGGCGCTGGCGCCGGGGGCCAGGCTGAGGCTGGCACTGCCCAGGCTGGCGCTCCAGCCGCTAGGTTTCACCGAGCTCAGGCTGAAGCTGCTGTTGGTGCAGCCGCTGCTGTCCTTGTTGGTCACGCTGACCGTGAAGGTGTAGCTGCTGCCGGCCGCCAGCCAGGTGCTTTGCCCCGGGCTGACGCTGACGCTCGGCGCACTGCGGGTGCAGGTCGGGGTGCTGCTGCCGCCGCCGAAGTCGACACTGACCAGGGCCTGGCTGGCGTCGGTCCACTGGGTGGTGACGGTCATGCCGCTGTCGCTGAAGCTGCGCCCGCCGATCAGCGCCGGATCCTTCATGTCGACGAAATTACTGCCGGCGGTCATGTCCAGCAACTGGCCGCTGTTGCCGTTGCTCGGGCTGGCCTGGTGGATGGCCACGCCCTTGAACGCGTTGTTCGGGTCGACCACGCCGCGGTCGGTGATCTGGGCATCGAAGCCCAGCGGCTGGCGGTATTCGACGTAGTAGTAGTTGGGCGCGCCGCTGCTATCCAGGCCGTTGGCGATTTTCAGCACCTTGCCGCTGGTGGTCTGGGTGGCGGCCGGCTTCAGGTAGAAATTGCCGCCGCTGGCGACGTTGATGATATTGCTGCTGGCCAGCCAGCCCAGGCGTTCCTTGCTGAAGCCGTTGAAATGCCCGACGGTGCCGGAGTAACCCATGATGTCCAGGGTGTCGCCGTATTCCTGGGCGGTGCAGCTGCTGCCCAGGGTGGTGTCGCCGCAGTCCAGGGCATGGGCATGGTGCAGGCCGAGG
>NZ_JAKFDR010000025.1:0-1851 GCF_036676035.1 Polaromonas sp.
CAGCACCTGCTCGGCCGGGATGATGCCGGCCTTGATGATGCGCTGGTCGTGGTAGAGGTCGGCGAGGAACAGGTTCAGCGCCTGCACCCGCTGGATGCAGCCGCGCTCGACCACCCGCCACTCACTGGCGGGAATGCTGCGCGGGATGGTGTCGAACGGGATCAGCCGCTCGGTGCCCTGCTCGTCGCCGTAGAGGGTGAAGGTGATGCCGGCGCGGTGGAACAGCAGATCGGCCTCGCGGCGGCGCTGGGCCAACAACTCCTTGGGCGTTTCGGCCAGCCAGCGGGCGAACTCGCGGTAGTGCGGGCGGCACTCACCATTCGCCTGGTACATCTCGTCATAAAAGGTGCGGGCCATGCCGTACTCCTTGGTCTCCCGGATGCACCAAAGCATTGCAAAGCCCGAGCCAGCGAATTTATCCCTTAAAAATCAATAAATTAATATGTTATCGGGAGAGCGGCGCACCATTTCGGCGCCGCACGTCAGCGTCCAGAGGTGGTCGCGCACCGTGGCGTGGCAGGCGTCATCTATTGACGCCCTAGCCCGCTACCGACCCGGCCAGCACACCCGCAGTGAGCGAGCCTCTCGCCGGCGTGCAGACGCCCGACTCGCGGTGCCGCTCAGCGCCAGGCCAGGCGCAACCAATGCCGGTAGAAGCCCTCGGCCACCTGGTTCAGGGCCCGCACCTTGGCCGGTAGCTCGGCGAGCATCTGCACCAGGCTCTGCTGGCTGGGCTGGCGCTCATCGAGCAGATGCCGCCAGTCATCCAGCCATTGCTGCACCAGCTCCTCGGTCATCTCCGGGTGGCCCTGCAGGGCGAGCAGCTTGTCGCCCCAGGCGAATGCCTGGTTCGCGCACCAGGGGCTGGACAGCAGCGGCTGCGCGCCGGCGGGCAAGGCGAAGCTGTCGCCGTGCCACTGGAACATCGGGAACTCGGCCGGCAGATGGCTCAGCCACGGGCTGCTCGCCGCGCCGACGGTTTTCTTAAGCGGCTGCCAGCCGCTCTCGGTGTAGGGCATGCGTCGCACCTCGGCACCCAGCGCCTTGGCCAGCAGCTGACCGCCCAGGCAGTGGCCGATCAGCGGGATGTCGCGGCGGATGAAGTGCTGGAGCGCGGCGATTTCCGTGGCCAGCCAGGGCAGATCGTCGTTGACGCTCATCGGCCCGCCCATGATCGCCACGGCGCGCGGCCGCTCCAGGTCGAAGCCGTCCAGCTCGCCGAGGTCGACGCGCAGCACACGGAAATCGCACTGCGCCTGGTCCAGCACCCTGGCCAGGTGGCCCGGCGGGCAGTAATCGATGTGGGTGAGAATCAGGATATCGCTCATGACAGCCTCCGCCGCCCAGTCTGGGGCAAAGCGGTTGCTCGGGTCGAGCCTGCAGAAAAACACCAAGGGAAAAATGCACATCGGCCAGCGCTGGGCTGGCCGATGCTTATTGCCGGTGCCGGAGGGGCATCAGGGTCGCAAGCCTTTCACCTCCTGCGTCACGCCCCAGCCATCCAGCTTGCCGCCAAGCGGCGCCACGACCGACTCCAGGTCATGCTCGAAATCGCCGATGCCATGATAGGTGGCAAACATCACCTTACTGACTTGCAGGTGCCAGGCGCCGTCGTCTCGCTCGGTCACCAATGCATGCAAGGACTCACCACGAAATTTCCTGGTCGCCATGCGGGCCCGTTCCTCGTCCGGGAAAATGGCGTAGAACTCGATGGGATGGAAGCTGGCAAAGTCGAAGCCACCCTCCTTCATCCGCCGCAACACTCCGCTGCTGACATCATCGTGCAAGGCTGTGCTCATGAAGTGATCTCCTCAGGCGATGGATGGATTAACCGCTTTCCCATTGCAACCG
>NZ_JAKFDR010000026.1:0-73541 GCF_036676035.1 Polaromonas sp.
GCCTGATGACCATAGCAAGTTGGTACCACTCCTTCCCATCCCGAACAGGACAGTGAAACGACTTAGCGCCGATGATAGTGCGGATTCCCGTGTGAAAGTAGGACATCGTCAGGCTCTTACAGCAAGAAACGCCCAGTTGAGTGATTCAACTGGGCGTTTTGTTTAGCGCGTCCGATTTGTCATAAGGCATGATCGGAATAAAAAAGCCCGCATTGCTATAAGCGGGCTTTTTGCTTTCTGTGATGTATCTGCGACACGGGGTGCCAGGCACTCAAATGTACTCAGGCATTCAGAATAAATGCCCCCTCTCTCCTGGCCGCCCCTGCAGCAATCAACTCTGAACACAACTGCTCAATCCACTGGTTGGCAGGGATGTCCGGAAAAAACTTTTCCCGAACCAGTTCGAAATAAGTGGTGGCCACCGCCCATTGGGAAAACTTGGCAAAGGACTGTCGCTGTGTTTCCAGCAATTTGAATTTGAGCAGCACTTTCGCGGCATGGTGCGCATGCCGCACCGGATTTTTGACAAAAGAAGCCAGGCGTTGGCGTGAACGATTAAGCACTTCGGTGGAGTAGGCAAAGATTCGGCCGTGCCCTGGGATGACCGTGCGCGGACTCAAGCGCTCGATCAGGTCAAGCGTACTGCTCACCGCATCAAAAGCATCGATACCCTCCAGTTCCGGAAACACCACGCCGAAGCCGTTTTCCCATAAAGCGTCCGCGGAAATTAGTGTTTTGCTGCCGGGCTCAAAGAAAATGACCGAATGCGGATCGTGGCCGGCGGCGGCGTGGATCTGCCACAGCGCAGCACCCAGGCGCAGTTCGGTGCCAGGTAGCAGCGTTTGATCGAATTTAAATGGTGGACACAGCTGGCCGGTTGGCAAATAAGTCAGCGCCACCGGGTCCCATCGCGCGACCTGAGGGGCCAGCCCAGGCGGGATTAGCGTTTGCAGCGCCGGATAACGCTTTTGCAAGGCGGCATTCCCACCACAATGATCGCTGTGCAAATGGGTATTGACCAAGACATCGAGAGGACGGTCTGGCAGCAAACCCTCGACCAGTGCCAGTGTTTGCGCTGCATGCGTGCAGTAGCCGCTGTCCACCAGGGTGGTGTGCTCATCACCAATGAACAGGATGTTGTTGGAAGACAACCAGCCACGCTCCAAAACATGCAGGCCTGTGGGCAGATTCAGGCTTGTCATCAGGAAAAAGGAGTGGTGAGGCGGCTAGGCCGTCGTGCGCAACTCGCGCCTGAGGATTTTGCCAACATTGGTTTTGGGTAAGTCATCGCGAAATTCAATGTATTTGGGACGTTTATACCCGGTCAGGTTCTGCTTGCAGTAAGCGCTGACATCCTCCTCGGTCAGGGTCGGGTCATTTTTCACCACAAACACCTTGATGGCCTCGCCCTGTTTGTCGTCTGCAATGCCGATGACGGCACACTCCACCACGCCCGGACACAGGGAAATGACGTTTTCCAGTTCATTTGGGAACACATTGAAGCCCGAAACAATGATCATGTCTTTCTTGCGATCGATGATTTTGGTGTAGCCCTGATCGTCCATGATGCCAATGTCGCCGGTGCGCATGAAGCCATCGGCGGTAAAGGCCTTTTGGTTTTCTTCGGGCTGCCTGTAGTAGCCTGTCATGACCTGCGGGCCCTTGATGCAGATCTCGCCGGACTCGCCCACGGGCAAGGACTTCCCCTCGTCGTCCTTGATGGCTATTTCAATGCTGGGCAGTGGCAGGCCAATGGTCCCGCTGAAGGTTTTGTTGGTCACCGGGTTGTTGGTGCCGATGGCGCAGGTCTCGCTCATGCCCCAGCCTTCGACCATGGCGCAGCCGGTGGCTTTAAGCCAGGCCTTGGCCGTTCCTTCCGAGGCCGCCATGCCGCCGGCCTGCGAGACACAGAGATTCGAGCAATCGACACTCTTGAACTGCGGATGCTGCAGCAACGCATTGAAGAGCGTGTTGACGGCCGGAAAGAGATGGAACGGGCGTTTCTTCAGCACCTCGATGAATTGGCCGAAATCGCGCGGGTTGGGGATCAGCGTCAGGTGCGCGCCCCAGCGGATGGTCAGCAGGCCCAGCGTCAGCGCAAAGATGTGATACAGCGGCAAGGCTGCAATGTTGTTGGCCTTGCTGATATCGCCGACCCGTTTGAGCGCCGGCGTGAACCAGGCCTCGGCCTGCAAAATGGCGGCCACGATATTGCGGTGCGTCAGCACAGCGCCTTTGGACAGGCCGGTGGTGCCGCCGGTGTATTGCAAGAAAGCGATGGAGTCGAGCGTGCTCGGTGCGGGCTTGAGCGTCAGGCGGGTGCCCTCTGCAATGGCGCGGTTGAACGGGGTGACGCCGCGGCCGTTGCCCAGCGGCAGTTTGTAGGCCGGCACCATCTTGGCCAGGTGGCGAACCGCAAAAGTGATCCAGCTGCCGAACCAAAAACCCAGCAAGTCTCCCATGGACGCCATCACAACCTGCTTGACCGGCGTGCGTTCAATGACTTCGGCCAGCGTGTGGGCGAAGTTCTCCAGAATCACGATGGTGGTCGCGCCTGAGTCCTTGAGCTGGTGCTCCAGTTCGCGCGCGGTGTACAGCGGATTGACGTTCACGCAGGTGTAGCCGGCGCGCAAAACTCCGGCCATGGTGACTGCAAACTGCGGAATGTTGGGCAGCATGATGGCCACCCGTGCGCCCGGCTCCAGCCCGAGATTCTGCAGCCAGGCCCCCAGCGCACTGGACAGGTCGTCGAGTTCGCCATAAGACATCCAGCGGTCCATGCAGACCGAAAACGGCCTGGAAGCATTCTTTTTGAAGGACTCCTCCAGCAGCTGATTCAGCGAGCGGAATTGCTCGGGGGCAATCTCGTGTGGCACACCTGCGGGGTAACTTTTGAGCCAGAACTTGTCCATACACACTCCTTGTCACGGATTGTGGGAGTGACGGCCTGCAAGTCGTATGGGGCTTGTCCTAATGCGAGCGGCCTGCGCTGAATAATTGCCGCAATTTCGTCTCGCAGGTGACAGCATCATCCTCAAACAGCGATGCAATCCAGCTGGATTCGCGCGTCTCAATCAGGCGCAGGAATTCGCCCGAGCCGTTCATGGTGGCAAACGCGTCAAACCCGGCCTCGAGAAACTGTTGCAAGGACGTCAGCCCTGCGGCGGCTGCCGGGCGATGCATCATCCTGAGCAGCATGCGCAGTCCGCGCATGCGGGTCAGGCGTTCCAGCTCGTGGCCCAGTTGAAGCACCACCTGCAGTTGCTGCTGGCGCGCCGCCGGGTCAGCCACACGGCGCCAGCATGCCATGTAGCCGGCGCCATCCAACTCCTGCAGATGTGATGTCTGGATAGCCAGCCACTGGCGCGCCATCGCGTCATCAAGCTCTTCGGTCAGCGCGTGCACACCGGCCAGCGCCGCGGCGGTGGTCACCACGGCTTCGGGAAAGAGGCGTGCGATGGTGTTGGCAATGCGGGCAAACTGCTGGTCGCGCTCCGCGTAGTCCTTGTCGCTGTATAGCTCATGAAGGAAAAATCGCACCGCGGGGTCGTAGCGCGGCTGCTCCCGCAAGTCGGCATAAGTGGCCTGAAAGCGCAGCGCCTGAAAGCGCTTGATGGCAAGACTGGCTTCGGCCAGCGCGGGATCGGCGGCGCGGCGCTGTCGCAGCAGCGACACTGCTTCAAGCGCTTCGTGAATTTCGCGGGCAGAGGTGTCCATACAAACCCCGAGTCTATCTAGGTATCACGCTCTATTGAAACCCGCAGCCTGCGTGAGAGACTTGCCCATCATGGAACGAAGAACTTTGCTCAAGCTGGGCGCTGTCTCAGCGGCCCTGTTGGTGGTCGCGGGCGGCACGGCGGCCTTGCTGCAGCCCGGCTTGCAGGATGGGAGACTGGCCGCTGCCGGGCGCGAGGTGTTTTCTGCGGTGGGCCGTGGCGTGCTCGATGCCAGCTTGCCGGCCGATGCCGGCGCCCGGGCGATCGCTCTCAATGGCTTGCTGGACCGCGTAGACACGCTCATCCAGTCATTGCCGCCGCATGCGCAAGACGAGTTGTCACAGCTGCTCTCGCTGCTGGCCAGCACGGCGGGGCGCTACACGCTGGCAGGTTTGAGTGTGCCGTGGCCAGATGCCCGCGTGGCCGACATCCAGCAGGCGCTGCAGGGCATGCGGCTGTCAGGGCTGGCTTTGCGCCAGCAGGCCTACGCGGCTTTGCATGACATCACCGCAGGCGCTTACTTCTCGGACGAGTCCAGCTGGCCCCTGCTCGGCTACCCTGGGCCCATGAAAATCTAGGACATTTCCAAAAAGCAGCATGAGTCAATTGCAAGACCCGATTCGCGAGGGCTTAAAACGCGGCTGGAAAGTGATGGGCGGTGCGCTGGCGCCCGTGCCCGAGAAAATCGTTTGCGACGTGGCCATCATCGGCAGCGGCGCCGGGGCGGGCATCACGGCCGAGCTGCTGGCCAAAGCCGGGCTGCAGGTGGTGATGGTTGAAGAGGGGCCCTTGAAAAGCAGCAGCGACTTCAACCAGAAAGAGTCCGAGGCCTATCCTTCGCTGTATCAGGAAAGCGCCGCCCGCAAGACGCAAGACAAGGCCATCAACATCCTGCAGGGGCGCTGCGTGGGCGGCTCCACCACGGTCAACTGGACCAGCTCTTTCCGCACGCCGGCGCCCACGCTGGCGTACTGGCAGGCCAAATTCGAGCTGCCTGATTACACCGTGGAGGCGCTGGCCCCTTACTTCCAGCAGGCCGAAAAACGCCTGAACATCCTGCCCTGGTTGACGCCGCCCAACGAAAACAACGACCTGCTGCGCCGCGGCGCAGCCAAGCTGGGTATTCCCGCCGCAGCCATTTCGCGCAACGTCAAGGGCTGCTGGAACATCGGCTCCTGCGGCCTGGGCTGCCCGACCAATGCGAAGCAATCCATGCTGGTCACCACCATTCCGGCAGCGCTGGACAAGGGCGCCCAGCTGCTGACCGAAATGCGGGCCGAGAGGTTTGAGCTGGCCAACGGCAAGGTGACCGCGCTGCTGTGCCGCCCTGTCAAGCCAAATGGGGCTCCAGCCCTCGATAAATCTGCGCAGGCAGCTATAAAAATCATAGCTAAACACTATGTGCTCGCCGGCGGCGCCATCAATTCGCCGGCGGTGCTGCTGCGCTCGGGCGCGCCCGATCCGCATGGGCTGCTGGGTGCGAGAACCTTTTTGCATCCGGTGGTGATGTCATCCAGTGTGTTCGAGCAAAAAGTCGAGGCCTGGAATGGCGCTCCGCAAAGCATTTACAGCGACCATTTTCTGGAGACCCAGGCGATTGACGGGCCGATCGGTTACAAGCTGGAAGCGCCGCCGCTGCATCCGGTGATCTTTGCCTCCACCGTGCCCGGTTTTGGCCAGAGTCAGCATGACCTGCTCAAGTCCTTCCCGCACAACCACACCTTGCTGGCCCTGCTGCGCGATGGCTTTCACGAGCAATCCCCGGGTGGCAGGGTCTTGCTGCGCGGCGACAACTCGGCCGTGCTCGACTACCCCTTGACCGACTTCGTGATGGACGGCGCCCGCCGGGCTTTGCTGTCGATGATGGAAATCCAGTTTGCAGCCGGCGCCAAACAGGTGCTGCCGCTGCATGAAATGGCCAAGCCCTACACCGCGTGGGCCGAAGCGCGCGACGCCGTCAACGCCCTGCTCATGAAGCCGCTGCTCACCAAGGTCGTGAGCGCCCACGTGATGGGCGGTTGCGGCCTGGGCGGCCACGAGACGCTGGGCGTGACCCGGCCCGACGGCCTGCACTGGCAGCTTGAGAACCTGTCCATCCACGACGGCTCCATCTTCCCCACCAGCATTGGCGCCAATCCGCAGCTGTCCATCTACGGTGCCGTCAACCGTCTGGCGCAAGGCTTGGCCAAAAAGCTGACCGGCCGCGAGGTCACGCTGGCCTAGTGTGCTGTACCTGTAGACTGCCCTGATGCTGGCGCGCCTGCAACAACTCATCACCGTTTCGCTGCTGTTGCTGGGCGCTGCCTGGCTGGCTTATTTTTGGCGCCACTCGCCCGTGCTGGCGGTGTCCGGTTTTTTGGCGATTGTGCTGGGCTACACCGCCTTTCTGGCGCTGGAGTTTGTGGCGCAGCGCTATGCCAACCGAGCCGACCCGGCGCCGCAACCCAGTTGGGCCGAGGTGGCCCGGGCCTGGCTGGGCGAGGCCCTGACCGCACCGCGGGTGTTTTTCTGGCGGCAACCATTTCGCCCCCATGCCATTCCTGACCAGTTGAGCGCGCCGGCCGTGATGCCGGGACGGCGCGGGGTGGTTTTTGTCCATGGGTTCTTCTGCAACCGCGGCTTCTGGACGCCCTGGCTCAAGCGGCTGCAAGGCCAGGGGAATGCGTTTGTGGCGGTCAGCCTGGAGCCGGTGTTCGGCTCGATTGACGCCTATGTGCCGCTGCTGGAAGACGCCGTGCAGCGGGTGACTCGCGCCACCGGCTTGCCGCCCCTGCTGGTGTGCCACAGCATGGGCGGGCTGGCGGCCCGCGCGTGGCTCCAGGCCATGAAGGCCGAAGCACGCGTGCATCACGTGGTCACCATAGGCTCGCCGCACCGCGGTACCTGGCTGGCCCGCTTCGGCCATGCCGCCAATGGCCGGCAGATGCGCCTGGCCAGCGAATGGCAGCGCCAGCAAGACCTGGGCATGCCCGCCAACCGCCATGCGCTGTTTACCTGCTGGTACTCCAACTGCGACAACATCGTGTTCCCGGTGTCCACCGCCACCCTGCCCGGTGCCGACAACCGGCTGGTCCGGGGCGCCGCGCATGTCCAGCTGGCGTTTTTGCCGCCGGTCATGGCGGCCACGTTGGCCTTGCTGAACGACCCCACACCCTGAGCGCTCAGGGTCTCCCGGGTGGCGAAATGTGAATTTCACACAAAAGCGACACCTCATATTCACTGTTCAAAATCGCCCGGTCTTCGTAGGCTCAACAGCTTGTACGCAATAGAAACGGGTAGGCGCGGGCCATGAATTTCCGGGTGGATCACGAATTTTTGACCAGCGGTTTGGGTGCGCTGCCAAGCACCGACGCCGGACCGGATCCAGGCCAGGATGTACTGGCCCTGCTGCTTGATGCCCTGGCCCATGGCGTGCTCGTGGTCAGCGAGCAGGGGCAGATTTTGCACGCCAATCAGGCGGCACAACGCGAACTGGACAGTGGCCGCGTGCTGCAGGCCGTGGGCGGTTACAGGGGGCAGCTATGGGCCGTAAGGCCCGCAGATGGCCGGACGTTGCACGACGCGCTAGCCAAAGCCGCAGCTGGCCAGCGCAATCTGATCAGTTTGTCTGGTGAGAGCGCTCACTTCATGCTGGCCGTCGTTCCCCTGCAGCACGAAGCGGGCGCACACTATGCCCGGTTGGCCCTGTTTTTTGCCCGTGCCGGGGTGTGTGAGTCGGGCATGTTTGATTTTTTTGCCCGCAGCTACGGGCTGACGCACACCGAAGAGCGGGTGCTGGCCATTTTATGCCGAGGCCTCAGCACCCCCGAGATCGCAGCCCAGATGAAAGTGGCCGTTTCCACCGTGCGCAGCCATGTACGCAGCCTGTGCGCCAAGACCGCCTCCAGCGGGGTGCGCGAACTGGTCAACCGGGTGGCCGTTTTGCCGCCTGTGGCCTCGCCGGGCCTGTTGACCTGACGCTTCGGCAGCAATAACAAGTCAGCGCTGTTTTTCACGGCGCTGGCTCTGGCGTGCTAGATTACGCATCATCATGAGTTCAACATTACCCCCCAATGATGATCCGTACGCCGCTTTGATCCCGGAGCTGCGCTCCCTTGCGCAGCGGGGCATACAGCGCAGTTACCGCAAAAACACCGTACTGATCAATGAAGGCGAGGCGGGCGACAGCCTGTTTGTGCTGCTCAAAGGCGGCGTCAAGGTGTTTGCCATGGACGAAAACGGCCGGGAAATTACCTACGGCACGATTGATGCCGGTGACTATTTCGGCGAGATGTCACTCGATGGCGGGCCCCGCTCGGCCTCGGTGATCACGCTGGAGGCCTGCACGTGCGCGGTGCTCAGCCGTACCCAGGTCAGCGAGCACCTGGCCGAGGAGCCGGGTTTTGCCATCAACCTGGTGGCCCAGCTCATACGCCGCGCCCGTGCCGCCACCGAAGCCGCCCGCAACATGGCGCTGCTCAACGTGTATGGCCGCCTGGTCGCCCTGCTCGAAGAGCGCCGCAGCGACACGCCAGACGGTGAATCCATCACCCTGCAGGCCATCACCCACCAGGACATCGCCAACCGCGTGGGGGCTTCCCGCGAGATGGTGAGCCGCCTGCTCAAAGACCTTGAAAAAGGCGGCTACATCGAGCTGGGGGCCAAGCG
Organism: Polaromonas sp.; assembly: GCF_036676035.1. Lineage (GTDB taxonomy): Bacteria > Pseudomonadota > Gammaproteobacteria > Burkholderiales > Burkholderiaceae_C > Polaromonas. The sequence continues at coordinate 8,364 of NZ_JAKFDR010000026.1, forward strand.
CATTACGCTGAAGAAGAAGCTGCCTAGTCGCTGGTAAGCCCTTGCCGAGAACCTAGAGCGCGTTAAAAATCCGGCGGGTTTCCTGAGGTGCCGCATCGCTGGTACCTATGGTGCGCACCACGGCCCCGCTGCGTGTGCCGGCACCAAGAACACCGATTAATGCCGGGTTTTCGTCGGTAAACCCCACGGTATCGGGCACTTTCACAACGCCAGGGCGCTGTGGACGGCTCCCATCAGGATCCGGTTTGCGCGGTGAATAGCGCGCCCAGCTTGAATCCGCCACACGCAGCCCTCCTACCGAGATGGTCCGTTTGCCTGTAGACAAACTGTTGAAGTTGCCGCTTCGGCGAATCGGCGTCGGATTGTTAGGGTGATCTACAAACGAGCCTGGGTTACCGCTGGTGTCGTAGTCCCGGTCTTCAAAGTAAGACTGCCGTGCGCCGGTGTGCTGTCCGATGGCGACATCGTCACGTTCGATGTAAGCGTCCAGTGTCACGTTTCCCGAGTGAGTGTTCGTGATCTTCACTTCCCAGATACCGCTGGGCGCGGTTGTCGTTGATGACTTGAAGCTGAAGCTCGGAGCCGCCGCAACCAGCGCGCAGGTGCCATGAGCACCGGTTGCGACGGATTGTGGATAAATCACGGCACAGAGAGGGTGCGCACCGCCGTTGGTCCACATGCCGGATTTTCCCCAGGCAAGGGCGGGCAAAGCGGGACGGCCTGGAGGCGTAATTTGCACGGTGACACCATGCGCACCTTGCGGCAGCCAGATTTCCAGAAAGCTCTGGGTCGAATCATCAGGTTGCCCTCGCCAGTGCAGCGTAACGTGCTGCCCTTTTGATAGCGTTGCATTGGCATGGGTACGGCTTTGATAGCTATTGCCCGCCGGCACAATGATTTGCAATTTGCCATTTTTGAGTTCGATCAGCTGGTCCATTGCAGCCTCCAGCGCCGAGCTGCCGTCATGAGGCCCCGCCAACGTACCCCAACTCAGATTGACCGCGAGCTTGGCGGAAGGGGCGCAACGTGAAAGGATGTACATCAGGCCATCCATGACACTCACGTTCATGGAACCACCGGATGTGTCAGTCACGTTCGACCAGTCAAGCTGAACTGTCACGTTGTCATGCCGGCTGGCATCGTCATTGGCCAAATCCCAGCTGGGGGGCGCATCCGGGTGTGGAGGCGCGCCTGCAAACTGTGCCAGCAAGGTACGCGGCCCACAGGCAAGATCCATGACATGAGTGCCGTGGTTAACGTTTTTTTGTAGGTCACGCAATTCGAAGTGTGTGTATACCGCGCCTTCATCCACCATGCCGTTATACGTGTGGTGTTGCATCGCCTGGTTGATGTCGGCCGCTGTCAGCTCGTGCCCGTAACCCATGGAGGCTGGCGTCTGACCTACTCCCTTGCTGTCCTGGCGCCAGAAATAGGCGGTGCGTGACTTGCCGTTTCGTAAAAAATTGGCATTGGCAAAGGCCAAGCCACCATCAATCAGGCCGATGACCTTGCCCGTGAGCAAGGTCGGCGTCGCACCGTTGCTGGCTGTATGTGGTGCAGGGTCCTCAACGTGGCGACCCGTGGGCAAGCCAAGCTCGAACCGCTGCACCAACGCGTGGAGGCTACCGCCTGGACGAATATGCTTGAAGAAAGCCGGCTTGATGCGCGCCGTACAGAAGCGCAGGCCTGCGGGTGCGGCCGGCGAGGTGTAAACCGGTGGCACGTTTAACCACGCCGGAGAAGCGGCCGTTAGCAATTTGGCGATGCTGGTGCCCGCGGTAAGCTCAATCAATACGGGCAACCATTTGGGTGGCTTCTTCAAGCCGTAACCGACAAAGTTGTCGGCCTCTGCCCAAATCAGGTAGGGGTCAAAGCCGGTGCTTGCACCTGGCTTGGCCCAGTCAATGCCGGAGAAACTGCCTTTGGGTAGAGGAGTCCAGGTCATGATTGTTCTTACTTAAGGGGTTGGCATTCTTTGGACGCCTTGTCCCACATAAATGCAAGGATGGGGGACACCGCCACCGTTCCAGCGGTGGGCAGCAACTGGTAGTAGCCGCTCTTGTTGTCCGACATCGAAACCCGCAGATCAAAGTCGATGACGTGTCCCTTTGCGTCGTGAAACTTGCGCCCGTCAAAGCCGCGCTCATGGAGTTTTGCGCCTTTGCAGCGTGCCACAAGGAACTCGGCCAAGATTGTACCCAGGAGCCTCCCAACGGCAGAGTCCACCGGATAGTGCAAGCCGGCCACGGTGCGGTTAACTGCAATCCTGGCTGCAAGCCGCTGCAGTTGCTCCTGGTACTTTGAGCCCTGGGGAAGCAGGGCTTGTAAGAGGGTGGCAGTTAAGAATGCCTCCGTCGAATGGCCGCTGGGCCAGCTGGCGTGCCCCGGACTCGGAATCATCGACTGGATTTGCGGTGACAGTGTGTCAGGGCGAGGGCAGGCAAAAGCGTGCTTGAAGCGCATCTCCACATGGATGGCCAGTGACATGGCCAGCTCCAGCAGCTCAAGCGTGTATTTGTGACGATGCGCCTGCAGGCCGATGATGGACGCCCAGAACGCCAATCCCCCGGGTATCTGTGCCAGGATTTCGTTGTGACGGTCTTCGCGCAGGTCGGCATAAAGCGAAACCAGCTCCAGCTGCTGGGAAAATACCTTGTGCGTGGGTCTTTTGAGCTTGGCTAGTGAGAGGCTTTTTAAGGGCTTTTTGTCCAGATTAACGAACCCCAGTGTGACCTGTTCGTTACTTTGAGTGACGTCGAAGTGCAACCCGCTCAACAACTCCAGTTCACACACTTGCAGACGAGGGTCGGCAGCCCATTGGGCCAAACGCGACGGTTCATCCAGAGGAGCCGGGAGTTTGAAAGTGAGGGGGGTAGGGTCAAAAGGCCCCACCAGCGCCGCACGGCTTGTGGTCAAGGCATTTGCCAGCTGAACCTCGCTCACCGTGCCGGCTCCGCCACTCGCGCCTCCACTGGCTCCGCCACTCGCGCCCCCGCTAGCTCCGCCGCTCGCGCCGCCACTGGCCCCACCACTCATTGCACTTAATATGGACATAAATACTTACCTTTCATGGAAAAACTTAGGATTCCGGCACGCCCAGATTGCGCAAGACTTGAGCAACGCGCTGGCGTGCGGAACTTGAAGCACCACCCATTGCGAGATAGCGCGCGATTGTCAAATTAGGCGTTTCCTGGAGTAACTGGCTCAGCGTTTGCCGGGCATCTTCAATCTGATTGCTCTCACCTTGTGCCAGCAGCAGGGCTCGCAGTGTAGGTTGATGGTGCTTGTTGGCCTTGAGGGAGCGACGGGCAAACGCAATGGCCTTTTCGTAGTCCCGGTTGAACGAGTACCCCGCGGCCAGAATCATGTCGTAGTAGTACTTCATGGGGTCTAGCGGCGAGAGGCTGCTGGCGATGCTTGCTTCTTCCACCGATGCGGCGGATTCGCCCCACATCGAAGACCATACGCTTTTGTATAGCCATGCCAGTGATTCGCTCGGGTTCAGTCGAATGGCTTCCTCGATCTTGTGCAGTGAACCGCTGGCGTCTCCCGAGAGCTGGCATAAGGCATGTCCCTGAATTGCCAGCGCCAGCGCGCTGTTTGGCTCCAGATCCAGGGCGCGCTCAGCGTGTTCGATGGCCTGGCGCGAGTCTTTTTGGGGAGCGTCGCTCATGCCGCGCACGACCCGCAAGATATACCACTTGGCAAGCCACGCGCGCGGCGCTGCCGCGCGGTTGTGACGTTCAAGCACGGCTTCCAGGACCTGCCGGCTGCGATCGAAGTCATGCATGGATGACCGGTGCATGTGGGAAATACCACCCAGCATGAGCGAGCAACTGTCGAGCCGGGGAAGGGGGTGGATCAGCGATTGCTGGGCTTCCGAATCAATCAATGCATGGGTAGCCGCTGATGCAATGCGGTCGAGCAACTCGCTCTGGGTTTCCAGCAGGTCCATGGTGTCGCCCGAGATGCGGTCCGCCCAGATAATTTGGTTGGTACGACTGTCTGCGAGCTCTGCAATGATCAGAATTTTGCCGCCGCTGGCAATGTAGCTGCCCGAAAGAATGAATCTTGCTGCCAATCGGTCACCCGCCTCGGCCATGACATCGCTGCGTCCCCGGAAGGCAGTGGTGGACAGGCGCGAGATGACCTTCAAGTCGGAGCTGCGCGACAGCTGGGCGATGATCCCGTCGGCCACCACTTCGCCAATGATGAAGTGTTCAGGCTCATTGCTGCGCGCTTCAAATGGAATGATGGCAATGGTGGGCCGGAAATCCGGTACTGCAGCAGTTGGCGACTGTATAACTGGCGCATGGCCCGGCGGTCCGACGCGATACGCCCGTATTGGCTTCGCGACATGCTTGAGATAGCACTCGCCAAGGTCTTCAATGTCGGCCTCGAGCCCATCTGTAAGGTTGTCGCGAAGCTCGGCAGTGATTACGATCTCACCAGGTCCTGCCAAGGTGGCGACCCGGGCTGTCAGATTGACGTCTGTACCGTAAATGTCGTGCTTGTCGCTCACAAACTCTGCGAGATGTGAGCCCATGCGCAGATGGAGTCCTCGTTCGGAAGGGCGACCTGCGTTGTCCTGGACGCGGAAGTATTGCAACGCAAACGCGGCCTTCATGCCGCCTTGCGCGCTGGCAAATTCCAGCATCAAGCCATCTCCCAGGCTTTTGACAATGCGCCCGCCATGCAGCGGCAGGATGTGCTGCTCAGCTTGCTGCACCAGTTGTTGCCATCGCCGTACAAAGTCATCTTGGTCCTGCTCCATGAGCCTGACCGACTCCACCACATCCATCACCAGCAGCACCTTGGTGTTGCGATTCATGGAATACGGGAGTTCAATCAAGGAGGAGGACATCGTAACCGGCGTAACAAATATTTACCTCCTCATTTTGTAGGAGAAGCCGTGTATTAGGGGAATTCTGTCGGCCGTTTTGCAACGAGAAAGCCCGAAACTGTTGCTTGAACGCCAAACAGCGTGATAGATTGCAAGCGCTTGCCTGTTGTGGCAGCTTAAATATCTTTTTAAAGGTTACATGATGCAAAAAGTTCAAATTGGTGGTGGAGTCATTTCGCCGACGGTGACAGCGCATGTCCAGAAAAGTGCGATGCCACTGAAATCTACAGAGGGCAAGCCAAAACAGCCATCTGCTACGCAAATCGGCGGTGGATACATTAGTCCTAATGTCAAAAAGCATGTAGGCAAATCAATGAAGGTGAATATGGGTGGCGGACTCATTTCGCCGACGGTGGCAGCGCATGTCCAGAAAAGTGCGATGCAACTGAAATCTACAGAGGGCAAGTCAACGCAGCCATCTGCTACGCAAATCGGCGGCGGAATTATTAGCCCTAACGTTAAAAAGCATGTAGCCAAATCGACAAAAATGAATATGGGTGGCGGATGGATTCATCCCCACATCGCAAAGCACGTGCAAGCGTAATAAGCATTGAGCATGCAGCCCGGGTTCGAAAACTCTTCCGTCGTTACTTTTCACAAAATAAGCCCGGGCGCAATTTCGCCGATGCATGCTGATAAGTCGGCTCTTGGCAGCATGCCGGCCGCCGCGCACCAGTTTTGCGAGGCGTTGCGCGCTGCTTCCAGTTTTGGGTGGTACATCTTTCCGCCATGCGACATAAGGTTGCGTTGGGATGGTGCCCAAGCTTTCTTTGATGCTGGCGACGAATGGTTGCCGCTGACCAGCGTTGTTGATCCGGAGCTTTCTTCTTATTGGGACGAGCATTGTCCAGAGGATATGAAGGGAGGCGCCCCACCCTATTTGTCCACGCTGTTTGTTCCAGGTGTTGTGCAGATATGGTCTGGATTGCTGGTCAGTACAGCGCCAGATTGGAGCGTTCTTGTCCGTCCGTTGGCAAATCTGGTGCAGAGCCGGGCTTACTCGTGCTACGAAGGCATTGTGGAGGCGGACTGGTTCAAGCCAATGCCCCTATTTATCAATATCCGGTTGAGCGCAACCGATACGGTGATCGAAATCCCTCGAGGCCGGCCTTTGTTCCAGCTTCAGCCTGTTCACCGCGCAAGCTACACCACGGCAATGAGCAGTTTTGTGGAACACGAGGGCTTGCAGCCACGGGAGGGCAACTCCGGTGGCATGTCGCCCGATGACTGGGCGGGCCTGGGAAGCACTATTCGCAGCGTTTCACCCTCAAGGCCGCATGACGTGGGGCGGTATGGGGCTGAGGTGCGAAAGCGCGCTAAACGGATCGTGGGATCGGACTGATCTTGCCCCTGTTTCCCGTCGTCGGCGCAAGTCTGCTATCTGCGGCCGCATCGCTTCCCCTGCATTTGATGCCTTTGGTGGTGGTTGCCGTAGTGGCCGAGTCGCGGTTGGCGGAGGCGCAGGCGGGGTGGATTGCTAGTGCCTATATGCTGGGGCAGTTATTCGCGGTGCTCGCGTTGCCCGGCATCAAGGTCAGCCGGATTCTGCGCTGGCAAGCCTTGGTGGCTGTTGCTGTGCTCCTGGTTACCTTGTGGGTCTCGAAAAGCCCGCAGCGGTCGACCTTGCTCCTGTCGTGGCTAGTGATTGGGATGATTTGCGGCACGCTGCACTTTTCGGCAACTGCCACTGCTGCAGCGACGACTGATCGTCGTACGGCGTTCGCCCTGCGCATGGCGATGAGTTCACTGGTGGGCGGTTCGGTAATTGTGGGGTTGCAACTGATGCGGGGGCTGGTCAGCTACTCGGCGCTGGCAACCCAATTGACTGTGGCATTTGCAGTGATCGCAGGTGTCGGGCTACTTCTCTACCGTGCGCCGGAGGCGATGGGTTCCGCTCCACTGCTCGCCGAGAGCGAGCCGGCAAAGGGGGCCGTGCCGCGAACTCGCGCATCACTTGGGCGTTTGGCAGGGCTGTTCGTATTGTTTGTCTTGTTTGTGGGTCAACATGGGTTGTGGGCCTTTGCGGTGCAGGGTGCGCAGCAGCGTGGGGTAATGCTGGACCATGTGGCTTACGCCGTCGCAGCATGCAAACTTATTGCTGGGGCTGTAGTCTTGGCGAGTGTTGTACGTCATTCCTCTACTCGTCCGGATTCGCCCTACTCTTTGCTTATATCGGGCTTGTCGGTGATGGTGGGAGGAGCGGGTTTTGCTTTCACCGAAAATGTCGTGATCTTCTGGCTTGCGCTCCTGTCTTGGGAAGTCGGATTCAGTGTGTTATCCGCCCGATTGCAGGCGATGACTGCGCAAGACAATCCTCGCATGGCGGGCATGTGGATGACCGGTGCTATCTTTCTGGGCGCGGCGACCGGTCCGGCGCTCAGCGGTTTGATCATTCGGGCAGACTTGTTTTGGGCCTACGTAGTGTTTGCAGGCGTTAGCGCCCTTATCCCGCATGGGTGGGCAGTCGTGAAAGCTCAGGAGAAACCACATTTTGGCCAAAGAGTTGCGCGGTACAAGACTGGCGAGTGAGGATTGATTGCAGCCCACGAGAATGGACATTGGCGCAATAAATATGCAGCAAGAAAAATGATGTTGAACGGCCATGAGCAACAGTAATTCGCCTCTGCCGTCGTGTTCTCCATTTCAGTCGGAATCGGTCGCGGCGATGCCTCTGATCCATTTGACGGAGGTCAAACTTGCACCAAGAACGTCGTTATGCCTGCTTGTGGATCTGTCCGATTTCTCTCTCACGGGGCTGCGGCACCTTGAGTCGCTTCTATCGAGTAGTGAGCGGCAGCAATATGCCAATATCGTCGCTGACACCGAGCGTAGACAGCGTCAGGCGACGCGAGCGGTGCTACGGCTGGTACTCGGGCAGGTGACGGGAGTGTCTCCTGCTCAAGTACCTCTGGGTATGGGCAAGCACGGCAAACCTTACATGATCAGCCCCGGCGTCGTGAACTTCAGTGTGTCGCATTCGCAGAGCTACTCTTTGATCGCGCTATCTCGTTGCGATGTCATTGGATGCGACATCGAAGGGCGGTTTCAAGACGATGATGTGCATCGCTTGGGTCCAGTGGTGCTGCATGCGGCGGAACTGGAATCCATGCGGGGTTTGAAAAACCTGGACCTTCGAGAGGCCTTCATGCGCTGTTGGGTACGCAAGGAGGCTGTCTTGAAAGCAATGGGCACGGGCCTCGGTGCCGATCCGAGGCGCGTGATGGTTGGCTCCGGCTACGCGTCCGCCGGTTGCACCGGTCCACAGGAGCGGCAGTTGCACCTGCATGACGGCCCCGCTGTCGCAGGCTGCATGACTGCGGTTGCTAGCGAAGATCCAACGTGCAATTGGTATTCGCTTGCTGTGTAGCCGGTGGACGCAGGACCGCGCGCTGCAAGGTCGCACGATAGGGGCTCGACAGCAGTGCCAAGCTGGCCAGAGGTGAGCCTGGTCTTTCAAGGCAGTCCTCGGCCAGGGTGGTAAGTTGAGCCAACAGTTGATCGAGTTGCCAAACCTCCAGTCCTTTATGGGCCAGCGTCACTTGGCCAGTTTCGGCGGTAATGTCGAATGTCAGCGCTGAAGATGATTCAAGCGCGCTGGTGCGCCACGTGTTGCCGGTGGCGACGCCATCCATATCTACCGAGATTGGCCACGAGCAAAAGTCATTCCAGCCCCGGGGCCGAACCAGGCCGGGGTAGCGCATGACCGCGTCACGCAGATAGGCCTTGCGAGAGCGCCAAGCCGCCAGGCGAACCATGCAGCCCTGCCGGAACCGCTCAAACGGCTCGTTGAGATCCAGTGCAACGCTGAACGGACGCGTACTGGCCAGCAGCGCATTCGCGCCGTCAGACGGGGGATCAGTCTTGTTGCATTTCAAGCCGATGTCGAAAACCTCTGCTCCGCTGACTCGCGCAAGGTAGGCCAGAACCACCACGAGAGCGAAATCTCCGGCATCCTGCGAGGCAGGCAGTTTGCTTTTGATCGCTGGCAGGACAACGTAGTCCCCAGCGGCCGAGCCGCACCGCTCGGCGGTGCGCAGGGGCAGGCCAAGCGGTTTCAGGCCCTTGAACATGTCCATCCATGCCGCCTCGTGCTTCCATCCGCAGGCGTGGACGGCAGCCGCGGTCCCCGGCGATGCCTGGCTGGGCGTCGGTAGCGCCATACCTTCGCGCAAGGCGAACATTTTCACCAGTTGTGTGACAGACAGGGCACGGCCATCGAGGGACAGGAAATTCCGCAACGCTACGTCGTGGCTGACTGTGGCGACAACCAGCGATTCCTGCGTTACCGAGACCACGGTGCCCGGAGTCGCTGTGGATCGTGCGGCGCGGACATTCAGGCTTTGCACGGCGACAAACGCCTCCCCGAACCATAGCTTTGGCAGGCCGAGCCGGTTCACGTAGGGACCGAAATTCAGGGCGCGGACCAGTGCCGAAAGATCATCTGCTTCCCGGTTCCAATCCAAGGTGGCTGCGTTGTCGGGCCTGCGGTCGCGCGGAAAAAACGTGCGTTGGGACAGATTCTGCTTATAGCCCGTAAACTCATTGCGTATCAAGCCCTCCACCAGCAGGGGAAAGCTTTCCAATGCGGCATCGTGGCACTTCGCATTTAGCGTCAATGCGGTCTCGTTGGCGGTGATGGGAACAGAAGCCTGGAGCAAGATATCGCCCGCATCCGCATAAGAGGTCATGTGGTGCCAACTGACCGCATAGGTCCTCTCGCGCGCCATCAGCGCCCAGGAGGTCACATGGCTGCCCGCATAGCGTGGCAGTGGACCATCGTGGAAGTTGATGGCATGCGTGAACAGTTCCAGGACTGACGGCGAAATAAGCTGCTCGTTCGCAATGCTCAAGAGAACGGGGGCTGAACCTTCCCAGGCCATACCGGCCAGATCGGCCGGTACCGGCAGACAGGGAACGGCGGCGGACTTCGCCCACTGTTGCAGGGCTTCGTCATCCGAAACGACAGCGCGCAGCGGCAGGCCGCGTTCGGCCAGCAGTTTGCAACAACCCAAGGCCAGCGTCCCGCGCCCGATGAGGACAAAGTCCAATGACTCAGCAGCGGCGCTCACGAGACCACCTCGTTCGTTTGGACAAGCAGGTTCACAATTTCGTCAGCAAGCGCGTCCACGTCTGGTTCGCGCAGGATTGACCAGTGTGTTCCCGCAATCGTGCGTTGATTCAGGCTGTCACCAAGGGCCATGCGCCAGTCCTCGATGGACTGCGTGTCCAGCGCAGTGCCTTTGTCGGCCAAGATGAGCGTGAACTCCCCGTCATAGGGGCGCGGCTGGTACCGGCTGATGGCGATGGTGTGCGACTTGAAGGCCTCAGACAGTCGGTTTCGGAAGCCATCCGGGCTCTTGTCGGCAAGCAGCGCCTGTATTTCTGCGCGGTCATGGCCGACCTCGAGCAGGTGTTGCTGCGCCATGGGTTCAAACCAGGCGTCCGTGCATATCGCGCCCAGCAGGTCGGTGGCTGTCCAATGCAGGGCCGAATCAATGGCGAAGGTCATCACTACCGCGTGGCCTTTTTCGGTGAGGTAGCGAGCCATCTCCAAGGCTACTAGGCCACCAAAGGACCAACCACCAAGGCGAATTTCCTGAAGATCCGGGAAGTCCGAAACGATGCGGTCGGCGTAGAGCCGTGCCAATTGCTCCACGCTCAGTTGCTCGTTGGATTCGAGTGGACGCCAGATGTGAATGGCATCCACGCCATAGACCTTTGCGTGCGACTCGAGCTTATGCCCCAGCTTGCGGAAATTGACCGCATTGCCGTCGGCTCCGTGCACGATAAACAGGGGCGCGGCTTCCGAATTCTGGCCAAAACACACGAAGGGCGACTGGGATGCAGCCGCGTCGTGCAAGCGGATGTGTTTGGCCAGGCCCGCGACGGTCGGTGTCTCGAAGAATGACTTCAGGCGGATCTCCACGCCAAACGCTTCGCGCAGGCGGGCCGTCAGGCGCACAGCGGAAAGTGAGTGTCCGCCCAAGGCAAAGAAGCTGAGTTGCGGATTTTGAATGGTGTCCAAACCCAAGACCTGCGCCATCAACTCAGCCACCTTCAGCTCGAACGGATCAAGCTCGGCGGGGTCGTCGTTGGCCCTGTTAGGCCAGTCCGGCATCGGTAGTGCACGTGTATCGAGCTTGCCATTGCGCGTGACAGGCAGTTTTTCCATCGAAACAAAGGCGGAAGGGATCATGTACGCCGGCAACGCTCGGGCCAGATGGGTCTCCAGCACGCAGGTATCCACAGGCTTGCCCTCGCAGCCCACTACATAGGCCACCAGCCGCTTGTCGCCAGGATGATCCTCGCGTGCGACCACGGCCACCGACGTTACTTGGCAATGCGATGCCAGTGCGGTTTCAATTTCACTTAGCTCGATCCGGTAGCCGCGGATTTTGACCTGATGGTCGGCACGCCCAAGGTGTTCGAGCTGGCCATCGGGGCGCCAGCGCACGAGGTCACCCGTGCGATAGAGCCGCTCGCCGGTGGCGAATGGATTGGGAATGAAGCGCTCGGCTGTCAAGTCAGGCCGTTGTGCATAGCCGCGCGCGAGCTGCTCTCCACCGATGTACAGCTCAGCCGGAACTCCTATGGGCACAGGGTTCAGGCGTGTATCCAGCACGTACATGGAAGTGCCGGGGAATGGGCTTCCGATGGATGGCCGCGCACTGACGGGGGACATGAGTTTCGAAGCACTTTGCGAGACGGTGGCTTCTGTCGGCCCGTAGCCGTTCCAAACAGATGTCATCGAACACAGCCGCTCCGCCAACTCCTGTGGCACTGCCTCACCGCCCACGATGAGCCGCAGCGAGTTTGGCGGTATCCAACCCAACTCCAGCAGATTGCGGACAAACGAGGGCGTGCCTACCATGGCGGTAACGCCTTTCGAAGCCACAAGATTTTTGAAGTAATCCAGATCGAGCAAGCGCTGCCGGTCCGCCATCACCACCGTGCCTCCAACACAGAGGTACGGTAGTGTTTCGGAGATGAACATGTCGAACGAAACGCTGGCGGCGCAAACGGCCACGTCCGATGGCCGGATGTCGACAGAGAGCTTGAACGCCTCCAGAAAGGTGGCCAGCGAGCGGTGGCATATTTCCACGCCCTTGGGTTGACCAGTGGAGCCGGATGTGTAGATCACATAGGCCAGTGACTCGGGGTCGCGCGAGACCGTTTCCAGAGCGACGTTCTCGGCGTCAGGCAACTGGTCATGGATATCAATACTTAGCACTTCGTCATTGGCATTCGTGATTGCTGGCATGAGCGTGCTGCTGGTCACGACCAACTTGGCACGGCTGTTGCTCAACATGTAGGCAAGCCGGTCCTGCGGCAGAGCCGTGTCCAGCGGCAGGTACGCGGCACCTGATTTCAGCACCGCCAGTATGGCAACCATGAGGTCAGTGCCGTGATCGAGATAGATGCCCACAACTGCGTCGGGACGTGCGCCGAGCGAGCACAGTCGCTGAGCCAGGCGGGTGGCTTGGGCATCCAACTCGCCATAGGTGATCTGGTCGTCGCCTCTGGTCACGGCGCCGGCGCCGGGGCGTAAGCGGGCTTGGCGCTCGAACAGCTCAACCACGTCGGGGCAGGTGCCAGCCGAAGTCCTGCCGGAATTCCAGTCAGTCACGATTTGTCTGGCCTGCTCAGCATCCAGCAATGGCAGGTCCGCCAAGGTGCTTTGCGGGTCTTGAGTCAAGGTTTGCAACAGGTGTTGATAGTGCCTGGCCCAGCGCTCGATGGTGGAGGCGTCGAACAAATCGCGGTCGAATTCAATGGTCGCGGCATAACCTCCCGCCGCGTCGGCAACCAGTTGCAAGGTCAGGTCGAACCGGGCGGAGCCCGAGTCCGTGCCCACCGCCTGGCTGCGAAGGCCTGGCAGTTCCAGGGTTGTCTCGTGCGCAAGGTACGAGAACATGGCCTGGAACACCGGCATGTGGTTGAGTGAGCGGGTCACGCCAAGGTGCTGGACCAGACGGTCAAACGGTACATCCGGGTGCGACAGGCCGCCCTTGACCACCTCGGAGGTGGAACGAATCAATTCGACGCCTGTTTTCGCAGCGCCGGGCTCGATGCGCAGTGGCAGCGCGTTGACAAAATAGCCGATCAAGCCATCCAGCTGGGCCAGTCGGCGTCCCGCGATCGGCGTTCCCACAACCACCTTTGCCTGTCCGCTGAGCCGCGACAACAGCACACCATAGGCGGCCAACAACACCGAGAACGGCGTCATCGCATGTTCATTCGCCAGCGCTTCGACGCGACGCCGCTGATCTGGACTGACTTGGAAGGTCAAGAGGTCGCCGCGATGCTGTGATACAGCCGGTCTGGGCTGGTCGGTGGGGAGGCTGAGGAAGTCGGGCGCATCCTGGAGGTGAAAGCGCCACCAGTCCAGTTGTTGCTCCTGCTCGTCGAGCCCCGGCCAATGGCGCTGCCAATGGGCGTAGTCGGCGTATTGCGCGGGCAGCGCCGCAAGGGCGGCCGGCCGCCCTACGCTGGCTGCACCATAGAGCTCCCCCAGCTCCTGGCTCAGTACGTCCATGGACACTCCATCGGCCGCGATGTGATGGACGGTGACGACAAGAACGTGCATTGTGCTGTCCAGGCGCAGCAGTCGAGCGCGCAGCATCGAATCGCGTGACAAGTCGAATGGCACCCTGGCAGCCTCCCGGACAAATGCTTCGATCGGGCCAGGCGTTTCGCTCACCTGCAGGTCGAACGACTGGGCAGGCCGGACGGTACCGAAAGCTGTGCCAGCGTCCTCCGAGTAGACCGTGCGCAGGACCGAGTGCCTTTCGACCAGCTCGGTGAAAGCCCGCGCTAGCGCGACGACGTTGAGTTGCCCCTCCAGCCGGAACGCGTAGGACATGTTGTAGGCTGCTGACGGTCCTTGGAGGTGGTCTAAGAACCACAACGCTTCTTGTGCGGCGGACATCGCCACGCGCGAGCCAGGCGGGTAGCTGTGGACGACGAGCGGGGGCAGGCTGTCTTTGCCGGACTCGTGCACGCGTGCGGACAAGCCGGCGACGGTCGGGCTCTCGAATACCGCCTTGAGATTGACATCGGTGCCGAAGACTTCGCGCAGTTGCGCTACCAGGCGCACCGCGGCGAGCGAATGGCCTCCCAGGGCAAAAAAGCTCGCATCCCGTCCCGGGGGCAGGGCCAGTCCCAACACCTGCGCCATAAGTGCTGCAACCCTGGCTTCGATATCGTCGCGCGGCGGTGACGCTTCTATGGGGATAAGTTCGCCCGGCTTGGGCAGCGCGCGTCGGTCCAGCTTCCCATTAGTGGTTAGCGGAAAGTGGTCAAGCGGAACAAAGAAGGCTGGCACCATGTAGTCTGGTAACTGGCCCTCCATGTGCTGTCTCAACTGCTCCTCAAGCAGGCGCTGCATCTGTACTGACAGCGGATTGCCGGCGAAACGCTCCGGCGCCATAAACACTCCAGGTTCTGCGAAGACGAGCGGTTGTGCGCAGCCATGAGACGGCGACAAAAGCACGTCGAACATGCCGTCGCCCACGGTGGCCCGCACTGTTGCCGACCATTCCATGCGCTCGGCCGTAGCAATCACCGATTCAGGATGAACGCCCTGCAGGGCGCCTACGTCCGAGGGGACGGTCAGGTCCGGCGCGGCCTGCCTGGCGGTGTCCAGCGCACCCAGGCCGTGCTGAACCCGCGCGTCGGGCACGCCGCGAAGAATGAAGGGCTCCCGCTCGGCGTCTTCGAGGATCGCCTGCAGGTGCGCCAGGGTCCATTCGGCGGGCTTCCAACACAACTCTTTATCGATGGCGGGGCAGGACGGGCAGTCGGGCCCTTTGCGTTGGAGGAGGGCGTCGAAACGGAAGGCGTTCATCTCCGTGTCGGCATGGCCGCGCCGCGACAGGACCTGTACCGAATGCAGATCGTAGCGGACGGCTAGCGTCGCAAAGAAAAGGGGGGCCAGGCAGAGTTCGCTGTCGTGCCGACACTGGCGGTCGACTTTGCGCAGGAACTGATCGTTGGTCAAACCAAAGCTGGCTTGATGTAGCTCGACGGATGCATGAAAGGCGGGTAGCAAAGCCAGGTTGCGCACGTCGCCGACAAACAGGTAGCCGCCCGGGGCCAGCAGCGAGAACGCTTGGTCCAGTACGTCAAGCAGATATTTGGCGCCGGGGAAATACTGGACCACGGAATTGACGATGACCAGGTCAAAGACCCGGGGCGCGAGTGCCCCGATCCCATGGGCAGGAAGCTGTAGCAGTTCGATCTGGGGCACAGCTTTGACCTGGTCCGCCAGGAGTTCGAGCGCCTTGCCTGAAATATCGGTACCGACGTAGCGCTCTGTGCTCAGCGCCAAGCGAGACATCAGCAGGCCTGAACCGCAGCCGATCTCCAGGACGCGGCGTGCCTGTAGGGCTGCGATACGGCTGACGGTGGCATCCGCCCATTCGAGAATTTCCTCGGTGCGGTAAGGCTGGCCGGTGTAGCTGTTGGTCCAGACGGCTGCATCGGCTTGGTTGCCTTGCGAGACGTCCTGAGCGTAGCGGCTGTCGTAGATGTCGCGCCAGGCCGCGGTTTGCTTGTCAACCAGGTCGGCGTCTGGGCCCTCCCATTCTGATTGGGGCGCAGGGGTGTAGTACGCCACCAGTTGGGTGCCGCCTGGCAGATCGTCACGCGCCAGCACCACGGCTGCGGCCACCGCTGGGTGTGAGGCCAGCACGGTCTCGATCTCGCCCGGCTCGATGCGGTGGCCTCGAATCTTCACCTGCTGGTCGACGCGGCCCAAATACTCCAGTTGGCCGTCGGTGCGCCAGCGTGCGAGGTCTCCAGTGCGATAGATCCGCTCTCCTTTTCCGAAGGGGCTGGGAATGAAGCGTTCCGCTGTCAGATCCGGTCGTGCCGCGTATCCGCGTGCCAGCTGGGCCCCGCCGATGTAGAGTTCTCCGGTCGTGCCCGGCGGCATGGGGTCCAGAAAACCGTCCAGCACATAAAGCTGGGTGTTCCAGATTGGGCGTCCGATCGGTGGCGGACGGTCGCTGTCGGGCATCAACCGGTACAAGGATGCCCAGATCGTCGCCTCTGTCGGCCCATAGACATTGAAAACCGCGGCAGCTGCTTCGAGACGCTGAGCCACATCGACTGTCAGCGCTTCGCCACCCACCAGAAGACGCAAACCGAGCCCAGGCTGCCACCCGGTGTCCAACAGGTTGCGGACCAGCGAAGGTGTTGCCTGGAATAGCGTCGCACCATGCTCTCGAGCCAGGTTTGGAAGGTAGTTCGCTTCGAGCAACCGCTCGCGATCAGCCAGGATCAGAGTGGCACCGGTGCAAAGCGGCAGGAAAAGCTCCAGGCCAAAAATGTCAAACGAGATGCCAGTCGTCGAGAGGAACACTTCGTTCGCGCCGGCCTGCAGGTCATGTTCAAAGCTTGCCATGGCATTGGCGAGTGCTCCGCGGCTGATCTGTACGCCTTTGGGCTTGCCGGTGGAGCCGGAGGTATAGATCACATAGGCAAGCTGGTCCGCATCTGTGGCGCCGAAGTCCATGGTCGCTGGGGCTTTCGCCTCAAGTAGAAGCTGGTCCAGACAGATGGTCTGCGGTGCCGTGATGCCGTGCGACAGAGCGGTTGTGGTCAGCAACAGCGCCGCGCCGCTGTTCTCAAGCATGTAATCGAGACGCTCAGGGGGAATCGAGGTGTCCAGCGGCAGGTAGGCGCCTTGTGCCCGCAAGACCGCAAGTATGGCAACCACCAGGTGCTCATTGCGTTCAAGCCTGATGCCCGCAACCGCATCCGGCCCAATACCCAGGTGGCGGAGATGCCCGGCCAGCAGTGATGAACGCTCATGGAGCTGGCGGTAAGTGATGTGGTCACCATTGCAGGTCATGGCGATCACGTCAGGCCGCGTTAGTGCCTGCATGTCAAAGCGGCACAGTATGTCGCTCGACGCATCCAAGCAGTGCCGTGTGTCGTTCCAGCCTGCGAGCACCCGGTCGCTGCCCGGCAGGTCAAGCAGGGCAAGCTCGGCTGCGCGTAGATGGCGAACATCGGTCCACAGGCCGACAAGGCGAAGAAACTGCTCGAAAAACGCTTCCACTTCCTCCTCGTCCATCAAGTGGGGCGGATATGCCAGCGAAATCTCAACTGGCTGTCTCCCATCGAGCTCGTTGACCATGAGGAAAACCTTGTCGGCATCGCAAGCAATACTGTCGTCGCTGCTGAGCTGCAAGGGCCCCATGGTGGTGGGGGTATCACAATTTACGTGGCAAAACACAAGGTCAAAAACTGGCGTACCCCCGGCCCGGGCCGCCGGCCCTGCAAACTGGTCTACCGTGAACATGCGGTAGCGCAAGTCGCGTCGAAGCTGGGTGTTAATCCGCTGGGCTATTTCAACCAGCTTTTCCTGGTTGTCCAGGTCGATGCGAAAAGGCAGGTAGCCGCTGAACATCCCGAGCGTGTGGCGGTGGTTGCCGCTGCGGCCGTGTGAAGTCATGCCCAGGCACAGGTCGCGCCGCCCCTGCTGGCGCAAGGCCACCAAGGCGACGATGGAGGTGAGCGCACTGGCGGGCGGCAGGCCCTCTTGCCGGCAGGCGTCCAGAAAACGCTCGTAACTGGGGTGGCCGATTTCCGCGCGGCGGCGCTTCAGGCCTGAGTCGGTGCCGCGCCCAGGACGGAAGACGGGTTCAGCCGGGTCGGGGTGGCGTGACTGCCAGTAAGCCCGGTCTTTCTGCCAGCGTAGCGAATCACGATACGCGGCATCGGATGCCAGGTGATCTGCATAGCTGCCTAGGAAAGACAGGTCGAGCTCGCCACCCGCGCCAAGCTGGTGATACGCCTGTGCCACGGCGCTGACGTAGGCATAGGCGCCCACGCCGTCAACGACCAGATGGCTGAAGCGTGTTCGCCAGACCCAGGACTCGGGCGCTTGTTGCAGCAACACGGTTTCGAACAGCACATCCCGGGTGATGTCGAAAGGCTTTTCGTCCCAGGTGGCGAGCGCTTGCTCCCGTGCGGCTCGCTCCTGCTCGTTGCGGGGGATGACCTCGATGCGCAAAGGCGCGTACACCTTCTCGCGCACGTACTGCATCGGCTCGTTGTTCTCAATACCGAAGCACGTTCGCAACGCATCGGATGCATCAGCAACCGCCTGAATCGCCTCTTGGAGGCGCTGCGTATCCAGATTGCCTTCAAGTCGGCAGCCGATACACACGATAAATGCCGGGCTCCGGGGAGCCATCTGGTGCTTAAGCCATAGGCCAAGCTGAGCCGACGCGAGCGGACTCGTGCGAACGATTTGCATGTGAACCCTTAAGGAAGATCGCGCGAAGATGCGGGGGTTGGAAAAGCTTGGGCTATGGCGCCTTGCGCCGCTGCAGCGACAGCGGCCTCGTGTCGGTCCACACCTTGGCGATGTGTTCCAGGCAATCTTTTTTCAGGCCTTTGAAGTCGGTCTCTTGCCAGCCCGCAGGCACGGGTTTGAAGTCCGGCCAAATGGAATGCTGCCCTTCATCGTTAACGACAACGGAGAAGACCCGGTTTTCATCATCTATCGTGCTCACGGCAATCCCCAAAAGAAACGCCGGGCAGATGCCGGCGGCAGGAGGTAGAAGGGTGCCGAATAGCGCTCGGCGCGTTTGGGCGTGATGGGCCCCGCCTTGGGGGCGGATTGTAATGTCCAAGGTTACAAATCGTCAACGGGCGCCTGACATGCGAGACGAGGTTGCGGGGAGCTGGCAGCGCAGTTTTGCTACTCTTTTGATGGCATATCATTCCCGTTTTCAAAGGGATAGGGCTCGATTTTTCTTAAAGAGCTGGCCGGAAACCGTCTCAGAAGGACGCAGCCGCCTGTAGCCATAGCGTAGGCGTCTTGAACGCCGAGACTGGGTTGACAGAGCCCCTTGACTTCCCCTAAAGGCGGGAAGGGGTAAGACGGGCAACTCAGGCATCAAGCTGACGGCGGGGCCGGGGCTTTGACGGAATACTGCAGCTCGCCTGACGAGCTGAGGATGCCGGTGACGTAGGCGCACAAACCGTCTTTTTGCAACAAGTTTTGAAGCTGGATTTGCTTGTCCGCTTGGCCGCAAGGGCTGGGTTTTCTCCCAGGCTGAAGCTGGCAGCTTGAGCTCACGCCACCGCGTCCGCCACCAACTCCGGCAATTGCTTCACCCTCTCATAAATCGGTGTGAAGTCCGGCGCCGTCTTGTCGAACAGCTCCTGGAAGCTGTCGATGACGAAGTAGGTCTGCTGGTAGCTGTCGATCTTGTAGCGGGTGCGCATGGTGCGCAGCAGGTTCAGGGAAATCCGCTGGGGCTGTAGGCCAGCCCGCTGGAAGAGCTCAAAATGCCGGCGCCGATCAATGCAGTTCCGCCGCCGGTGACGCATCACCCGCCAAAAGCAAACCAGACCCAGAAAAATCAATGACTTACGGGCGCCCATATTCGCTATTGTTTTAATAGCTGTCTGCGCCCGTATTCCTTGGGGGAAAGCCTGATTTGTCTTAAAGAACTGGCCTGAAGCCGCCTCAGAAGGCTGCCGCCGCCGCCTGCCGCCACTGCGCAGGCGGCTTGAGCGCCGAGGCCGGGTCGGCAGAGCCCCCCATCCTTGCCTCACGTGTTGCAGTGAGACACTGCGACTCTTCGCCCCGTCCAAGTCCGCGCAGGCGGACTTGGAGCCGCAGGCCTCAGCCCCAAAGGTGGGAAGGGGTGAGGCGGGCAATTACAGCCGGCAGGCGCTCGGGACTTCTGACGGAATACTGCAGCTCGCCTGACGAGCTGAGGATGCTGGTGCCGTCAGATCAAACAGCTGTTTAGATTGGATCGCGGGCTCAGCGCTGAATTACCGCGTCTTCCGGCAAAAGCGCATTGGCTGCCAGCTCGGGCAAGGTTTTCAGCTGCTCGTACAGCGGCGTGAAATCGGGCGTCGTCATGTCAAACAGCTGCTGGAAGCTGTCGATGACGAAATAGGTCTGCTGGTAGCTGTCGATTTTGTAGCGCGTTCGCATGGTGCGCAGCAGGTTCAGGGCAATCCGCTGGGGCTCGGGGCTTTTGACGGAATACTGCAGCTCGCCCGAGGAGCTGAGGATGCCGGCGCCGTAGGCGCGCAATCCGTCTTTCTGCCGAATCAGTCCAAATTCAACGGTGTACCAGTACAGGCGGCTGAGCTGCTCGCAGGCGCCCAGGCCGTGCGCTTTCAGGCCGCCGGCGCCGTAGGCCTGCATGTGGTCGGCAAACACCGGGTTGAACAGCAGCGGCACATGGCCGAACAGGTCGTGGAACACGTCGGGCTCGACGATGTAGTCAAACTCCGCCGGCGTGCGCAGCCAGTCGGTCACCGGGAACTTGCGATTCGCCAACAGGGTAAAAAACGGCACTTCGGGGATCAGCCCCGGCACGGCGACGATTTCCCAGCGGGTGGCCTTGTACAGCCGTTCGTTGATTTCCTCAAAACGCGGAATCCGCTCTTTCGCTCCCAGTAAAGGCAGCGCCGAGATGAATTCATCGCAGGCCAGGCCCGGCACCAGCGCCGACTGCCGCTCGTACAGACGGTGGTAGATGTCGTGGTCTGCGGCGGTGTAGGCGGCGTAGTTTTGCGGGCAGGTGTAGTCGGCCTTGACCTGGCCGCCGCGCGCATAGTCCCCCCGCGGTGGCCGGGCCGACTCGCCGTACACCACCGGGCTGGGCGTGCTGGTGACTACTTCAGCCATTGATTCTCCACACGTTGATAATCGCCGCTGGCTTTGGCCAGGTGCAGCCACTGGTCGACATAGGCTTTGAACGTGACATCGCCGCGCGGCAGCAGGTAGGCCATTTCGCCGTACTGCAGCGGCTTGTCGGGGTTGATGGCGCAAAGACCGGGCTTGAGCCGCTGCTGGGTGATGGCCTCGGCCGATTCGGTCACGAATACATCGGCGCGGTTGGCCAGGATTTCGTCAAAAATCGTGAGATTCTCGGGGTTGAGCCGCATCTGTGCCTGCTTGAAGTTGGCGCGGGCAAAACGCTCGTTGCTGCCGCCCGGGTTGAAAATCACGCGTGTGCTTGGCTTGTCGATGTCGGCCACGGTCTGGTATTTGGCCACGTCAGCGCAGCGTGCAATGGGCGCTTTGCCGTTGATCATGTAGGCCGTGCTGAAGAAGGCTTTCTTCTGCCGCTCGGTGGTGACCGAGATGCCGCCTACCGCCATGTCGCACTTGCCGGCCACCATGTCGGGCATCAGGTTGGACCAACTGGTCTTGATCCATTCGGGCTTCACGCCCAGGCTGGCCGTCAGCGAGGCCATCAGGTCTACATCGATGCCTTCAAATGCGCCATCGGCTTTCTGAAAACTGAAGGGCTTGTAGTCGCCTGGCGTGCAGATGCGCAGCACGCCCGCCTTTTGCACGGCATCCAGGCTGGATGCGGGCGGCGCCGTTTGCGCCGAGGCATACGAAGGCACGAGAAGGGTCCCGAGCAATGGCATGCAGGCGGCAATCACCGCGAATGTTTTGACCGGGGCGCTGCTGCGGCGTAAGAGGCTAAATGGCATGGTGAAGCTTCCGTTGTTGTCAGGGAGTTCTATTCTGCACTCTGTCTTGTCAGCACACCGCGCCGCATCTGGTCCAGTTCGATAGACTCAAACAAGGCCTTGAAGTTTCCTTCACCGAAACCGTCATCGCCCTTGCGCTGGATGAATTCAAAAAAGATCGGGCCGAGCTGGTTTTCACTGAAGATCTGCAGCAGCAGCGCGCCTTTTTTGCCGTCGACCAGGATTTTTCGCTTGTGCAGTTCGGCCACATTTTCGCCATGGCCTGGGATGCGCTTGTCGATCAGTTCGTAGTAGGTGTCTATGGTGTCGAGCAGCTTGACGCCCTGGGCGCGCAAGGCGTCGACGGTAGCCAGCAGGTCTTTGGAGCCCATGGCAATGTGCTGGATGCCTTCGCCGTGATACCTGTCCAGGTATTCCTGAATCTGGCCGGCTTTTTCGTTGCCTTCTTCGTTGATCGGGATGCGGATTTTGCCGCAGGGGCTGGTCATGGCCTTGCTTTTCACGCCGGTCACCTGGCCTTCGATGTCGAAGTAGCGGATCTCGCGGAAGTTGAACAGGCGCTCGTAAAAACCGGCCCACTCGTTCATGCGGCCGCGGTGCACGTTGTGCGTCAGGTGGTCTATGTAGGTCAGGCCGTGGCCCACCGGGTTGAGCGCCTCGGCGCCGCTCACGCCGGGCAGGGGCTCGAAGTCGACATCGTAAAAACCGATGTTGCCAATGTCGCCTTCCTGGGCGCCATTCTTGCCGCGCCAGCGGTCGATGAAATAGATGATCGAGTCGCCAATGCCCTTGATGGCCGGGATGTTGAGCTCGCCCGGGCCGGCGGTGTGGGCATAACCCCAGGCGCCCAGCGAAATCGCGCGCTCGTACGCCGCTTTGGCATCCTGCACGCGGAAGGCGATCGCGCACACGCTGGGGCCGTGCTGGCGCGCAAAGCGCTGCGCAAACGAATGGGGCTCGGCGTTGAGGATGAAGTTGATGCCGCCCTGGCGGTAGAGCGTCACGTTTTTGTGGCGGTGCTTGGCAATCGGCTTGAAGCCCATGCGCTCGAACAGCGCGCCCATGGCTTTCGGATCGGGTGCGGCGTATTCAATGAATTCGAAGCCGTCGGTGCCCATGGGGTTGTCCCAGGCTGAATGGGCCCCCACGCTTGTCACTGCGTGTACTGCGCTGCCCCCCGAGGGGGCTGTGCTTGCTTGGGGCGGCCCTTCGCTGCGCACGCGGGCGCTTGATGCGATGGTGGACGAGGCGAGGGGTTGTGGCAGCGGTGCGTTCATGGGGGTCTCCAAAGCTTGTGATGCGACTTTAGCGCCGCAAGGCCTCAGTTTTTCTGCAAGTTTCGGCGCTTTGCTTGATTGAAACGCATAAAAGCTGCAAAATAATCGATATGGAAGCACTCGACAAGCTCGATAAGTTGATTTTGAACAGCCTGCAAGCGGATGGCCGCGCCACCTACGACCAGATTGCCGAGCAGGTCAGCCTGTCGCCCAGCGCGGTGCTGCGGCGCGTCAAGCGGCTGGAAGAAAGCGGTGTGATTGATCGCTACGTGGCGCTGGTCAAGCCCGAAGCGGTCGGGCTGGGGCTGACGGCCTACCTCAATGTACGGCTCGAAAAGCACACCGAAAGCCACAAGCGCAACCCCATGGATGTGTTTCGCGCCAGCGTGCAGACCTGGCCCGAGGTGGTGGAGTGTGCCGCCTTGACCGGGGAGATGGATTACCTGCTGCGCGTCGTGGTGCAGGACATGGCGCACTACAGCCGCTTCATCATGGACACGCTGCTCAAGCACCCCAGCGTGCAGGACTGCAAAACCAGCTTTGTGCTGGACCGGGTCAAGGCGACGACGGCGCTGCCTTTATAAGGACACCTCCATCAATTCACATTTTCGTCATCCCCGCGCAGGCGGGGATCCAGTGCGCCCCTATCAATCAGTCACTGACGGGATCATGGATTCCCGCCTGCGCGGGAATGACAGATTTATAGAAGTGCAGTGGGTAAGTCTTCTCGGACACATCAACAGCTTGTTGCGTTGCAATTTCGCAACAGTTGAGTTTCTAAAGCAACTAAATCGCTATTATTTTGATAGCTCATTGTGCTTGTATTTAAAGGGGTAGAGGCTTGTTTTGGTTAAGGATTTGGCATGACGCCCCATTCAGCACGCCTCAAAGCCCCTTAGGGTAGATATTCTAGGGAAAACCCTTATATTGAAGCCATGGTTACGCCCACTGCACTACTCAAGGCCTCGATCAAGGCGGGCAAGGAGTTCTTCCGCCCGCCCGTGGAGGTCAAGGTGCGCACGCCGCATGTGGCCCCGGTGATGGTGCCCATCCGCTCCATAGGCTTTAGCCACGGCGAGCGCATCACCAACCATTTGCTGGCGCTCAATGCGCAGGACCGCTACCTGCGCTTTGGCTACGCCGCCAACGATGAGCAGATCCGTCGTTACGTGGCGGGGCTCAATTTTGAGCGTGACGAGATTTTCGGCATCTACAACCGCAAGCTCGAGCTGATCGCCATGGCGCACCTGGCCCTGTCGGCCGAGCCCCAATGCGCCAGCTGCGCCGAGTTTGGCGTCTCGGTGCTGGCCCATGCACGCGGCCGCGGCTATGGCGCCCGGCTGTTTGACCGCGCCGTGATGCACGCCCGCAACGAGGGCGTGTCCATGATGTTTATCCATGCCTTGAGCGAAAACACCGCCATGCTCAACATTGCCCGCAAGGCCGGCGCCACCGTCGAGCGCGACGGCTCCGAGAGCGAGGCCTACCTCAAGCTGCCACCAGCCGACCTCGATTCACGCATGGCCGAGATCGTGGAAGAGCAGATTGCCCAGACCGACTACCGGCTCAAGGTGCAGGCCAAGCAGTTCTGGGACTTCCTGGCGATGGTGCAGGAAGTGCGCCGCGGTGTGCAGGAAGGCCGCGACCGCATGCCGATGTAGTGTGTGGCCCCCACGCTTGCCACTGCGTGTGCTGCGCTGCCCCCCGAGGGGGCTGAACTTGCTCGGGGCGGCCCTTCGCGGCGTTCGGTGGCCCCCACGTTCGCTCACTACGTGTAGCTCTCTGGACGTGCCACTGCGAGACGCAGTGGCTCTTCCGTCCGTCCAAGCCTGCGCAGGCAGGCTTGGAGCCGCGGACGTCAGCCCCTCGGGGGTTATTTTCCTAGGGGCGGCCCGTCGGAAAATTGCTCCGCTTCGCTGCATGCCGCAAAAAGTCCTGTCGCCCAGCGACCCTCCTCCTATATTTCCCCAACTGACCAGAACCCCCTCCCGGAGGGGGCTCGGGGGAGCGGTCCAAGCGCGCCAGCGCAATTTCCCGGACTCCGGCGAGGCCGGAGCCCGGGGAATTGCGTTATCCTAGGTGGCTTCACAACTACCGAACACTTCCGTGTCCGACATGCCCCCCAGTCGATCTTCCCGGCCGGAAGACAAACGCGGCTTTTTGCAAAAGCTCGCTGAAATGCTCCACCCGGGCCCTGACTCCAAAGACGAGTTGATTGAAACCCTGGTGGAAGCCCAAGACAACGAAGTCATAGGTGCCCAGAGCCGCGAAATGCTCGAAGGCGTGATCCGCATGGCCGACATGACGGCCAGTGAGGTGATGGTGGCCGCGCCGCGCATGGACGTGATCAACATCGACGCGCCGTTCGATGAGCTGCTGCACCTGGTGATCGACACCGCCCACTCGCGCTTTCCGGTCTACGAAGGCGAAAAAGAAAACATCATTGGCATTCTCATGGCCAAGGATTTGCTCAAGCTGCAGCGTGCGCCCGAGCTCAACATCCGGGCGCTGCTGCGTCCGGCGGTGTTCGTGCCCGAAAGCAAGGGCCTGAACGACTTGCTGCGCGAGTTTCGCGGCAACCGCAACCACCTGGCCATAGCGATCGACGAGTTTGGCCGCGTGGCCGGGCTGATCACGATTGAAGACGTGCTCGAGCAGATCGTCGGCGAGATCGAGGACGAGTTCGACATCGCCGAAGACGACGGCGACATCTTCGGCCTGACCGACCACACCTACCGCGTCAGCGGCGACACCTCGATCGAGCGCGTCAACGAGGCCTTTGGCGTGACCTTGCCCGAGACCGACTTTGACACCATAGGTGGCCTGGTCGCCCACGAAATGGGCCATGTGCCCAAGCGGGGCGAGCATCACGCACTGTCCGGCCTGCAGTTCACCGTGCTGCACACCAAAGGCGGGGCGGTGCGCTGGTTCAAGGTGTCGCCCGTCGCGGCGAGCGCCTGAGCCCTTGTCAAGGTAACCTGATGGGGCGACGCACGATTCACAGCATGCTGCCTTCGCTGCCGACCCTGCCGGCGTTGCTGGAGCACATAGGCCATCCGCGCCAACCCAAGCGACCTTCGTTGCTCCAATTTGCTATTGTTTTGATAGCTGGTAGCGCCCATGCAGCCAGCATAGCGTGGCCTTTTGCCTTTTGGCTGGCGCAGGGTCAGCCGGTCTGGTGGCTGCAGCTGCTGGCCTTGGGCGTGCTGGTCTGGCAACTGGACCGTGGCATCAGCGTGAAGCGCGCGGCCTGGCTGGGCGGGCTGTTTGCCACGGCCATGCTCTGCGGCACGTTCTGGTGGCTGTTCATTTCCATGCACCGCTACGGCGGGCTGGCCGCACCGCTGGCGGTGCTGGCCATCGTGGCGCTGGCGACATTTTTGGGCCTTTACTATGCGGCCGCCACAGGGGCTTTTGTCGCGCTGGCGCCGGTTGCCCGGGTCGGGCGGGCCTGGCGGGCCCTGGTGTTTGCGGCGCTGTGGCTGCTGGCCGAACTGGCCCGGGTCAAGCTGTTCACCGGTTTCCCGTGGGGCGAGGGCGGCTATGCGCATGTTGACGGCTGGGCCCGGCCCTTGGCGGCATGGATCGGGGTGCATGGCCTGACCTGGCTGGCTGCCCTGGTGGCGGCCTGGCTGGTCATGCTGCTGCGCGCCAGCAAGGGCCCGCGCTGGGGCATGGCCCTGGTCATTCTGGCGCTGGGGTTTGCCGCGGCCCAGTTGCCGGCACGGGACGCAGCCTACAAAAAGGAATCCCCGGCCGCGCCGCCTGCAGCACTGTCGGTGACGCTGCTGCAGGGCAACATTCCCCAGAACGAGAAATTCCAGCCGGGCACCGGCGTGGCCACGGCGCTGCAGTGGTACGGCGAGCAGCTGCGCGATGCCAAAACTTCGCTGGTGGTCGCGCCTGAAACGGCCATTCCCTTGCTGCCCCAGCAACTGCCCGAAGCTTACGGGGCGGCGCTGCAGTCGCGTTTTGCCAAGGGCCAGCAGGCGGCGCTGATCGGCATTCCGCTGGGCAGCCACCAGAGCGGCTACGCCAACTCGGTGATCGGCCTCAAGCCCGCCGCATCAGCAGGCCCGGGCGAGATCTACCGTTATGACAAACACCACCTGGTGCCCTTTGGCGAGTTCATCCCGCCGGGTTTCAAGTGGTTCACCCAGATGATGAACATCCCGCTGGGCGACTTCAACCGCGGTGCCGTGGGGCAGGCGTCGTTTGAGTGGCGGGGTGAGCGGCTGGCGCCCAATGTCTGCTACGAAGACCTGTTTGGCGAAGAGCTGGGCGCGCGCTTTGGCGATCCGGCGGCGGCCCCGACCATGTTTGTCAATGTCAGCAACATTGGCTGGTTTGGCAACACCGTGGCGATTGACCAGCACCTGCACATCTCGCGCATGCGCGCGCTGGAGTTCAACCGGCCCATG
The DNA here is from genome assembly GCF_036676035.1 of Polaromonas sp. Taxonomy (GTDB): domain Bacteria; phylum Pseudomonadota; class Gammaproteobacteria; order Burkholderiales; family Burkholderiaceae_C; genus Polaromonas. Next base: position 35,456 of record NZ_JAKFDR010000026.1, read on the forward strand.
CTGCGCGCCACCAACACCGGCGCCACCGCCATCATTGACCACCGCGGCCAGGTCACGCATTCGCTGGCACGCCACACGCGCGGCGTGCTGGTGGGCGAGGTCGAGGGCCGCAGCGGGATCACACCTTACGCCTGGTGGGTTTCGCGCTATGGTTTGTGGCCGCTGTGGGCGCTGGGGCTGGCGGTGGTCGGCTTGGCGCTGGTGTCGCGGCGCCGCTGAGTCCCTAGCCCCCACGCTTGCCACTTCGTGTGCTGCGCTGCCCCCCGAGGGGGCTAATTTTCCTTGGGGCGGCCCGGCGGAAAATTTCCAAGCCCGCTGCTCAATGGCTGGACGCCATCACCCCGCGCAATAAATCCGGCAGCATGTCCAGCATGCGCAAGGCGTCCTGGCCCGGCGGCGTGCTGCTGGCAAAGTACATCTGCAGCGGAACCGGTGCAAAGTCATGCAGGGCCACGGCACTGATGGACGACGGATCGAGGTTGCTGGCCGTCAGGAAATCAACCACCGTCCAGCCCATGCCGCGCTTGACCAGCTCCAGCGCCAGCCGCGAAGTGTGCACCTGCAGGCTGGCCGGGGCCGTGAGCCCCAGGTGGCGGGCCAGCTCGTCAATCGACTGGCACATGGGGTCTTCGCCCACCAGCCGGATCAGCGGCATGCTGGTCAGAAACGACATGGGGTTCAGGCGCCGGGTGCGCACGGCGCGCAGCCAGATGTCGCGCGTCACCGCCAGGTAGAGCGGGCCACTGACCAGCATCTGGCTGGTCAGCAGCGGGTGCGGGTGTTCGTAGTAGCCCAGGGCGAAATCGACGCTGCGGGTGAGCAGGGCCTGCACCATCTGGTCCTGGTGCAGGGTGCGCACTTCAATCTTGACGCGCGGGTAGCGTGCCAGGTGCTTTTCCAGCACCAGCGGGAGAAACTCGTGGCAGATGGACGGGATGGCGGCCAGCCGTACCTGGCCATCGTCAGCCTGGCGCAGGTTGAGCGCAATGCGTTTGAGCTCGTCCAGCTTGCAGTGGATCAGCGTGGATTCTTCAAACAGCACCCGGGCTTCGGGCGTCGGCGCCAGCGTGCCTTTAGCCCGCGTGAACAGTTTGTAGCCGAGCTGGAGCTCGGTGTGTGCAATGGTCTTGCTGACGGCCGAAGGCGTGATGCAGATCAGGCGCGCGGCCGCACTCATGTTGCCGGTTTGCATGACGGCCTGAAAGACTTCAAGTTGCCTGAGGTTCATGTCATGGAGAGGGTGTGAGTTTTATTCATACCCTGCGATTGATTATGCATCGCCATGCATTTTTGCCGTGGCTACGATGAGCCACCTTTTGCCCTGAAGCGCGGGGCAGATCGTCGCGCAGCGCGTGGCCGTACACCCTGGCTGCCTGTAACTTTGGCTTTAATTCAATGATCAGGAGACAACAGAATGCAAATGAAGTTAAAACTCGGAAAGCTGGTGGCGGGCATGGGATTGGCCGTTTTGGCCACTTTTGCCTCGGCCCAGGCCGCCAAGCCCAATGTGGTGATCCTGGCCACGGGTGGCACGATTGCCGGCGCCGGTGCGTCAGCCCTCAACAGTGCCACCTACGCCGCCGCCAAGGTGCCGGTGGACAAGCTGCTGGCGGGCTTGCCTGAACTCGGCAATGTGGCCCATGTGAGGGGCGAGCAGGTTTCGCAAATTGCCTCTGAAAGCTTTACCAACGACAACCTGCTCAAGCTCGGCAAGCGGGTTTCGGCACTGGTCAAGCAGCCCGATGTGGACGGTATTGTCGTCACCCACGGCACCGACACGCTGGAAGAAACGGCTTACTTCCTGAACCTGGTGATCCGCACCAACAAGCCCATCGTGGTGGTCGGCTCCATGCGGCCCGGCACGGCGCTGTCGGCCGACGGGGCCCTGAACCTGTTTGATGCCGTCAGCGTGGCAGCCAGCAAGGACGCGGCCGGCAAAGGCGTGCTGGTGACCATGAACGACGAAATCCAGAGCGGCCGCGATGTCAGCAAAACCATCAACATCAAGACCGAGGCCTTCAAGAGCCAGTGGGGCCCGCTGGGCATGGTGGTCGAAGGCAACAACTACTGGTTCCGCGCGCCGGTCAAGCGCCATACCCTGCAGTCGGAGTTCAACATCGACGAGATGGACGCGCTGGCGCCTGTGGAGGTTGTCTATGGCTACGGCAATGTCTCGCGCACCGCGCTGGACGCCGTGGGCAAGTCCGGCATCAAGGCGCTGATCCACGGCGGCACCGGCAATGGCTCGGTGGCTGACCGCATCGTGCCGGCGCTGCAGGATGTGCGCGCCAGGGGCATCCAGGTGATTCGCTCCTCGCGTGTGGCCGATGGCTTTGTACTGCGCAACGCCGAGCAGCCCGATGACAAATACGACTGGGTGGTGGCGCATGACCTGAACCCGCAAAAGGCCCGCATCCTGGCGGCGGTGGCCATGACCAAAACCCTCGACAGCAAGGAACTGCAGCGGATTTTCTGGCAGTACTGAGCCGTCTTGCGGCGCAGTTTGTGAAAAAAGGCGATGCCTCGCGGCACCGCCTTTTTTCTTGCAGCGTGAAGTACTAAAGCTGGCTCATGCCGCCATCGACGATCAGTTCCGTGCCGACGATAAACGCAGCCTCGGGCGAGGACAGGTAGACCACCGCACTCGCCACCTCGTCGGGCGTGCCAAAACGCTTGAGCGGGATTTGCGCCTGGATGCCGGCGGCCAGCGCATCGAGCTGTTCGGCGGGCACACCCAGCTTGCCATAGAGCGGTGTTTGCACCGGCCCGGGGCTCACCACATTCACGCGAATACCGCGGCTGATCAGTTCACCCGACAGCGTTTTGGCCAGCGAGATCAGCGCCGCCTTGCTGGCGGCATACACGCTGGAGTTCGGCATGCCGATGTGGGCGTTGATGGAGCCGTTCAGGATGATGGCTGCACCCGTGTTGAGCAGTGGCGACAGGGCCTGGATGGCGAAGTACGCGCCTTTGACGTTGGTGTTGAAGGTCTGGTCCCACAGGGCCTCGTCCACGCCTTCCAGTGGTGCAAATTTGGCAATACCGGCGTTGATGAACACCGCGTCCAGTGTGATGTCCTGGGCGGCCAGTGTGCTGGCCAGCGCCTGAGCCGAGCCGGTCGCGCCGGCGTCATTGCGCAGGGCGATGGCATCGGAGCCCAGTTGCGCCTTGGCCTGGTCCAGCGTGGCCTGGTCGCGGCCGGTGATGATGACGCGGGCGCCCTGTTTGGCGAATTCCATGGCGGTGGCCAGGCCGATGCCGCTGGTGCCCCCGGTGACGAGGACGGTTTTGCTGTCGAAGCGGCGGGCGGCAGGGGTGGTGAGCGTAGTCATGTCTGGTTCCATTTCTGAAGGGGTTGGGTGAGAGGTTGGGCGAGCGGTTTGCCGGGTCGGCTGGCTGCATCTGCCCGCCGATGACTGCACTGTACGGTTCATGTTCTGATAGAAGAAGGCCTGAAAAGTGTTTTAATCATTCAGTTTTCATGAATTTAAGGGGCAGACATGGACCGCTTGCGAGCCTTCGAGGTGTTTGCCGCCGTGGTGAGCCGGGGCAGTTTTACGCGTGCTGCCGATGCGCTGGATACGTCTCCGGCCAACGTCACGCGCTATGTGAATGAGCTGGAGGCGCACCTCGGCACCCGGCTGTTGAACCGCAGTTCGCGCAAGCTGTCCCTGACGGAAAGCGGCGAGGCGCTGTACGAGCGCAGCAAGTCCATCCTGGAGGAGGTCGCCGAGGCCGAGGCGCTGGCCTCTTCCGCGACCCTGCAGCCCCGCGGACGCCTGCGCATCAATGCGCCGGTCAGTTTCGGCATCCTGCACCTGGCGCCCCTGTGGCCGCGGTTCATGCAGGCCTATCCCGATGTGGCGCTGGACATCACGCTGAGCGACCGGGTGGTGGACATCGTGGAAGAAGGCTACGACCTGGCCATCCGCATCTCGCGCAGCGGGCCGGCCACGCATGCGGCGCGCAAGCTGGCGACCTCCCGCAACATCGTCTGTGCGTCGCCCGCCTATCTCCAGGCGCACGGCGAGCCCCTGAAACCCGCGGACCTGGCCAGCCACCGCTGCCTGGGCTACACCTATGCGGCCACGGCCAACGAATGGCATTTTGTAGACGGGCAGGGCCGGGCTCACATGGTCAAGGTCAATTACGTGATGCATGCCAACAACGGCGATACGGCTCGCGCAGCGGCCATCGCGGGGCAAGGCGTGATCTGGCAGCCGACATTTCTGATCGGGCAGGATTTGCAGGCGGGCCGGCTGGTTCCCTTGCTGCCCGGCTACCGCATGCCCGACATCGACGTGCTGGCGGTGTACCCGAGTCGCCGCCATCTGAGTGCCAAGGTCCGGGTCATGGTGGACTTTCTGGTGGAGGCCTTCCAGCCCGTCCCTTCGTGGGAAGTCCCGCCGGGGCCGGGCGTGACGGAGAAGGCGATCGCCCGGGCGCCCCGTCATCGCCGCGTAAAATGAACGGTTTAGCGATGGCCATCCGAGGCGTCGCTACCCGCGGCGCCGAACCAGGCGCCGCGCTTTTGTCAATAACACTCCTATGCTCACTTTCCAGCAAATTATCCTGAAGCTGCAGTCCTACTGGGATGCCCAGGGCTGTGCCCTGTTGCAGCCATATGACATGGAAGTCGGCGCCGGTACGTCACACACTGCTACGTTTTTAAGAGCGCTTGGCCCCGAGCCGTGGAAGGCCGCCTATGTGCAGCCGAGCCGTCGGCCGAAAGACGGCCGCTATGGCGAGAACCCGAACCGCCTGCAGCACTACTACCAGTACCAGGTCGTGCTCAAACCCGCGCCAAGCAACATTCTGGAGCTGTACCTGGGCTCGCTCGAAGCGCTGGGCTTCGACCTGAAGAAAAACGATATCCGCTTTGTCGAGGACGACTGGGAAAACCCGACGCTGGGCGCCTGGGGCCTGGGCTGGGAGGTCTGGCTCAACGGCATGGAAGTCACGCAGTTCACCTACTTCCAGCAGGTCGGCGGCATCGACTGCAAGCCCATCACCGGCGAAATCACCTACGGCCTGGAGCGCCTGGCCATGTATTTGCAGGGCGTGGACAACGTCTACAACCTGACCTGGACGGATGGTTTGAGTTATGGCGATGTGTACAAACAAAACGAGGTGGAGCAGTCGACTTACAACTTCGAGCACAGCGACGCCGACTTTTTGTTTACCGCCTTCAGCGCGCACGAGAAGCAGGCCAAGCATTTGATTGAAGCGCAACTGGCCTTGCCGGCCTACGAGCAGGTGCTGAAAGCCGCCCACAGCTTTAACCTGCTGGACGCGCGCGGCGCGATCAGCGTGACCGAACGCGCTGCCTACATTGGCCGCATCCGCAACCTGGCACGCAGCGTCGCGCAAAGCTACTACGACAGCCGTGAACGCCTGGGCTTTCCGATGGCGCCGCGCGAGTGGGTGGAACAGATGAGCAAGAAGGCAGCATAAGAATGACGACGAAAAACCTTCTGGTTGAATTGTTTGTGGAAGAGCTGCCGCCCAAGGCGCTCAAGAAATTGGGCGATGCGTTTGCAGGGGTGCTGCTGGAGCAGCTTAAAGGCCAGGGACTGGCCACGGCAGAGGCCGTGCTGACTTCTTTTGCATCGCCACGCCGGCTGGCTGCACACATCACGGCCGTTGCTGCGCAGGCCGCTGACAAAGCGGTGTCGCAAAAACTCATGCCGGTGACGGTGGGCCTGGATGCTTCGGGCACCGCCACGCCTGCGCTTTTAAAGAAGCTGCAGGCGCTGGGCGCCGATGCCTCTGCCGTGGCCAGCCTCAAGCGTGCGCCGGATGGCAAGGCCGAGGCGCTGTTTTACGATAGCACCGTCAAGGGCGCGACCTTGGTTGAAGGCCTGCAAAAAGCCCTGCTGGAGGCTATTCGCCTGCTGCCCATCCCCAAAGTGATGACTTACCAGCTGGAAAGCAATTGCGAACTGCCGGGCTGGAGCAGTGTGAGCTTCGTGCGCCCCGCGCATGGCCTGGTGGCTTTGCATGGCAGCGAGGTGGTGCCGGTTGAGGCGCTGGGCCTGAAGGCCGGCAACGTGACGCACGGCCACCGTTTTGAAGCATCGGTCGATCCGGTGGTTTTGAAAGATGCCGACAGCTACGCGCAGGCGCTGCAACAAGACGGTGCCGTGATTGCCAGCTTTGCCGAGCGCAAGGCCGAGATCGCCCGCCAACTGGCGGCGGCCGCCGCCAAAGTCGGCGGCGGGGCGAAAGCCATTGAAGACGACGCCCTGCTGGACGAAGTGACGGCTTTGGTCGAACGTCCCCATGTGCTGGTCTGCGAATTCGAGAAGGAATTTCTCGAAGTGCCGCAGGAATGCCTGATTCTTACGATGAAGGCCAACCAGAAGTACTTTCCGCTGTTGGACTCCTCAGGCAAGCTGACTAACAAGTTCCTCGTGGTCAGCAACATCAGCCCCGAAGACGCCAGCGCCGTGATCGGCGGTAACGAGCGTGTGGTGCGCCCGCGTCTGGCCGATGCCAAATTTTTCTTTGACCAGGACCGCAAGAAGACGCTTGAATCACGCGTAAGTGGCTTGGGCAAAGTCACTTACCACAACAAACTTGGCAGCCAGAACGAGCGGATGTTGCGTGTCAAGGCGATCACCGAATGGGTTGCTGAGCGCATTGGCGCAGATGTTGATCTGGCTGGAAGGGCAGCTTTTCTTGCAAAAGCCGACCTGCTGACCGACATGGTGGGCGAATTTCCAGAGCTGCAAGGCGTCATGGGTGGCTATTACGCAAGGCATGACGGCGAGAACGCGCTGGTTGCAGAAGCCATTGAAGACCAGTACTTACTGCAGCGCGACCACACAGACGCTGCCAGTCTCGTTTCTGTTGCACTCGATATTGCAGATCGGGCCGAGACGCTCGTGGGAATCTGGGGTATTGGCCTGAAACCGACGGGCGAGAAAGATCCGTACGCCTTGCGGCGCCACGCCCTCACATTAATCAATCGTTTCGAACTCCTGAGCTTGGCGGCGTTTCTCGGCGACGGAAATTTCAAGTTGCATTTGCTCGAACTGCTTGAATATGCGCTGCGTCAGTTTCCAGCTGGTTTGCTGGGTCAGCAAACGCTTGTAGAACTGACCGAGTTCATCTACGACCGTTTCCACAACCGCTTGGTTGGGCTTGGAGGCCACCGCGTTGAAATTGTCGATGCTGTGGTGTCACAGCGTCCGCCCTTGCACGAAATTGTGAGGCGTATTCAAGCAGTTGCGGACTTCGCTGCTCTGTCCGAAGCGCCGGCGCTGGCCGCCGCCAACAAGCGCGTCGGCAATATTCTCAAGAAGGTCGAAGGCACGGTTGAGGCGAAGATCAATCCGGCATTGCTGCAAGAGCCCGCTGAAAAGTCGCTGGCCGAAGCACTGCAGTCCGTCGCGCCCAAGGCCGATGCGGCCTTCGCTGCGGGTGACTACGCCGTTTCACTGCAGGCGCTGGCTGCGCTCAAAGCTCCCGTCGATGAATTCTTCGACAAGGTCATGGTCAATGCTGATGATCTAAAACTGCGCGCCAACCGCCTTGGGTTGCTGGCCACGCTGCACCAAGCCATGAACCGCGTCGCCGATCTGTCCAAATTGGCGGCGTAAGCCACCAGCGTTAAAGTCTGAGCCAAACACCATGAAACTCGTCATCCTCGACCGCGACGGCACCATCAACAGCGACAGCGACGATTTCGTCAAGACGCCGGACGAATGGATGCCGCTGCCTGGGGCGCTGGAAGCCATTGCGCGGCTCAACCATGCGGGCTGGCATGTGGTGATCGCGTCCAACCAGTCGGGCTTGGGGCGCGGGCTGTTTGACGTGGCTTCGCTCAATGCCATGCACGCCAAGATGCACAAGATGCTGGCCGCCGTGGGCGGGCGGGTCGATGCGGTGTTTTACTGCCCGCACAGCCCGGAAGAAAGCTGCAACTGCCGCAAGCCTTTGCCGGGGCTGTTCGAGCAGATTGGCGCACGCTTTGGGGTGCCGCTCAAAGGCGTGCCGACGGCCGGCGATTCGCTGCGCGACTTGCAGGCGGGCGTGACGGCGGGTTGCGAGCCGCATCTGGTGCTGACCGGCAAGTCAGCGCAGTACCGTGAAGGCGGCCGGCCGGCCGGCTTGCCCGAGGGCACGCGGCTGCACCAGGACTTGTCGGCGTTTGTGGACTTCATTTTGGAGCGCGGGGCCCAGCCATTGAAAGTGGCGATCTGAAGAAATTGCTATAAAAACAATAGCTTTCTTCGCATATTCCATCAGGGCGAGAGCCTTGAAAGATTAAACATTTATCCGAAGCTCCTGCCATGCCCCTGATCCGATCCATTTTGCACCTGCTCTGGATGACCATCACGGTGATTCCGTGGGCCATCTTTGTCATCATCGCTTCGCTCTTTGTCAGCAGCACCACCATGTACTGGATGTGTGCCGGCTGGCTGCGGGTGGCGGTGACTGGCGGCACGGTGATTCTGGGCATCAAGAACCGGGTGACGGGCATGGACAACCTGCCCACCGGCGAGACCAGCGCCGCGGTGCTGCTGGTCAAGCACCAGAGCACCTGGGAGACCTTCTGCATGCCCACGCTGATGCCGCATCCGCTGGCCTATGTGTTCAAAAAAGAGCTGCTGTACGTGCCGTTTTTTGGCTGGGCCATGGCGCGCATGGACATGATCCACATCGACCGCAGCCTGCGGGCGCAGGCTTTTAACAGGGTGGTCGCACAGGGCAAGCGCCTGATGAGCCAGGGCACCTGGGTCATCATGTTCCCCGAGGGCACGCGCATCCCGCGAGGTCAAAAAGGCGTCTACAAGTCCGGCGGCACGCGGCTGGCGATTGAAACCGGTGCGCCGGTGATCCCGATTGCGGTGACCTCGGCCAAGTGCTGGCCGCGCAAGGCCTTCATCAAAACCCCGGGCGTGGTGGATATTTCAATTGGCAAGCCGATTGACAGCACCGGCCGCCAGCCAGACGAGCTGATGCGCGAAGTCGAGGCCTGGATCGAGGCCGAGATGCGCCGGCTGGACCCCGAGGCCTATGCCCAGAGCAAGGGCAGTGAAGGGGCTACTTCCAGCGCCAACCCCGGCGCCCAGGCGTGAGAGGCCAGCACGCAGACACCCGCTGGCTCGCGCTAAACTGACATTATGCAAAGGCTTCTCCAGTTCACCCTTGACCTGTTTGAAGCAGCGCCTTTGCCTCCCATTGCGCCTTCGCCGCGCCCATCATCGGCCGATACGGCTGGGCGCGCCGAAGGCTCCAGAAAAAATAAGGCTCCAACCCTTGATGGTATTGCGCCAGCAGCTATTGAAACCATAGCGAATGACGCGCCTGTCGCAGAGTCCTTGCCCACCCAGACGCTGCAACAGGCGCTGGCGCCCGCCACGTCCCGCCACCCGCGGGCGACGCGCGAGGCCTTGCTCGACGACACGCGGGTGGCCTACGAGTTCCGGCGCGGCAAGCGCCGCACCATTGGCTTTTCGGTCGGGGCGGACGGGCTGACGGTCAGCGCGCCCAAGTGGGTGCCGCTGTATGAAATCGACAAGGCCGTGCAGGAGAAAGGCAACTGGATACTCAGGAAGCTGCAGGAAACCCGCGCGCGCCACGAGCGGCTGGAGTCCGCGCGCATCGAGTGGAAGGACGGTGCCACCCTGCCGTTTCTGGGCGAGTCGGTGATCGTGGTGCTGGATCCGCGCCATGCGTTTGGCGCGATTGGCGCCGAGCTCAAAAGCAGCGCTGCCGAGGCCGTGCTCAATACCGGCGCGGCGGTGCAAAACGACACGCTGCCCGGCATCCCGCGGCTGACCTTGCACGTGGGCCTGCCGCAGAGTGCGACGCCCCAGCAGATTCGCGATGCCGTGCAGGCCTGGCTGATGCGCCAGGCCAAGCGGATCTTCATCGAACGGCTGAACCACTTTGCACCGCACTTGAGCGTGCAGTGGCGCAAGCTGAGCCTGAGCAGTGCCGGCACGCGCTGGGGCAGCGCCAGCGCCGACGGCGCCATCCGCCTGAACTGGCGGCTGATCCATTTCAGGCAGTCCGTGATTGACTATGTGGTGGTTCACGAGCTGAGCCATCTGCGCGTGATGGACCACAGCCCGCGCTTCTGGGACACTGTGCGGGCGGTGGTGCCCGACTACGCCGAGCTGCGCGGGCAGCTCAAAGACGAGGCGATTCCGAAGTGGTAGGAAAAAGGGTTGCTTTTTGTGCTTAACTGTTAGTATTTGTAATGTGATAATAGTCGCAAAATAGATGATAGAAATGATAGTCAGCAGCTGAAAGATTTCACCATGCACGACCACCAGCCCATTCTTGTAGTTGAAGATAACCCGGATCACCTGGAGTTGACCGTGCTGACCCTGGAAGAGCAGGGCGTTGATGCCGAAATTGTGGTGGCACGCGACGGGGCCCAGGCGCTGGACTACCTGTTTGGCCAGGGCGCGCACGCGGGCCGCGACACGCATCTGCAGCCGGCCTTCATCCTGCTGGACTTGAAACTGCCCAAGCTGTCGGGCCTGGATGTGCTGCGCAGCGTGCGCAGCAACCCGCTGACGGCGCTGGTGCCGGTGGTCATGCTGACCTCTTCCAGCGAGCAGTCCGATATCATCGCCTGCTATAAAAGTGGCGCCAACGGATTTGTCCGCAAACCCGTTGACTTTGGTGAGTTCACCGAGAAGCTGAGCCGGGTGCTGGCCTATTGGCTGGGGGTGAACGAGTCGATCGCGACCGGCTGATTCAGGCTGATTCAGGCCGCGAGACAAGACCTGTCACGCCTGCTGCCAGGGCAAACGCCCCGTCGAGTTGTTCGCGGCAGTCACGCTGTCAGGAGGAAAATTTTGCGATGAAGGCCAGTAACACGCTGCGAACCCGACTCGTCATCCTGGTGGTGGCCGCGATTGTTCCCCTGTTCGGCCTGTCCATTTTCAAGGCCTTGCACAACGCCAATGCAGCGGTGGAGCGCGCGCTGGCCGATCTGCAGTTTGCCGCCTCGCTGGCCGCATCCAGCCAGCAGCGGGTGAGCGAAACGGCGCACCAGCTGCTGACGGCCATTGCCAATGCATCCGACATCCGGGATGGCAAGGCGGCACGCTGTGAGCATTACCTGGCTGAACTGAGGCGGCTGTTTCCGGTCTATGCCAACCTGGGCATTGTCGGGGCGGATGGCTATGTGCGCTGCCATGCGGTGGGCGGCAGCGGGCCTATGTACCTGGGCGATCGCGCCTACTTTCGCGAAGCCGTGGCCCGCCGCAGCTTTGTCGTCGGCGAGTACATCGTGGGGCGCTTGACGGGGAAAACTTCCATCACGTTTGCCTTGCCGGTGCTCGATGCGGACGGCCGCGTGGCCATGGTCGCCTATGCCTCGCTCGATCTGGCCGAGATGGCCAAGGCGGTCGCCGAGATTCAGATGCCACCCGGTGCCGCGCTAGGGATCTACGATCGCAATGGCACCTTGCTGGCGAGGAAGCCCGGCCTGCCTGTCCGGGTTGGGCAGAAGGCTGCCAGCCCGGTTCTGCAGGAAGCCGTGAAAACCATGAGTAAGGGGGTGCGCGAGGGCGTCGATGGCGCGGATGGCGCGGGCCAGCGCCGGCTGTGGGCATTCATGCCCAGCAGTCCGGTTCCGGACGCGGCGTTTTTCGTGGCGGTCAGCATTGACAGCGACCTGGTGGTGGGACCAGGCCAGCGCCAGTTGTTGCTGGAGTTGGCCATGCTGGCGCTGCTGGCTACGCTGGGGGGCTTGATTGCCTGGGAGATTGGCGGGCGCGCCATTGTGGAGCCCACGCGGCAGATTCTGCAGGCCACCCACCGGCTGACCAGTGGCGATCTGGATGTACGCATTCCAATCCGGTCGGCCGGTCACCGCGGCGAACTGGCCCGCATTGCCCACGGTTTCAACCTGATGGCCGCCTCGCTTCAGCAGCGTGAGAATGACCTGGAAACCGAGTTGGCACGCAGCCGGCAGGCTTACATCACGCTGGAACTGACGGTTAACAGCATGCAGGAAGGCTTGATGGCCGTGGACACTGCGGGGCGCCTCTTGCTGATCAATGAAGCGGCCTCCAGGCTGTTTCAGCTGGACCAGGCCCCGATGGTGCTGTCCAGCCAGTGGCCGCAGCGCCAGGGACTGTTTGTGCCCGGCACCGACACCTTGTATGCCTATGACGAATTGCCCCTGTACAAGGCCCTCCAGGGGGAAAGCGGCGGGCCGCAGCATATTCTGGTGCGCAACGACGTCGCGCCCTGGGGGCGCCTGATCAGTTCCAGTTACCGGCCCATGCACGGCAGCGAGGGCGTGATGGGCGCGCTGATGGTGTTTACCGACATCACGCAGCTGGAGCAACTGCAGATGGAGCAGGCCAAGAGCTATGCCGAGCTGCGCGAGACCCAGCGCAAGCTGCTGGACGCGCAGCGGCTGGGCCGTATCGGGAACTGGGAGTTTGATTTGCAGACCCAGCGGCTTTGGTGGTCGGACGAAGTCTACGAATTGTTTGGTCAGGCGCCCGGGACTTTCGACGGGCGTCATGAGACGCTGATAAAGATGATTCACCCGGACGACCGGGCCGGCTACGAGCAACGCCGTGCACGAGCCATTCGCGACGGCGAAGAGCTCGATATCGAGTACCGCATCATCACGCCGGCCGGTGATGTGCGATGGCTCCACCAGCTGGGCAAGCTGCATGTCAACGACGCCGGTCAAGCGGTTTACCGCACCGGCGTGGTGCAGGAGATTACGCAGCGCAAGCAGTCGGAGCTGGCGGTGGCGCACACCACCGACCTGCTGCACCGCACCGGCGAGATGGCCATGGTCGGCGGCTGGGAGGTGATTCTGGACGGCATGCGCACGACCAACTCGGAGCAGGTGTACCGGATTCACGACCTGGAGCCGGGGGCGCCGCTGGGACTGGACGACGCCATGAGCTTTTATGCGCCCGAGGCGCAGCCGGTGTTTCGTGCGGCGGTCCAGGCCGCGATTGAAAACGCGACGCCATGGGATCTGGAACTGCCGATGATTACCGCGATGGGCCGGTCCATCTGGGTGCGCACGCAGGGCCGGGCTTATCCGCAGGATGGCAAGGTGGTGCGGTTGGCCGGGGCCGTGCAGGACATCACCGCGCGCAAACGCTCGGAGCTGGCATTGATTGACAGTGAGCAGCGCTACGCCGCCCTGTTCGAAACCGCACCGGTCCCCATGTGGGTCTTTGACGCCGCCAACCAGCGCTTTTTGACGGTCAATCAGACGGCCGTCAACAATTACGGGTATTCGGCGCAGGAATTTTTGTCGATGACGCTGTTTGACATCCGCTCCGGGATTGAGCAGGCGCGCCTGCGGCAGCAGCTTGAAAATGATTTTTACGAAAGAAGAGGTCCCTGGCTGCACCGCCGCAAAGACGGCTCCGAGTTTCCGGTGGAGGTCGTGTCGCAGCCCATTCAGTATGCCGGGCGGGACGCGCGCTTTGTCGTGGCGCTGGATTTGACCGCCCAGATCAAGGCCGAGAAGGATGTGCAGGAGCATCTGTTTACCCTGCAGCGTGCCGCCGATGCGGCCCAGGCGATTACCTGGCACCAGACCGTGGAGGCCACGATGCAGGAGACTGCTGACCAGGCCCGCGGCGTGGTTGGCGCGCACCAGACGATGGTCAGCCTGGTCATCAATCAGGACTGGACGCGGGCCACCAGTGCGCTGTCCCTGTCGAAGAAATATACGAAATACCGCGACCTGATCAGCACCCCGGACGGCACCGGCATTGATGCCCTGGTGTGCGAGACCAACCGGCCCATGCGGCTGGCGCAGGCCGAACTGCAAGCGCATCCGCGCTGGCGCGGTTTTGGCGCGCATGCCGACCAGCACCCGCCCATGCGGGGCTGGCTGGCCGTTCCCCTGATGGGGCGTAACGGCAAGAACATTGGCTTGCTGCAACTGTCGGACAAGTATGAAGGCGAGTTCACGCTGGAGGATGAGTATGTGGCCATCGAGCTGGCCCAGTTGGCCTCGATTGCCATTGAAAACGCCAAGCTGTTCGAGCAGATCAACCAGCTCAATGCGGGGCTGGAGCAAAAAGTGGTGGAGCGCACCGCTGCGCTGACACGTCAGGAAGCGCTGTTCAGGGCGCTGGCCGAGCAGGCGCCACAGGTGGTCTGGACCGTCAATCCCAAAGGCCTGGTCACTTATCTGAACCGTGCCTGGTTTGACCTGGTGGGAGGGGGGGCCGCAGACTGGCTGGGCCTGAAATGGAAGTCAGTGGTTCATCCTGAAGATCTGCGCGTTATTGCCGCCAACTGGAGAGCGTCCTGCCGCAGCCACGCGCCTTATGAGGGCATCCGGCGTGTTCTTGGCAAGGACGGGGCCTATCACACCATGTCCTACAAGGCGTCGCCGGTGCTCGATGGGCAAGGCGAGGTGGCCTTCTGGGTGGGAATTGACGCGGACATCACGGAAATCAAGGCGATTGAAGCGGCCTTGCGCCTGTCCAACCAGGAGCTGGAGGCGTTCTCCTATTCCGTCTCGCACGACCTGCGTTCGCCCCTGAACACCATTGACGGCTTCAGCCGCCTGCTGGCCAAGCAACTCGACGCCAGCAGCAGTGAAAAAGTGCAGCACTACCTGTCGCGCATCCAGTCCGGGGTGGCGCAGATGGGGCGCTTGATTGAAGACCTGTTGTCGCTGGCGCAGGTCTCGCGCGTACAACTGCGTTATGAAAGCGTCGATCTGAGCGCTCTTGCGCGCGACATACTCGGGGAATGGCAGGCGCGCCACCCGGAGCGCCAGGCGAGCATCCATATAGATCCCGGCCTTCAGGTCCAGGGCGACGGACGGCTGATACGGGTGGTCATGGAAAATCTGCTGGGCAACGCCTGGAAATTCACATCCCGCCAAGACCGTGCCGACATTCATGTGGGGCAAAAATCCGATGCGGCAGGGATGCCGGTATTTTTCGTGCAGGACAACGGTGCCGGTTTTGACATGGCCTATGCCGACAAGCTGTTCAACGCTTTCCAGCGCTTGCATGCGGTGTCAGAATTTCCCGGCTCAGGGGTGGGGCTGGCTTCCGTCAGCCGTGTCATTAAACGCCACGGCGGCCGTGTATGGGCGCAAGCGGAGCCGGATCAAGGGGCTACTTTCTTCTTTACCTTGCCGAAGCCCGCCATGCCGCAGTAACAGGCCTGATTTAGGCAAAACGGCTGTCTGAAGAACTGGATTAATTTCGATAAAAGTAATAAAAGTAACTAAAATGTTAAAAATTCCAACTTCAATGCATTGCGGTGCCAATTATGTCGCGTGAGCCCAAAACCTTTGAGGCTGCCATCACGGCGGCGGATTTTTCCAGTGATGACTATTGCGGCACCAGCTATGCGGCCAAGCTGCTGAGCCTGTCAGTGGCCACGGTGCAATCGCTGGTGGAAAAGGGCGAAATCGAGGCCTGGAAAACACTGGGCGGGCATCGCCGGATCTCGCTGCATTCCATCAATCAGTACCTGGCGAAAAACAGCCCGCAGCTGGCACGGGTGGACACCGACCCCAAGCACCGCTTGCGGGTGCTGCTGGTGGAAGATGATGAAAACACCCGGGAGTTGTACAAGAGCCATTTTGAGGACTGGGATTTGCCGGTGGACTGCACCTGGATGTCCTCGGCGCTTGAAGCCCTGATGGATATCGCCAGCATGCAGCCGGACCTGCTGATCACCGACCTGTCCATGCCCGGCGTGGATGGCATCGAAATGCTGAAGGCGCTCCAGCGCAACCAGCAATTGGCGGCCATGCAGATCATCGTCATCAGCGGGGTGCCGGCACAGGCCATTGCGGACCGGGGCGGGTTGCCGGAGCATGCGCAATTGCTCCAAAAGCCGATCAACTTTGACTGGTTGCATGGTTATGTCACGGCGCTTGTAACCGCCAACCGCAAATGGCGCTCATGACCCGGCGGTGAATCTTGAACTCGCTTGAGCTGGCCAACGAAGGTATCCTGATACTCGACGACGCGTGCCAGATTACCGCGGCAAACAGCCGTGCACAGGTGATTTTGCGCAGCACGCTGCCCAGCCTGACAGGCGCTGACTTCTGGGACGTGGTTTCAGAAGATGTCGCCAAGCAGCACCAGCGTCCGACCAGCAAGGCGCTCAAATCCTCTTCCAGCCATGTGTTTGTGGCCTACCACCGGTTTGAAGATGGCTGGGTGGAGTACCACTTCCGAAGGCAGCCTTCGGGTTGTGTCGTCAACGTGAGGGACGTCAGCGACACCTACCAAACCTTGCGGCTGCTCGACCAGAGCGAGCGTTGCAACCAGATGCTTTTTGATGTCAATCCCAATGCAATGTGGATTTTCGACAGCAGCACGCTGCGCATTCTGGCTGCCAACCAGGCGGCGGTGCTGTTTTACGGCATCCCGCACAATGCTTTTCTGGAGCTGTCGCTAGGGGCGCTGTTTCCAGATGCGCAAGAGGCCGCACAGTTCAGCGAGCCGCCGGCGGCGGGCGATATCGGCCGGGAGTTCGCGCTGTCGATGCGGCTTTGCAAGCAGAAAAAAATGGATGGCCAGATTGTTCTGGTGGAGCTGGCCGGTGGGCGGGTGGAGTGGAAGGGCTATCCGGCCGTACTGGTCAGCCTGGCCGATGTCACCGGGCGCCATCTGGCGGACGCCAACTTGCGGCGGCTCAATGCGGAGCTCGAGCAGCAGGTGGAGCAGTCCACCCGGGAGCAGCAGCGCACCAGCCGGGACCTGGAGGCCTTTACCTATGCGATGTCCAACGACCTCAAAGCACCCCTGCACGTGGTCAATGGCTTTGCCAAAACACTGGCGGAAAAGTATGCGGCGGTGCTGGACCGGCAGGGCCTGCACTACCTGGAGCGGATACAGGTCAGCACCCGGCAGCTGGCCAAGCTGGTTGAAGATTTGCTGGTCTTGACGCAGATCCCGCGCATGGCCATGACCCCGGAGCTGGTTGACCTGGCTCCGGTTTGCAACTGGCTGATGGACGAGCTGCGCAAACGCACGCCCGAGCGGGAGGTGGCGCTGGAGATGGAGCCCCAACTGCTGGTGACGGGCGACAAGAGCCTGCTGGTCACGGCACTGACCTGCCTGCTGGACAACGCCTGGAAATTCACCGCGAAGAAGCCGCAGGGCTGGATCAAGGTGGGGCTGATGGCGGGCCAGACGCCCGATGAGCGGGTGCTGTTTGTGTCGGATAACGGCGCCGGTTTTGACCCGGCTTATGCCGGCAAGCTGTTCACGGCTTTCCAGCGCCTGCACTCCTCGGCGGACTTCCCGGGCAATGGGCTGGGCCTGGCCCTGGTGAAGCGGATCGCGAGCCGGCACCAGGGCGAGGTGTGGGCTGACAGCACCGAAAACTCGGGCGCCAGTTTTTTCATGTCGCTGTCCCAAAAGCTGCCGCAAGCGCAGCCGGAAGTGCCGGAAGTTCCGGAGGTGCCGTAAGGCGGGTTCGCGTCAGGCCGGGCAGAACCGGTAAATGCCGTCAGAGTCCAGGGTGCGCCGCAGGCGCCCCTCGAACCAGAGGGCATGCAGATGGGCCACCGACTCGCCCATGGCAAACGTGGTCTGGTGCAGGTCCAGCTTGCGCTTGAACATGACGGGCAGTATGTCGGCGGCGCTGCAGGGGCTGGCTGCGCAGGCCTGCATGACTTCGGCGAGACGGTCGCGGTGGTGGTCCTGCAGCTGGTCAATGCGGGTGTGCAGGCCCTGAAAGGGTTTTCCGTGGGAGGGCAGGGTCAGGGTGGCGGTGTCCAGCGACCTGAATTTGTCAAGGGATTGCAGGAACAGCGCCAGCGGGTTTGACTCGGGCTCCATGTCGTAGACGCTGACATTGGTGGAGATGCGGGGCAGCACCATGTCGCCGCTGATCAGGACGCCGCCCGCCCGCCCGGTCGCCCCAGGCTCCGCGGCGCCCCACGCGATGTCGGGGCAGTACAGGGCGATATGTTCCGGCGCGTGGCCAAAGCCGCTGATGCAGACCCAGTCGCGCCCGCCAATGCGGATGCGCTGCCCATCCATCATGCGGTGAAAGCTGCGCGGCACATCGGGCACCATGCTGGGGTAGTAATTGGCGCGGCCCCTGATTTTCTCGACCGACTCCGGGTCGGTCAGGCCGTGCGAGGCAAAAAAACGGGCGGCACTGTCGCCGCCAAAGCCGGTGGTGCTTTGCGAGCCGATGCGTGCCGAGTTGTAGTCGGTGGCGCTGATCCACAGGCGGCAAGTCCATGGCGCCCCCACGCTCCGCCGCTGCGCGGATTGCTGCCCCCCGAGGGGGCCGGGCCCGCCTGGAGGCGGCTCGTCGGCGGGCCCCGCAGGAGATGACCAGCGCTCGCACAGCCAGTGCGCCAGGCCGATGTGGTCGGGGTGCATGTGGGTGACGATGACGCGCAGGATGGGCAGGCCCTCCAGCTGGCTGGCGAAAATCGCTTCCCACTGGCTTTTGGCTTCGTCTTTGGCAATGCAGCAATCCACCACCGTCCAGCCGGCCCGGCCATCGATCTCGTCGCGCAGCAGCCACAAATTGATGTGATCGAGTGCAAACGGCAGCGCCATGCGTATCCATTTGATGCCCGGGGCCACCTCCAGCGTGGCGCCGGGTGCCGGCAGGGTGTCGCCAAAGGGGTAGTCCAGCTGCTGTTCGAGTAAGTTCATGTAGTATTGCCGGTATATTTGACGTTTACGTAAACGTCATATGTAATCGCATTGCATTGTAGGGACGACTCACATCCGGTGCTGTCGCCTGTGTTTGCACCTGACCCCTCATCATGGCTACTACCTACACCATCAGCGACCTGGCAAAAGAGTTTGACCTGACGACCCGCGCCATGCGCTTTTATGAAGACATGGGTTTGCTGCAGCCCAAGCGTGAAGGGCCGGGCGGGCGCAACCGGATCTACACAGCGCGTGACCGCACACGGCTCAAGCTGACCTTGCGCGCCAAGCGGCTGGGCCTGAGCCTGTCCGAGGCCAAGGAGATCATTGACTCCTACGAGAGCCCGCGCGATACCGCACCGCAGCTGAAAAAATTCCTGGTCATCCTGGCCGGCCACCGCAAGCAGCTGGAAGAGCAGATGGCCGATCTGCAGGCTAATCTGGATGAAATCAAGGTTCATGAAAAGGAAGCCCGTGCGCTGCTGCAAAAAGGGGAAAAGTCGAAATCCGGCGCGCAATAAACCCCCTGAGAACCCGGGCCGGCTTGTGGCAAAGGCTGCATGCCCTGGTAAAAATAGTCCATAATTGACGTTTACGTAAACGTCAATTAAAGAGTGCCCGCGCCATGGATGCATCCGTCACGCCGTCTGAACTGTTTCAGCGCATCGAAGCCAGCTTTGCCCGGCAGGGGATGATGCAGCATCTGGGCGCGCGCCTGGTGCGGGTCGAGCCGGGTCTGTGCGAAGTGGCCTTGCCTTACTCGGAGCGCGTCACGCAGCAGCAGGGCGGCTTTCATGGCGGCGCCATGGGGGCTTTGGCGGACATCGCCGGGGGCTACGCCGCACTGACCGTCGCGCCCGAAGGCATGGAGGTGACGACGGTGGAGTACAAGATCAACTTCCTGGCCGCATTCCAGGGCGGTGAACTGCGTGCGACGGGCCGTGTGACGAAAGCGGGCAAGCGCATCATTGTCGCGACGGCTGAAGTCGCGCATGTGGACGCCAGCGGCAAGCTCAGTGCCTGCGCGCTGATGCAGCAGACGCTGGTGCCCGTGCCCAAAACCTATTGAAATCACCTCATCACCGATCAAGGAGACAGACCATGAACATGCCAGGACTCAACTTCCAGCTGGGCGAAGACATCGATGCCCTGCGCGATGCCGTGTATGACTTTGCCCAGGCCGAAATTGCGCCGCGCGCGGCTGAACTCGACCGCTCAGACCAGTTCCCCATGGATTTGTGGCGAAAAATGGGGGACCTCGGCGTGCTGGGGATTACCGTGAGCGAGGAGTACGGCGGCGCCGGCATGGGCTATCTGGCCCACATGATCGCCATGGAAGAAATCAGCCGCGCCAGCGCATCCGTGGGCCTGTCGTATGGCGCGCACAGCAACCTGTGCGTGAATCAGATCAAGCGCAACGGCAACGAAGCGCAGCGCAAAAAGTACTTGCCCAAGCTGATTTCGGGCGAGCATGTGGGGGCGCTGGCCATGAGCGAGCCCGGTGCGGGCAGCGACGTGATCAGCATGAAGCTCAAGGCCGAAGACAAGGGAGGCTACTACCTGCTCAACGGCAACAAGATGTGGATCACCAACGGCCCCGACGCCGACACGCTGGTGGTCTACGCCAAAACCGAGCCTGAGCTGGGTGCCCGCGGCGTCACGGCCTTCCTGATTGAAAAGGGCATGAAGGGTTTTTCCATTGCGCAAAAACTCGACAAGCTGGGCATGCGCGGCAGCCACACCGGCGAACTCGTATTCCAGAACGTGGAAGTGCCCGCCCAGAACATCCTGGGCGGCCTGAACGGTGGCGCCAAGGTGCTGATGAGCGGTCTCGACTATGAGCGCGCCGTGCTCTCGGCCGGCCCTATCGGCATCATGCAGTCGGTGATGGACAACGTCGTGCCCTACATTCACGACCGCAAGCAGTTTGGCACCAGCATCGGCGAGTTCCAGCTGATCCAGGGCAAGGTGGCCGACATGTACACCGTGCTGCAGGCCGGCCGCGCCTTTTGCTACACCGTGGGTAAAAACCTGGACATGCTGGGCAGCGAGCATGTGCGCCAGGTGCGTAAGGATTGCGCCTCCGTCATTCTCTGGTGCGCTGAAAAGGCCACCTGGATGGCCGGCGAAGGCGTGCAGATCTTCGGTGGCAACGGCTACATCAACGACTATCCGCTGGGTCGCCTCTGGCGCGATGCCAAACTCTATGAAATCGGCGCCGGCACCAGTGAAATCCGCCGCATGCTGATAGGACGGGAATTGTTCGCGGAGACGATGTAAACGCATCGGCAAGCCACAATAGCGTTTATGACCTCTTCTATCCAGGACCTCTTCACCCACAACCGCAACTGGGCCGCGCAAATGGAGCGCGAGCGGCCGGGCTTTTTCACCAGCCTGATCAAGCAGCAAAAGCCCAAGTACATGTGGATTGGCTGCTCCGACAGCCGCGTGCCGGCCAACCAGATCACCGGGCTGGAGCCGGGCGAGGTGTTCGTGCACCGCAACGTGGCCAACATCGTGGTGCACTCCGACCTCAACGCGCTCTCGGCGATCCAGTTCGCGGTGGAGATGCTCAAGGTGGAGCACATCATGGTGGTCGGCCACTACGGCTGCAGCGGCGTGCAGGCGGGGCTGGAAGGCACGCGCATCGGCCTGGCCGACAACTGGATACGCCACATCCAGGACGTGCGCGATCGGCACCGCGGGCTGCTCGAGCGCCTGCCCGAGGCGCAGCGCGCCGACGCGTTGTGCGACCTCAACGTGATCGAGCAGGTGGTCAACGTCTGCGTCAGCACCGTGATGGTCGATGCCTGGGCCAAAGGTCAGAAGGTCAGCATCCACGGCTGGGCCTTCGGCGTACACGACGGCCTGTTGCAGGACCTGCAGATGACCGTGGCCAGCACCGACTCGATCGAGCCGCTGTACCGTGCTGCCATCGAGGGCGTGATCGCCGCGAGGAGCTAGGCCGTGTTCCCGCAGCGCCTCGATTCGCCGCATGCCTATGACATCGCCAAGGCGATGATGGATGGCTTCAACCGGCATTACCGCCTGTTTCGCACTGAATCCGCGCGCGCCAAGCACCGTTTTGAGACCGCCGACTGGCACGGCCAGCAGCGCGCCCAGCGCGAGCGCATCGAGTTCTACGACCTGCGTGTCAAGGAATGCGTGATGAGGCTCGACAAGGAGTTCAAGGCCGGCGAGCAGCCCATGGACGTCTGGCAGCAGATCAAGCTGCACTACATCGGGCTGCTGGTCAATCACCACCAGCCCGAGCTGGCCGAGACCTTTTTCAATTCGGTGACCTGCAAGATCCTGCACCGCACGCATTTCCACAACGACTTCATCTTCGTGCGCCCGGCCGTCAGCACCGAGTACATCGAGAACGACGAACCCGCGGCCAGGCCGACCTATCGCTCCTACTACCCGACGCGTGAGACCATGCACGAGACCATCGTGCGCATCATCAACAACTTCCAGCTGCAGCGCGAATTCGAGGACCTGCCGCGCGACGCCGCTTATGTGTTCGATGCCATGAGCGGACGGCTGGCCCAGGTCAAGCTGCGCGCCAATTTCCAGATTCAGGTGCTGTCGGGCCTGTTCTTTCGCAACAAGGGCGCCTACGTGGTCGGCAAGATCATCAACGGCTTCAACGAGATGCCGTTTGCGCTGCCGTTGCTGCATGGCAAGAGCGACAAGCTCGTGATTGACGCTGCGCTGTTCGGCGAGGATGATCTGCAGATGCTGTTCAGTTTTGCCCGGGCCTACTTCATGGTCGACATGGAGATTCCCTCGGCTTACGTGCAGTTCCTGCGCTCGCTGATGCCGCGCAAGCCGCGCGCGGAAATCTACAACGCGCTGGGGCTGGCCAAGCAGGGCAAGACCTTGTTCTACCGAGACTTCCTCTACCACCTCAAGCACTCGAGCGACCGCTTTCGCATCGCGCCCGGCATCAAGGGCATGGTGATGCTGGTGTTCGACCTGCCCTCGTTTCCGTACGTGTTCAAGCTGATCAAGGACTACTATCCGCCGCAGAAGGACACCACGCGCGAGCAGATCAAGGGCAAGTACCTGCTGGTCAAGCAGCACGACCGCGTGGGCCGCATGGCCGACACGCTGGAGTACAGCGAGGTGGCCTTCCAGCGCGAGCGCTTCGAGGACGAGTTGATCGCCGAAATCCAGAAGTTCGCGCCCAGCCAGCTCGAGATCAGCGACCGGGACGGCGACGGCCATGAAGAGGTGATCATCAAGCACCTCTACATCGAGCGGCGCATGATCCCGCTGAACATCTACCTGCAGGAGGCGTTCGACACGGGCCTGGACGACCCGCGCGCGCGCGACCAGATCGAGCGCGGCGTCATCGAATACGGCAACGCGATCAAGGACCTGGTGGCCGCCAACATCTTCCCCGGCGACATGCTCTGGAAGAACTTCGGCGTCACGCGCAACGGCAAGGTGGTGTTTTACGACTACGACGAGATCGAGTACATCACCGACTGCAATTTCCGCCGCGTGCCCGAGCCGCGCACCGAGGAAGACGAGATGTCGGGCGAGGTCTGGTACAGCGTCGGTGCGAAAGACGTGTTCCCGGAAACCTTCGCCCCGTTCCTGCTGGGCAACACCGTGGTGCGTGAGGTCTTCATGAAGCACCATGGTGATCTGCTCGACGCCGCTTTTTGGCAAAGCCACAAGGAACGCATCCAGGCCGGCCATGTCCACGATGTGTTTCCCTATGAGCGTGAAAAGCGCTTTGTGCGTCGCTACGCCAAGGACAAGGTCTGAAGGAGCCGCCCATGGACGCAATGCGGGATTTCTGGGAATTTGCGAGCTTTGTCGTGACGGCGCTTGGCCTGCCGTTTGCCATCGCTTTCTTCGCCTGGGAGCAGCGCAAGGAGCGTGACAACGAGGACGAAGAGGCTTACCAGCTGCTGTCCAACGCCTACAACGACTTCCTGAAAATCGTGCTGGCCCACCCGGACCTGCGCCTGCGCACCAACGAACCGCTGGAGAACCCGACGCCCGAGCAAAATGAGCGTATTCTGGTGATCTACGACATGCTGATTTCGCTGTTCGAGCGGGCCTACATCGTGGCTTGGAGCGAGAACATGAGCGAAGTCGAAAAGCGCCGCTGGAACAGCTGGGACGACTTCATGCGCGAGTGGTGCCGCCGCGAGAATTTTTTCAATATCCTGCCGCAGCTGCTGCGCGGCGAGGACCCCCAGTTCCAGCAATACATCCTGCGCCTGGCGCAGGAAGAGCGTGGCCACATCATTCAACCCTGAAAGGAAAACATCATGTCTGATTCCATCGTTATCGTCGGCGCCGCCCGTACCCCCATGGGCGGCTTCCAGGGCGACTTTTCCAGCCTGTCTGCTCATGACCTGGGCGGCGCCGCGATCAAAGCCGCCATCGAACGCTCGGGCATTGCGCCCGAAAAAGTGGACGAGGTGCTGTTCGGCAACTGCCTGATGGCGGGCCAGGGCCAGGCGCCTGCACGGCAGGCCGGTTTCAAGGGCGGCCTGTCGGCCGGTACGGGCGCTGTCACGCTCTCCAAAATGTGCGGCTCCGGCATGGAAGCCACTTTGCTGGCGCACGACCAGCTTTTGGTGGGCAGCCGTGATGTGATGGTGGCCGGCGGCATGGAAAGCATGACCAATGCACCGCATTTGCTGCTCAAGGGCCGTAGCGGTGTCCGCATCGGCCACGATCGCATCTACGACCACATGATGCTGGACGGCCTGGAAGACGCTTACGAGCCCGGCCGTGCCATGGGCACTTTCGGCGAGCAGTGCGCCGACAAATACCAGTTCAGCCGTGAGGCCCAGGACGCCTTTGCCGTGGCCAGCGTGCAGCGCGCCAAGGCGGCCACGGAATCCGGCGCCTTCAAGGAAGAGATCACGCCGGTCACCGTGAAAGGCCGTAGCGGTGAAACCGTGATCTCCATCGACGAAGGTCCAGGCAAGGTCAAGCTCGACAAAATCGCCACACTCAAGCCCGCTTTCAAGAAAGACGGCACGATCACGGCGGCGTCCAGTTCGTCCATCAACGATGGCGCTGCGGCGCTGGTGCTGACGCGTGAGTCGACCGCCAAGGAACTGGGCGTCAAGCCCATCGCCCGCATCGTCGGCCACGCCACGTTTGCCCAAGCGCCAGAGTGGTTCACCACGGCGCCGGTGGGGGCCGTGCAAAAACTGCTCAAGAAGATCGGCTGGAGCGTTAAAGACGTGGATCTGTGGGAGGTCAACGAGGCCTTTGCCGTGGTGCCGATGGCGCTCATGAAAGAGCTGAACGTGTCGCACGACATCGTCAACGTCAATGGCGGCGCCTGCGCGCTGGGCCATCCCATCGGTGCCAGCGGTGCCCGCATCATCGTCACGCTGATCCATGCGTTGAAGGCTCGCGGCCTCAAGAAAGGCGTCGCCACGCTGTGCATTGGCGGCGGCGAGGGAACTGCCGTGGCCTTGGAGTTGCTATAAATTTAGTAGCTATTGACGCAGTAAATACCAGGGCTAGAGGTCAATTTTCCTTGTGAAAAACTTCAAATGAGCACGGTGCTGGTGATAGGCGCGTCGCGCGGCATTGGCCTCGAATTCGTGCGCCAGTACCGCGAGGCCGGTGCGCGCGTGATCGCCACGGCGCGCGACGAGGCCGGCTTGCAGCGGCTGCGCGAGCTGGGTGCCCAGGCGCTCAAGGTGGACGTGGCCAAACCGGCCAGCATCAGCGGCCTGGCCTGGCAGCTTGACGGCGAGAAGATCGACGTGGCCCTGTACGTGGCCGGGGTCTACACCACGGGGGGTGCGACGGCGCCGCCCACGCGCGAGGAGTTTGACCGCACCCTGCACACCAATGTGCTGGGTGCCATGCAGGCCATCCCGCAGGTGGCGCCGCTGGTGGAGGCGGCCGGGGGGAGGTTCGCCTTCATCACCAGCGGCATGGGGCAGATCGGCGCCGTGGAGTCCAGCTTTGGCTGGACCTACCGCGTCAGCAAGGCTGCGCTCAACATGGCGGTGGCCGCAGCGCAGCACGACTACCCGAAAGCCATCCTGGTGGCGCTGTGTCCGGGCTGGGTGCGCACCGACATGGGCGGCCGCGATGCGCCGTTGGGTGTGGCCGAATCGGTGGCAGCGATGCGCGCAACCATCGCTGCGCTGAAGCCCGCGAACAAGGGCATGTTTTTGCACCGCGACGGGCGGGCGTATCTGTCGTGGTGAATAGGAGAGTGCAATGTTATTGACGCAAGACCAGGAAATGATCCGCGACGCAGTGCGCGCGTTCGCGAAGGAGGAGCTCTGGCCCCATGCCGCGCGCTGGGACAAGGAGCACCACTTCCCGAAAGAGGCGCACCGGGGGCTGGCGGCGCTGGGCGCCTACGGCATTTGCGTGCCCGAGGAGTATGGCGGCGCCAACCTCGACTACGTGACGCTGGCGCTGGTGCTCGAGGAAATCGCGGCCGGCGACGGCGGCACCAGCACCGCGATCAGCGTCACCAACTGCCCGGTCAACGCCATCCTGATGCGCTATGGCAATGCCGCGCAGAAAAAACAGTGGCTGACAAAGCTGGCCCAGGGCGAGATGCTGGGTGTGTTCTGCCTGACCGAGCCGCATGTGGGCTCGGATGCTTCATCGCTGCGCACTACTGCCGTCAAGGACGGCGACAGCTATGTAATCAACGGCGTCAAGCAGTTCATCACCAGCGGCAAGAACGGCCATCTGGCGGTCGTGATCGCGGTGACCGACAAGGGCGCGGGCAAGAAGGGCATGAGCGCGTTTCTCGTGCCCACCGACGCGCCGGGCTATGTGGTGGCGCGTCTGGAGGACAAGCTGGGCCAGCACAGCAGCGACACGGCGCAAATCAATTTCGACAACTGCCGCATCCCCGCCGAGAACCTGATCGGCGCCGAGGGCGAGGGCTACAAGATCGCCTTGGGGGCACTTGAGGGCGGGCGCATCGGCATCGCCGCGCAAAGTGTGGGCATGGCGCGCAGCGCCTTCGAATGCGCGCTGGACTACGCCAAGGAGCGCCAAAGCTTCGGCCAGCCCATCTTCAACCACCAGGCGGTCGGCTTCCGGCTGGCGGAGTGCGCCACCAAGATTGAAGCAGCCCGGCAATTGATCTGGCATGCCGCCAGCCTGCGCGACGCCGGCCGGCCCTGCCTCAAGGAGGCCGCCATGGCCAAGCTGTTCGCCAGCGAGATGGCCGAGGAAGTCTGCAGCGCCGCGATCCAGACCCTGGGTGGCTACGGCTATGTGAACGACTTTCCGGTGGAGCGGATTTACCGCGACGTGCGGGTCTGCCAGATCTACGAAGGCACGTCCGACGTGCAGAAAATCATCATCCAGCGGGCGCTGGCTTGACACTTTCCGGCTGTCCTCGACTGATCGGGGGTTTCTGAAGTTCGTGGTTGGAACTCAACCATTCAGTGGTTGAATTCCAACCACCTCAGGCTGAAGTTGCCTCGGCTTCGGCGCAACTGGCCGTCAGTTGCCTGGCCAGCGGGCCGGGCTGCGACGGTGATGCAGGCAGGCCAGGACGGAGACGCTGCGGTCGCTTAACAGTTCGAAATGCAGGGCATAAGGAAACCGCCGAAGCAAAATACGGCGGAACCGTTCTCTTGTGTGCGGAAAGGTCTCCGGGTTGCGCGCCAGTTGTTCTTCGGCTGCTGCGACCACCCGCAGAAAATCGCCTCCCAGGCCGTAGGATTTTTGTTCGTACCAGTCGAATGTTTCGGCAATTTCGGCTTGTGCCGCTGCTTCAAAAATAACCCGCCAGGTCACAGACGCACACCAAGCGATTGCGCGATCTGGGCCAGGCTTTTGCCCTGAGCCGGGTGGGCATCACGCCAAGCCGCACGGCGTTCAAGTTCGTCCAAAACGTCATCCCGTGTTTCAGGGCCAGTCTCAGCAGCAAATTCATCCCACAGGTCTTCCACCAATTGAAGACGTTCAAACTTGCCAAGGTGTTCAACGGGTTGCAGTGTGGCTTTCATACAGCAAAGTCTAGCACTCCCGTCTCGGAATAGTGTCGGCCGGCAAGCAAGCCAAAATAAGGGGAAAATCGTGGGTAGCACCCTTGTCGATGGGGTGAGCCGGAGAGCGGCAGGTAGCCGCATCTGGGTAGACATCATGCAGAAAATCATCATTCAGCGGGCGCTGGCCTGAGGGAGACATAACATGCCGATCACCAAAGGATTCCGCGCCCTCGTCGACGAGGCGATGGCCCAGGTCAAGACCTACTCGGTCGCCGAGGTCAAGGCCAAGCTCGCCGATCCGAAAGTCCAGCTCGTCGACATCCGTGACGTGCGTGAGCTTGCCGACGGCACCGTGGTGGGCAGCTACCACGCGCCCAGGGGCATGCTCGAATTCTGGGTCGACCCTGCATCGCCCTACCACAAGCCGCTGTTTGCCGACGAGGGCAAGGAGTTCATCCTGTTCTGCGGCGCCGGCTGGCGCAGCGCGCTGGCGACTAAAACGCTGCAGGACATGGGCATGACCAATGTGGCTCATCTCGACGGCGGTTATACGGAGTGGGCCAGGCAGGGCGGGCCGACCGAGACGCTGGAGCAGCGCAAGGCCAGGAAAGCCTGATGGCCAGCCTGTCGGCGCAGGCGTGCCCATGCGGGCGGCTGGGCGCCGCAAACCGGCCGCTCGGCTTTGCGCAATGCTGCGGGCCTTATCTCGACGACTTCGCGGGTACGCCGGCTCCCGATGCCGAAGCCCTGATGCGCTCGCGCTACAGCGCTTTTGTGCTGGAGCGGCCCGACTACCTGCTGGCCACCTGGCACGCCAGCCGGCGCCCGGCCGAACTCGCATTTGACCCCGGCGTGAAATGGCTAGGGCTGGAAGTGCGGCAGCATCGCCGGCTGGACGAGACCCACGCAGAAGTCGAATTCGTCGCCCGGCAGAAAAGCCCGGGCATGGCGGCTGTTCGTTTGCATGAGCGCAGCCGCTTCGTGCGCGAAGCAGGCCGTTGGTGCTATGTAGACGGCGATCAGCTGTGATTAATCATGAAATAGGCCTCCATCCATTATGTGGCGGGCGCAACCAGCTATTAAATCAGTAGCGTAGAAAGGTTTGGTTTTGAAATTCGATGCGGTGTTGTTTGACTGTGATGGCGTGCTGGTCGACTCCGAGCCCATCACCAACGGCGTGCTGCGCGACATGCTCGAAGAGCTGGGCTGGACGCTTGGCGCCCAGGAGTGCATGCGCCTGTTTGTCGGCAAGGCGGTGAAGGACGAGGCCGCCGTCATTGAGGCCAAAACCGGCAAGCGGTTGACCGAGCGCTGGATGCAGGAGTTCCGCGCCCGCCGCAACGAGGCGCTGGAGCGTGACCTGCTCGCGGTGCGCAACATTCATGACGCGGTTGAGGCCGTGCATGCGCACCACGGTGGGCGTATTGCCTGCGCCTCGGGTGCGGACCGCTTCAAGGTCGAGCTGCAGCTCAAAAAAGTCGGCCTGATGGATTATTTCGACGGCCGCATCTTCAGCGGCCATGAGCTGCCCCGCTCCAAACCCGCGCCCGATGTTTACCTGGCTGCGGCCGGCGCGCTGGGTGTGAGCCCCCGGCGCTGCGCGGTGGTGGAAGACACGGTCACCGGTGTGACGGCGGGTGTGGCGGCCGGCGCGACCGTGTTCGGCTACAGCCCTGCGGAGGCGGGCCACGGCACGCCTGACGCGCTGCGTCGGGCCGGCGCCGCCGAAATCTTCACTGACATGGCGCAGCTGCACGCCCTGGTGAACGTCCGCCCGGCCTGAGCATCGCTCCCGCCCGCGCTCAGGCCGGGCGCGTGTCCGGCGCTGCGACGGTGGACACGCCCTGGTCCACGGCCGCCTGCCACTGGGCCTTCATCGCGCGCTGGAAGGCTTCGCGGCTTTTCAGCCGCTGCCAGTAGTCGCGCACCGCGGGCGAAAAGCGCGGCTCCAGCGCCAGGTGTTCCGCGAGCATGAGTGCATAGCCCACCGAGACGTCGGCGGCGGTGAAGCGCCCCGCGCAGAGAAACGGCTGCTGTGCCAGCGCGCCATCCAGCACGCGCAGCCGGGCCAGAAACCAGCGCGTGTAGTCGTCCGCCACCGCCTGCAGCGAACGCGCGGGCTCGAAGCGCGAGTAGCGCAGGACCAGGGTTTGCGGAAAGGTCAGGGTGGCCTCGCCGAAATGCAGCCAGTTCAGGTAGGTGCCATATGCGGCGTCGCTCGCCGGCACATCCAGCCGGCCCGGGCTGTGTCGGGCCGCCAGGTACTGGCAGATGGCGGCCGACTCGGTCATGCGCAGCTCCCCGTCTTCAAGCAGCGGCACCGTGCCCAGGGGATTGGTCTCAAGATAGTCCCGCGCCAGGGCCCGGGGCGGGAAGGGCAGCATTTTCAGCGTGTAGGGCAGGCCTAGCTCTTCCAGCATCCACAGGGGGCGGAACGAGCGCGCGCTCATGCAATGGTGAAGTGTGATCAAGGGGGACTCCGGTTTTCGGCAAGTCTACGGCAAGCGGGCGGACACAGGCCGCCACCATGGGGTCTGATCCTGCCAGCCAGGCGGGGCTACACTGCAGCCCATGAAACCCGTTTCGGCCACCCCGGTCTCGTTTGTCAGGACGCTCCTGCTGGCTTATGAGCGGTATGGCGTTGATTCCGCTGGCGCACTGGTCAAGGCACAGATCGCGCCAGAAACGCTGCGTCGGCCAGACGGCACCCTCACTTCAAAGCAACTGGAGGTTCTGGCCGGGGAGGCCATGCGCGAGCTTGACGACGAGGCCCTGGGCTGGTTCTCGCGCAAGCTGCCCTGGGGCAGCTACGGCATGTTGCTCAGGGCCTCGCTGAGTGCGCCCAGTCTGGGCGTGGCGCTGCGGCGCTGGTGCCGTCACCACGGGCTGCTGACGAACGATGTGGTGTTGAACCTGTCGGTGGCGGGCGAGGTGGCCACCCTGACCTTGGTCGATCAAGGGGTGAACCCTGCCATGCGCGAGTTCTGCCTGGTGACGCTGCTGCGCAACCTCCATGGCGTGGCCTGCTGGCTGATCGACTCACGCATTCCGTTGCTGGCGGCCTGCTTTCCGTTTGCCGCCCCGGCGCATGCGGCGGTGTACCCGGTGCTGTTTCCGGGGCCGGTGCAGTTTGACGCACCGCAGGCCTGCATGCGCTTCGACGCGCGTTACCTGGCCATGCCCTTGCGCCGCGATGAAAAAGCCCTCAATGCCATGCTGCCGCAGGCGTTGGCCCTGGTGGTGCGGCCATACCGGCGCGACAGGCTGCTGGTGCAGCGCGTGCGCATGCTGCTGCAAAGCCAGGCGGCGGCCGCGAATGCGGATGCGCTGGCCCATGCATTGAATGTGTCGCCCCGCACGCTGCACCGCCAACTGCAGGAAGAGGGCGCCTCATTGCAGGCGCTGAAAGACGAGGTGCGGCAGGCGCAGGCCATGGATGCGCTGCGCCGTAGCAGCCGGCCGATTAAACAGGTGGCGCTGGCGGTCGGCTTTCGCAATGAAAAAAGCTTTGCCAGGGCGTTCCGGCAATGGACTGGCGATTCGCCGGCGGAGTACCGGCGCAAGGCGGCGTTGGGGCCAAGCCTGGATCAGACTCTGGACGATGGCTGTGCGCCTCGTCAGTAGAATGCGACTGACTGCCGGGTTTGGCGGGACATTTTGGATGTGGCAAGTAATAACTTCCCGCTCGTCATTCCCGCGAAGGCGGGAATCCAGTCGTACTACGAAGCGCTGAGCGTCATTTACGCGTCATACTGGATACCCGCCTTCGCGGGCATGACGAATCCAAATACAAATCGGGATGTTATTTATAGCCAAATCCTTGGCCGGGAGCTGACATGACGATTTTGAAAAAACTCAGACTGCACGAGGGCTCTGGCCGCAGTGGCCGCCCACACTGTGCTGCGGTGTATCTGGCTGCGCCGCAGGCCGCACGGTCGACATTGCGTAGTCATTTCGAGATTGCGACATGACTCCTGACCATTACGCCATCGTGTATGCCGACGATATTCGAAGGATTTGCGTAGTCATCTCCGAGACCTTTGGTGATTTCGTGCTTACAAAGGAATGCAAGGGCAGCGGCTGTGGCTGCATCGGCTGCGTACTGCTTCATGCAGCGGTAGGAAACAATGAAGAGCAGTACCCGATAATTGATATCGGACGAGGAGAAGAACTAGAAACGAATCTCATGGCCTACCCGTTCACCGAAGAAGGGGGAATCTTCCTGCTTGGCCTGAGGCACGAGAAATACAAGCGCTACAAGGGAACAGTCACAAAGCAGAGACTTGATGAGGTATTTCGAACCCCGGACGCTCTGCTAATTGTTAAAACAGAGCCAGATGGGACTTTCACTCATTCTTACGTATCGCCAACCATCGAGAGCCGAGTGATATCGAAAGGCTGCAAGTCTGGTAACTGCCCTTGCGTTGGCTGCCGAATTGTAGATATGTACTACGCAGCCGCCCCAGGGAAATTCGTGCCCGCCATAGATCGAACCAAAGCGAGAGCCACCAAAGACGGCGAGCTAGTTCTACCGATATTTGAGGGTGAGGAAATCATATCGAAGCTCCTCAATCGTGATCCCACAATTCGCCATGAGTTCACTCCAAACATCTTCGGCTCACCACTAGAGCAGATGTTTTATGAATTGGCGTTCCTCGACCTTCACATTTACCCGCAGCACAAGGTTGGGAAATATAGTCTCGACTTTGCCATACCCGAAAAGCAGATCGCCATCGAGCTCGATGGACACGAATATCACAAGACAAAGTATCAGCGAACCCATGACGCTCAGCGAGACCGTTGGCTTTTTGGCCAAGGCTGGCATGTACTACGCTTTACGGGAACTGAGATTTACCGCAACTTGGACAAGTGCATCAGCGAAATCTGCTCCTTGGCTGGCGTCGAACAAGTGACCAAACTGCCATCATGACGGCATTGGCTAACTGGTCAATCGACGCGGACCCACAACAGCAGGAGGCGGCTTCGCCGCAAATGTTGGTGGTCCGGTCATCTTCACGTTAGGGCGCAATAACGTGAGAACCAGAATCGTTGTTGGGTTACTTGCACTCCTTGCTGCTGGCGCATGTCTTGGGCAACCGAGGATCGAGATGGTTCCCGTCATCGACCAATCGCGCCACGAGACGGTTGCACAACTTGAAACCCGGATCTTCATTCCGAAGGGAGCTGGGCCGTTTCCTGTTGCGATCCTCAACCACGGATCGGCAGGTGGTGCGCCGAAACGGTCCATCGCATGGCAGGAAGTGAGCAAGTACCTGAGCGAGCGTGGCTACGTCGTAATCGCACCCATGCGGCGTGGGCGTGGTAAGAGCACCGGCGCATCGCTCGAGTCCGAAGAAAAGAACTGCGACCCAGAGTCTTGGCTGCCTGGGCTTGCCAGCTCGATGCAAGACATCGACGCAACCATCGAGTTCTCAAGAACGCTGCGGTTCGTCAAAGCTCATGATGTTCTGCTGCTCGGGGTGTCGCGTGGCGGCTTTCTATCGGTGGCCTACGCGGCCGAAGGTAAGTACAGGAATGATGTTCAGCAAGTGGTGAACCTCGTTGGGGGGTGGGTTGCACAGGCAGAAGATCAGTGCCTTGTCGACTTCAACCTCTTAAGTTTCCACAAGTATGGGCGCATCACACCCACCAGGATGCTGTGGCTGTATGGGGCTAACGACCTCTTCTACGGGGATGCCGCCGTCCATAGCTACGTCGACGCGTTCAAGTCAGCCGGCGGATCTGTCGAGTTCCATCTGGTGAGTGGCGTGCCAGAGAATGGACATGGGTTGCCGAACCACTCAGAAAAGTGGAGATCGTATGTTGACCGTTTCTTATTTCCGCGCCGTGCGCCCTAACCCTTCCTATATGGACTCCCCCACAAACGCAAGAAACTGACCGATAGATTGGCTGTTGGGGAAGCGCCTGCAGTCGTATATCCGGCATCTAAAGTGGGCTCTGCTGTGGCCCGTGCCGACATGGAATCTGCGTCACCGGTGCGCCAGTCGGTACAAACGGCTGCTAAAGAGCCGGAAGAGTTATCGGCGTCTATCGGTGTGGGGTGAACCCGGTTGGCCATGATGGTCGATCAATCTCGTCGCAAGCTTCGATGGGTGAACTACAACTTCTTTCCTGGTGACGGGTTTCCTGCGCTGGCGTGAAGTGAAGCGGTGTTGGAACGAGGAACAGACTGCCCATCCATCGCCGTGCCGTGGCAGGATTTGCAACCTCTGTGGCTGGCATGAATCCGGCCCTCCGTTTATGCTTGCTGGTCCAATCCTGGTTTCTCAAACCACCGGCCTGCATGGAGACAGACATGAGCCCCCACGTTCACTCGCGTTCTCTGCCCCCCGAGGGGGCGCACAACCTCCTTGAGGCGGCTCGGCGGAGGTTGTCATGACGCAACCCCCCTCGGCCCCTAGCACCCTGAGCCTGGCGCGCGGCGCCACCGACGTGCCGCTGATCGAGCAGACCCTGGGCGACTTTTTTGATGCCATGGTGGAACGCCAGCCCGACCATGAGGCGCTGGTGAGTGCTCACCAAGGCCTGCGTTACAGCTACCGCGCACTGCAAACCGAGGCCAACCGGCTGGCCAGTGCGCTGCTCGGGCTGGGCCTGGCGCCCGGCGACCGTGTGGGCATCTGGTCGCACAACAACGCGCAATGGGTGCTGATGCAACTGGCCACGGCCAAGGTCGGGCTGGTCCTGGTCAACATCAACCCGGCTTACCGCGTGGCCGAGCTGGAGTACGCGCTCAACAAGGTGGGCTGCAAGGCGCTGGTCACCATGGCGCGCTTCAAGACCAGCGACTACATCGGCATGCTGCGCGAACTGGGGTCGGCCCGCCTGCCGCAGCTGCAGACGATCGCCTGGATCGACGAGCCGGGGAAGGGCGGTGAAAAACCTGGCGATGTGCCCGGCATGCTGCGCTTTTCCGATCTGCTGGCCCAGGGCGACCCGCAGGACCCGCGGGTTGCTGCCATCGCGAAAACGCTGAGGGCCACCGACCCGATCAACATCCAGTTCACGAGTGGCACCACGGGCTTTCCCAAGGGTGCCACGTTGACGCACCGCAACATCCTGAACAATGGTTTTTTCATCGGCGAGGCCATGAAGCTCACCCCGGCCGACCGGTTGTGCATTCCGGTGCCGCTGTACCACTGCTTCGGCATGGTGCTGGGCAATCTGGCCTGCCTCACGCATGGCGCGACCATCGTCTACCCCAATGACGGCTTTGACCCGCTGGCCGTGCTGCAAACCGTGCAGGCCGAAAAATGCACCGGCCTGCACGGCGTGCCCACCATGTTCATCGCCGAGCTGGACCACCCGCGCTTTGCGGAGTTCGACCTGTCCACGCTGCGCACCGGCATCATGGCCGGCTCGCCCTGCCCGATCGAGGTCATGAAGCGCGTGGTGGAGCAGATGAATTTGCGCGAAATCACCATCGCCTACGGCATGACCGAAACCAGCCCGGTCAGTTGCCAGAGCAGCACCGACACGCCACTGGAAAAGCGCGTGGCCACCGTGGGCCTGGTGCAGCCGCACCTGGAGGTGAAGATCGTCGACCCCGAGAGCGGCGAGATCGTCGCGCCCGGCGTCTCGGGCGAACTCTGCACGCGCGGCTATTCGGTGATGCACGGCTACTGGGAAGACGAGGCCAGGACCCGCGAAGCCATCGACGCCGAAGGCTGGATGCACACCGGCGACCTCGCCACCATGGACGCCGAAGGCTACGTCAACATCGTCGGCCGCATCAAGGACATGGTGATCCGCGGCGGCGAGAACATCTACCCGCGCGAGATCGAGGAATTCCTCTACCGCCACCCCAAGGTGCAGGACGTGCAGGTGGTGGGCGTGCCGGACAAGAAGTACGGCGAAGAACTCTGCGCCTGGATCATCGCCAAGCCGGGCCAGACCTTGAGCGAAGACGAGATTCGCGCCTTCTGCAAAGGCCAGATTGCGCATTACAAGGTGCCACGTTACATTCGTTTTGTCGCCGAATTCCCGATGACCGTGACCGGCAAGATCCAGAAGTTCAAGATCCGCGACGCCATGAAAGACCAGCTGGGGCTGGAAGAAGAAAGAACCGCATGAGTACCCTAGAGACAAAACTCAACGCCCGCTCGGCCGACTTCCAGGCCAACGCCGCCGCGATGCGCGTACTGGTGGACGACCTCAATCTGCAGATCGCCAAGGCCGTGGCCGGCGGCGGTGAAGCCGCACGCGCCAAGCACACGGCCCGCGGCAAGCTGCTGCCGCGCGACCGCGTGCAGATGCTGCTGGACCCGGGCACGCCCTTCCTGGAACTGGCGCCGCTGGCCGCACACGGCATGTACAAGGGCGATGCGCCCTGCGCCGGCGTGATCGCGGGCATAGGCCGTGTCAGCGGCGTGGACTGCATGATTGTGTGCAACGACGCCACGGTCAAGGGCGGCACCTACTACCCCATGACGGTCAAAAAGCATTTGCGGGCGCAGGAAATCGCCCAGCAAAACCGCTTGCCCTGCATCTATCTGGTGGACTCGGGCGGCGCCAACCTGCCCAACCAGGACGAGGTGTTTCCTGATCGGGATCACTTTGGCCGCATCTTTTTCAACCAGGCCAACATGAGCGCGCAGGGCATTGCGCAGATTGCCGTGGTCATGGGCTCCTGCACGGCGGGCGGCGCCTACGTGCCGGCCATGAGCGACGAAAGCATCATCGTCAAGAACCAGGGCACGATTTTCCTGGGCGGCCCGCCGCTGGTCAAAGCCGCCACCGGTGAAGTGGTGACGGCCGAAGACCTGGGCGGCGGCGACGTGCACACGCGCCTGTCGGGCGTGGCGGATCATCTGGCGCAAAACGATATGCACGCACTGGCGCTGGCGCGGGCTTCGGTCAAAAATTTGAATCAAAACAAGGCCAAAGCCCTTGATTCAATTGCGCCGGTAGCTCCTAAATTTGTAGCAGAAGAACTCTACGGCGTGATCCCCACCGACACCCGCAAGCCGTTTGACGTGCGCGAAATCATCGCCCGCATTGTGGACGGCAGCGAGTTTGACGAATTCAAGGCGCGTTATGGCACCACGCTGGTCTGCGGCTTTGCCCGCATCGAAGGCATGCCGGTCGGCATCATCGCCAACAACGGCATTTTGTTCAGTGAGTCGGCCCTCAAGGCCACGCATTTCATAGAGCTGTGCTGCCAGCGCAAGATTCCGCTGGTGTTTTTGCAGAACATCACCGGCTTCATGGTGGGCCGCAAGTACGAGAACGAAGGCATCGCCCGCAACGGCGCCAAAATGGTCACGGCCGTGGCCACGGCGGCGGTGCCCAAGTTCACCATCATCATCGGCGGCAGCTTCGGCGCGGGCAACTACGGCATGTGCGGCCGCGCCTACAGCCCGCGCTTCCTGTGGATGTGGCCCAACGCGCGCATTTCCGTCATGGGCGGCGAGCAGGCGGCCGGCGTACTGGCCACTGTCAAGCGCGACGGCATCGAGAGCAAAGGCGGCGCCTGGTCTGCCGAGGAAGAGGAGGCCTTCAAGGCCCCGATCCGCCAGCAGTACGAACATCAAGGCCATCCTTATTACGCCACTGCCCGTTTGTGGGACGATGGGGTGATTGACCCGGCCGACACCCGCCGGGTGCTGGCGCTGGGTCTGAGTGCGTCGCTCAATGCGCCGATTCCCGAGACGAAGTTTGGCCTGTTCAGGATGTAAGCCATGAATCACCTTCAGCTGACTATTCAAGGCGGTGTAGCGACGCTGCACCTCAATCGCCCCGAGGTGCGCAATGCCTTCAACGACGAAGTCATTGCGGAGCTCACGCAGGCTTTCGCTGGGCTGGGTCAACGTGACGATGTGCGTTGCATCGTTCTGGGTGCGGAAGGCGCGGCTTTTTGCGCGGGCGCCGACCTGAACTGGATGCGCCGCATGGCCGACTATTCGCATGTCGAGAACCTGGCCGACGCGGCGCAGCTGGCCGAGATGCTGCGTGCCATTTATGAATGCCCAAAGCCCACCGTGGCCCGCGTTCAGGGCGATGTGTATGCGGGCGGCATGGGGCTGGTCGCGGCATGCGACATTGCCGTCTCTAGCGACACGGCGCAGTACTGCCTCAGCGAGGTCAAACTGGGCCTGATACCGGCCACCATCAGCCCCTACGTGATCCGTGCCATGGGGACGCGGGCGGCGCACCGTTATTTCTTGACGGCTGAGCGGTTTGACGCCAGGGAGGCGCACCGTATCGGTTTCATTCATGAAGTGGTGAAGGCTGATGCACTCGATGCCAAGGTGGCTGAGATCGCGCAGGCGCTGGTCAATGCCAGCCCTCAGGCGGTGCAGGCCTGCAAGCAGCTGGTGCAGGACGTGGCCGGGCATGAGCTGTCTGCCGAGTTGATTGTCCGGACGGTGAAGGGCATCGCCGATATTCGTTCCAGCGAACAGGGCAAGGAGGGCGTGCAATCCTTCCTGCAGAAGCGCAAGCCGTCCTGGCTCATGCCTGACCAGCCAGACCCGTCTT
>NZ_JAKFDR010000027.1:0-2478 GCF_036676035.1 Polaromonas sp.
CCATGAGCAAGGCGCAAAACGCCGTCGGGGTAGGCCCCCGACAAGGCTTTGCAACGCCGCGCATGGCCTTTTTGATCGCAACCCGAAGGGAAGGGGTCCCATCGGGCGCAACTCGGCGTTGCCCACCTTGCCCGCACATCAGTGCGGGCGGCGGCGGGCGCCTTGATTTGCGCCCGATGGAACCCCTTCGCACCTCCACAATTAGTGTGAACAGGCCCTAACCTGCCCGCCTGTTTCACTTGAAAGCGGTGACTGCCATCGACCCCAAGCATCCTCAGGAAGATTTTGCGGCGCGCGGTCTGGTGCCGCGCATAGCCCGGCAAGACACGCCCGAAGGACCGTGCTGCGCCGTGCTGGGTGTGTGGACGGCGGCAGAGCTGACCGCCCGCCCGGTGTGGGAGGCCCTGATGGCCAGTTTGCAGGCGCTTGGTGGCACTGCCTACCAGGCACCCCAGTGGGATTTGCGCCAGATCGGGCAGCTCGACCACCTGGGCGCGCAGGTGCTATGGGACCACTGGGGGCGGCGATGGCCTGAAAAACTCCAGGTGCTGCCCGCGCAGCGCGTCGTGCTGGAGCGGGTGGCCCAGTTCAGCATGGTCCGGCCTCCCGTCGTGCACCCCGGCTGGAAAGACCGCTACCACGCCTTTGGCGGCACACTGCTTCAGATCGTCGACCATGTCGGGGGGCTGATGCGCCTGATTGGCCAGTTGCTGCTGGACCTGGTCCGGCTGGCCCGGCATCCGCAGGATGGGCCGTGGCGCGATGTCTCGGGCCACTTGTTTCACATTGGCGCCACCGCCTTGCCGATCACCGCGCTGGTGGGCTTTCTGATTGGCGTGGTGCTGGCCTATTTGATCTCGCAGCAGCTGCGCCAGTTCGGGGCCGATGCTTTCATTGTGAACATCCTGGGTATTTCACTGATTCGCGAGCTCGGGCCGGTGCTGGCCGCCATCCTGATTGCCGGGCGCTCCGGCTCGGCGATCACCGCGCAGATCGGCGTGATGCGTGTGACGGAAGAACTGGATGCCATGCGCGTGATGGGCATTGCGCGTGGCTACCGGCTGGTGATGCCGCGCGCCATGGCGCTGGCCGTGGTGATGCCGCTGATCAGCGTGTGGACCACCCTGGCCGCGCTGCTGGGGGGCATGCTGGCATCCGACATCGCCATGGACGTCACCCCTTCGTTTTTCATCAATTCACTGCCTGGCGCGGTCAAGGCCGCCAACCTGTTTCTGGCGACGGGCAAGTCGGTGGTGTTTGGCGTGTTGATTGCGCTGATCGGCTGCCATTTCGGCCTGCGCGTCAAGCCCAACACCGAGAGCCTGGGCCGCGGCACCACGGCTTCGGTGGTGACGTCCATCACGGTGGTGATTCTGGTCGATGCCTTGTTCGCGGTGCTGTTCAAAAGCGTAGGCGTCAGAGGCTGAAAACATGAGCGATCCTGTCGTCGAAATCCGCCGGCTGTGGACCGTCTTCCAGGATGGCGACAAGAAAACCGTGGTGCACAAAGACCTGGACCTGAGCGTTGAACGCGGTGAGGTGATGTCGCTGGTCGGCTGCTCGGGCACCGGCAAGACGGTGCTGCTGCGCCAGATACTGGGGCTGGCGCAGCCCACGCAAGGCGAGATCACCGTGCTGGGCAAGCCGGCGGCCGAGCTTGGCAAACACGGCGCGGCCAGCCGTGTCGGCATGCTGTTCCAGCATGGCGCGCTGTTTTCGGCCTTCACGGTGCTGGAGAACATTGCCTTTCCGCTGCGCGAGCTCAAGACCCTGCCCAGTGCGCTGATTCATGAAACGGCCCTGGTCAAGCTGCAGATGGTCGGGCTGGGCGCCGACGCGGCCTACAAGATGCCCAGCGATTTGTCGGGCGGCATGATCAAGCGGGTGGCGCTGGCGCGCGCGCTGATCATGGACCCGCCGCTGCTGTTGCTCGACGAGCCGACCTCCGGGCTGGACCCGGACAGTTCCGACAGCTTTTGCGCGCTGCTGCGCTCGCTGCACCGCGACCTGGGGCTCACGGTGGTGATGGTCACGCACGACCTGGACACGCTGTTTGAGCTGAGCACACGCATCGCCGTGCTGGCCGAGCAGAAGGTCATCGTCAATGCGTCGCCCAAGGAGGTGATTGCCTTTCCGCATCCTTTTATCCATGATTTTTTCCTCGGAGAGCGGGGGCAGCGCGCGATGGAACTGCTGCGCGAGTACCCGTTCACGGTTTAAACCTAGAAACAGCAGTTGACCGCTCGCAAACTTCAGGAAAGCCGCATGCACATTGACTTGTCCCTCTTAGCTTGCGTACACCTTCCGGGTGACAGCGCTATGCACCCGATTGCACCGTGCTCGACGCGCCATGCGGCGTTGCTCCGCCTTGTGGGCAGGAGCCCACTGCGTTGTCACCCTTGCAGGGCGCGGCTCAGTCGCAGCCTGAGCCCGTTCGCGCTGTCCACTGGCACGCAGGTGCCAGCGGAGCCGCAGCGC
>NZ_JAKFDR010000028.1:0-33235 GCF_036676035.1 Polaromonas sp.
ATTAACCGCTGGCAAGACCGCATGAACACATACTTATTCGCTCACGCGCGAGTTCACTTTTTGGGTGACAGCGCTACGCACCCGATTGAGCCGCCCTGGCGCGCGCTGGCGGCGTTGCTCCTCCTTGCAGGCATCAGCCTGCTGCCTCGTCGCGCCTTGCCAGCCCACCCCATGGCGGCCCACTCGGGCGCGTCCAACTGCGGTTTCTAGGTTGAAACTGCCGCCCACCCAAACAGGCCAGGCTATACCGCACGAGATAGACGCACAAGACGAAGAAGGAATGACAACCATGAGCAGACCCGCCGCACCACCCCGCGCACCCGGCCCCCGGCAGTCCGGCCACCGGCCTTGGGCCGGGCGACTCTGGCTGGCGGCCCCGTCACTGGTCTTGCTGGCCTTGCTGGCCGCCTGCGCATCGGTGCCGCTGCCGCCCTGGCCGCCTGTGCCCGCAGCCAAGCCTGCAGCCAACCCCACCGCAGCGGCCAGCAACGCGCCCGTCGCCGCCCCGGCTCCGGCGCCAGTACAAGCCAAGCCTATCGCTATCGCGCCAGCGCCAGCCCCCGCGCTGGTGGCAGCCCCCCTGCCTTACAGCCCGGCCGTGGCCGCGCGCTTTCCCGATCCCGCTGTCGTTTACAGCACGCCCGGGCTGCAGGCCGGTCGCACCAGCTTCACCAGCAATGACGAGGTGCGCAGCTGGCTGCGCGATCAGGCAGCGGCTGCCTCGCGCACTGCAGGCCTGAAAGCCGCGGTGCTGTCCATCGGCGTGTCGCAGCGCGGCGAAGCGCTGGAAGCCCTGGTGCTGACCCGTGCTGCCGATACCGAGGCCGGTGCGGTGCTGGCCACCGGCCGCCCCACGGTCTTGCTGATCGGCCAGCAGCATGGCAACGAGCCTGCGGGCAGTGAAGCCCTGCTGGTGGTGGCCCGCGAACTGTCGCAAGGCCTGCTGCAGCCCGTGCTGGACCGCCTCAACGTGGTTATCGTGCC
Organism: Polaromonas sp.; assembly: GCF_036676035.1. Classification (GTDB taxonomy): domain Bacteria; phylum Pseudomonadota; class Gammaproteobacteria; order Burkholderiales; family Burkholderiaceae_C; genus Polaromonas. The sequence goes on from NZ_JAKFDR010000028.1 coordinate 985, forward strand.
GCGTGCCAATCCGGACGGCGCGGCCAGCGACAACCGCGTGACCGCGGGCGGGCTGGACATGAACCGCGACCACCTGCTGCTCAATACCCCGGAAGCTCAGGCGCTGGCCAGGCTCACGCGGGCCTACCGCCCGACCGTGGTGGTCGACGCGCACGAATACACCGTGGTGGGCCGCTTCCTGCAAAAGTTTGGCACGGTGCAAAAGTTCGATGCCATGCTGCAGTACGCCACCACCGCCAACCTGCCCGAGTTCCTGACCAAGGCGGCCGAAGAGTGGTACCGCCGCCCGCTGGTGGCCGCCCTCAAGGCACAGGGCCTGAGCACCGAGTGGTACTACACCACCTCCACCGACCTGGCCGACAAGAAAATCTCCATGGGCGGCACCCAGCCGGATACGGGCCGCAATGTGAACGGCCTGAAGAACACCGTCAGCCTGCTGCTTGAAACGCGCGGCGTGGGCATCGGCCGCCTGCACATCCAGCGGCGCGTGCACACCCATGTGACGGCCATCACCAGCGTGCTCGCCAGCACCGCCCAGCGGGCCCAGGAGCTGAACCAGCTGCGCCCCTACATCGACAAGGAGCAGAGCGCCCTGGCCTGCAAGGAGCAGGCCGTTGTGGAGGCCGGCCACACCCCCGCGCAGTACGAGCTGACCATGCTGGACCCGGTGACCGGGGCCGACAAAAAAGTCACCGTCGACTGGAATTCGGCGCTGGCGCTGCGCACGCTAAAAAGCCGGGTGCGCCCCTGCGGCTACTGGTTGTCTGCCGCATCCACCACCGCGGTGGAACGGCTGCGCCTGCATGGCGTGCAGGTGATGCGCCTGCTGGAGCCAAGCTCCGTGCTGGGTGACGCCTACCAGGAAACCTCGCGCACTGCAGGTGCGCGGCAGGACGTGCGCGGCACCATCGCCGACAGCAGCGAGATCATCAAGGCCGAGGTAACGCTGGTGCGCGGCGTGCTCGATGCCCCCAAAGACAGCTACTACGTCCCCCTGAACCAGCCCCTGGCCAACCTGGTGATCGCTGCGCTGGAGCCCGACACCCAGAGCAGCTACTTTGCCAACCGCCTTCTGGACGGCCTGCAAAGCACCGTGCGCGTCATGTCGGAACCCATGCTCAAGCTTGAGGAGCTGCCCTGAGCTGTGACCATGACAGGGCCGCGCCGGCAAGAGGCGGATAACGGCCGATAACGGACTTGACGCCAGAGTCTGACAGGAAGAGTATTAAGCACCTGACAGGAAATGAGGAAATGTTGAATTTCTGCGTACGAATGACGCGTTAACGCAAGAAAGGATTCATCATGAAAGACTTTGCGCTAAGCAGAAAAATGCTGAGCATTCGGGGCGTCTTCTACCCCACCGGCTATGCCTTCATCATGTTCCCGGATGTCGCGCACGCCGAGCAGGTTGCGCGCGAACTGGAGGCCGGCAACCCCAGCGGCGAGCACGTGATGCTGCTGACGCCCACCGTCATCCTCAAGGACATCGGCAAGATGGACGGGCATTCCAACATCACCCTGCCGCAGGTGGGCACCGAACGCGCCACCGTTCGCAAGTATGTGGACCTGGCGCAGGAAGGCCATCACGCCCTGATGGTTCATGTGCATTCGGACGATGAAACCGAGCGCATGATGGAGGCCGTGCGCAAAGTGCCTTTTTCCTATGCGCAAAGGTACCACCTGCTGGCCATGGAAGACTTGAACTAGCGACCGGCTTTCCGGATTTGAGGCACACTGCGCCTCATGCCTCAGCCTGTCCCCCAACAAGTCCCGCGCGCCCGGCAACTGATCACCAGCCTGCAGCTGCAGCCCCACCCTGAAGGCGGCTGGTACCGCGAAGTGTTCCGCTCCGCCGCGCAGGTCAGTCCGCAAGACGGCCGCCCCCCGCGCAACGCCCTCACCGCGATCTACTTTCTGCTGGAGGCCGGACAACACTCCCGCTGGCACAAGGTGCTGTCCGACGAGGTCTGGGTGCATCTGGAGGGTGCGCCCCTTGATCTGTGGACATGGGATGCTGCCAAAAACAGCGCCTATTGCACGGTTCTCGGGCCTGTCGCCAGCGATGACGGCACAGGCCGGCAGCCCCAGCACGTCATTGCCGCCGGCCTGTGGCAGGCGGCCAAGCCCCAGCCCGATCAGCCTGATGGTTACGCCCTGGTGGCCTGCATGGTGGGGCCGGGTTTTGATTTTTCTGATTTTGAAATGATGGACAGCCAGGGCACGCAAGCCGGCCTGATCAGGCGTGACCACGCCGGTCTGGCGGCTTTCATTTAAATTCGTCGGGCCTCCATAAGCAGCTTTCATTTCAAATTTGCCCCCCTGAACACCGCGAGAACAAACCATGATTGACCTGCACTACTGGCCCACGCCCAACGGCTGGAAAATTTCCATCATGCTGGAAGAATGCGGCCTGCCCTACCGGCTGCGGCCCGTGAACATTGGCAAGGGCGAGCAGTTTGCGCCCGAGTTTCTGGCCATCAGCCCCAACAACCGCATGCCCGCCATCGTCGACCATGCGCCGGCTGGCGCCAGCGAGCCGGTGGCCGTGTTTGAAAGCGGTGCCATCCTGATTTATCTGGCCGAGAAAACCGGCCGTTTCCTGCCTGCTGATGGGCACGGGCGCTACCAGGCGCTGCAGTGGCTGATGTGGCAAATGGGCGGGCTGGGGCCGATGGCGGGCCAAAATGGCCACTTTCTGTTGTATGCCCCCGAGAAGCTGCCTTACGCGATTGAGCGCTACGGCAAGGAAGTCAATCGCCTGTATGGCGTGCTGGATGCCCAGCTGGCACGCACCGGCGCCTACGTTGCCGGCACCGATTACTCCATTGCCGACATGGCGATTTTCCCCTGGACGCGCACCCACAAGGCACAGCAGGTGGAACTCGCTGACTTCCCCCATGTCCAGCGCTGGTATGACGCGCTGTTTCAGCGCCCTGCGGTCAAACGCGGGCTGGACCTGGGCAAGGAGTTGCGCGCCCCGGCACTGACCGACGAGGCCCGCCAGGCCCTGTTTGGCCAGACCGCACAAAGCGTGCGCGATGGCCAGCACAAGCTCGCCTGAAACAGGCAAGACAACTGAAACAACTGAAACACCCGAACCACCAAGCCAGACACCATGATTGAATTTTTCTTTGACTGCTCCAGCCCCTGGACCTACATTGCGTTTCGCAACATCCAGCCTCTTGCCCGGGAACTGAAGATCCCCATCAGCTGGCGGCCGGTGCTGGTGGGCGGTATTTTCAACAGCGTCAACCAGGGCATTTACACGGCGCGTGAAGACATGAATTCGCCCAGGAACCGTTACATGCTCAAGGACGTGCAGGACTGCGCCCGCGAGGCGGGCTTGCAGATGGCATTTCCGCCCAGGGTGTTTCCGGTCAACAGCGTCAAGGCCATGCGCGGCTGCCTGTGGATGGCGCAGGACGGGAAGGCCAAAGAGCACTACCTGGCCTTCATCGAAGCAACCTTTGCCGCTTACTTCAGCCGCGAGGAAGACATTTCGCAAGATGCAGTGCTGGCGGCCATTTGCCGCCAGAGCGGCATTGATGCCGAGGCGTTTCTGGCCGGTATTGCACAGCCGGGCATCAAGGAGCAGCTCAAGGCCAACACCGACGAAGCGATCCGGCGCGGCGCCTTTGGCTCGCCCACGTTTTTTGTGGGCGATGACATGTACTTTGGCAACGACCGCCTGCCGCTGGTGCGGGCGGCGGTGCTCAGGCTTTATCACACACTTGGCACGCCACCAAAAAACCCGCCGAAGCGGGTTTTTTGAAGCGGATTGAAACCCCTCAGCCCACGACTCAACCCATGTGCAGGCCGCCATTGACGGAGAAGTCGGCGCCGGTGGAATAGCCCCCTTCATCCGACGCCAGCCAGGCGATGATGGAAGCGATCTCGCTGGGCTCGCCCAGGCGTTTGGCGGGCACGTCGGCAACGATTTTCTCCAGCACCTCGGGGCGGATGGCCTTGACCATGTCGGTGCCGATGTAGCCGGGGCTCACGGTGTTGACCGTGATGCCTTTGGCGGCCACTTCCTGCGCCAGCGCCATGGTAAAGCCGTGCAGGCCGGCCTTGGCCGTGGAGTAGTTGGTCTGGCCGAACTGGCCCTTCTGGCCGTTGACCGAGCTGATGTTGATGATGCGGCCCCACTTGCGCTCAACCATGCCCTCGATGACCTGCTTGGTCACGTTGAACATGCTGTTGAGATTGGTGGAGATCACGGCATCCCAGTCGGCCTTGCTCATCTTGCGAAACTGGCTGTCACGCGTGATGCCGGCGTTGTTCACCAGCACATCGACGCGGCCATGCTCGGCCATGACTTTCTGGAAAGCGGCGACGGTGGAGTCCCAGTCGCCCACATTGCCGGCCGAGGCGTAAAAGGTAAAACCCTGCGCCTTCTGCTCGTCCAGCCACTTGCCGTGGTCGCGTGTGGGGCCGCAACCGGCCACCACCGTGAAACCATCCTTGGCGAGCCGCTGGCAAATTGCGGTTCCGATGCCACCCATGCCGCCGGTTACGTACGCTACTCGTTTGGTCATTTGCTGCTCCTTGATTTATAAATTGCTCTGTGAAACCGGTTTTGCTATCAATTAAGTAGCTGCTTGCGCAATAATGATGCCAGCTACAGCCTGTTTTAACCGTTATTCAGCGCTCCAGTGTGAGGGCAACCCCCATGCCACCGCCTATGCACAGGCTGGCAATGCCTTTTTTGGCATCGCGGCGCACCATCTCGTGCAGCAGCGTGACCAGAATGCGGCAACCGGACGCACCAATCGGGTGACCAATGGCGATCGCGCCGCCATTGACGTTGATCTTGCTGGTGTCCCAGCCCATTTCCTTGTTCACGGCACAGGCCTGCGCGGCAAAGGCCTCGTTGATCTCCAGCAGGTCGAGGTCTTGCGCTTTCCAGCCGGCACGGGCAAGTGCCTTGGTCGAGGCCGGCACCGGGCCCATGCCCATGTAGGCCGGATCCAGACCGCTGGTGGCATAGCTGGCAATGCGCGCCAGCGGCTTGAGGCCCAAGGCGGCGGCTTTTTTCGCCGTCATGACCATCACCGCGGCAGCGCCGTCGTTGAGTCCCGAGGCATTGCCGGCGGTCACGCCGCCGGCCTTGTCAAACGCCGGGCGCAGGCCCGCCAGGCCTTCGGCACTGGTCTTGCGGTTGATGAACTCGTCAGCGGCAAACACGATCGGATCGCCTTTTTTCTGGGCGATGGAAAACGGCACGATCTCGTCCTTGAACTTGCCGGCGTCCTGCGCCGCTGCGGCCTTGGTCTGGCTGGCAAGGGCCAGCGCGTCCTGGGCTTCGCGGGCTATGCCGTACTTCTTGGCGACGTTTTCAGCCGTGATACCCATGTGGTATTGGTTGTACACGTCCCACAGGCCGTCGACGATCATGGAGTCGATCATCTTCCAGTCGCCCATGCGCTGGCCGTCGCGCGAGCCATTGAGCACATGGGGCGCCGCGCTCATGCTCTCCTGGCCGCCCGCGATCACGATCTCGCTGTCACCGGTACCCACAGCCTGCGCAGCCAGCATCACCGCCTTGAGGCCCGAGCCGCACACGGCGTTGATGGTCAGGCCCGGAATGGCGTGCGGAAAACCCGCCTTGACCAGCGCCTGGCGCGCCGGGTTCTGGCCGGCGCCCGCGGTGAGCACCTGGCCCATGATGACTTCGCCTACCTGCTCTGCCGACAGGCCCGAGCGCTCGACCACGGCCTTGATCACGGCGGCGCCCAGCTCGGTCGCCGGGGTTTTGGCCAGCGTGCCGCCAAATTTTCCGACGGCGGTGCGGGCGGCTGAAACGATAACGATGTCTTCCATAAGTCCCTCCAATAAAACCCAGCTGCCTGTCATTGCGGGCTTGACCCGCAATCCATGTCGGTGCGCTGCTTCACCTGCGGCATGGATCCCGGGTCAAGCCCGGGATGACAACGTTTTCCATTCAAGCCTTGGCCTTCACATAGCGGCCGGGTGCGGGCTCGATGGCCTTGTACTTGCGGCTGCCATAGTTTTTGGGCGCGGCAATCTGCTTGCCCGCGTGCCCCTTGAGCCAGGCCGACCAGTCGCCCCACCAGCTGCCCGGGTGCTCCTGGGCCCCTTCGGTCCAGGCGTCCAGTGTTTTGGGCAGCTTGTCGTTGGTCCAGTATGAGCGCTTCTTTTTGGCCGGCGGGTTGATGACCCCCGCAATATGGCCCGAGGCCCCCATGACAAAGCGCTTCTTGCCGGGCAGGTGCTGGGTCGAGGCGTAGGCCCCGCCAATCGGCACGATGTGGTCTTCGCGCGAGCCGTAGATGTAGACCGGCAAATCGACCTTGCGCAAGTCAATCTTCTCGCCGCAGACCACGGCCTTGCCGGGCTTGATCAGGTTGTTTTCAAAGTAGGTGTTGCGCAGGTACCAGGCGTACATGGGGCCGGGCAGATTGGTCGCATCGGAGTTCCAGTACAGCAGGTCAAACGGCGGCGGCGTTTCACCCTTGAGGTAGTTGCCCACCACGTAGTTCCAGACCAGGTCATTGGGCCGCAAAAAGCTGAAGGTGCTGGCCAGCTCCTGCCCCTTGAGCAGGCCGCCCTGGCCAAGCTGCATTTCGCGGAACTTGACGAAAGCGTCGTCAATGAACAGGTCCAGCACGCCGGTGTCTGAAAAGTCCAGAAAGGTGGTCAGCAAGGTGGCGCTGGCCACTGGCTTGTCGCCCCGCGCCGCCAGCACGGCCAGGGCGGTGCCCAGTATCGTGCCGCCCACGCAGAAACCGAGCGCGTTGATTTGCCCGCCCTTCTTGTCCTGGCCGGTGATCTCTTGCGTGACCTCGATCGCCCGGATCGCCGCCTGCTCGATGTAATCGTCCCAGGTCACGCCCGCCATGGAGTCGTCGGGGTTGCGCCAGCTCACCACAAAGGTGCGGTGGCCCTGCGCCACGGCGTAGCGGATCAGCGAGTTCTCGGGCTGTAAATCCAGGATGTAGAACTTGTTGATGCAGGGCGGAATCAGCAGCAGCGGCCGCTCGTGGACCTTGGCCGTCAGCGGCTTGTACTCGATCAGCTGGAACAATTCGTTTTCAAACACCACCGCGCCTTCGGTGGTGGCCACATTCTTGCCCACCTCGAACACGCTCTCGTCCGTCATGGATACATGGCCCTGCTTCATGTCGTGCAGCAGGTTTTGAATGCCCCTGGCGATGCTCTCGCCCTGGCTGTCGATGGCTTTTTGCTGCGCCTCGGCGTTCAAGGCCAGGAAGTTGCTCGGCGCGCAAGCGGCCATCCACTGCTCGACCGCAAAGCGCACACGCGCCCGGGTTTTGGCGTCGCCCTCGACCGCATCGGCCAGGCCCATGAGGGTGCGGGCATTGAGCAGGTAGGCCGCCGCGGAAAATTTGGAAACCGGATTGGCGCCCCAGGCCTGTGCAGCGAAACGCCGGTCCGCCGCCATGGGCGGGCTGGGGCTGGCGCTGGGACTAGCCTGTGCATCTTGCGCCTGCACGCTTTGGCTCCACAAGGCGCTGACGTCCTGGATATAGCTTTGCTGCAGTTCCTGCAGCTTGGCGGGGTCAAAGCTCAACTGCGGCGGCGGCGTTGCGCCGAAATCGGGAAGGCTCATCGAGGGGAAATGCGGGAAACCGGGATTGCTGGCCGCGCCACCCATGGCCGTCATGGCTTTTTGCAGGCTCGCGGCAAAGGTCTCTTGGAACTGCTGGGCAGCCTGGGCCCAGTTTGCGTCAGAATTCATGCTGGTCTCCTCGGTGCAAGTCGAGCTTTCGGTCGAGTCTTGCATTCATTTTCAGGCTTTGCCCAGTATCCTAGGATTTGCGCTCAAATTCATGACACCCCTCAAAATTTTATGTATTTGATTGTCATTGCCTGGATTTATGTGGTGCTCATGATGAGTGTTGCCGAAGCCGCCAACACCACCGGAACCGTGTTGGGCGCACTCATTACCTTTGTACTCTATGGCCTGCTGCCTGTGGCATTGGTGGTTTACCTGATGGGCTCGCCGGCGCGGCGCAAGGCCCTCAAGGCACGGCAAGCGCAGGAGCAGGAAGAAGCCAAACAGGCGCTTGCCGCAGAAACTGCCGCGGTGCCCGCCTCGCCTGCTCTGCCCGCCTCACCCGATCCAGATGCAGGCCGCCATGCGACCGGTGGTGTAGAAACCGTTGCCGTCGACACCGGCATCGCGCCGGTGCGAAAAAAACCGTGACGGATTGCCCACGGTGCACCACGGCGCGCTGCCGTCGTTGCCATAAATCCGGGTGATGCCCAGCGCCTGCAAACGCTGGCGCGCCAGGCCAGGCAGGTTCGCCAGGTATTTGCCACCCGCCAAGGCTGCGAACTGGCTGCCCGCGCCAGACTGCGTGGCTTCAAAGGCGGCCTTCACCTCAGCGCCCACTTCAAAGGCCGTTGGCCCGATGCAGGGGCCCAAATACGCTATGGTTTTGATAGCTGCTTGCGCAGATTTCTCCTCGGCCAGGGCACTAAAACGCTTGTAAACCGCTTCCAGAACCCCGTCACCGCCTTCACGCCCTGTTCTGCCGGCCAGTCCGCGCCAGCCGGCATGGGCGGCCGCCACCACGGCACCGTCTTCCGTGCACAAAAGCACCGGCAAACAATCGGCCACCATGATGGTGCAGGCCAGTTGCCGCCGGGTCGTCACGCAAGCATCGGCCTGCTGGCCGTCGGGCGTATCGCTGTCCAGCGTGATGACGTCCGTGCCATGCACCTGCTTCAAAAACACCGCGTGGGCACCCATGGCCTGGCACAACCGCTCGCGGTTGGCTTGGACCCGTTGCTGCTCGTCGCCCACATGGTCGCCCAGGTTCAGGCTGTCGTAGGGTGGCGCAGAAACGCCGCCCTGACGGCTGGTGAAGACGGCCCGCACACCCACGGGTGCCGGCCAGTCGGGGATCAGCCAGTCAGCATGCACAACGTCGCTCCCGGCCCATGTTCCATCATTCAGGCTTCGTTGTCGGGGCAGGCCGATGGCTGGGCTTTCTGGAAAGCAGGCAGCGCCATGCAGGCGTTAAACGCGGCCATGGTGCGCGGCAAGCCGTCAAAGTTCACGTCAAAGCGCTTGGCGTTGAAAATCTGCGGCACCAGGCAGCAGTCGGCCAGCGTGGGCGTGTTGCCATAGCAGTAGGTAGAGGGCGGCAGCTGCTTGAGCTGGCGTTCAAACGCCTCCAGCCCTTCGCGGCACCAGTGGCGGTACCAGGTGTTTTTGGCTTCTTCCTCGACCTTGAGCTCCCTGACGAGGTATTTGAGCACCCGCAGGTTGTTCAGGGGATGAATCTCGCAGGCAATCGACTGCGCCAGCGCGCGCACCTTGGCGCGGCCCAGGGCATCGGCGGGCAGCAGCGCAGGCTCGGGGTGGGTTTCATCGAGGTATTCAATGATCGCCATGGATTGCGACAGGCGTTCGCCGTCGACCTCCAGTAGCGGCACCAGGGTGTCCGCCGACAGGGCCGCATAGGCTTCCTTCTTGTGGTCGCCCTTGGCAATGTGAACGGCCACGTAGTCGTAGTCCAGGCCCTTGAGCGCCAGCGCAATGCGAACGCGAAACGAGGCCGATGAGCGGAAGTAGTTGTGAAGCTTCATGACTGAAAGCATAAACGGAAAACGGTATTGGCTGGCAGTACCGGCGTATGCCGTGGCCGAATCGCCTGCGTGACTGACAGGCCGGCCCGGCGTCACTAATATGGGTGCTGGATACAACAAAACCATCTTTTCAGTGGAGAAACCCATGAGCGCCATCACCGCCATCACCGAATTAGCCAATCACCAGATCCGCCTGGCCGCCCGCCCGCAAGGCCTGCCCACCCGCGCCAACTGGAGCTTCACCACCGAACCCGTGGCAGAGCCCGGCCCCGGCGGTGTGCTGGTCAAGACGCTTTACCTCTCGCTCGACCCGGCCATGCGCGGCTGGATGAACGAAGGCAAAAGCTATATCCCGCCGGTGGAGATCGGCGCCGTGATGCGGGCCGGCGGTGTCGGCCAGGTGATCGCCTCGCAAAACCCGAACTTTGCGGTCGGCGACTATGTCAGTGCCGGGTTGGATGTGCAGGAGTACTGCCTGATCCCGCAGGAGCAGATCAAGCGCAGCGGCATGTTCAAAATCGATCCGCGCCTGGGGCTCACCACCTGGCTCAATGTGCTGGGCATGCCCGGCATGACCGGTTACTTTGGTTTGCTGGAAGTGGGCCAGCCCAAAGCCGGCGAAACCGTGGTGGTGTCAGGTGCGGCCGGCGCCGTGGGCCAGACCGTGGGGCAAATTGCCAAGCTCAAGGGCTGCCGCGCGGTGGGCATTGCCGGCGGCAAGGCCAAGTGCGACTGGGTCGTCAATGAACTGGGCTTTGACGCCTGCATTGACTACAAAAACGATGACGTGCGTACCGGCCTCAAAGAGCACTGCCCCAAGGGCGTGGACATTTACTTTGACAATGTGGGCGGCGAGATTCTCGACCACGTGCTGGCCAAAATTACACGGGGCGCGCGCATCATCATTTGCGGCGCCATCAGCCAGTACAACAACACCACGCCTGTGCAGGGCCCCAAAAACTACCTGAGCCTGCTGGTCAACCGTGCGCGCATGGAAGGCATTGTGGTGTTCGACTACGCCGACCGCTACCACCTGGGCGTGGCCGAAATGGCGGGCTACCTCAAGGCCGGCACCATGAAGAGCAAGGAAGACGTGGTGTTTGGCCTGGACACTTTCCCCGAGACGCTGCTCAAGCTGTTCAACGGCGAAAACTTCGGCAAGCTGGTACTGCAGGTCGCCAAAGAGTAAGCGCCCTGCCGGCTAGCGCCGCGAAGGGCCGCCCCGAGCAAGCGACGGCCCCCTCGGGGGGCAGCGCATTACACGAAGTGAAAAGCGTGGGGGCTACTTACCAGCGCGGACCAGGCGCACCGCCCCGGGAGAACTGCGCGGGCTCTCGCCGGCGCTGCCCTCGGTAAAAGCAACGTGCATGAAATAGCCCGTTCCGACGCTGCTGGAAGTCCAAAACCTCGCCAGCGGCGTCGCCGGGAAGGCCGCAGGGTCAATCGCCGCACGGCCTTCATCCGGGCTCGCCTCGCGCGCAGACACGATGCCGGACAACTCCTTCAGCGTCGGCAGGCGCCAGGCCTGGCCACTGCTCGCGGCCTCGTTTTTGGCACGGGCTGCGGCATCCGCCTGGTTGAAAAACCCAGCTTTCCCACTGCAGGTCTTCACTTTCCAGTTCATGCCCTCGACGCAGCGGCGCCAGACCAGCCCGGTTTTGCTGTCGGTGACTTCCTGCCCGTCTGCAGAAGTGCTGTAGCGGTCCTGGGCAAAGGCAGTGCCGGCAGACAGGGCCATGGTCAGCCCAAGAATTTGCAACAGGAAAAGTTTCATGGAAAGCTTTCAGGTCCAGCCACATCGGTTGATGGGTTGAAAGCATCCTAGGCACATTGCCATGCCGCGGCCATTAGGAAACCTACCTAGCCGATATGGCTTACCTCCCCACCACCAGCCGAATCCCCGGCATCACCCGTTCGGACTCCGCCCGGCGCTCCAGCGCCATGCGCATGTTCATCTGGGCCACTTCGGTGTGCTCCACCGCCAGCGCCTGCGCGCGGGTGCCCTCGCCAGCTTTGAGCGCATCAAACAGCATGTGGTGCTGCCGGTGGGCATAGCTCATCCACTCGTGGTCCTGGGCCAGGGTGGACTGCATCGGCAGCATGGCCGAGGCAGGTGCAAACGGCAGCCGGTCGTTCAGTGACACCGCACGCTGCAAGGCGCTGTTGCCGCTGGCTTCCAGGATGAGATTGTGAAAGCGGTCGTTCATCGCGGCGTAGGCCGCATAGCTTTCCATGGTCAGCGGATTGACAGCCAGCAGGCGGTCCCCTTCATCCAGGCAGGCCTGCAGATCGAGCTGCAGGCTACGCGAAACGCCATGCTCGGCCACCAGACGCGCGGCCATGCCTTCCAGGTGGCCGCGCACGGCAATGGCATCGGCCACCTCGCGCGGGGTGAATTGCCGCACCAGGTAGCCGCCGCTATCGTTGATCTGTACCAGGCACTCCTGCTCCAGCGTGGCCAGCGCGGCGCGCACAGGCGTGCGCGAGGCGCCGAGCCGCTCCGCCAGCTGCTGCTCGGCCAGACGCTGGCCGGGCTCGAATTCACCGCGCAGGATCAGGTCCCGCAACTGCATCAAAACGGTTTCTTGCAAGTTCATAACTATGACTGTACACTGAATTTAAATTTTGGTATACCGTTTTCACACTCCCGCCTGACCACCCTCATTCCGCAGGACACCCATGAACGCTGAGCAAAACGAATTGATCACCCGGATCGGCCCGGGCACCCCCTGCGGCCAGCTGATGCGCCAGTACTGGCAACCGGTCGCGCTGGTCGACGAATTCAACCCCAGCCTGGACCCGCGCATGGACAAGCGCCCGGTCAAGGCGGTGCGCGTGCTGGGCCAGGACCTGGTGCTGTTCAAGGACGCCAGCCATGCCTGGGGCCTGCTGGACCGGGACTGCCCTCACCGCGGGGCCGACCTGTCCTTTGGCCGGCGCGAGAGCCTTGAACAGGGCGGCGGCCTGCGCTGCCCGTTTCACGGCTGGAAGTTTGACGTCAACGGCCAATGCCTGGAAACACCGGCCGAGCCGGCGGGCAGCAAGCTGTGTGAGCGCGTGAAGCAGCGCAGCTACCCGGTCGTGGAGAAAAGCGGTATTTTGTTTGCCTGGCTGGGCCCGGAAGGCAGCACGCCGCCGCCCTTCCCGGCCTTTGACTGCTTTGCCGCACCGGGCACGCACACCTTTGCCTTCAAGGGCTTGTGGAACGCCAACTGGCTACAGGCCTTTGAAGTCGGCATCGACCCGGCGCACCCTTCATTTCTGCACCGGTTTTTCAACGACGAATCGCTTGATGACAGCTACGGCAAACAGTTTCGCGGTGCCAGCGCCGGTGAGGTGGACGGCGAGCGCTGGCCCATGACGCGCATCATGCGCGAGTTCGCCCAGCCCGAGATCAGCTTTGACGCGCGCCCTTATGGCCTGCAGCTCACGGCCTTGCGCCCCATGACGGAGCAGCTCACGCATGTGCGGGTGACCAACGCCATCTTTCCGCACACCTTTGTGATCCCGCTGTCCGAGACCATCACCATCACCCAATTGCATGTGCCCGTTGACGACACCCACACCTACTGGTACGCCATCTTCACCAGTTTTGCCGGCCCGCTGGACAAGGAGCAGATGCGCCGGCAGCGGCTGGAGTTCGTCACCCTGCCCGACTACCTCCCCAAGGCCGGCCGCCATAACCGCTGGGGCTTTGACGCCGAGGAGCAGTTGAGCCAGACCTATCTGGGCATGGGCGAAGACGACATCAACGTGCATGACCAATGGGCCGTGGAAAGCATGGGCCCGATTGCCGACCGCACGCGCGAGCACCTGGGCACCACCGACAAGGTCATCATGGCCAACCGGCGGGTGCTGATCAAGGCCATTGAAACGGTGCAAAACGGCGGCACACCGCCCGGCGCAGCCGACCCCGCCCTGGTCGCCGCCATGACCGGCCCCGACACCCTGGACGGTATTGCGCCGGCCGGCAGCTGGCCCGTCTGGTGGCGTGAGGCAGTGCAGGCCAAGCGCGATGGCGCGCCTTGGACGGGCAGCCCTCACCCCAACCCTCTCCCAGGGGGAGAGGGAGTGAAAGCGGTGGCTCAGACTCCCTCTCCCTCTGGGAGAGGGTTGGGGTGAGGGCCGTGCCGACCTTCGCGCAGCTCTGCGGCATTCACGACGCCGCACGCCAGCAAGCGCTGGAACACACATCCGAGCTGATCACTGCCAGCAGCCTGGAGCTGGTGCGTTTTGCCTGGTGCGACCTGCATGGCGTGACGCGAGGCAAGACGCTGGTGGCCGGCGCCGCCGCGAAAGCCATGCAGGACGGAGTGGGCATGGTCAGCACGCTGATGCTCAAGGACACGTCCGACCGCACGGCCTTCAAGGTGTTCGAGCCCGGCGGCACATCAGGTCTGCCCGGCTTCGAATTTGCCAGCAACCTGCTGCTGCTGGCCGACCCGACAAGCTTTCGGCAATTGCCGTGGACGCCCACCACCGGCTGGGTTCAAGGCCAGCTCTGGTTTCAGAACGGCCAGCCGGTGGAGCTGGACACACGCCGCGTGCTGCAGCAGGCGCTCACCCGCCTGGCGCAGGCCGGCTACGGCATGAAGTGCGGGCTTGAAGTCGAGTTCCACATCTACCGCATCCGCGACACCGAGGCGCAGCTCGACCCCGAGCAAGCCGGCTGGCCCGGCCTGCCGCCGGCCGTGAACATGATCCACCCCGGCTACAACCTGCTGACCGAGGGCTGGTACGACCTGGCCGAAGAGCCCCTGCGCATCGTGCAGCACACGGCGCAGGCGCTGGGCCTGCCCTTGCTGTCGCTCGAGATCGAACTGGGCCCCAGCCAGGTGGAAGCCGTGTTCGAGGCCACCGACGCGCTGACGGCTGCCGACAACATGGTGCTGTTTCGCAATGCGGTCAAGCAGGCGCTGCGCCGCGCGGGCTACCACGCCAGCTTCATGTGCCGCCCGCCGTTTGCCAACATCATGTCCAGCGGCTGGCACCTGCACCAGTCGCTGGTCGACAATGAAACCGGCCGCAATGTGTTTCAGCGCGAAGCGCCGGCCCCGGGCAGCACGGCAACCGATGCCCAGAACACACTGTCGGAGCTGGGCGAGCACTACCTGGCCGGCCTGCTGGCGCATGCGCGCGGCATGGCCGTGTTCTGCACGCCCACCATCAACGGCTTTGGCCGCTACCGCCCGAATGCGCTGGCGCCGCAGGCCGTGCTCTGGGGCCGCGACAACCGCGGCGCCATGCTGCGCGTGGTGGGCCAGTGCGGCGACGGCGCCACGCGCATTGAAAACCGCATCGGCGAGCCCGCCGCCAACCCCTACCTGTACCTGGCCTCGCAAGTTCATGCCGGACTCGACGGCATCACGCGCCGGCTGAAAGCGCCGCCCGCCACCGATGCGCCCTATGGGGCCAGCGACACCCTGCTGCCCACCAGCCTGGGCGAAGCGCTGCAGGCCCTGCAGGCGGACCCGCTTCTGGTCCAGGCCTTTGGCAGCGCCTTTGTCGACTACCTGGTGCGCGTCAAGCAGTCCGAGCTGGGCCGCTATGAGCAGGCCGAGGACAAGGACGACTGGCAGCGCCGTGAATATTTCAGCCGGATTTGAACGCCTTACTCAATCTTCCTCATGATCACTATCAATTTCATAGCTGCCGACGGCCAACTGACCGGGACTACAGCCCAAACAGGCAAGAACCTGATGCAGGCTGCCGTGGCCGCCGGCGTCGAGGGCATTGCCGCCGACTGCGGCGGGCTGATGACCTGCGCCACCTGCCACGTCCATGTACGCGAGCCCTTTGCCGCCCAGCTGCCGCCACCCGATGGTGAAGAGCTGGCCATGCTGGCGTTTACCGCCACGCCCAGCCGGCCCAACAGCCGCCTGAGCTGCCAGATCAAGCTGACCGAAGCACTTGACGGTTTGACGGTAGAGTTGCCGGTCACCCAGTATTAATCCAAGTGCCACCAAAACAGGACTTTTCATGATTCTCGAACTCGCCGACATCCGCATCCACCCCGGCCAGCAAGCTGCTTTTGACGAAGCCATCCAGCGCGGCCTGAGCACCGTCATCCGAAACGCCAAGGGCTTTCAGGGTTTCAAGGTCAACAAAGGCATTGAAAACCCGGAGCGCTACATCCTGCAAATCTTCTGGGAGACGCTGGAAGACCACACGGTCGGTTTTCGCGAGTCGCCGGCGTTTGCCGAGTGGCGCGCCATCGTCGGGCCATTTTTTGCGAGTCCGCCGGTGGTTGAGCACTTCACGCTGCTGGCCAAGTCGGCCTGACTCCCCCCGTTCTTGCTTCAAGCAAAAACGGGGCCCAAAAGCCCCGCTCCAGTGTGTCCGCTTCAGTGGCGGTATCTCGCCCTTAACCCCAATGCTGTTCAGTTAACCCCGTTCGCCCTGAGCTTGTCGAAGGGTCTGCGCGATCGGCACCAAGGCTTCGACAAGCTCAGCCCGAACGGCTCTTTGCGACGCCACCCATGCTGTCATTCTGAGCAAGGCGAAGAATCTTGCCGGCATACCGAGATCCTTCGCTGTGCTCAGGATGACAAAGTATGTCGAACTGCTGAGTAACAATGTAGCGAATCGGGCACTTGAGCATCACTCTCAAGTGCTGGGCACGCCGGGCCACACCGCACGGCAAGGCGAGGTTGCAAGAGTGGCTCCGTGCATGCCTCGTCGGTAGAATGCGTCTACCACCCGCAGGGTTTGGCTGGCCATTTAGCAGGGAGCAGACATGCCGATTTTGAAAAAACTCAGACTGCATAAGGGCTCTGGCCGCATGGGTCACCCAAGCCACGTGGCCACCAATCGTATTTGCTTCGATATCGAAACAGAGCCATTTTCGAACGACTTCCGTCGTGCGGATTCGCGGCCATCAAAGCAAAAGCATGCACCGACAATGCGCGTAGCATGCGTCTACATAGAATCGAAAAATACATACGAGTTTTTCACCCAAGACGAGGCTTCTCATCTGGTCGCACTTATTCAGAATGCGGACGAAGTCATCACATTTAACGGAAAAGGATTTGATGTGCTCGTATTGCGAAGGCATTACGGCCTCAAGGGAAAAGTACCACTGCGTGGAAAACACATTGATCTTCATGAGGTCCTCACCGCAAGAGCCGGGTTTCGAGTCAGTTTGGATAAAGCATCCCGCCTCAATCTAAAGGAGTGCAAACACACATCCGGGCGTGAAATGTCCAATCTCGATTTGGAGGCGCTCAAAGAAGCGTGCCGATCGGATGTTAGTCAAACCTACAAACTATGGCTTGCACATGAAAATGGCGAACTACGCGCTCCTGAGCGCGCGCCACGCCAATTCGGATTGACAGAACTAATCGGTGGGCCGGGCCATCACATGCCGAGCCTTTGTCCGGTTTGCCATGACGTTGGAAGTATTGAGTTTGTCGAGTCAGATACGGAGAAAATGACAGATGGACAGTTCGCTGAGTACATGGCAGGCACACAAGGTTTCGCGGTATGCACTACATGCAACTCCCTAGTGGTGTGGGACGTTTGATGGTTCCTAACAATTCAACAGGACAACCAACAAGTTGCGCTTGTTGGTTCCCTCGCTTTGCGAGGCTGCCTGTTACCTCAACCGTTGATAGCACACGCGGAGAACTGAGATGAGCATGAAAACTCACCGCCTTCTGCACAGGTCTGGTCGCAATCAATTCGGTGATCCCGGTGAACCCGCGCTAGCGCCCTATCAGCCAAGTCAAGAATCCCTAGCGCGCGACGAGCAAATGTCTGCTCGCCACGTCATCCTGAACGAACAGTTCGTCAGCACTCATCGCGCTCGTTGGCTTGGCCAATTCACCAGCGTGGCAAAGAAGGACGTTTGGCAACGGTTGCATCCTCATGGTCGGCCTTCGCTTTCCACTTTCTATGCGCAGTCAAGAGAGAGCGCTTCATTCGAAGAGTTTCTGCTGTGGTGGCTTCTCAGCAAGAAGTCGCAAGCCCTTCGAATAATGGACGACACACCCCAGGCTATAAGCGAGCAACTCGCCCCCTTCGCGGAGTGCGGTCGTTACTTCGTCCGGTACGGCAAGAGTGAGAGAACGTTTGCAACGATCTAACGCTGAGACTGCATCTTTAGTCCTCATTCGTCCACCTCGCCGGCATGATGAACGCTTGAAGAATCAGGCACCGCTCTCCGATGAGCGGCTGCAACGATTACTCGACGCCTTCATGCCCCTCCACCAGCTTGGCCAAAAGAAACCGCAGCTGCTCGCGCTCCGCGTCATCTAGCGGCGCCACGATGCGCTGCTGCACCCTGCCGACCGCGCGCTTCATTTGCAAGGCCAGTTTTTCACCCTCGGGCGTGACCCACAGCAGCTTGCGCCGTCTGTCGCCCGGATCGGCCTGGCGCCGGATCAGGCCCTTGGCTTCCAGGCGGCCAATCACCGAGCCTGAGGTCGCCGGGTCAAACGCCACCCGGCCCGACAGGGTGATCTGGTCTTCACCGGGGTCGTCCATGAGCGCATTGAGAATGGCAAACTGCACCGGCGTGACGTCAAACGCCTCGGTCTCTTCCATGAAGATGGCCACCGAGAGTTGATGGGCGCGGCGGACCAGGTGCCCCGGGGCTTGACTGAAATTAAAACTTTTTGCCATGGCTTAAGTTTAGGGCCTGTCCGGGTCAGGGTATGTACTATTACTTACGATACTAAGCATACTTATCATTAAACGCATTCCACCGACTCAAGTATTGCAAAACCCGTGAGACCAGCAGTCCCCTTCATCATTTCAGGCGGCGGCATCGGCGGCCTGGCCGCGGCGCTGGTGCTGGCGCAGGATGGCCACCCCGTCACCGTGCTGGAGCAAGCCGCCAGTTTCGGCGAAATCGGCGCCGGCATCCAGCTGGGCCCCAACATTTTCAGGATGTTTGACTACCTGGGCCTGACCAGCGTCATCAACAAAGTGGCGTTCTTTCCGAGCGGCTTGGGGCTGAACGACGTGCGCACCGGCGAGAAAGTGGTGCGGGTGGCGCTGGGGGACATGGCCCGTGCCGCTTATGGCTTTCCTTATGGCGTGATTTACCGCGCCGATCTGCACCAGGTGTTTCTTGATGCCTGCGCCGCCCAGCCGAACGTCACCTTGCGCACCCACGCCAAGGTCGCCTCGTTCGAGCAGTCGGCCGACGGCGTGACCGTCCATCTGGCGGGTGGTGAAACCCTGCAGGCGGCCGCCCTGATTGGCGCCGACGGCCTGTGGAGCAAGGTGCGCGAAGCCGTGGTGGGCGACGGCAAACCGCGCGTTTCGGGCCATATTGCCTACCGTGCCGTGCTCAAGCGCGAAGACGTGCCTGCGCACCTGTGGAGCGACGACGTGCTGCTGTGGGGCGGGGAGAAAACCCACCTGGTGCACTACCCCCTGCGCCGCGGCGAGCTGTTCAACCTGGTCGCCGTGTTTCACAGCAACAAATACGACGAAGGCTGGAACACCTTTGGCGACAGCGCCGAGCTCACCGAGCGGTTTGCCCAGGCCTGCCCGCAGGTGCGGGAGCTGCTGGGCAAGATCGACACCTGGAAGATGTGGGTGCTGTGCGACCGTGAACCGGTCAAGAACTGGACCGACCGGCGCGTGACGCTGCTCGGCGATGCGGCCCATCCCATGCTGCAGTACCTGGCCCAGGGCGCGGGCCAGGCGATTGAAGACGCCGTGGTGCTGCGCGAAGCCCTGCGCTTTACCCGGGGGGACGTATTGCAGGCCTTCCAGAAATACCAGCAGGCGCGCTATCTGCGCACCGGCCGCGTCCAGCTGACCGCACGCTTTTACGGCGACATCTACCACGCTGCCGGCGTACAGCGCGAGCTGCGCAACCAGCTGTTCCAGAGCGGCACGGAGAGCGCAGGCTTTGCCGGGCTGAAGTGGATGTACGACGGAATCGAGCCGTCAAAGCTGTTCCAATAATGGTTTTAAAGAAATGGGAAACCGTATGAAAATCTTCACGCATGCTACGCTTTTGATAGCTGCTCTCTCAATGCCTGTGCTGGCTACCGCCCAAAACACGCCGAAGAAGCCGGCGACCAAAGAGGCCGCATCAGCTTCATCCGCAGTCGCCGCCAACTGGCCGAGCCGGCCCGTCAAAATCCTGGTGGGTTTCCCCGGCGGCTCCACGCCCGACATGGCCGCACGCACCTTGGCCGAGCCGCTGTCGCGGGCGCTGGGCCAGCCGGTGATCGTGGAAAACCGTCCCGGCGCCTCCGGCAACATCGCCGCCGATCTGGTGGCCAAAGCCACGGACGATCACACGTTGGGCGTGGTGATCAATGGCAACCTGACCTCGGCCAAGATGCTGTACGCCAAGCTGCCTTACGACCCGGCGAAAGACTTCACCCCCATCTCCCTGCTGGCCACGGCGCCGCTGGTGCTGGTGGCCCCGGTGAACCAGCCCTCGGGCAGTGACTTCTTCATCGCAGCCCGCAATGGCGGTAATAAATGGAACTACGGCTCGGTCGGCAATGGCTCGGTCGGACACCTGGGCATGGAGCTGCTCAAGTCCACGGCCGGCAACCTGGCTGCCGTGCATGTGCCTTATCAGGGCAACCCGCAAGTCGTCACCGCGCTGCTGGGCGGCCAGATCCAGATGGCGCTGGTGCCGCCCGGTATCGCGCTGCCGCAGATCAAGGCCGGCAAGCTCAAGGCGATTGGACTGACCAGCGGGCGCAGCGCCCTGGCCACCGAAATCCCACCGCTGGCCGACGCTGAAGTACGCAATTTCAACCTGGAAGTCTGGACCGCCCTGGTCGGCCCGGCCAAACTGTCCAAGGCAGCACAGGCACGCCTGAACCAGGAAGTCTCCAAAGCCATTCGCGACAACGACACACGCCAGAAACTGTTCAACCAGGGCTGGCAAGCGGTGGGCACCTCGCCTGAAGGCCTGCTCAGCCGCATCCGCAACGAAACCGCCATCATGGGCGGCATCATCGCGATGCGCGGGATCAAGGTGGAATGATGTTGCCCCCACGGTCGCTCACTGCGTGTAGCTCCCTGCCCCCCGAGGGGGCCGCTGCGCCTGCGGCCCGGCTAAGCCGGTTCCGCGGCCCCTGCTTGAAAATACCGGCCCCCGCGCTTTCTTGCCCCCTCTCCCTCTGGGAGAGGGTTGGGGTGAGGGCCGGCAGTCCAGAAACACCATGGCCTCCACGGTCGCTCACTGCGTAACTTGATGACCGTCACCGAACCTGCCCGCTCACTGCCCGTCTACGGTGAATACGATGTCGTCGTGATCGGCGGTGGCCCCGCGGGCCTGGCCGCCAGCGTCAGCGCGGCGCGCCATGGCGCGCGCACCCTGCTGGTCGAGCGCTACGGTTTTCTCGGGGGCATGGGCACGGCGGGCGGCGTCACCAACTTTGCCGGCCTCTATGGCCGCAAGAACGGCCAGATGCGGCAGGTGGTACATGGCGTGGTCGATGAGCTCCTGGCCCGCATTGACGCGCTGGGCGGATTGAATCAGCCGCAGGACGGCATGCAGGGGCGCATCCGGGTGCGCTCCTACGATGTGTCGGCCTACAAATGCGCGGCCGACCAGTTGCTGGTGGCCAGCGGCGTCCAGCTGCTGTTTCATGCCTGGGCCGCCGCCGTTGTCATGCAGGGTTCAGCCATTGACGCGCTGGTGGTGGAGACCAAGTCCGGTCGGCAGGCCATCCGGGCCCGCAGCTTCATCGACTGTTCGGGCGACGCCGATGTCGCCCACTTTGCCGGCGTGCCGTTTGAGCTGGGCGACGGCCGCGGCAGCGCCCTGTTTCCGTCCACCATGTTCCGCGTCGGCCATGTGGATGCACCGCGTGCGCTGGCGGCTGTCGGCGAGTTCAAGGCCATCAATGCGCTGATGGCGCAAGCCCAGGCGCGCGAGCCTGGCCGCTACCAGTTTCCGCGCGAGGGCGCCATTTTGCGTCCGCAAAAAAACCCGGCCGAGTGGCGCGCCAACGTGACCCAGATCCGCAACGCCGGCGGCACCGCCATGGACGCCACCGATGCGCGCCAGCTCAGCGAGGGCGAGCTCGAAGGCCGCCGGCAGATCACCGAGTATTTCCGCTTCCTGAAGAGCGAGGTGCCCGGTTTTGAACAGTCTGAAATCGTGGACATTGCACCGCAGGTCGGCATTCGAGAAACGCGGCGCATCCGGGGCCGGTACGCGCTGACCGGTGAAGACATTTTGTCGTCGGCCCGCTTTGACGACGTGATCGGCATCAACGCCTGGCCGATGGAGCTGCATGTGGATGGCCGGATCGACTGGCAGTTTCCGCGCGGCATGGACACCCCCCAGGGCCGCGCCTACAACGACCTGCCCTGGCGCATGCTGGTGCCCAGGGAAGTGGACAACCTGCTGGTGGCCGGGCGCTGTGCGTCCATGGCCCACGAAGGCCAGTCGGCGGCACGGGCCAGCGGCGCCTGCTTCGTCATGGGGCAGGCGGCCGGCACGGCGGCTTCGCAGCGCTTGGCGGGCCAGGCCTTTGCGGATATGGACGTCACGCAGCTCCAAAAGTTTTTGAGGGACGACGGGGTTTATTTCGACGACGACAGTGTTTAACAAGGCCTCCATGGACATGACACCACCGCCCAGTCAAGCCTGTGCAACCAATGGTGCGGCGCGCAAGGCCTTTTATGAGGCCATCGCCGCCCGCAACATGACGCCGCTGTGGGAGGTGCTGCACGCCCTGGTGCCGCCGCAGCCGGCCACGCCCTGCCTGCCTTCGCTGTGGCGCTACGGCGAGGTGCGCCCCTACCTCATGGAGTCGGGCCGGCTGATCACCGCAGAGGAAGCGGTGCGCCGCGTGCTGATTCTGGAGAACCCGGCACTGCGCGGGCAGTCGGCCATCACGCAGTCGCTGTATGCGGGCCTGCAGCTGATCCTGCCCGGCGAAATAGCCCCCAGCCACCGCCACACCCAAAGCGCCCTGCGTTTTGTGGTGGAGGGCCGCGGCGCTTACACGGCCGTCGATGGCGAGCGCACCACCATGTCACCCGGTGACTTCATCATCACCCCCAGCTGGACCTGGCACGACCACGGCTGCGACGGCCAGGAGCCGGTGGTCTGGCTCGACGGGCTGGACATTCCCATGCTGCGCTTTTTTGATGCCGGGTTTGCCGAAAACGGCAGCACCCAATCGCAGCCCGTGACCCGAGCCGAGGGCACCAGCTACCAGCGCTACGGTGCCAACATGCTGCCCGTGCGCTACGACGCGCCGTTTGGCCAGACCTCGCCCATTTTCAGCTACCCCTACGAACGCACCCGCGAGGCCCTGCACCAGCTGGAGCGGCAAGCCCCCATCGACGCCTGGGACGGGGTGAAGCTGCGCTACGTGAACCCGGCCACGGGCGGCTCGCCCATGCCCACCATGGCCACCTTCATGCAGCGCCTGCCGGCGGGCTTTGCGGGTCAGCCCTGGCGCCAGACCGACGGCGCGGTATTCAGCGTGGTCGAAGGCCATGGCAACGTGACTGTCGCGCGCGACGAACAGGTCTGGACTTTCGAGTTCGGCCCGCGTGACCATTTTGTGATTCCGTCGTGGCACACTGCCCAGCTGCGTTCGGCGCAAGGCTGTGTGCTGTTCAGTTTTTCAGACCACCCGGTGCATCAGGCGCTGGGCATACACAGAGAAGAAAGGTTGTCATGAGCTTTGTATTTACCCCACCTCCCATCGCCTCCGTCCCGGTGGTCGGCAAGGCCGAGCGTTTTCCGGTTCACCGCATTTACTGCGTGGGCCGCAACTACGAAGAGCACGCCAAGGAAATGGGCTTTACCGGCCGCGAGCCGCCGTTTTTCTTCCTCAAGCCGGCGGACGCCATCGTCGCCGTGGAAGCCGGCCAGACCGGCACCATCCCCTACCCCAGCCTGACCAAAAACCTGCACCACGAGATTGAGCTGGTCGTCGCCATTGGCACCGGCGGCAAGAACATCTTGGCCGTTGACGCCCACAAACACATCTACGGCTACGCCGTGGGCCTGGACATGACGCGCCGCGACCTGCAGACCGAGATGAAGAAACAGGGCCGCCCCTGGTGCATTGGCAAGGCCTATGACCAGTCGGCCCCGATCGGCCCCATCACACCGGCGGCGCAGGCGGGCGATGTGAGCCATGCCGGGATCTACGTGCAGGTCGGTGGCGTGGACCGCCAGCGCAGCAATGTCTCCAAACTGATCTGGAACATCGCCGAGACCATCGAGCACCTGTCCACCGCCTGGGAACTGCAGCCGGGCGACCTGATTTACACCGGCACCCCCGAAGGCGTGGCGGCGGTGGTGTCGGGCGACACCATGGTCGGGGGCGTGGACGGCCTGGGCACGCTGACCGTCAAGGTCGCCTGAAACAAAAACCTGCTGGCGCAACGAAGGCCTTGCGCCCAGGCTGCGCAGGGTTTCGTTCGCCGGCCGTTTGCGCGATTCACGCACACCCGCTCCGATCATCGCGCAAATACCCGGGTCGCTCGGGGTAACCCGCCTGCCCAAGCGCGCCGGGCATTTGCATAATCAACCCAAAAAAAGCACGGTGACATTCCGGTCACACGTTGCCGGCACCATCCCCCAAGCCCGCAGATAACGTTCTTCTGGAGACACCGCTTGAATCTATTGAATCTCTTGCAAAACTTGGCTAAGCTCTGCGCCATCCTGGCCGGCCTCTTGCTCACGGCAATCACGCTCATGACCTGCGCCAGCCTGATTGGCCGCAACACCGCAGGGGCCACGCTGGCCGGCGATTTTGAATTGACCGGCGTGGCTGCCGGCGCAGCCATTGCGCTGTTCATGCCGTTTTGCCAGCTCATGCGCGGCAACATCATTGTTGATTTCTTCACCACCAGACTCAGTCATGCCACCAACAACAAGCTGGACCGCTTCGGGGCCCTGCTGCTGGCCCTGATGTTTGGCCTGCTGGCCTGGCGCACCACGCTGGGCGGCATCAACTCCTGGAGCACGCATTCCGAAACCCAGATCCTGGGCTTTCCGGAGTGGGTGGTGTATGCCGCCATGGTGCCGCCTTTTGTACTGACCAGCGTCATCGGCCTGTGCCAGGCGGTATTTGGCTTTGGCAAGGGCCTGGAGGCGCACCCATGAGCCGCCGGGCCGTTCCCAAGGCGAATACCGCAGCGCATGGCGCGGGAGGTTACCCAATGAGCCGCCGGGCCGCTCCCAAGGCGAATGGCACCGCAGCGCGTGGCGCAGAGGTTACCCAATGAGCTCCATCACGCTTGCCCTGATCATTTTCGGCATCATGCTGGTTTTCATGGCCGTGCGCGTGCCGATCGCGGTGGCCATGTTCACGGCCGGCGGCATCGGTTATGTCATGCAGACCGGCTGGGCCCCGTTTTCAAACTTCATCAACACCCAGGCTTTTGCACGCTTTGCCAGTTATGACCTGTCGGTGATCCCGCTGTTCATCCTGATGGGGCATTTCGCCACGCAGGGCGGCATCAGCAAAGCGCTGTTCCAGTTTGCAGCCGCTGTGATGGGCCGCTTCAAGGGCGGCCTGGCCATGGCCTCGGTGCTCGCCTGCGCCGCATTTGGCGCGATCTGCGGCTCTTCGGTCGCCACCGCCGCCACCATCACCGGCGTGGCCCTGCCCGAAATGAAGCGCCACGGCTACTCCGGGCGGCTCGCCACCGGTACGCTGGCCGCCGGCGGGACCCTGGGCATCCTGATCCCGCCTTCCGTGCCGCTGGTCATTTACGCCATCCTGGCCGAACAGAACATTGCCAAGCTGTTTGCGGCGGCCATGGTGCCGGGCATCATCGCCATGTTCGGTTACATGGCGGCCATCGCCATTTATGTCCGGCTGGTGCCGGGCCAGGCCCCTGAAGTGGACGAAGAGCGCACGGCCCTGACCCTCGGCACCATACTGGGCGTCCTGCCGATTGCCATCATTTTTGTGGTTGTTTTCGGCGGCATTTACGGTGGCTATTTCACGCCGACGGAAGGTGCCGCCGTGGGCGCGGCGGCCACTTTTGTGGCCGCGCTGCTCAAGCGCGAAATGACCTGGGCCAAGTTCAAGCGGTGCTTTTATGCCACCGCTGAAAGCTCGGCCATGATTTTCCTGATCTTCATCGGCGCCGACCTGATGAACTCGGCACTGGCACTGACCCAGGTGCCCAGCCAGCTCGCAGGCGTCGTCGGCAGCTGGGGCCTGTCCCCGCTCATGGTGGTGACGGCCATCCTGCTGTTTTACGTCGTGCTGGGCGCGGTGATGGACGAGTTGTCCATGCTGCTGCTGACCATCCCGATCTTTTTCCCGATGGTGATCGGGCTGGATTTCGGCATGGCCAAGGAGTCGGTCGCCATCTGGTTCGGCATCATGGTGCTGATGACCGTGGGCTTCGGCCTGCTGGCACCGCCCGTGGGGCTCAATGTCTACGTCGTCAATGGCCTGGCCAAGGACGTGCCGATCAGCGAAAGCTACCGCGGCGTCATGCCCTTCCTGATCAGCGACACCCTCCGTACCATCGTTTTGCTGCTGTTCCCCGCCATCTCGCTCTGGCTGGTGCAGTACATCGGCTAGCGGCAATAGTCAGAGCCAATGATCAGGACAAATAGCCAGGGCATTCACGGCTTCTCAAAGCACCCCGATTCCTTTAAGTTACCACCATCGTTACAGGAGACAACCCCATGATTCAGCGACGCACCCTTCTCAAATCCGGCGCAGCCGTGGCCCTTGGCGCACCGGCGCTCTCTAGCCTGGCCCAGCAGTCCGTGACCCTGAAGTTCCATACCTTCATGTCGCCCCAGTCCAACGTCTGGCTGGGCATGCACAAGCCCTGGATGGAGAAGATCGAAAAAGAATCCGGTGGGCGCATCAAGTTTGAAGCCTATCCCGCCATGCAGCTCGGCGGCACACCGGTGCAGCTCTATGACCAGGCCAAGGACGGCATCGTCGACGTGGTGTGGACCCTGCCCGGCAATACCGCGGGCCGTTTCCCGCGCATCGAGGTGTTTGAGCTGCCCTTCATGATGAGCAACGCCGAAGCCGCGTCCAAAGCGTACTGGGAGTACGTGCAGACCGTGGCCGTGGACGAATTCAAGGACACCCAGGTCCTCGCCCTTCATGTGCATGGCCCCGGCGTGATCCATACCGTCGACAAACCCGTGAAGTCGATTGCCGACATGCGCGGCCTCAAGCTGCGCGCCCCCACACGCCAGGTCACCAAATTGATGGGCGTGCTGGGCGCGACGCCCGTGGGCATGCCACTGCCGCAAATTCCCGATGCGCTGAACAAAGGCACCATCCAGGGCTGCGTCATTCCCTGGGAAGTCGTGCCTTCGGTCAAGGTCAACGAGCTCACCAAGTTCCACGCCGAATTCGATCCGGCCGGTGGCAGCCTGTACACCACCACTTTCGTGATGGCCATGAACAAGGCCAAGTACAACTCGCTGGCCCCGGACCTTAAAAAGGTCATCGACAACAACTCCGGCATGGCCACGTCAGCCTGGCTCGGCAAGGTGCAGCAGGGCAACGACGCTGCCGGCCGCAAGAGCGCCAGCGACCGCGGCAACACGATTTACACGGTCAGCGCGGCCGAAGCGCAGGAATTTCGCCGCAAATCGCGCACCGTGGAAGTGGAGTGGGTGGAAGACATGAACAAAAAGGGCTTCGACGGCAAGAAACTGCTGGACACGGCACGCAGCCTGATCGAGAAACACACCAAAACGACCAAGGTCTGAAAACGGGCGAACAGGGATAAAAAAAACCGGGCCAAACCCGGTTTTTTTGTAACTACTCAACTCAGTGCGTGCGATTCGCTTTTCTTGCTCCCTCGCCCTTTGGGAGAGGGTTGGGGTGAGGGCCAGCGGCGTATAAAAAACTGCCGTCTTTCGCATTGGTCGCAGCCCCCAAGGTGCCGCTGGCCTGCAAACTGACAGCCCCCGCTCAGCGCCCCGCCCACGACGGCAGACTGCCAGCCCAATCCAGCAACAGTTTTCTGAACTCCGCCACCGCAGGCGCGGCATCGTCGGTGCGCCAGAGCACATACACATCGCCATTGATGTTGGGCATGCTCGCCTGGCGGGCACGCGCCCCTTTGGCAGCCGCCTGCGGCGTGGGTCCCAGACGGCAAATGCCCACGGCATCGGACCTGAGCTGCGCCATGGACGCCGGCACCAGCGCCACGCCCAGACCCGCCGCCACCAGATTCAGCGCCGCCGGCACCTCGACCACCTGCTGCGCAATGCGCGGCGCAAAACCCGCCTGCACGCAGGCTTCAAACAGGCGCGCGGCAAAAGGCGAGGAGTCCAGCCGCAAAAACACAAAGTCCTCGTCCCGCAGATCGGCCAGGCTGAGCTGGCGGCGGCGGGCCAACCGGTGACCGGGCGGCAGGGCCACCACCACCGGGTCGCGCCACAGCAGCGCGGCACTGATTTGCGTGTCATTGAGCCGGTTGCGCGACACGCACAGGTCCAGCCGCCCATCGCGCAGCGCCTGCAAGTGGTCGGCCGGTTTCATCTCATGCAGCACCACCTCAACGGCGGGCCGCTGCAGGCGAAACTGTTGAATGAACTTGGGGAACGGCCCCAAAAAATGCGAGCCCGCCAGCCCCACCTGCACCCGCCCCTGCAGGCCGCTGGCGACGCGCGTCACATGGCTGCGCGCCTCGTCCAGCCGCGCCAGCACCGCCTGCGCGTGGGGCAAAAAGGCTTTGCCGGCCTCGCTCAGCACCACGCTGCGGCTGGTGCGGTCAAACAGCCGGGCCCCCAGTTCCGCCTCCAGGCTGGCAATCTGAAAACTCAGGGGCGGCTGCGACACATGCAGCCGCCTGGCCGCTCGGGTAAAGCTCAGCTCGTCCGCGAGCACGGTGAAGTAACGAATCTGACGCAGCTCCATGGTGCGGCTTTCAGGGCGTTTATCTATCTGGTTTCGGTATTGATTTATCTTGATTATGTATTTGTTTGTATGGATTAAACAGCGAAGAATCGGGGCTTGAACAAGTCATCAGGAAGACAGCCATGCCATCAGCAAAACACCCAGCGCACAAAAATTACCGGGTCGGTCTTATCGTGCCCAGCTCCAACACCACCATGGAAACGGAAATTCCGGCCATGCTGCGCGCACGCGAGGAAGTCCTGCCCGAGCGCTTTACGTTTCATTCCAGCCGCATGCGCATGAAGTCGGTCACCCAGGAAGAGCTGGCGGCGATGGACCGCGACTCCGACCGCTGCGCGCTGGAGCTGTCGGACGCGCGCATGGACGCCATGGGCTACGCCTGCCTGGTCGCCATCATGAGCATGGGCAAGGGCTACCACCGCGAATCCCAGCGCCGTCTGCATGAAGTCACCGTGGCCAACGGCCTGCCTGCACCCGTCATCACCAGCGCAGGCGCTTTGGTCGAGGGCCTGCAGGCCCTGGGGGCCAAGCGTGTGGCCATCATTGCACCCTATATGAAGCCGCTGACGCGCATGGTGATTGATTACATCGAGAACGAAGGTATTGAAGTGATTGACAGCATTTCGCTCGAAATCCACGACAACCTGGCCGTGGGCGCGCGTGACCCGAAAGCCCCTGCCGAGCTGTGGAAGCAGCTCAATGTCAAGGGTGCTGACGCCATTGTGGCCTCGGCCTGCGTGCAGATGCCGTCGCTGGCCTCGGTGCCGCTGATTGAAGCAGCCAGTGGCTTGCCCGTGGTCTCCAGCGCGGTCTGCACCACCTACGCCCTGCTTAAAAGCCTGGGGCTGGAGCGGCGCCTACCCAACGCAGGTGCGCTGCTGTCGGGCCGTTATTGATTATCAAAAAAGGAGACTGACTCATGAACGCTTTTACCCAAACCTCAACCCTGCGCCGACTGCTTGCGGGCGCCAGCGCCGCCCTGCTGGCAAGTCTCGCCACCAGCGCCACGCTGGCCCAGGCCTACCCCAGCAAGCCCATCAACCTGATCGTACCCAACCCGCCGGGCGGTTTTGTCGATGCCTCGGCCCGCATCCTGTCGGACTCGCTGGCCAAAGTCACCGGCCAGGCCGTGGTGGTGGACAACCGCGGCGGCGGCAGCGGCAACGTGGCCTACCAGGCGGTGGCGCGCGCCAACCCCGACGGCTACACGCTGCTCAATTCGTACTCGGCCTACCATGTGGGCAACCCCAACCTCACCCCCAAGCTGCCGTGGGCGCAAAAGGACTTTGTGCCGGTGGCGCTGATCACGGTGGCGACCAACGTCATCGCCGTTCACCCGTCGGTGCCGGCCAAAAATCTCGGTGAATTCATCAGCCACCTCAAGGCCAACCCCGGCAAGCTCAGCTACGCCAGCCAGGGCAATGGGTCGCTCTCGCACATCGGCACGGAGATGTTCAAGCTGCAAACCCAGACCAGCATGGTGCACATTCCCTACCGTGGCTCCGGCCCGGCCCTGCAAGACGTGCTCTCAGGCCAGGTACAGGTGTTCATCACCACCCCACCCTCGGTGATGGGGCAGGTGCAGGTTGGCAAACTCAAAGGCCTGGCTGTGGCCGGCAAAACCCGCCACCCCGGCTTGCCCGCGGTGCCGACCACCGCCGAGGCCGGTTTGAAGGGTTTTGAGCTGGAAGCCTGGGTGGGTATTTTTGCCCCTGCGGGGACACCTGCCGACGTAGTGAGCAAGCTCAGCAGCCAGATCAAGGCCGCGCTGGAGCTGCCAGAAACCAAAACCCGTGCCGACGGTGCTGGCGTTGAACTGCGTTACCTGCCACCCGCTGCGCTGGACGCCCTGGTCAAAAAGGACACCGACTTTTGGGCCAAAACCATCAAGACGGCAGGCATCAAGGCCGAATGAGTTTTTGGACGCAGGCACGCCGTTGAGGGCAAGCTCTGAAAACCGGGCCCAGCCCCGGTTTTTTTATGCAATTTATGCCATCAGCCCATTAAATACGGGCGCAGTAAGCTATATCTTTGATAGCAAATTGCCTGGCACACCAGGCCGCCGGCCGCAAAGCCGCTACACTTATTTAATGCATCGTCCCCCCTTGAAACACTGCCGCGTCTGCGGCACGGCCGTCGTCTACCGCTTGCCCGACGATGGCGACACCAAGCCGCGCGCCGTCTGCCCCGCCTGCGGCACCGTGCATTACGACAACCCGCTCAACGTGGTCGGCACCGTCCCGGTGTGGGGCGCCGAGGGCGAGCAGGTGCTGCTGTGCAAACGCAATATCGAGCCACGCTGGGGCAGATGGACGCTGCCCGCCGGCTTCATGGAGCTGGGCGAAACCACCGCGGAAGGCGCCGCCCGCGAGACCCACGAGGAAGCCGGCGCACAGTTCGAGATGCAGGGGCTCTTTACCGTCATGAATGTGGTCAGCGTCGGCCAGGTTCATCTGTTCTACCGTGCCCGGCTGCTCAGCACCGAGTTCAAGCCCGGTCACGAAACGCTTGAAGCCCGGCTGTTCACCGAGTCAGAAATCCCGTGGGACGAGATTGCGTTCAGGACGGTCCGGACAACGCTGGAGCACTACTTTGCAGACCGGCGCAGCGGGGCATTTGGCGTTCACACCGTCGACATCACCTGAGAGCCTGCTCTCAGGAGCTCAGACGCGATTTTCTTGCACGGCGTGGCAGGCGATCTTCACGCCCTGAATCGTCAGCAACTGCGGCCGTTCGGCCCGGCAGCGATCATTGGCATGCGGGCAGCGCGGGTGAAAGGTGCAGCCGGTCGGCGGGCTCAAGGGATTGGGCACTTCGCCCTGCACCGGGGTGCGGGCGCGGCCGGTGTCGTGCATTTTCGGAATCGCGTCCAGCAGCATGCGGGTGTAGGGGTGGCGCGGCGCGGCAAACAGCGTTTGCTTGTCCGCCAGTTCGACCAGCCGCCCCAGGTACATCACCCCCACCTGATCGCTGACATGGCGCACCACCGCCAGGTTGTGCGAAATAAACAGGTAGGTCAGCCCGCGCTCGCGCTGCAGGTCTTTCATGATGTTGAGCACCTGCGCCTGCACGCTCACGTCCAGCGCCGAGGTGGGCTCGTCACAGACCAGGAATTCGGGCTCGGTGGCCAGCGCGCGGGCAATCGAAATGCGCTGGCGCTGGCCGCCCGAGAACTGGTGCGGGTACTTCACCATATCCAGCGGGGAAAGGCCCACCGACTTGAGCAATTCGCCGACACGCTCCTTGAGCTGGGCCTTGTCGGTGATGATCCCGTGCTCCGTGAGCGGCTCGCCCACGATGTCTTCGACAATCCAGCGCGGGTTCAGGCTGGCGTAGGGGTCCTGAAAAATCATCTGGATGCGGCGGCGCAGCTGCTGGCCTTGCGGCGCCTTGAACGCGGCATGGGCGTCCTGGCTGTCGAAGGTCAGGCCGCCGCGCGTGGGCTCGTACAGCCCTACCAGCAGGCGGGCCACCGTGCTTTTGCCGCAGCCCGACTCGCCAACCAGCGCCAGGGTCTTGCCTTTCTCGATCTCGAAGCTCACGCCATCGACTGCGTGCAGCAGGGTGCGCGGCTTGCGCTCGAGCACGCGGTTGAGCCAGGGCGCGGAGACGTCGAAGGTTTTGGCGAGGTCATGTGCCTGGACCAGGGGTGCGCTCATGATTGCCTTCCTCCCTCTCCCTCTGGGAGAGGGTCGGGGTGAGGGCACGAGCGCCCGGAAGCCCTCACCCTAGTGTGGTGTTGCATGCTTGATGGCACAAATAAAAATGATGGATTTTTGGTCAGGGCAAGGCGCAAACCACAGCGATACCCGTAGGTATCGCGCGGATTTGCAACGCCGCCATGGCCGAAA
>NZ_JAKFDR010000029.1:0-45397 GCF_036676035.1 Polaromonas sp.
ATGAGCGTCAGTACAGGTCCAGGGGATTGCCTTCGCCATCGGTGTTCCTCCGCATATCTACGCATTTCACTGCTACACGCGGAATTCCATCCCCCTCTACCGTACTCTAGCTATGCAGTCACAGATGCAATTCCCAGGTTGAGCCCGGGGATTTCACAACTGTCTTACATAACCGCCTGCGCACGCTTTACGCCCAGTAATTCCGATTAACGCTCGCACCCTACGTATTACCGCGGCTGCTGGCACGTAGTTAGCCGGTGCTTATTCTTACGGTACCGTCATTAGCCCGCCGTATTAGGGCAGACCGTTTCGTTCCGTACAAAAGCAGTTTACAACCCGAAGGCCTTCTTCCTGCACGCGGCATTGCTGGATCAGGCTTTCGCCCATTGTCCAAAATTCCCCACTGCTGCCTCCCGTAGGAGTCTGGGCCGTGTCTCAGTCCCAGTGTGGCTGGTCGTTCTCTCAAACCAGCTACAGATCGTCGGCTTGGTGAGCTTTTACCTCACCAACAACCTAATCTGATATCAGCCGCTCCAATCGCGCGAGGTCTTGCGATCCCCCGCTTTCATCCTTAGATCGTATGCGGTATTAGCGTAAATTTCTCTACGTTATCCCCCACGACTGGGCACGTTCCGATATATTACTCACCCGTTCGCCACTCGCCACCAGGATTGCTCCCGTGCTGCCGTTCGACTTGCATGTGTAAGGCATGCCGCCAGCGTTCAATCTGAGCCAGGATCAAACTCTATAGTTTAATCACTGCAATAATTTTCAACTCCCCACCGCCAACCAAAGCCAGCAGCGGGAAGAAAACTCATAAAAACGGAATTGAAGTGAACTTCACTTCTATCTCTATGAGCGTTTAAGGTCAGAAGACCTGGCCACATCTACAAGAGATGCAGCCTGGCAATCGCCTTCAAACGCCCATACTTATCGGCTGTAAATTTTTAATGATCCTGACTACCTACTTGGCAGCAATTTGCCGCTTCGTTTTCGTCGTTCGCTGTGATCAGCTGAGCCTCGAATTATATACCGGATTTTTCGTCCGAGTCAAACAAAATTGAAATTTTATTTGACCTTCTAACCCGACTCCCTCTGCCAACTCGCCGCCTCAATAAGAGGCTGTTTCGTCAGCGGAGCCATAGACTATAGCACGGGTTTCCCCGCCCTACAAACCCGATGACAAAAAGTTTTTGTACGCCGCGCGGCGGCGGCCTACAGGACGTTGCTTAAGCAAGCGTCAGTGGCAAGGAGCGCAAGCGTTTGCCGGTCAGAACAAACAGGGCATTGGCTACCGCAGGCGCCAGTGGCGGCACGCCTGGCTCGCCCACACCACCCGGCGTGCGCGTGCTGGGCACTATATGGGTCTGCACCAGCGGCGCCTGCGCCAGCTGCAGCATTGGGTAATCGGGGAAGTTCTTCTGCTGCACAACGCCTTCATGGATGTCTATCTTGCCGTGCAAGGCCGCGGTGAGCGCAAAGACCACCGCACTTTCCATCTGCTGCGCCACGATGCTGGGGTTGACCACGGTGCCGCAGTCGATGGCGCAGACCACCCGGTGCACGCGCGGCTTGCCATTGGGCAGCGAAACCTCCACCACCTGCGCCACGATGGAGCCAAACGACTCGTGCAAGGCCACCCCGCGCGCCTGGCCGGCCGGCAGCGGGCCACCCCAGCCCGCCTTGCTGGCCGCCAGGTTGAGCACGGCCAGGTAGCGCGGCGCGTCTTTGAGCAGGGTGCGCCGCCACTCCAGCGGGTCCTGTTTCGCCCCCCGCGCCAGCTCATCCATAAAGCTTTCTGAAAAGAAGGCGTTGTGCGAGTGACCGACCGAGCGCCAGAAGCCCACCGGAACGCCCATGCGGGTCGCCACATGCGACATTTTCTGGCTGGGAAAGCCGTAAGGCAGGTCAAACAGGCCTTCGGCCGTGGTTTTGTCCGGCGCATCCACCGGCCCGGCCAGTGCCGGCAGGCCGCGCGCCATCCAGCGCGGCGTGATGGCGTCGCCCGCCGACTGGATGCGCAGGCTGCTGATTTGCCCCTGCGCGTCCACCGCAGCCCGCAACCGGGCCACATGCATGGGCCGGTAAAAGTCATGCGTGGTGTCTTCTTCGCGGGACCAGGCCAGCTGCACCGGCCGGCCGCCGCAATCCATGGCCACGCGCACCGCCTGCGCCACATAGTCCACCTCCAGCCGGCGGCCAAAGCCGCCGCCCAGCAGAGTCGTTGTC
This sequence comes from Polaromonas sp., assembly GCF_036676035.1. GTDB lineage: Bacteria > Pseudomonadota > Gammaproteobacteria > Burkholderiales > Burkholderiaceae_C > Polaromonas. The sequence goes on from NZ_JAKFDR010000029.1 coordinate 2,230, forward strand.
ACCGTCACGGCGTCCAGCGGCACGCCAGCCACGCGGGCGGCGATGGCCGCGGCCATTTGCGGCACCTGCGTCGGCACCCAGACATGCACCTTGCCGCCTTTAACCTGCGCCGTGCAGTTCATGGGCTCCAGCGTGGCGTGCGCCAGGTAAGGCGCCTTGTAAACGGCCTCGACCTTGCGGCTGGCCGCCGCTTCGGCCGCCTCCACAGAGCCCTTCTCATAAAAGGTAAAGCCTTCATCCTTGTTCAGGACGGCTTCCAGCTCGCGTTCAATTTCGCGGCTGTCCAGCGCGCCGACCGGGCGCTGCTGCCAGCTGACCTGCACCGCCTGCGCGCCCTGCTGGGCGTGCCATGTGGTCTTGCCCACCACGGCAAAACCTGCGGTCGAGCCGGCGTAAGCAGGCAAATGCACCAGGCGCTCCACGCCGTGCTGGGCCAGCGCCGCATTGGGCTCGATGGCGCCGGGCGAGCCGCCCAGCATGGGGCACAGGCGAACCGCGGCATACAGCATGTCGGGCACGCGCACATCCAGCCCAAAGCGGGCCGTGCCGTTGACTTTGGCCGGCACATCCGGGCGCGGCGCGCTCTGGCCAATCAGTTGCCAGTCTTTGCGTGCTTTGAGTGTGACCTTGCCCGGCGGGGTGGCTGCGGCAAATTTGGCCAGCTCGCCATAGTGCGCCGAGGGGCCCGACGGGTGGGAGATCACGCCATTTTTGATGCCCAGCTCCGCCACCGGCAGTTTCCACTCCAGCGAAGCCGCACCCAGCAGCGAGGCCCGCGCCGTGGCGGCCGCCATGCGCAGCACGTCCCAGGCGTCGGCCACGCTGGACGAGCCGCCGGTGGCGTTGATTCCCAATTCACGGGCGATTTTGCCCACCATCCACTCGCCCACCCTGACCTTGGTGGCCTTGCCGGTCTGGGCGTCGTCGTCATGCTCGCCTTCCGAGTCCAGCGGATGAAACGGCAAACTGGCCACAAACATGGCGACATTGCCGTAAATGCTGTCCGCGCCCGCCTGCTCAATTCTCACGCGCGACAGCGGCACATCGAGCTCTTCGGCCACCAGCATGGGCAGCGCCGTGTGCACGCCCTGCCCCATCTCGCTGCGCGGCATGGCCAGCACTACCGCGCCGTCGGCGGCGATTTTGATCCAGCCGTTGAGCACCACGCCCTGTAGCTCCGTCCCGCCCGCGCCTTCCGACGCTGACCACGGGCGCGCCGCGCTGCCCAGGCGCGACCGCGCCGGCATCACGCTCCAGCCCACAACCAGCGCGCCGGCAGCACCTGCCGCACTCAACAGCCAGGCTCGGCGCTTCATGATGTAGCCCCCACGCTTGTCGCTTTGCGTACTGCGCTGGACGTGCCGCTGAGAGACTCAGCGGCTCTTCCGTCCGTCCAAGCCTGCGCAGGCAGGCTTGGAGCCGCGGACGTCAGCCCCGAGGGGGCTGTACTTGCTCGGGGCGGTCCTTCGCTGCGTACGACGGCGCTCACGCTTTGGCTCCCGCCAGCACAGCCTTGGGCGCCTTCATGCCCGCCGCCCGCTTGATCGCCACCCGGACCCGCTGGTAGGTGCCGCAGCGGCAGATATTGGTCATGGCCGCGTCAATGTCGGCGTCGGTGGGTTTGGGCTTTTTTTCCAGCAGCGCCGCTGCCGCCATCAGCATGCCGGACTGGCAATAGCCGCACTGAGGCACCTGCTCGGCAATCCAGGCCAGTTGCAGGGCATGGGGTTTGTCGGGCGTGCCCAGCGCTTCAATGGTCTGGATGCGTTTGCCGGCCACCGTGGAGACCGGCGTCACGCAGGAGCGCACCGCCTGGCCGTTGACCCGCACGGTGCAGGCGCCGCAGGCCGCCACGCCACAGCCAAATTTGGTGCCGGTCAGGTTCAGCACGTCCCGCAGCAGCCACAGCAGGGGCATGTTGGGGTCGGCTTCGGTCTGCACGGCCTGGCCATTGATATCCAGCTTGATCGGTGATTGCACGCGGAACTCCTTGAAAGGCGACAGCCCTTCACGACTGCCTCACTATAGCCAGCAAACAGGGCGCCATCCAGACCGCCAAACCCCTGAAAACCACTAGCCCAATCCCGCGAGCCGGATAATCCTGTCCAACATGGCACTAATTACCCTTCTTGACGCCCAACTCGCTTTTGGGCACGTCGCACTGCTGGACCACGCAGATTTTGCCCTTGAGGCCAACGAACGCATTGGCCTGATCGGCCGCAACGGCACCGGCAAGTCTTCGCTGCTCAAAATCCTGGCCGGGCTGGAGAAACCCGACGACGGCACCCTGCAGCTGCAACAGAACCTGCGCATCGCCTACGTGCCGCAAGAGCCCAGCCTGGACCCGCACGCTACAGTTTTCATAGCTGCCAGCGCAGGGTTGGCAAGGGCCAGGCACATAGTTGAACAATACCTGGCGGCCGACGAGCACACCGACCTGGACGCCCTGCAGTCGGAAATCGAGGCGCTGGACGGCTGGAACTGGGAGCAGCGCGTGGAAGAAACCCTGCACCGCCTGCACCTGGACAAGGACGCCATCGTCGGTTCGCTCTCGGGCGGCACCAAGAAACGCGTGGCGCTGGCACAGGCGCTGGTGGCCAAGCCCGATGTGCTGCTGCTCGACGAACCCACCAACCACCTGGACCTGGACTCGATCAGCTGGCTCGAAGAGCTGCTGGTCAACTTCAACGGCAGCATCATCACCATCACCCACGACCGGGCCTTTCTGGACCAGGTCGCCACGGCCATCGTGGAGCTGGACCGCGGCAAGCTGCGCAGCTATCCGGGCAACTTTGCCCAGTACCTGATCCAGAAGGAAGAGCAGATGGTGCAGGAAGCCGTCATCTTCGCCAAGGCCGACAAGCTGCTGGCTCAGGAAGAAGTGTGGATTCGCAAGGGCGTGGAAGCACGCCGCACCCGCAGCGTGGCCCGCATTGGCCGGCTCGAAGCCCTGCGCGCCAGCCGCGCGGCCCGGCGCGACGCCGTGGGCCGCGTCAACCTGGACGTTTCCAGCGGCGAGAAGAGCGGCAAGATCGTGGCCGAACTGACCGACGTGACCAAGAGTTTCGGCCATCCGGGCGCCGAGAAAATCATCGTCAACCGCTTCAGCGCCACCCTGCTGCGCGGCGACAAGGTCGGCCTGCTGGGCCCCAACGGCGCCGGCAAAAGCACGCTGCTCAAGCTGATCCTGGGCGAGCTGCAGCCCGACGTGACCACCCCGCCCGGCAAGGTGCGCCAGGGCGCCAACCTGCAGGTGGCCTACTTCGACCAGATGCGCGACTCGCTAAACCTGGACGCCACGCTGGAAGACTTCATCAGCCCCGGCAGCGAGTGGGTCGAGATCAACGGCCAGAAAAAGCATGTCAAGAGCTACCTGACCGACTTTTTGTTCTCGCCCGCCCGGGCCAACTCCCCGGTGCGCACGCTCTCCGGGGGCGAGCGCAACCGCCTGCTGCTGGCGCGCCTGTTTGCGCGGCCCGCCAACGTGCTGGTGCTCGACGAGCCGACCAACGACCTGGACATCGACACGCTGGAGCTGCTGGAGGACCTGCTGCAAAACTACGAAGGCACGGTGTTCCTGGTCAGCCACGACCGGCGCTTTCTGGACAACGTGGTCACCAGCACCATCGCCTACGAAGGCACGCCGGAGAAACCCGGCTTCTGGCGCGAGTATGAAGGCGGCGTGTCGGACTGGATCACCCAATCGAGGCGGGCGGCGCAAATCACCGGCAGCGGCAAAGCCCCCAGCGCACCCTCCAGTGCCAAATCCGCAAGCAAAACAAGCGCCGAGCCCAATAAAGACGGGCCAGACGCGGTTAAGCAGCTATCAAAAAAGAAGCTAAGCTACAAGGAGCAGCGCGAGCTGGACGGCCTGCCCGCCCTGATCCAGCAGCTCGAGTCGCAGCAAAAGGCGATAGAGCAGGAATTGTTTGACGGCAGCCTGTATGCCAGCAACCCCAAACGCGCCGCCGAGCTCAACGCCAAAAACACCAAGCTGGAAGAAGAGCTGATGACCGCGCTGCAGCGCTGGGAGACTCTGGCGGGCTGAACGGGCGGGCGCGCCGCTCGCACCTTATTTACAAGCATTTTTGGCCTCCAGCCCAATCCTCCCCGTGGCCTTGCCGGCAAGGAGAAGGAATTACTGATCCACCTTGACCCGGTAGGTCACCGCCAGCTGCGCACCGGAGGCGAGCGAGCCGGTGAAGGTCCACTGCAGGCCGCCCTGTGCGCCTACTGCGGGCTGGATGCTCACGCTGCAGGCAGTGATCACGGCTGGCAATGTAGGCGGACAAGCCGCGGAGAGGTAGGTGGTGAAGGCCGGCGTAGCATCATTGATGACCAGCGTGGACAGCGCCGCGCTGCCGTTATTCACCGCCGTCAGCGTGTACTGCAGGGTATCGTTGGGGTTGGCATTGACCGTTGTGCCAGCTGGGCCGCCTTGCGTGGTATTGCTCACGCGCTTGCTCAGCGCCAGCGCACTGGCCGCGTCCACCGTGGTGACATCAATAACGGCCAGCAGCGCACTTGAGCTGGCCGTGGTGTAAGTAGCGCTTAGCGTGGTCGCGTTCTGCGCCCCCGAGGAAATTCCTGCCGGAACAAACTGCTTGACGACGAGACACAGCGTCTGTCCGGCTGTGAGCGTGAGGGGGGTGGTGATATCCGGCTCCGCAGCATCAAGCGTGCCGCTGCAGTCGCTGTCGCGGTAAAGCACCTGATTCCAGGGCCATCCGGTGGGCATGGCAGCGTTGGTCAGTGCGAAGGTGACCTGCCCGTTACTGCCAGCATGAAAAGTATGCGCATAAAACACGACCGTGCCGGGCTGCGCCGTTTGTGCACCGTTGGGGGCCAGCCTGTTGGGTGGCGGCACACCAACATTGGTCAATGTGCAAATGATCGCGGCATCGGCAGGATTAATCGTCAAACTGCTGCCTGACAGTGGCGTGGTGTTACCGCTGCAAGACAAGCTGGCGGTGTAGCTGGCACTCGCGCCTATCCCAAAGGTTTCACTGATGGTCCCTGTTTCACCGGCATAAACCGTTGCTGCACTGCCCGTATCGGTGTTGTTTCCGCTGCTCGTGGAAAGGCCTGAAGTGGCGTTATTGGTGAAGCCGGAACTGGTTACGGTCGCAGTATCTCCGCTGACTCCATCCACCCAGGTTTTTCTCAACGTTAAAGTGGCACTTTTGCGGGTATTTGTGAAAGTACACGCAATCACGTCATTGTTGACTGGCGTAAAACTGAAACTGGTGCCTGTGCCTGAAGTGACAGTCGTACCGCCCGTCCCGCTGTTGGTGCAGGCGTAGGTGGTCGTGTAGTTGCTTAAATTGGTTGCTGGCGTGGTAGAAGCCGCTGTTTCTGACAAGGTGATCTGAGTCCCCGCTGTCGCGACCAGCGCTACTGGCGCCGATGTGACCGATGCTCCCGTGCCCGTGGTAGTCACCGAAGTGGCGCCTGTCATCGCCAGGATGAACTGATCCGTGCCGTTGACACGTCCGCCACCCACAGCGCTGATGGTTTTGCTCAAACTGACTCTGGGCCTGGGCGTGTTGGTATAGGTACAGGTGATGTCATCGCCCGCAACGGGGGTAATGCTGGTACTGGTGGTGCTTGAGTTGTCAGGCAAGCTGGAATTGGGCGTATATCCGGCCGTGCCTGACAAGGCATTGGTACAGGTTAAACGGGTGTCATAGTTGCTCAATGCCGTGGTGCCGGCAGCTACGTCGGCCAGGGTCACCGCTGCGCCAGGGCTGCTGTAGAAAGTTGTTGTTGCGCTCGTACCGGTGCCGGACGTCGTGGCTGAGGCAGTTCCCTGCAAAGTGCCGCCACCGCTTGCGCTGACGGTAAATTGATCTCCACTGTTGACGCGCCCGCCAACGGTTTTTGCCAGGGTGATTTTTGAGCTTTGCTGATTGGTTAATGTGCAGCTGGCTGCACTATTGGCAAGGCTTAAATTAGCGGCAATACTGCGGCTTGCCAGATTGGTTGTAATCGGGGGGGAACCCGTGACAGATGAACAACTGATCGCATTTGCCGTAGATTCCCAACCCGTAGTTGCCGCTTCGGTAATCGTCAGCGTTTGGGCGGTTGAGGTTGCATTGATGAAAAAACGAACCGTCTGCCCTCCTGTGACAGAGACAGTCACCGTATTGGTTGGCTGATTTCCTGCCGTGTTATCAGGCGTATAAACCGTTCCAACCAATGCACCAACTTTGGATCCAGCGGGGCCGGTTGCCGTATATGTGAACAACTGCGTAGTGTTGCCTGCAGGTAAAGTGGCTTTAGTTACATCGACATACGCCCCAACCTTAACAGGGAATGTTCCGCTGATAGAGCCTGTTCCCGCATTACATTTGGAAGGCGCACCATTTGAGACATTGGCCGGCCCCGAACAGACATTGCCATTATTTTGCCAATAGGTAAGCACATAAGGCATTGACAAATCACCTGTTGCAGCATCCCCCGTGCAAAGAACCTTGATTTCGTCAATAGTTATTGTTTGATTGCCGCCGGCTGCAAAATCACCACAGCTGTCACCATCAACATCCTTCCATGGCAATGGAGTTTTTGGAAATGTTGCCACTGAACAAATGTTCCCCGCCGTGGTAGCACGTGGATCGTTGCCTTGTTGACCTACAAAAAAACCAATATCCATGCGGTCGGCATTGGTGCCAGAAAGTCCCAACTCCACTTTGAAACTAAAAGCACTGCCTGCAACGCAAAAAGCCGGCGTGCCAGGCGCAGCACTGAAAATAGGAGCCACAGCAAATTCGCCAGCGGAGCAAGAGGTGTTGCCAGCGCGAAAACCTACACAGGAGAGATCTTTTACTGCCGATGTAGTTAATGCAAAAACAGAAGAAGAACCCAGCAACCAGACCAGCAAAACAAGTACCTGGACCAAGCTTCCTCTCTCACCGTTTTTTCTAGCGCTATGTTTTTTAAAACCACTCAAATGCATTTTTGTACTTTTAAGAAAACAAATGATGCTATGCAACCAAGAAAAACAGTTGAATTTAAAAGAATGGGTCATTACTGAAGACTGCTTTATTTTCGACATTCATCGTTAGGCGATAGTGCCGCCACGTATGGCTGGCCAGGCAAGTCATTGATTAATTTTTGTTCCGGATTCAAACAGGTTTTCGTCAAACTTGAAACGCATCCGCAGGTACAGACCGCGCTGGGTGTACGCCTCCCCGGTCAGGTCAGGAGCCCGGAAGCCCTTGACGTTGTACCCCATCGAAAGCCACAGGTTTTTCCAGGCCAGGTAACCCACCTCGACGCCCACGGCGGTCTCGGCCGCGCCGTTACCCCACATACGGTAGGCCTGCACGCCGATGTCCCAGCGCTCGGTGAGGTCCCAGCTGGAACGGCCGCCGATCAGCTGCGTCAAGGAGCGGCTGCTGATCCCGTTGGAGCGGTCGCTGCCCCGCTTGACTGCGTAGCGCGCGCTGGCAGCCCAGGAGCGGGTGGGCTGTACATTGAGATGGGTGGAGAGTATCAGCCCGGATTCATTTCGTTTCAGCCCAGGACCCAAGGTGCTGTCTTCGTCGCGTTTGTATTCGATGCGGCCCAAAGCATTCCAGACATCGGAGTCCACGGGGCGGTAGGCGATGCCGGACTGCGCCGTGATCAGCTTACGCTCGCCGGTGGCCGTGCCAACACTGGTTTGCACGCTGTAGAGGCCGCGGTTGAGCAGCGTCCAGTTTTCATCGAGTTTGTTGGCCAGCGCCCCGGTGAGCAGCCAGCTGCGTGAGGTGGTCGAGGTTTGCCACTGCAGCTGGCCCGACGCTTTCCAGGTGGCTGCCGCCGTGTAGTCAGCGCCAACCGTCACGGCGCTGGAGTCGTCCGTCACCGCGCCGGAAATGGGTTTGATGCGCTGAACGCTGGCTGACAGGCCGATGCCGTTGGACAAGCGCATGAGCTTGCGCAGGCCGATGGCAGCCTCGCTGCTGCGGCCATTGATGCTGTCGCCCATGCGGTACTCATTGAACAGCTGCGTGCTGTCGGACAACTCCGTGTTGAGGCCGGCCACCGTGGTGTACTTCGACACTGCGGGGCTAAGGGTGTAAGGGCCGTTCAGGCTGTTGATGAAGTCGTGGCGAACATACAGCTTGGTGGTGGGGTTGATCGCATAATTGCCGCCGACGCCAATCTCGCGGCCGCCGCTGCCGTCAATGGCGTATTCGGCCAGGCCATAGACATCGGCCTGCGGCACGTCGGGCACCGGCACCGTGAGCTTGACCCGCGCGCTGGTGTAGCCGACCTGGGGCGATGCAGCGGCCAGCGCTGCCGGCGACGGCACCACCGGCGTCGACGTACCGGCCAGCGGCGTGGCCGACAGCGCCGACTGGGCATTGGCGCTGCTATAGCGCGCGCCCACTTCGAGTTTGGCATTGCCTGGCAGGCTGCGCTCCAGCTTCAGCTCGACGCCGGTTTGCTCAGCGCCCGTGACACTGTTGGAGGTTTTCAGGGCCTCGCCCACCAGGCGGTTTTTCGGGTCCAGGGTATAGCCGATCTTGGCACCATATTCCGACTGCCCGGCCGATTGCGTGCTGCTGGTGTTGTAAAAGCCGGCGTCGGTGCGCACACCCCAGACACGGGCCTGCAATTCCTGACCTTCGTGGCGGATTTCCACACGCTGGCCGGCGCCGCTGCCCCGCAGGTCGGTGCGGCTGCGGGCGGCCTCGCCCGTCGCCACGGTCTTCTCACCGAGTTTGGCGCTCAGGTTGACGCCCATGAGATTTTGCCGGTTGACCGGGTCGGTGTCGCGAATGGCGGTCGCACCCAGCGTCAGGCCGGGGGTGATCTGCAGCCGTGCATCGGCGCCTGCGACAGAATGCTGGGGACCACCGGTGTCGACGGAGTAACTCACCCGGATGAAGACCGGATTGAGGTCGGGGTCAACGCTGGGCACCGGGCTCTTGAGCAGCAGCTGGCCGGTGTAGGCCTCGATTTCGTAGTCGGTGAACCGCGCCAGCGCAACGTCTTTCACAATGACCGAAGCCTGGTTGCGGTCACGCGTGATCACGTTAACCTGCTGGCTGTTGACCACGCCGTTGAGATTGAGGCGGAACGGCCCCGAGGTGCCATTGGCCCGGAACTCCTGAACGACTTGCGTGGTGGAGGTGCGGCTGGCAAAGCCCTCCACCGTAACCGGCCCCTCCTGCAGGCGAGCCTTGACGCCATTGAGTGCGCGGGAATACTGCGTGAGCTGGCGCGCAGGATGGTCGCTTTGGGTGGCGTAATCGCCAAGCAGCGCGTAGTTGGTGCCGTTTTGCATCATGACATACAGCTTGCCGGTGGACTGGGCCTCGAAGCCGCGCGCCGACGAATCGCCATACACCGGGTAGAACTGATGGGGCTGGATGTCCCGGAACAGCGCGGTGTCCGACGGCTTGTCCGAGTCGTAAGCCAGGGTCAGCAAGGTGGAGCCAAGCACCTTGCCCTTGAGGAACAGCGCCGTGCGCGCCGCCACATTTCCCTTGCCGTTGTCAAAGCCGCGCGAGGCGCTCTGGATCTGGCGCTCAAACACGTCGCTGCTTTGCGCAGGCTGCAGGGCCGAGGGGTTGAGATTGCGCAGGTTGATGGTGCCGGCGACGATGCCTGCGGCAATCATGGGACGCAGATTGGGGGTGAACTCGATCTTGGATGTGGACTTGACCGTGCCTGCGCTCACGCTGAGTTCGGCCTTTCCGGGCTGGGCCGGAGGCAGCAGCAGGAAGCGGCCTTCCCCACCTTCGACGAACACCTGGGTGCCGGGCTGGCGCGGGTCGAGGTCTGGCGTTTGCCACTGGCCCAGACTGGCCTGCAGGGTCAGCTGCGTGCGTGCCGCAACCGGCAGCCCCTGCGCATCGCGCAGAAAAATGCCGATGGCCAGCGCCGTGGCGCCGTCGGCCACCGGCTGTGCTGGCGCCTCGATCCCGATTTTTTCCAGTGGACCCGGGGCCAGCACGGTGAGCTGCGCGCTGCCGCGCGCATTGCCGAAGCCGTCTACAGCGCGCACGTCCAGCGTATTGCGGCCGGGTTTGAGGTCGACACCGATGTACTCCCAGCCCAGCACGGCATTTTTTTCCAGGCTGCTCTTCTTGCCCACCTGGCTGGCGGGGACAGACTGGCCATTCACGGAAAGCTCAAACATGGCGCCCAAGGGGCCTTTCACACGCACCCGGGTCTGGGTGCCCGGCAACACCTGCTCATTGCGCAGGCCAACGAAGCCGACTTCGGGGCTGAGCTCGGGCAGCAGGTTTTCCAGTGGCTCGCTGCCTGGCGCCAGTGCCGCGTGGGGCGTCTGCTCGGGCACCCGAGAAGCCGCGGGGTCGGATGGCGCGGCCTTCATCAAGGTGCTGGCCGGTGTGTAGACGGGCGTGGGCAGACCCTGGGCATTCTGGGCAAAGGGGCCGCCGGGATCGCCCACGGCACCCAGCGTTCCCGCCGAAGCGCTTGCACCCGGCAGGCCGCGGGTGCCGCTGGAGGGCAAGGTTCGCGTATCCACCGCGCTCGCGGCCTTGTTGGCCGACAGCAGGCTGCCGGCAGCCTGCAGGATTTCCGAAGGGTTGGCCATGGCTTTGCGGCGCGCGGCAAGCTGCTCGCGTATCCCGGGCGTGCATTGGGCAATGGCAAAGTCGGCCTTGTGCAGTTCGCCGTTGGTGAGGTCGACGAAACGGCTGGCAGGATCCATGGCATTGCGGTTGTTCAGAACCTGCAGCGTGGCGCCCGCCGGCAGGGTGATGCTGTCGACCTTGGCCACATGGGTGCGCGGCTCCAGACCATAAAAGCTGTATTTGCCTTCCTCATCGGTCACCGCATAGGTGCCGTCCTCGAGGTAGATGCGCACACCGGGAACGCCAGGCTCGCCCGCATCCTGCACGCCATCGCGGCGACAATCGGCGAACACCTTGCCGATGATGTAGGCCTTGCTGGAAAACACCCCGCCCACCACCTGCACGCGCGCGCTGGAACGATTGGACTGCACGGCGCCGCTGGCGGCCTGCGCCGTGTTGATACCGGTGCCGCCCTGGCTGCCCACGCCCACGCGCACCCGGTAGCTCAAAGTCGGCTGGCTGCCGACTGCGATGCTGCCGAGCGCAAACTGCAGGCTGGGTCCGGAGCCGCCGGTGGGATCAGGAAGCAATGCGCCGTTAAGCCGCGCGGTGCCGCGGACATAGGCAAAACCGGCCGGCAGCATGTCGCTGAGCACCGTGCCAGGCAGAGCGGCCGCGGTGACGTTGTTAAAACGTATGGAGTAGTCGACAAAATCACCGAGCTCGGCCGTGGTCTTGTTGGCGGTTTTCTGGATGAACAAGGCCCCCGTCGCGCCAGCGTCGAGCGGCAGGTCGATGAATACCGGCACGCTGGCGCCAATGCCGACGCTGAAGCTGCCACCGTAGGAGCCCTGCGCGTCGATGATCCGGCCGGCCGGCTGCAGCGCGGGGGGCAGTTTGGACGGAAAGGCATAGCCGGCCGGTGGGGTCACCACTAGCTTGTAGGTGCTCGGCGGCAGCAGCGGGAAGGCATAGCGGCCGTCTGCGGCCGTGACGACCACGCTGGGCGCAGGAGTGGCGCCGTCGGCCGCGAACACCACGGCCGGCCCGCCCGGATTGCCCCCATTACCCGAGCCTGCGACGTCGATGAGCTGCACCGTGGCACCGGCCACCGGCTGGTTGGTGGTGCTGTTATAGACCACCCCACTGGGGTCGATGAGCAGCGTGGTGGTGGCCGACATGGAGACGCCGCCGCAAGCGGTAAGCGTCGCGGTGATCGTATCGTTGCGCAGCACCTCGAGTATGCCGTCCCCCGAGGCCACGATATGGCTGGCCGCATTGGCCGTCGGCACGTTGGGCTGGATGCGGAACACCCCGGTATTGGGCCCGGTTTCGACAGCGGTGAAGGTCTCCGTGTCGCCGGTGAGCTGGCTGGTGACCGTCACCGGCACGGTGCCAATCTGGGCCGGATCGGCATTGCACACCGCCGCGTCCGCCTGCACGAACAGCGGATTGCCGGGCTTGACCTGCGTGACGGGAGGGGGGGCGTAGCTGGCGCCGTTGTAAAAACCGATGGTGGCCGATCGCGCCGGCAGTGGCAGCACGACCGTATTGCTCGCGGTGGTCAAAGGCGCGCCTTGCTGGGTCCAGTCGGCATAGGCCGTACCGGAAACCGTGCCGGCTGCGTTGGCGTTCACCGCAACGCTGAACTGGCCCTGCAGGTTGCCGTTCTGGGGCAGGCTGGCGATGCCCCATGCGATGACGTCAACCACCGCACCCGCAGGCACCGTGGAGAGGTAGCTGTTGGCGGGAGACCCCAGCACATGGTAGAGGGTCTGTGCGCCGGCATTCGGCGAAACTTGCGCGGCGGCAAACGTCGTGTTGGCCGGAACGGGAACACGCAGCAAAAACAGGTTGGCGGGCGCCCCGTTGACGGTGCTTGCCGTGGCGCTCGCCGCCACATTGCCGTTGTTGACCGCGGTGGCGGTGAAACTGACAGGCGCGCCAGGGGTCGCCGCGGCGGACGAGGCAGCCAGGGTCACCTGGACCGCCGCACCGTTGGTCAGGTTGAGAGTGTCTGTGTTACTGGCCGTTGCGCCCTGCAGCTGGCTCACCGCACGCAGCATGAGCTGCGCCGTCTGGCCGGGATTGGCCCCGGCCGGCACCTGCCCGGTGATCAGCAAGCCTGCACTGAGCCCGGTTGCGAGGGTGATGGTGCCGCCGGCAGGGACGACGGGCTCGCCTGCGTCGGCCAGGCCGTTGCCGTTGCCGTCCTGCACCACCCGCACATTGACGGGCGTAAAAACACTGCCGGGCACAACGCCCGCCGTGATGAGGTAGCTTGCGGCGCTGTTGCCGGTGTTGGTCAGCGTGTGGCTGATGGTGAACGGGGCACCGGTAGCGATCAGCAGGTTCTGCCCGGCGACCAGCGTGAGCGCCTCAAGCCTGCTGACCGTGGTGTTCACGGTATTGGAAACAAGCCGCACCGACAGCCCGGTCGCCGAATCCACATAGGTGGCGGTGGCTGTGCTGCTGATGACTGTTCCTGCCGGCGTCGGCGCGGCCTGCGCCACCGCCCAGAAGAGCAGCAGCAAACAGGTGGACAGCAGCTTGCGCAGCAGGCGAAAAAACATGGGTATGACTTAACGGCGCGTTAAAGGCGTTAAAGAACTTGCAGCGGACTGCTTTTCAGAGGCGGCAAACACGACCTCTGAAAAGCAGGGGAAGCGGCTCGCCTCCCCCGCAAAATGCCAGGCTGTTTACTGGTTGATCTTCACGCCGAAGGTCAGCACAGCCAATTGACCAGGGGTCAGGGTGCCGATGTTGGCGGTCACCGTACCCGTCGCCCCCACAGCCGGTGCACCGGCGCCTATGGTTCCCACCGTGGTGGCCGGCGCGCTGCTCAGCGTGGTGTAGCTGGGCGTGGAGTCAGACACCACAACGCTGGTGGCGTCGGCTGAGCCCACATTGGTGATCGTGACCTGGTACAGCACGCACTCGCCGGGCTTGGCGCTCAAGTTGGCGGTGCTATAGGTCGTGCCGCCGGTGGGTCCGGCGCAAGCCGTGTCCAGGGCCTGGGCCTTGATCAGATTCAGGTTGCCGGCGATCACCGTGGTGCTGTCCGTGGCCACTGCGGGTGCGGGCGCGGCAGAGACATAGCTGCCATTGGTGGTGGTGATCGTGATGGTGGTGGCGTTCACCGCACCAGGTACGGCGCCGCTGGGGGAGATCACCTTGTCGAATACCGTGATGGACTGGCCGGAAGCCAGTCCGCCGCTGAGGCCGGTGACCGTGTTGAGGTTGCCGGTGATTTGCGGGTCGGTCGCATCCAGCACGCCGTTGTTGTTGGCGTCGTAGTACAGCGTAGAGGTCCAGCTGGCCTGGTTGTTGGCGGCGGCCAGGACGACCGTGCTCGCCGTGCCATTGCCTTCGCTCACGTTGCCCGTGTTGACCAGCGTGTGGCTGTACACATAGGAGCCGCCCGAGTAGGTTTGGCCCGCGCCGTTGGGCGTGATGCTGATGGCGCGCACCGCGTTGACCGTCACGGCATCGTGAATGGTGTCGCTTGCATTCGAGGTTGGCGACAGGATGCGGAAGTACACATCGTTGGTGCCTGCCGTGTAGCCCGCAGGCACCGTGACCACCGCGCAGACTGTGACCGAGCCGCCAGCCGCCACCGATCCGGTGTTGGTGATGGTCGCACCCGTGGTGGAGCAGTTGCCTGCGCCGCCATCGGCCTTGAAGCTGACCGTCCAGCCCGCGGGCAGGACCTGGCTGGCAAAGCTGGACACCGTGCTCGCGCCAAGGTTGTAACTGTCGGGCGAGGGGCCGGTGTTGTTGGCCACCAGCGTGAAGCTGGTCGCGGCGCCCGGATTAACGGCGTTGGTGACCCGGGCCGTGGCCTCGGGGCCGGCACCGGCACCCTGGGCCGCAGTGGCCGTGGGCAGGGGCGCGTTGTTGGTCAGGTCGGCCGAGGCGCTGGCGATGGCGCTCAGGGTGTCGGTGGTGCTGGCCGTTTTGGTCGGGTCAAACACCGAGGTGGCGGTCTTGGTCACGCTGAACGGAGCGCCGGCATTGGTGGCGCTTGGCGGCAACGTGGCCTTGAGGATCACGCTGTAGGTGGCGCCGGCAGCCAGCGGGCCGGTGTCAACCGTGCCGTCGCTGTTGGTGTCAACCAGCGGCGTGACGCTGTCGCTCTTGTACAGCTGGAAGGTGGTCCCCGCGGGGAAACCGCTGCCGCTCGTCGTGATATTGAAGGTGTCAACACCGTTGCCGGCGTTGGTCACCACGTTGGTGAAACTCACCGTGGAGCCGGGAGTCGCCGGGCCTGCCACCGTCTGGCCGGTGATCGTCACCGCGGCCGTTTGCTGCACGGCAAAGGGCACGGTGTTGGAGGAGCCGGTCACCGTGGCGGCGCCGTTGTTGTAGGACGTGGTGGCCGTGTTGTTCAGCGTGCCGGGTGCCGTGGCAGCGCCGATATTCACATTGAAGCTGATGGTGCCCGACTGGCCGGGCGCCACCTGGTTCAGCGTCGCCCGGTACGTGGTCGTGCCGGCGGTGTACTGCGAGGTGAGGGTGTTGGGCGCGCTGCCGCTGCTGCCGCCGCTGTCGCTGAGCGCTGCGGCGCCCGTCACGCTCCAGCGGGCGGAACCGGCCACATAGGTCATGCCGGCCGGGACGATGTCGCTGATCACCACGGCGGTCGCCGTGCTGTTGCCGGTGTTGGTATAGGTCAGCGTGTAGGTGTAAGGGCCGGAACCGGGCGCACCGCTGGAGGCGCTCACCGCCTTGGTCAGCGTGATCACCGCATTGTTGGACACCGTGGTGGTATCGGTATTGGTCGTGGTCTTGGTGGCATCGAACAGGCTGGTCGCCGTGACCGTGATGGCATTGGTCTGCCCCGCGGTCGCCGTGCCCGGCAGCGTTCCCGCCACGATGAACTTGAAGACGGCCCCCGCCGCCAGCGATCCGGTGGACGTGATCGGCGCGCCGGTAGGCTGGCCACTGCCGTTGTCGGCAAAGATCTGCACGCCCGCCATCGTGAAGCCGCCGGCGTTGCCGGTGGCCAGATTGAAGCCATCCGACCCGTTACCGGTGTTGGTCAGGGTATGCGGGTAGTAGACGACGCTGCCGGGCGTGGCGTTTTGGGCGCCGTTGGCGGCAAGCGTCAAGCTGGCGACCTGCTGCACGGTGGTTTGCACGACGTTGGAGGTGACGGTGCGCGACACGCCCGAAGCGTCCGAGTAAGTGGCCGAGGCCTGATTGCTGATGGAGGTGCCGGACGGTGGCGGCGCGGCATGCGCCGCAAAGCCGGCCAAGGCCAGCACCAAGGCCGCGAACAACCCCACAATCCAGTGGGTAAAGAGGCGCTCAGGCCGCAAAGGCGCTGGGCTCATGAGGATGGCATACATGGCGGGGTTTTCTCCTGACTTCAAGGACAACGATGAAACAACAAACGCGGAAACCCCTACCAACCTGCGGTCGGCAAAACAGCTCGGGGAAACTGGGTGGAATTAAGGTTTGACGGCCGTTATGGCCGCCGGGGCGTCGATGCGCACCCGCAAACTGGCGACGGCGCTGCGGCCGGCAGCCAGCGTGCCGATTTCCCAGCGCAAGGCGCGGTATTCGGCCAGCGGCACCGGCTCCTTGCGCTCGCTGCCGTCCGCTTGCTTGACGCTACGCAGCAGCGGCATGGGTGCGAAGCGGGTGCCGTCGGTCGAGGCCTGCGCCTGTGCCGGCTCGGCGCTACCGGCAATGAAGGTGGTGCCTGCAGGCACGGGGATGGTGGCCAGCAGTTTATCCACCGCTGCCGCGCCGCCATTGCGGTAGGTGCCGCTGTATTCAAGAACCTCGCCCGGCTTGCCTTCGGTAGCGGGTTTGAACACCGTTTTTCCAGCCAGCATTTCCACACGCTGGGCGCGAAGCTGAGAGGTCACCGTGGAGCTCTGAGCCCATGCGGCCTGCCCCAGTACCAGGTTGGCGGCAAAAATACAAAAACTCAAAAATAGCTTCATCTGTCAACTCCAGTTGCCAAGCTCAGGCCAGGACGCTGCGCCATTGCCCCTGCAGCCAAAAATGCAAATAATTGTTACTTATTGTAAGTAATTTTTACAGATAAATGTAACCTTAAGTAGCCTATTAAAAGACTCTCGTTGAGGAGTGTCTGCACGCGCCTTGCTCCAGGCGACGCGGTTGCTTTGTTCATGCCTGATTCATCTCTCTGCGGCAAAGGCAGTTCAAGCTTCCCCAAAACAACAAGTAACAATAAGTAAGTCGGGAGAATAGCGAGAAATTGCCGCGGTGAATTGAGCAAACCTAAGCGATACCCGACTAAATAAGGTGGGCTTTAATCATCGACAGGACCGCCATGCGGAGAGCGTCCATCGCTTGACCGGCAGATTCCGGGCACGCGTTGCGGCCGACATGGCGCGGCCGCGTCTAGCCATGGTTATTTCCGCCAGCTCAAGCCGCGGTGCTCAGCGTGGTGACCGATGGGCCGCCATCCAGGCCATCCCCGCCCGCCGGAAGGAGCAAGGAGAACGTGACCAGGCCCGACTGCGCGTCACTGCCGAGCCGCACTTCACCGCCATGCATGTCGACGATGCGCCGCACCAGATACAGACCCAGTCCGGCGCCCGGCTGATGTTGTGCGGAACGACCGCGAAAATACTTCTGGAACAGGCGCGGAATTTCATCCTCGGGGATCGGTCCGCCGTGATTGCTGACAGACAGGCAGATCAAGCCATCGTCCCGCGTGGCGGCCTTCAGATGAATGGCTTGCCCGGCCGTGGAGTGGCGCTCGGCATTGTTCAGCAGATTACGCAATGCCACTTGCAGCAAGCCCTTGTCGCAAACGAACTGCGGCGGCAGCGAATGCAAAGCGGTCGTTATCCGTTCGCGCGGCCATTCCTGCAGTGCATCATCTATCAAGCTACGTGGATCGCATGGCGCCGGCCTGAATGCCGTCGCGCTGGCGTCCATGCGGTCAGCGGTCAGGTATTCATCGACCAGCGCCGCCATGCGGCGCGCCGCATCCCGCAGATTCTGGCAACGCGCCAGCGTTTTCTCACGCGCGGCATCCAGGTTTTTCGCGATTTGCTGCGCGGTGGTAGTGATGATGGCCAGCGGCGTCCTGAATTCATGCGACACCATGGCCACGAAGTCTTGCTGCTCTTCCTTGATCTGCCGCTCGACATCCAGCGCCTTGCGCAACTCCTGCTCGAGCTGCACGCGCTGCGTGATTTCCTGCTGCAAGGCGGCGGTGCGCCTGGTGACCTGATCTTCAAGACTGTCGTTGAGCTCACGCACCGCGCGCACCGTTTCGGCCTGCGCCATCGCCTTGTCGCGCCGCAGCTCGTCATAGCGCAGATTCAGACGCAAGCTCATCAGCGCCATATGCAGGAGCGCGCCAACCGCAGCGGCATGGCTCGTCCAGAAATTCATGGGCACAACGGCCATGTTGCGCAGAAAACTGACCATCACGCCCGCATAGAAAATACCGAACACCAGCAGGAAGAATCGCGCCGGCTTGTGTCCATGCATGATCAGCCATGGCGAAAGACTGATGAACACCACGACCAGAATCATCGCCAATAGCTGAACCGGAATCATGCCGGCGGCATAACGACCAGACAGCACCAAGCCAATGCCGGCCAGAGAAACCCCGCACGCACTTGTCAGCACCATCTTGCTGAATCGGGGCCACACTGCCGGCAAGTCCAGCTGCTGCAGCGAAAAATGGACGCCCACGGCCAGACCGCCGCAAATCGACATGCCCAGCAGCGGGTCCGAAACACCGGCCGGCATGTCGAACAACTGCTGGGGAATGGCAAAGGTCATCAACTCCGTCAGCGTATGCAGCGACACATACAGCAGATACCAGCCGCTCTGCGCCTCCCGCGTCATGCGCCAGAAGAAGGCGTGCAGCACGATCAGAAGCACGTAAAAACCGAAGTACAGGCCGTAGTAGAGATACTCCCGCCGCGAAGAATCATCGAACGCGGCGCGGGGCCAGACTTCCAGATCGGTGGACATCGCATTCTTGCTCTGCAGTCGAACCAGCCAGACCTCGCGTCCGATCGCTGCTATCCGTACCGGCAAGACGACACTACGCGCATCCACGGGCCAATTGGAGCGCCCCAGATTCTCGCCGGCGACCTGCTCTGACCAGCCACGCAGGCCATCCGGCCGATACAGGCGGACATCGTCCAGCAAGGCATTCGTGAAGCGCACCACCCATTCTTGCGGCGCGTCCGAATGCCGCTCCACTTCCAGCCGCAGCCAGATCGTGTCCGATGTATAGCCGGCACTGGCCGCACCCGGCAGCGCCTTCCATTGGTCCGAAGCCAGCGCCGCGTCGGCCGTCATGCGACCGCCGACGTCGCGCAACAGGCTCAGGTGGCCGCTACCTAGAAGTTGACGCGCGCCCGACTGCAAGGTCAACGCCGATTGCGCAAGCGCCGACAGCGGGAGCAGGACGGCGATCACAAACAGGACGAAGCTTAGACGTTTCATGGCGGCCGAGCGTAGCACGCTGCGCGCCGGGATTTTCGATCCTTGCGTGGCCGCTCAGAAACACTCGGATAAATTCTTGATGGCATCGGCTATCCTCACGCGATGCAGAACCTCATTTTGCTTGAAGACGAGATTGTCTTGCGGCAGGAACTTGCCGAATTTCTAACGGATATCGGCCATCAGGTCGACGCCGCCGCCAGCCTCGCCGATTTTCAGCAGATATACGACCCGGCCATCCATCGCATCGCAGTCATCGACTTGACGCTGCCCGACGGCGATGGCATGGCGCTGATACGACTGCTGCGCCAGCAAGGTCACCGGACTGGCATTGTCGTTCTGACAGCGCGCAGAGCCACGCCCGACAAGATTGCCGGGCTGGACGACGGCGCGGACTACTACCTGACCAAGACCGCGGACCTTGACGAACTCGCCGCCACGCTGACAGCGCTCAAACGTCGCCTCGGAGAACCCGAAGCCAGCGGTCACTGGGTCCTGGAACTGGGGCCGCGCCGCCTGCTGCCTCCGGGGTTTCGCGCGATCCCATTGTCCCAGCAGGACGTGACGGTGCTGCAGGTCTTGATGGCGGAGCCGGGGAAAATCATCAGCCGCCAGGATATTGTTCGCGCGCTGGGCGAGGATTTTATGATCTACGATCAGCGCCGGCTGGACACCCAGATGCGGCGCCTGCGTCGCAAGGCCGAGCAGGCGACCGGCGTGGCATTGCCTGTCAATACCGCGCGCAATGCCGGTTACCGCTTTTACGCCGAGGCAGAGATCCGGGACTGACGGGAGACGCCCTGCCACTTGCACCGGTTGAGGCGGGCGGGCCGAATTTTACGCCCGAGATTTCTCCCTTTAGCCCTTTCCAATAGGGCGTCAATAGCTATTGAATTAATAGCAAATTTGAGATTACTCACGCCAAAAACACAAGCCCCAGCCCGATCGCCGCCGGGATCGCCTGGATGAACAGGATCTTCCGGCTGGCGGTCGCCGCGCCGTACACACCGGCGATCAGCACGCAGCCCAGGAAGAAGACCTTCACGCCCAAACCTGCCACCCCCAGGCTCAGGCCCCAGAACAGGCCGGCGGCGAGAAAGCCGTTGTACAGCCCCTGGTTGGCCGCCAGCACCTTGGAGGCCGTGGCCGCTTCCCGGGTTTGGCCAAAGGCCCGCAGCCCGGCCGGCTTGTCCCACAGAAACATCTCCAGCACGAGAATGTAGACATGCACCAGCGCGATCAGACCAATGACGATGTTTGCAAGCATGAACACGGCAGAGCCCCTTGAGTAATTGATGGATCCGGCATCGTATTGAACATCCACTACAAATTCAATAGCTGGTGACGCATACCGGACAAGGGCTACAGGCAAAAACGACTCACCGATCCCGGGCAGGGCCCAGCAGATTCACGTCACGCGCACGAGCGTCCGCGCTTTGGGGGCCCTTATGCGCCAAGTCAACTGCGCTCGCCTCGATGGCACTTGCGTCCCGACCGCTACCAAGTCAAACAATTCGACAATGTCTGCATTCCTCATCCGGATGCAGCCATGCGATGCAGGGATTCCCATGGGCGAGCCGTCGGGGCATCCGTGGATGTAGATGTACCTGCGCAGCGTATCAACTGAGCCGCAGCGGTTTCGCCCTGGCTCGCAGCCGGACAGCCACAGGATGCGGGTCAGTATCCAGTCTCTTTGCGGATATTCCTGAGCCAGCTCTGGGGAAAATACCTCCCCGGTCGGTCTACGGCCCACGAAAACCGTTCCGACCGGACAACGCGAGCCGATCCTGGCCCGGATGACATGCGCGCCCCGGGGGGTGCAAGCGCTGCCTTTCTGTTCTTCAACGCCGTTCCTGGCTGTCGATATCAAGTAGTCCCGTACGAGTTCACCTTGGCAATACAGGTGGAGCCGCTGTTGATCAATGCTGACAACGATCTGGGTGTCCATTCGGATTTGGGACTTCCAAGGCCTGATATGCCTGATATTCAAGTCACACCGCGAAGCGGCGTCGGCTTGAATGCACGGTCATGTTTCATTGACCAGCCCCCGCTCAAGCGCTTGAGCCTGGTTCGCAAAAATGGCCATCGCGGTCGCCATGCGTTTAAAGCCGAGCTTGCGATAAAAGGGCTCCTTGCCTGGAACTGCGTACAAGATGATCTTCTTGTGATCTTTTGAGAGGTCAACGAGCCTGGAGACAATGTCCTTGCCGATGCCGGAGCCTTGATGGTCCGGATGAACGGCGACATCACAAATATAGGAGCAATCAAGGCCATCGGCCAGTGCGCGACCGGCCCCGATCAATCGTCCAGCATCGTAAACAAAGCACCTGAACATGCTGTTTGAAAATACGACCTCCAGATCGGAAGACTTCTTGTGCCCAAGAGGGGCAGCCAGGTAAAGGCGGGAGAGCTCTTCCCACTCAATGCGTTCCAACGAATAACTCCACTCGAGCGCCAAGGTGACCTCCTTAAAAGACTTAGCGTAATGTATGCCGCAGTCCCTGCGCTGAGGAAGCTCGCTTGTCGCTGGGGTGGCGTCATTTGCTGCTGACGGGTGTCTCGATTGACTTCGTTTCAGATGCGGCCTCCCAGCGGGCGCGAAGATTGCCAATGAAGCCTGCGCGATCCTTGCGCATTGCGCTAACGGCGGCGGCCGGGGCCGAGGTCGCTTCGTAGTGAGATGCCCACAGGATCATTTCGACGAGCACAGGTGCGAGGTCAATGCCCTTCTCTGTGAGGCGGTAGATATGACGGCGACCATCGTCCCGGTCGCGAAGTTTGTCGATGATGCCCGCGCACTCAAGCCGCTCCAGTCGATCCGCAAGAATATTGGTTGCGATCTTCTCTTCTGCGCCCAGGAATTCGTTGAAGCGCGTCGCGCCGCTAAACAGCAGGTCGCGTACGACGAGCAAAGACCATGAGTCTCCCAGCATCTCAAGCGTAATGTTGATGGGGCAATTCGAGCGGCGAAGCGATTGTCTTTTCATCGCCGGGTCCAGCGCGCCGGGTTCAGGGCCGCGCGTTTTCAACGTGTAGTTTCAGTCTCTCAAAGACCTCCTGGATACTGGCGTCCAGTTTGCGACGCATCACCAGTTTGTCGAGCAGGAGACCAAGTACTCCGAATTTCAGCTTGTAGTTCATTTCTTGCTTGACCAAAGTGTTCCGTCCATCGGGGCGCAGTTCAGTTCGCCACTTCATGAACGCTACCGGCCACGAACTGGCGGCGACTTCGAGGCCGATGACGTGAGGGGGATCAAACGCCCAGACTTTCTCTTCAACCCAGTCTTTGGTTCTCATTTCACATCGACGCGCAGCGCCTATCCCCGTCGTCTTGTCAGTGAGGATGCGCACTGAGACGACCGAGGGGTTGTGCTGCTTGACGGCGAGCAAGTCAGACAGGGTTCGCCACACGGTCTCGACGTCCGCAGCAATGGATACCTCATGTTTGAGTGTCATCATGATTTTCCCCCGAGGACGAATTGGCGAGCTTCACGCGCGAGGCTGGTCCAAAGGTCGCGATGACTGCCGAGTGCAACCCACTCCTTCATCAGTTTTCCGTGACCGGGGTCGAAACTCTCAGCGCCTGCTTCTCGCATCAATACCGCAATGCGCGTCGTCGGAAGCTTGGCAACAAATTTACCCTTGACCACCATCGCAAAAACTTTGCCGTTGACTTTCAACGCTGTCGATCCAAACATTTTTCCTTGCGTCACCGACGCGTCTCCTGCAAATGCTGTCGCAATGTGAGCAAGTTGATCGGATGCTGCGTCAGCGCACTGGCTTGTTGCGGGCATTGAGGCCTCCAGATGGGAAGTGAGATGCCTGACAGGTTATCAGCGTTACTTGTATTTTGCAAGTGAACTTACCTGTTATGACGTGATACACCTGCGATCTCGCAATGAAGCCCCAGAATTGCTATCAATTTAATAGCTAATTACGCCCATATCTGCTGGACTAATGGCCAAAATAGCTGTTAGCCGGCAGTCCGTAGCGAAGGCGACGCCACCCATGCTGTCATTCTGAGCAAGGCGAAGAATCTTGCCAGCATACCGGGATCCTTCGCGGAGCCTGTCCTGAGCGCGGGCTAAGGGCTCAGGATGACAAAGTATGTCGCACCGCTTTCGGACTGCTGGGTAAAACAAGGCAAATCCATCACTCAGGTGCAATGCCCGCACCTTTAATGATCTTGCCCCATTTCACCGTCTCGGCCGCCTGGAACTTGCGCAGCTCCTCCTGACTGCTGGTGAAAATCTCCGTGCCGCTGGCCTGGTAGAAGGGCGCTGCCGAGCTGCTGCGGGCGGCTTTGACCAGCATGTCGCTCAGTTTGGCCGTCACATCGGCGGGGGTGCCGGCCGGCGCGTAGGCGGCAAACCAGTAGGTCATTTCATAGCCCGTCACGCCGGCCTCGGCGATGGTCGGCAGCTCGGGCGCCAGCGGCGAGCGCTGCCGGGTTGAGACCCCCAGCGCCTTGAGTTTGCCGGCCTTGACCTGCGGCAGGCCGGTGGCCATGTCGGTGATCATCATGTCGATCTGGCCGCCCAGCAGGTCGGTCACGGCGGGCGGGTTGCTCTTGTAGGGGATGTTCAGGATGTAAGTGCCCGTCATCTGCTTGAACAGCTCGCCCGCCACGCGGCTGGACGAGCTGCCGCTGCCAAAGGACAGCTGGCCCGGTTTTGCTTTGGCCAGCGCAATGAACTCGCTGACGTTGGTCACCGGCAGCGTGGGGTGGACGACCATGATCTGGCCGCCGCGGCCCAGTGCGGTCAGCGGCGTGAAGTCCTTGACCGGGTCGTAAGGCAGCTTTTTGAACAGGTGCTCATTGGCGGCCTGCGTGGTGTTGGTGGTGATGAAGACGGTGTAGCCGTCCGGCTTGGCCTTGGCCGCCGCCTGCGCGCCGATGAAACTGTTGGCGCCGGGCTTGTTGTCCACCACCACGCTGACTTTGCTGTCGTTGCTCACGGCCTGACCGATGGCGCGCGCCAGCTGGTCGGTGGCGCTGCCGGCGGCAAAGGGCACAACGAAGGTGATGGGTTTGTCGGGAAAGCCTTGCGCCTGCACGAGCCCGGGCGCCAAGACGCATAGGCTGGCCACGGCCAGCATCACAGGACGGATGCGGGTAGTCATTAAGGGGTTCATGTTGTCTCCTTCTAGTTAAAAATCAGTGGGGGCCGGCCCGGCCAGCAAGGCTGCCAGCGAAACGGGAACCTCAATGGGCAAATCCAGCAGCCAGAACGACAGCGCCTTGCCGTGGGTGTCCAGGTTGAGCGCGTCGTTGACGCCGCCATCGAGCACGTCGTCGAGCACAAAGTTCAGCGCAGCCAGCAAGGGCAGTTCAAAACGCTGCACGCGGCTGGGCCGGCGGTGCGCAAAGTGGCGCGCCACCACCGCTTCGGTCACTTGCGCCAACAGCACGGGGTAAAGGTCGGGGTGCCAGGCGATCACGCTGATATTGGAGCGGTCGCCTTTGTCGCCGGTGCGCCCGTGGGCGGCCCGGTACAGCGGGACAGTGAAGGTTGAAGTCACGGCGCTGCTCATGAAACCTCCAAGCTGTCCAGCATTTCAAAATACACAGGCACCGCTTCGCGCGGCACAAACCCCGACAGGGTGTTGAGCCGCGGTGTCAGGGCGGTACGCACACCGCCGCCGCCGGCCGGGCCGCAGCAGTACAGCGCCGTCACTTCGCTCAGCAGGCGTTCAGCCTGAGCCCGCTCTGCATGAGTAGCAGCCACGCGCAGGCGCACGTCCCGCGCAGCGCCGGCGGGTGTCGCCTCCAGCAGGCTGCCGGCATCGTCGCCCATGATGCTCAGCGCGCCTATCAAATCCACGCGCAGGCTCAAACCGGGTAGGCGTTGGCGCAGCACATCGGCCGCCAGGCGGGCGCGTGCCTCGGCCCGCGGGCCGGCATAGGAAATTTCACCCTCGGCCAGCCAGCCACCCTCATGGCAGACATTGACCTTCAGGCTGGCCGGCCGTGCGTGGCCGCGCACACCCGTCAAGGCCACGCGGTTCGGCGCCAGCAACTCAATCTGCGCGGCGCTGATGTCGGCCACCACGTCGGGCGTCAGGTAGGCGGCCGGGTCATGCACCTCGTACAGCAGTTGCTCCTTGACGCTGGCCAGGCTGACCAGCCCGCCGGTGTGCTGCGCCTTGCCGATGACGCAATCGCCGTTGCTGCTGATTTCTGCAATCGGGTAGCCCACGGCGTGCAGCTGTGGCACCTCCTTGTAGCCGGGGTCGGCAAAGTAGCCGCCGCAGACCTGCGCGCCGCATTCGAGCAAATGCCCGGCCATGGTGGCGCGCGCAATGCGGTCCCAATCGTCCGCACGCCAGCCGAAATGCGACATCGCCGGCCCGACGGTCAGCGACGGGTCGGCCACGCGCCCGGCCACCACCATCTGCGCGCCGGCGGCCAGCGCGGCGTCA
Source organism: Polaromonas sp. (assembly GCF_036676035.1). GTDB lineage: Bacteria > Pseudomonadota > Gammaproteobacteria > Burkholderiales > Burkholderiaceae_C > Polaromonas. Next base: position 27,642 of record NZ_JAKFDR010000029.1, read on the forward strand.
ATCGCTTCGGCGCCGATGTAGGCGTTGGCGCTGACCATCTGGATGTGGTCAATCGCCGCGCCCAGTTGCTCGCGCAGCAGCGGGCGATGCGGCGCGCCCGACAAATCATCACCGCCCACCACGGCAATGCGCGGCGCGGGCAGGCCCAGCTCCTGGGCCATGCGGCGAATATGCCGCGCCGCCGCCTGCGGGTTGGCCGCGCCAAAGTTGCCGACGATGCGGATGCCATGCTGCAGGCAGCGCGCCAGCACCGGTCGCAGCATGTCGTCCAGCAGCGGCTCGTAGCCGGCCTGCGGGTTGGCGCGGCGGCGCAGTTGCGCGAGCGCAAGCGTGCGCTCGGCCAGTGCTTCGAAGATCAGGAAGGCGCGCTGGCCGGCAGGGCCATGCTGGAGCCGGGCGATCAGCGTATCAACCACCGGCCCGGCGGCATCGGTCCGGTCGCCGGAAAAGCCGGCGGCGCAGCCGACCAGGAGCGCAGGGTGAGCCATGGTATTCATCGCTTGCTTGTCTCTTTGTCTATGGGCATGGGTCGCACTGTAGGTCGAGCAGCTTCATTTGTAAAATCGAAAATCCAGATCGATTCATCTGCATTGCAAATAAACCATTGAAGCCCCCCGATCTCTCCACGCGGCAACTGCGTGCCTTCCTGGCGCTGGCCGACCAGCGCAACTTCACGCGGGCGGCGCAAGCCTGCCATCTGTCGCAGCCCGCCTTCAGTGCATTGATCCGCACGCTCGAGGATGCGCTGGGCACCCGCCTGTTCGACCGCGACACGCGCAGCGTTCAACTCACGCCCGAAGGCCGGCTGTTCGAGGGCCCGGCGCGCCGCCTGCTGAGTGACATGGGCGGCGCGGTGGAAGACCTGGCCGCCCATGTCGAGCGGCGCAAGGGCCGCGTGCGCGTCGCCGCCCTGCCCTCGCTCGCGGCCGGCTGGCTGCCCGCCGTGTTCGCGGAATTCATGCAGCAGTGGCCGGGCATCACGGTCGACCTGAACGACGCGCTGTCAGACGCGTGCATCGCCCTCGTGCGCAGCGGCCAGGCCGACTTCGCGCTGGCCGCCTCGGGCGCGGATGGTGCGGCCGCGAGCGACCTGCGCAGCCGCAAGCTCTGCCGCGACTGCTTTCACCTGGTCTGCCGCGCCGACCATCCGCTGGCAAGCGAGCCGCGCCTCACGGCCAAGAAGATTGGGCCGTGGCCTTTCATCCAGATGGCCCGCAACAGCAGCGTGCGGCAAGCGCTCGACGTGGCGCTGTATCCGCTGCGGCTCAATGCGGTGTTCGAGGTGGAGCATCTGGCCACCGTGATGGGCTTGGTCGAGGCGGGGCTGGGCATCAGCGTGGTGCCGGCGCTTGCGCTGTTTCATTTCCGCCGCGAGACCCTGGTGACGCGGCCGCTAGCACTGCCGGCACTGACGCGCACGGTCTACCTGGTGCAACGGCGCGAAGGGAGCCTGTCGGTGGCGGCGCAGACCTTGCACGACCTGATCCTGGCGCGGCTAGGGACGTTGAAGCTCGACTGAGGCATCAACCCGCAGCGCCGACTCACGCCCGCGTTGCATATTCACCGGAATCAGCAGCAGCAATCCCACGGCAAACAGCACGGCCGTCGACAGGATGGCCGTGCGCTGGTTACCGCCCGTCATCCAGGTGATGGCGCCGTAGCTTAGCGGCCCGATGATGCTGGCCAGCCGTATCGCGAAGGTCCACAGGCCGTAAAACTCCGCCAGTTGCCTTTTGGGCGAGAACATGCCGGCCATGGCGCGACCGGCCGACTGGCTGGAGCCCATGCACAGGCCCGCGATCGCGGCGGCGTACCAGAAACCGCCCTTGGTCGTGGTGACGGCAGCGATCACGCAAGTGGCGATCCAGCCCACCAGCGTGATGGCCAGCGCAGGCTTGTGGCCGATGCGGTCCTGGAAATAGCCAAAGGCGAACGCGCCGCCGGCGGCCGCAAGGTTGAGCACGAAGATCAACACCATGGTTTCCTGCGGCTGGAAGCCGATCACCTGTTCGGCGTAAATGGCAGCCAGCGCGATGGCCACGGCCACGCCCCCCTGGTAAAACACGGCGCAGGCCAGCAGCCACATGAAGTCCTGGTAACGCCTGGCCTGATGAAAAGTCTGCTGCAACTGGGCAAGCGAAGCCCTCATGCCGCTCTGACGCAAGGCAGCCGGGTTGGGCTGGGCCCGTTCATTGAGCAGGCGGAACGTGACCAGCGATGCCAGGCCGTAAATCACCGCCGTGATCAGCATGGTGACGGGCACGAACTGGTCGGCCTGGATGCCCTGGCTTTGGGCCCAAATCACATAGCCCAGGCACAGCCCCAGCGCCAGCATGCCGCCGAAGTAACCAAAACTCCAGCCCCAGCCGCTGACCTTGCCCAGGGCCTCAGCCCTGGCCAGCTCCGGCAGGAAGGCGGCGGTGAGCGATTCGCCGTACGAAAAAAAAGTGTTCGACAGGATGATCAACAACATTGCGAACACTACGCTGCTAGGCCCTGCGAGCGCGAGCGCTGCGGTGGTCACCACACAACCCACTGTCGTCAGCATCAGCAGCCGTTTCTTGGCCGCGCGCAAGTCGGCATAGGCACCGATGCTCGGCATGGTGAGCATGACAATCGCGTAGGACACGCTGAGCGCCGCCGTCCAGGCAAAGGTGGCCCACTCGGCCTTCTGCGCAATGCCGCCCACGAAATAGGCGGCAAACACGGCCGTGATCACGACCGTGGTGTAGCCCGAGTTCGCAAAGTCGTACATGGCCCAGCCAAACACCTCGCGCTTGCGCACGCCGGGGTTGAGGGCATCCTGGGAAAAGAGGACCATGGTTCAGCTCCTGAAGTGGCGCTAAGCATAGCCTACGGGCATGTCAGTGCAGATGGCGCGATCGCCGGCCGCCGCCGAGCTCGGAGCCGTCGAAATGCCGCGCCATCAGGTTCACCACGTCCTTGCAACAGCAACGTGCGCCAGGTACTTGATGCAGCGCTGCATCCGCCGCAGACCAACACGCTGCTGGAGGTCGATCAGTTGACGATCGTCACGGGCATGGTCGAGGCAAGCCTGGGCACCAGCGTGGGGCCCGCGCTCACACTGTTTCACTTTGAACGCAAGAGTTTGGTGATCCGACCTTTGGCGATTGCGAATCTGACACGGAAGATCTATATGGTGCTCAGGCAGGAGGGCAGCTTGTCAGTTGCCGCACAGGCTTTGCATGATTTGATTGTTTTTCGGATGAAGGACTGATCTTTTCATTACCCTGTGACTGCTTGGCGACCGATCCAAAGACCTTGCCAAAGCCGCTATTAATTCAATAGCTACTTGCGCTCAAGTTATTGATGTTTTCGTAATTCATGACACCACACCGTTCAGGCTGAGCCTGTCGAAGCCCAACGACCAAGCTCAGGGCGAACGGTAGTCAGTTGACTGTCATGATTTATGGAAGTCTCAATAATTGGGCCACAGGCTAAAACAGCTCATAAATCCGGGCCAAAAAAAGTACTACCCAAGCACCCGATGGCGCTGCCTATCGCGCCCAGCGCAGCACCAGCGGATCGAGCCGCCGTGCGGTCTCGATCAGGCCCGCGCGGGTGTCCGGGTGCATCGCCGGCAGCGGATGGCGCGGGGCCTCGCAGGCGATCACGCCGCCTTCCTTCATCAGCGCCTTGGCGGCCAGCAGGCCAGCCTGACGGTTTTCGTAGTTGATCAGCGGCAGCCACTGCTGGTAGAGGGCAAAGGCCTTGTCGCGGTCGCCTTGAGCGTGCGCCTCGATGATGGGGCGGATGCCGTCGGGGTAGGCGCCGCCGGTCATGGAGCCGGTCGCGCCGGCATCGAGGTCGGGCATCAGGGTAATGGCTTCTTCGCCGTCCCACGGCCCTTCCACGGCATCGCCGCCCAGGCGGATCAACTCGCGCAGTTTGGACGCGGCACCGGCTGTCTCGATCTTGAAATAGGCAACGTGTTCGATCTCGCGGGCCATGCGGGCAAGAAAAGCGGCCGAGAGCACGGTGCCGCTGGCGGGTGCGTCCTGGATCATGATGGGGATGTCCACCGCATCCGACAGCCGCGCATAAAACTCGTGGATCTGCGGCTCGCTCACGCGGAAGGTGGCGCCGTGGTAGGGCGGCATGACCATCAGCATGGCCGCGCCCATGTCTTGTGCGCGGCGGCTGCGCTCGGCGCAGACCTTGGTGCTGAAGTGGGTGGTGGTGACGATCACGGGAACCCGGCCGGCCACGTGTTCGAGGAGGGTGCGGGTGAGGGTTTCGCGCTCCTCGTCCGAGAGTACGAACTGCTCGGAGAAGTTGGCCAGGATGCAGATGCCGTCGGAGCCGGCGTCAATCATGAAGTCGATGCAGCGCTTCTGGCTTTCCAGATCAAGCTCGCCCGCTTCGGTGAAGGTGGTGGGAGCGACGGGAAAGATGCCGCGGTAGCGCGGCTGGCGTGGTGTGGTCATGGTTGCTTGGGCAGTAAAACTTAAGGGGCTCAGGAATCAATGGGAGTGGCGCGGCACCTCGGAACCACGGCAGCCGACGAGGAAGTCGAAGTCGCAGCCCTCATCGGCCTGCAGCACGTGGTCGACATAGAGACGCTGGTAGCCACCGCGCCCGCCCGCCGTCGCGCTGCCATTCAAGACGGCCAGCCGCTCGGTCAGTTCGGTCTCGCTGATGTCCAGGTGCAAGCGGCCCTGTTCGCAGTCGAGTTCGATCCAGTCGCCATCGCGCACGGCCGCCAGCGGCCCGCCCGCAGCAGCCTCGGGCGCCACATGCAGCACCACGGTGCCGTAGGCCGTGCCACTCATGCGCGCGTCGGAGATGCGCACCATGTCCTTGACCCCCTGGCGCAGCAGCTTGGGCGGCAGGCCCATGTTGCCGACTTCGGCCATCCCGGGGTAGCCCTTGGGGCCACAGTTTTTCATGACCATCACGCAGCTGGCATCGATGTCGAGGTCTTCATCGACGATGCGCTCCTTGTAGTGTTCCAGGTTCTCGAACACGACCGCACGGCCGCGGTGCTTGAGCAGCTCTGGCGACGCCGCGGAGGGCTTGAGCACGGCGCCGCGCGGCGCCAGGTTGCCGCGCAGGATGCAGATGCCGCCGTCGGCGATCAGCGGGTTGTCGAGTGGGCGGATCACCTCGTCGTTGTACTGCGGGGCTTCACGCACGTTGTCCCACATCGAACGGCCATTGACAGTGAGTGCGTTGGGGTGTGGCAGCAGGCCGTTTTCGCCCAGACGGCGCAACACGGCGGGCAGGCCACCGGCGTAGTAGAACTCTTCCATCAAGAAGCGGCCGGAGGGCTGCAAGTCGACGATGGTGGGCGTGTTGCGGCCAATGCGGGTCCAGTCCTCCAGGTCCAGTTGGACGCCCATGCGGCCCGCAATGGCCTTGAGGTGAATCACCGCGTTGGTGGAGCCCCCAATGGCCGCGTTGACGCGGATCGCATTTTCGAAGGCCTCGCGGGTGAGGATTTTCGACAGCGTCAGGCCCTCGCGTGCCATCTCGACAGCCCGCGCACCCGACATCTGCGCCAGTACATAGCGACGCGCATCCACCGCGGGAATAGCCGCGTTGTGCGGCAGCGAGGTACCCAGTGCCTCGGCCATGCAGGCCATGGTGGAGGCCGTGCCCATGGTGTTGCAGGTGCCGGCCGAGCGCGACATGCCACCCTCGGCTGCCAGGAACTGGTGCAACTGGATTTCGCCCGCTTTCAGCGATTCGTGCAGCTGCCACACGGCCGTGCCCGAGCCGATATTTTTTCCTTCGAGCTTGCCGTTGAGCATGGGCCCCCCGGTCACCACGATGGCCGGGATGTCGCAGCTCGCCGCGCCCATCAGCAAGGCCGGTGTGGTCTTGTCGCAACCCGTGAGCAGCACCACGGCGTCGATGGGGTTGCCGCGAATCGCTTCTTCCACGTCCATGCTGGCGAGGTTGCGTGTGAGCATGGCGGTGGGGCGCAGGTTGGATTCGCCGTTGGAGAACACCGGGAACTCGACCGGAAAGCCGCCGGCCTCCGAAATGCCGCGTTTCACATGCTCGGCGATCTTGCGAAAGTGGGCGTTGCAGGGCGTGAGCTCCGACCAGGTGTTGCAGATGCCGACGATGGGGCGGCCATCGAACTCATGATCGGGGATGCCCTGGTTTTTCATCCAGCTGCGGTACATGAAGCCGTTTTTGTCGGCCGAGCCAAACCATTCGGTGGAGCGTAATTTTCGCGTGGTGTTTGTCATGGGTGAGGTCTGGTCAATAAAATTTCAGGAGGGTTTGGGTGTGCGGTTTGTCAACAGGCGCTGCAGCAGGCAAAAGGTAAACAACAGCACACCGACGACGATGCGCGTCCACCAGGAACTCAGGGAGCCGTCAAAGGCGATCAGCGTCTGGATGATCCCGAGCATCAGCACCCCGAACAGCGTGCCGGCCACATAGCCCACGCCGCCGGTGAGCAGCGTGCCGCCAATCACCACGGCGGCGATGGCGTCGAGTTCCAGCCCCGTGGCGTGCAAGCCGTAACCCGAGAGCATGTAGAAGGTGAAAATCACGCCGGCCAGCGCCGAGCAAAAGCCCGAGAGCGTATACACCCCCACCAGCGTGGCGCGCACCGGCAGGCCCATCAACAGCGCCGACTGTTCGCTGCCGCCAATGGCGTACACCGCGCGGCCAAAGGATGTGCAGTGCGCGATGAACACCGCCGCGAGCAGCACCCCCGTGGCAATCAGCGCGCTGATGGAAAGAGACGCGCCTTCCCACTGGGGAATACGCAGCTGCGACACTTCTGAATAAAACTCGTTGGTGATGCTGATGGAGTCAATGCTGATCAAATAGCACAGGCCGCGCGCGAGGAACATGCCCGCCAGCGTCACGATGAAGGGCTGCAGCCGGAAGCGTTCGATCAGAAAACCCATGAGCGCGCCAAAGGCCGTGCCCATGAGCAACACCAGCGGAATCACCACCGCCGGGCTCCAGCCATGGTGCTCCAGCAGCGACGCCGACACCATGGTGGTGAGCGCCACCACCGAACCGACTGACAGGTCAATGCCGCCCGACAGGATGACAAAGGTCATGCCCACGGCGGCGACGATCAGAAAGGCGTTGTCGATCAGCAGGTTGAGAAACACCTGCGCCGAGAAAAAACCGGTGTAGCGCACCGAGCCCATCGTTGCCATGGCCACGAAAAGCGAGATGGTTGCCGCCAGCGGCAGGTACTTGGGATTGAAGCGCAAACGCAGCGGCGCCGCGCCTTGCCCGCTTTGCACCCCGGCATCGAGTCGCTCCAACATCGTTTCACTCATGACCGCAGCTCCCGCGCTACCGGCCGCCGCACCCACATGCCCACGGTGGCCCGGAACTCGGGCGACTGCAGCAGCATCACGGCAAACACCACCACCGCCTTGACCACCAGGTTGATCTCGGGCGGCACGCCCAGCGAGTAGATCGCGTAGGTCAGGGTCTGGATGATCAAGGCGCCGATCACGCTGCCCACCAGGCTGAAGCGCCCACCCGTGAGTGCCGTGCCGCCCAGCGTCACGGCCAGGATGGCGTCGAGTTCGAGCAACTGGCCCGCGTTGTTGCCGTCGGCGCTTTTGACGTTGGAGCTGATCAGCAGGCCCGCAATGCCCGCGCACAAACCGCAAAAGGCATAGGCGGCAACGATCAGTCGTCGCGCCTGTATGCCGGCCACACGTGCCGCCGTCGGGTTGATGCCTACCGCCTGGATGAACAGCCCCAGGGCTGTGCGTGTCACGGCCAGGTACAGCACGGCGAACACCACGGCCACGATGAAAAGCGAGAAGGGCAGGCCGAGCAAGTAGCCGCCGCCCAGAAAGAAGAAGGGTGCGTAGTAGATGGTGATGATCTGTCCGCCGGTGATCAGCTGCGCGATGCCGCGGCCGGCCACCATGAGGATCAGCGTGGCGATGATCGGCTGCATGCCGACCTTGGCCACCAGCAGTCCATTCCACAGTCCGCACGCGAGCGCCATGCCCAGCGCCGCCAGAATCGCCAGCGGCATCGGGAAGCGGCTCACGCTTCCCGACACCGACCCGCCGATCATCCAGGCGACCAGCGCTGCCGCGATCGCCACCACGGCCCCCACAGAAATGTCGATGCCGCGCGTGGCGATCACCAGCGTCATGCCCAGCGACACCAGCACCAGCGGCGCCGCGCGGTTGAGGATGTCGATCAGGCTGCCATACAGATGGCCGTCGCGCCATTCGAGGTGCAGAAAACTCGCGTTGAACGCCGTGTTCACGGCCAGCAACAATGCCAGCGTCAGCAACGGCCAGGCGAGGCGATGCCGCAGCGCCGCCGTCAGGAAGGATGAAGAAGCGTCAGACATGTTCAGCGATCAGTTCATACACGGCGTCTTCACTGCTGCCCGCAGGCAGTTCGCCCACTTTTCGGCGGTCGCGCAGCACCACGATGCGGTGCGCCACGCGCACCACTTCGCTCATTTCGGAAGAGATGAAAACCACGGCCATGCCCGCCTGCGCCAGGCGCAGGATCTGCTCCATGATTTCCTGCTTGGCGGCCACGTCGATCCCGCGTGTGGGTTCGTCCAGGATCAGCAGGCGCGGCTCGGTCGCGAGCCAGCGCGCGATCATGGCCTTTTGCTGGTTGCCGCCCGACAGCAGACCGATGGGCGTGTCCACGCTCGCGGTCTTGATGCCCAGCGCCTGCACAAAGCGCTCGGCCAGCGCGGTCTGCTCGGCCCGCGACAAAAAGCGGCGAACGCCCATGCGGGCCTGCAGCGCGAGCGCGATGTTTTCCCGCACCGACAGCTCGGCTACGATGCCATCGGTCTTGCGCTCCTCCGGGCACAACGCCAGGCCGTGCCGGATGGCATCGGCGGGGTTGGAAAACGTCACCGTCTGGCCATCGATCCTGAGCACGCCGCGATCCGGCGCTTCAAGGCCAAACAGCAGCCGTGCCAGCTCTGTGCGCCCCGCACCGAGCAGCCCGGCCAGACCCACCACCTCGCCGGCACGCACGCGCAGGTCCACCGGCTGCAACTGGCCGCTCTGGCCCAGGCCCTCGGCTTGCAGCAGTGCCGGTGCTTCTTCATCAAACACAGGAGACACCGCCGCGCTTGCGGACTGCGCCGCCAGTTCCCGGCCCAGCATGGCGGCGATCAAGGCCTGGGGGCCCAACTCGCTGGCGGGCCACTCGCCCACCCAGCTGCCGTTGCGCAGCACCGTGATGCGGTCCGACACCGCATACACCTGGTTGAGAAAGTGGGTGACGAAAACGATGGCCAGGCCGTCGTCGCGCAGACGGCGCAACACCTCAAAGAGCTTTTGTACTTCGTCGTCGTCCAGGCTGGAAGTGGGCTCGTCGAGGATCAGCACTTTCGATTCGATGCTGATGGCGCGCGCTATCGCCACCAGCTGCTGCACGGCGACCGGATAACTGGCCAGCAAGCGCGTGACGTCAATGTCCAGACCCATGCGCGCCACCAGCGCGCGCGCGCGGCGGTTCACCGCGGTCCAGTCGATGCGGCATCCCTGCGCGATGCCGCAACGCGGGTAACGGCCCGCAAAGATGTTCTCCGCCACCGAGAGATTGGGGCAAAGATTCACCTCCTGGTAGACCGTGCTGATGCCCAGGCGTTGGGCGGCCAGGGGCGAGTCGGGCCGCACCGGCTTGCCGGCAAGCCGCATCTGCCCGCCGCTGGCTTCAAGCACGCCGGTGAGCACCTTGATCAGGGTGGACTTGCCCGCGCCGTTCTGCCCCATCAGCGCGTGTATTTCGCCCGGGTACAGGCGCAGTTGCACGTCACGCAGTGCCGGGATGCCGGCAAACTGTTTGTGGATGCCCGTGAGTTCGAGCACGGGCCGGGCACCGGTTTGACTCATGGAGCAAGCTCCGCGCTATGCGCTGCGGCATTCGCCTTCGGAGCGGCCGGGCGGCTCATAGAGCAACCTCCGCGCCATGCGCTGCGGTATTCGCCTTCGGAACGGCCGGGCGGCTCATGCCTTGTTTTTGTTGTAGACATCGACAAACACCGCGGCCAGCAACACCACGCCCTTGATGACCTGCTGGTAGTCGATGCCAACGCCCAGGATGGACATGCCGTTGTTCATCACCCCCATCACAAAGGCGCCTATCACCGCACCCATGACCTTGCCCACACCGCCCGAGGCCGAGGCCCCGCCGATGAAGCAGGCCGCGATCACGTCCAGCTCGAAACCCAGGCCAGCCTTGGGTGTGGCGGTGTTCAGGCGCGCGGCGAACACCAGGCCCGCCAACGCCGCCAGCACGCCCATGTTGACGAAGGTGTAGAAGGACAGGCGCTCGGTCTTGATGCCCGAGAGCTTGGCGGCCTTCTCGTTGCCGCCCAAGGCATAGACACGCCGGCCTATGGTGGTGCGGCTGGTGACGAAGTCGAACAGAAAAATGAGCAGCGCCATCACGATCAGCACGTTGGGCAGGCCCTTGTATGAAGCCAGCAGGTAGCTGAAGTAAATGAGCAGCGCGGCAAACACCGCCGTCTTGGCAAAGAAGAAGCCGGCGGGCTCGGCATCAATGCCGTGCTTGAGCTGGTTGGCCCGCGCGCGCAGGCCCGCCACCGCCAGCACCGCCGCCACCGCCACGCCCAGCAGCAAGGAGGTCAGGCGCAAGCCCTCGGTGCTCAACAGGTCCGGCATGAAGCCGGAGCTCAACTTCTGGAAGGACTCCGGGAACGGCCCCACCGACTGGCCCTGCAGCAGCGCCAGCGCCAGCCCCTTGAACACCAGCATGCCCGCCAGCGTGACGATGAAAGACGGGATGCGGAAGAAGGCGACGAAATAACCCTGCGCGGCGCCGATGAGTCCGCCCACCGCCAGGCACACCAGCGAGGCGGGCACGAAATGCCAGTCGTAATTCACCATCAGCACCGCCGCCAGCGCGCCGATGAAACCGCACACCGAGCCCACCGACAGGTCGATGTGCCCGGCCACAATCACCAGCAGCATGCCCAGCGCCATGATGATGATGTAGCTGTTTTGCAGCACGAGATTGGTGAGGTTGAGCGGCTGCATCAGCGTGCCCTCGGTCATGACCTGGAAGAAGGCCATGATCGCCACCAGCGTGATCAGCATGCCGTACTCGCGGAAGTTGTGCTTCAGGTAGTCGAGTGGCGACTTGTCATCGGGCGTTGGAACTTGCGCCGAGGCAGGGGCCACCGCGGAACCGGCTTCGCCGGGCTGCTGGTGGCGCCCCCTTGAGGGGGTGGCGCCGAAGGCGCTTCGGGGGGGAGTTTTCATCTCAGTTTACTTTCATGATCGCGCGCATGATCTTTTCCTGCGAGGCCTCGGCCGTCGGCATTTCGGCGACGAAGCGGCCTTCATTCATCACATAGATGCGGTCCGACATGCCCAGCAACTCGGGCATCTCCGAGGAAATGACGATCACGCATTTCCCCTCGGCTGCCAGCTGGGCGATGAGGGTGTAGATCTCGTACTTGGCCCCCACGTCGATGCCCCGCGTGGGCTCATCGAGGATGAGCACCTCGGGGCTGATGAAGAGCCATTTGCTCAGCACCACTTTTTGCTGGTTGCCGCCCGACAGGTTGACGGTCTTCTGGCCGACACCCGAGCAGCGGATGCGCAGTTTCTCCCGGTAACTCTGCGCCACCTGGTATTCGCGGCCATCGTCGATCACGGCCGCCGTTGAAACGCCTTCCAGGTTGGCCAGCGACATGTTGAACTGGATGTCTTCGTTCAGCACCAGCCCATTGCCCTTGCGGTCTTCGGTGACGTAGGCCAGGCCGTGGCGAACGGCCTTTTCCACCGTGCTCACGTCGATGGGCTGACCATGCAGCAACACCTGGCCACTGATGCGGCGGCCCCAGGAGCGGCCGAAAACGCTCATCGCCAGCTCGGTGCGCCCCGCGCCCATCAGCCCGGCAATGCCGACGATCTCGCCGCGCCGCACCTGCAGGTTGACGCCCTTGATGAACTGCCGCTCGGTATGCAGCGGGTGGTAGACGCTCCAGTCGCGCACTTCAAACACGGTGTCGCCAATCCGCGGCTGGCGCTTGGGGTAGCGGTCGGCCATCTCGCGGCCCACCATGCCGCGGATCACGCGGTCCTCGCTGATGGCCTGGTCGCGGCAATCCAGCGTCTCCACGGTGGAGCCGTCACGCAGGATGGTGATGGAGTCCGCCACGCGCGAAATCTCGTTGAGCTTGTGCGAAATCAGGATGCAGGTGATGCCATGGCCCTTAAGCTCCAGCAGCAAATCCAGCAGCGCCTGGCTGTCGTTCTCGTTGAGGCTGGCCGTGGGCTCGTCCAGGATCAGCAGCTTGACCTGCTTGGACAAGGCCTTGGCAATTTCCACCAGCTGCTGCTTGCCCACGCCGATGTCGGTGATCAGCGTGGCGGGTGACTCCTTGAGGCCCACTTTTTTCAGCAAGGCCTGGGTCTTGCTGTGCGCGGCCATCCAGTCGATCACGCCGTGCGTCGCTGTCTCGTTGCCCAGGAAGATGTTTTCCGCAATGGACAACAGCGGCACCAGCGCCAGCTCCTGGTGGATGATGATGATGCCCAGCTGTTCGCTGTCGTGGATGCCCTCGAATTGGCGTTCGTGTCCCTGGTAGACGATCTCGCCGCTGTAGGAGCCATGCGGGTAGACCCCTGATAGAACCTTCATCAAGGTCGATTTGCCGGCGCCGTTTTCACCGACGACAGCATGGATCTCGCCGGCGCGCACGCGCAGGTTGACCTTGTTCAGCGCAACCACCCCAGGGAAGGTCTTGCGGATGTCGTGCATCTCCAGGATCATTTCCAACGCCGGCCTTTTCAGTTAAAGCAGATTTGAACTTCGGATTGAGAACGGTCCCGCGCCTTGCAGCGCAGGACCGCTTGGCACATTGCCGCCTTACTTGACCTGCGATTCCTTGTAGTAACCGCTACCGATCAGGACCTTGTTCCAGTTCGAAGCATCCACCGCCACCGGCTTGAGCAGGTAGGACGGCACCACCTTCACGCCGTTGTTGTAGGTTTTGGTGTCGTTGATCTCGGGCTGCTTGCCAGAGAGCGTGGCGTCCACCATGTTGGCCGTGACCTTGGCCAGTTCGCGCGTGTCCTTGAAGACGGTCGAGTACTGCTCGCCCTTCAGGATGGACTTGACCGAGGGCACTTCCGCATCCTGGCCGCTCACCACCGGGCAGGGCTGCTGCGCCGCGCAATAGCCCACGCCCTTGAGCGAGGAAAGGATGCCGATGGACAGGCCGTCATACGGCGACAGCACCGCGTGGATCTTGTCCTTGCCGTAAAAGGCCGACAGCAGGTTGTCCATGCGGGCCTGGGCCACCGCGCCGTCCCAGCGCAGTGTGCCGACCTTGTCCATGCCCATCTGCTTGCTGCGCACCACCAGCTTGCCGCTGTCGATGTAGGGCTTGAGAACGCTCATCGCGCCGTCGTAGAAAAAGAAGGCGTTGTTGTCGTCGGGTGAGCCACCGAAGAGCTCGATATTGAACGGCCCCTTGCCTTGTTTCAAGCCAAGCTTGTCGACGATGGAGCCGGCCTGCAGCACGCCGACCTGGAAGTTGTCAAAGGTCGCGTAGTAATCCACGTTCTTCGAAGCCTTGATCAGGCGGTCGTAGGCGATGACCTTGATGCCCTTGTCGGCGGCATTTTGCAGCGCCTTGGACAGGGTGGTGCCGTCGATGGAGGCGATCACCAGCACTTTCACGCCCTTGGTGATCATGTTCTCGATCTGGGCCAGCTGGTTCGGAATATCGTCGTCGGCGTACTGCAGGTCGGTCTTGTAGCCGCGCTCCTTGAGCACCTTGACCATGTTGTCGCCATCGGCGATCCAGCGGGCCGAGGACTTGGTCGGCATCGAAATGCCGATGCTGCCTTTGTCTTGCGCCTGGGCCAGGCCGAACAGGGAGGCGATGCAGGTGGCCAGTGCGGCCTTGAGAAGAGTGCGTTTCATGTTTCTTGTCTCCAGTTTCAAATGGTGTCCGATCAATGCGGGGCCACCGCGGAACCGGCTTTGCCGGGCCGCTGGTGGCGCCCCCTCGAGGGGGAGGCGCCGAAGGCGCTTCGGGGGTGGGCTAATACTTGCGCTTGGGAAATTCCTTGGCGGCCACTTCCATCGGGAAGATGCCTTCCTCGGTCACGATGCGCTTTTGGACCGGTTTTCCGGCCTTGATGTCCTTCACGGCCGCCATCAACTGAGGCCCAAGCAAGGGGCTGCACTCCACCGAGACATTGAGCTTGCCGGCGATCATGGCCTCGAAGGCGCCCTTGACGGCATCGACCGAGATGATGGTGATGTCCTTGGCCGGCTTCAGGCCCGCTTCCTCGATGGCCTGGATCGCGCCGATGGCCATGTCGTCGTTGTGCGCGTACAGCACGTTGATCTTCTTGCCCTCGGCCTTGAGGAAGGCCTCCATCACTTCCTTGCCCTTGGCGCGGGTGAAGTCACCGGTCTGCGAGCGGATGATCTTGAATTTGGGGTCGGCCTTGATGATTTCCTCAAAGCCCTTTTTGCGGTCGATGGCCGGCGCGGAGCCCACCGTGCCTTGCAGTTCAACGATATTGACCGCGCCGCTGGTGCCTTTCATCTTCTCGACCAGCCAGCGGCCGGCCTTGCGGCCCTCCTCGACGAAATCGGAGCCCATGAAGGAGACATAGAGCGAGGTGTCCTTCACATTGACCGAGCGGTCAGTCAGGACCACCGGGATCTTGGCGGCCTTGGCCTCACGCAGCACGGTTTCCCAGCCCGACTCGACCACCGGCGAGAACGCAATCACGTCCACCTTTTGGGCGATGAAGGCGCGGATCGCCTTGATCTGGTTCTCCTGTTTCTGCTGCGCATCGGAAAACTTGAGTTCGATGCCGGCCTCCTTGGCGGACGACTTGATCGACTCTGTGTTGGCGGTACGCCATTCACTCTCGGCGCCCACTTGGCTAAAGCCCAGCACGATGGATTTCTGGGCCAGTGCCGAGGCCGGGAGCAAGCCGGCAAGGGGCGCGCAGGCGAGTGCGGCAGCGAGGGTACGACGGTTCAGTTTCATGTTGTCTCCTTGGTTGAAATGGAAAAAAGCAACTGTTGCGGGCTGGCGGCTCAGGCCAGCATGTAACCCGTCTTGACGGTGGTGTAAAACTCCGCGGCGTAGCGGCCCTGTTCGCGCGGGCCGTAGCTCGACCCCTTGCGCCCGCCAAACGGCACATGGAAGTCGACGCCTGCGGTGGGCAGATTCACCATGGTCATGCCCACCTCGGCATGGCGCTTGAAATGCATGGCGTGCTTGAGCGAGGTGGTGCAAATGCCCGCGCACAGGCCGAATGGCGTGTCATTGGCCAGGGCCAGCGCGTGCTCATAGTCATCGGCGCGCAATACACAGGCAATGGGCCCGAACACCTCTTCGCGCGCGATTCGGTGCTCCGGCCGGGCCAGAAAAAGCGCCGGGCTCATGTAGTGCCCGGGTGTCGGGCGCTCCAGCAATTCACCGCCCCAGACGTGCTCAGCCCCTTCGTTGCGCGCGATTTCGAGGTAGGCCTGATTCTGGTCAAGCTGGCTACGATCGGCCACCGGCCCCATTTCGGTGCCGCGCTCCAGCGCGTGGCCGACCTTGAGTGCCGCCAGGCGCTGCCGCAGCCGCGCAACGAAGGCATCGTGCATCGGTGCCTCAACGATCAGGCGGCTCGACGCGGTGCAGCGCTGACCGGTCGAGAAATAAGAGCCCTGCAACGCGCACTCGACCGCTTGCTCGAGATCGGCATCGGCCAGCACCACCAGGGGATTCTTGCCGCCCATTTCCAGTTGCACCTTGGCGCGGCGTGCGGCGGCGGACTGGAGAATGCGCTCGCCGGTCGCCACCGAGCCGGTGAAACTCAGCGCATTGACCAGCGGACTGTCCACGAAGGCCTGCCCCACTTCACGGCCGCTGCCCATGACCAGATTGAACACGCCCGCGGGCAGTGTGGAGCGGCTGATGATCTCGGCCAACGCCCAGCCGCAGGCGGGTACCGATTCAGCGGGCTTGAACACCACGGTGTTGCCATAGGCCAGCGCCGGCGCGATCTTCCAGGCGGGGATCGCGAACGGAAAATTCCATGGGGCGATCAAGCCCACCACGCCTACGGGTTCGCGTGTCACATCCACCTGCACGCCTGGCCTGACCGAGGCCATGGTTTCGCCCGGAATGCGCAACGCTTCCCCGGCAAAGAACTTGAATATCTGGCCAGCACGCGCGACTTCACCGACCGCTTCAGGCAGTGTCTTGCCCTCTTCACGCGCCAACAGCGCGCCAAGCTCGTCCTTGCGTGCCAGCAGTTCACTGCCGATCTGGTCGAGCACATCGGCGCGGCGCTGTGGCGCACTGTGGCTCCAGTGCGGTAGCGCTTCGGCCGCGGCCCGGATGGCGAGCTCGGCCTGGCTGCGGTCCGCCCGCGCATATTCCGCGACCACTTCCCTGGTGTCAGAGGGGTTCTCGCTGATGCCCGTGGTGACGCCGGTTTCCCAGCGGCCGTTGATGTAATGCCGGGCGTGTTGCTGTAGCTCGCCGAGTTTCAATGAATACCTCTTGTTCAGTTGGGTAGCCAGTCTATAAACAAAATTCGTATCGATCCAATCGTTTTTTTGACAAAATAGATATCAATACAGGCATTCTGGAAAACCCGATGAGCACTTACACCCACTGGTTCATACGCGCACGGCTCAAGACCCGGCAATTGCTGCTGCTGGTTGCCTTGGCTGAGGAGGGCAACATTCACCGGGCCGCCCAAGTGCTCAACATGACCCAGCCGGCGGCCTCCAAGCTGCTCAAGGATCTGGAGGACGTGCTGGAGGTGACGCTGTTCGAGCGCTTGCCAAGGGGCATGCGTCCGACCTGGTATGGCGAGACCATGATCCGCCATGCGCGGATGGCGCTCACCAGCCTGAACCAGGCGCACGACGAACTCACCGCGCTCAAGGCCGGCCACTTCGGGCAGGTTGGCATCGGCGCGATCACGTCGCCGGGGCTGGCCTTGTTGCCGCCAGCGGTGGCCATCGTCAAGCAGGAACATCCAAGTTTGCGCATCTCGCTCGACATCGAGACCAGCCCGGTGCTGCTGGAGCGGCTTGAACAGGGCAAGCTCGATATCCTCGTGGCGCGCCTGTTCGCCGAGCATGACAAGACGAATCTGCGCTATGAGCCGCTGACCGAGGAGCCGGTCTGCGCCGTGGCGCGGCCAGGCCACCCGCTGCTGGGCATGACCGGCCTGACCTTGCGCGACGTGGTTGCAGCCGGCTGGATTGTGCCGCCCACCGGCAGCGTGCTGCGCCACCGCTTCGAGCTGATGTTCCAGGAGGACGGGCTTGCGCCGCCGATCAACGTGATCGAGACGGCGGCGCTGCTGTTCATCACGCGCATGCTGCAGCAAAGCGACATGCTGGCCGTGCTCGCGGCCGACGTGGCGCGCTACTATGCGGCGCACGGCATCGTCTCGGTGCTGCCCTTGGCCATGCCTTGCCACATGGACGCCTTTGGCATCATCACGCGCACCGACCGGCTGCCCTCCCCGGCAGCCAAGGTCATGATGAAGGCGCTGAAGGCCGCCAGCCTGACCCTGTATGGGCGCAAGCTGGAAGATTAGCCCCCACGCTTGTCACTTCGTGTACTGCGCTGCCCCCCGAGGGGGCTGGCCTTGCTTGGGGCGGCCCGGCGCTGCGGCCGTCTAGCCCCCACGCTTGTCACTTCGTGTACTGCGCTGCCCCCCGAGGGGGCTGGCCTTGCTTGGGGCGGCCCGGCGCTGCGGCCGTCTAGCCCCCACGCTTGTCACTTCGTG
>NZ_JAKFDR010000030.1:0-13941 GCF_036676035.1 Polaromonas sp.
TCCTTTCGTTTGCTTGGCGGCTCACGATTGGAAGTTTCTGCGATGGACACCCATACCTACGCATACGTCAAACTTCTACTGCCTCCCCGGCAGAGCCGGGGGGTCTCCCAACGGACTAGACGCCGGGCTACCCCCGGCCTGGTCATGAAAGCACTCTGCAATAAAACAACGCACAACCCCAACAAACACAGACGCAAGAAGCTATTAATTTAATAGCGGGTCGATCTGCAACGGAATCGTCACCGGCCCGTCATTGACCAGATGCACCTGCATGGCGGCGGCAAACTGGCCGGTCTGGACGATGGGATGCAATAGCTGCGCCTGCGCCACAAAGTAGTCATAGAGCCGGCGCCCTTCTTCGGGCAACGCCGCACCGGTGAAGCTGGGCCGGTTGCCGCCCGACACATCGGCCGCCAGCGTGAACTGGCTCACGACCAGCAATCCGCCACCAATGTCCTGCACGCTGCGGTTCATCTTGCCGGGCTTATTGGCCCCCACGCTTGCCACTGCGTGTACTGCGCTGCCCCCCGAGGGGGCTGGCCGTGCTTGGGGCGGCCCGGCGCCCGGCCCGTCCGAAAAGATGCGCAGCTTGAGGATCTTGGCCAGCAGCTTGTCGGCCTGCAGCTCTGCGTCCCCGCGCTCGGCGCACACCAGCACCAGCAGCCCCTGGCCGATCTGGCCCACCGTCTCACCGGCAACCACCACACGGGCCTGGGCCACACGCTGCAGCACGGCCTTCATGCCAGCGCTCTCTTGTCAACACTCATTTCAAGCGGGGTCTTTCTCGTCGTCAAAACGGGGTTCCACATTGCTGGGCAGCATCTGGATGGTGGCACGCAGGCCCGGCACGGCGCTCATCAGCGCCTGCTCCACGCTGGTACGCAGCGCCGCCGCGCGCCCAAGCGACCAGTCGGCCGGCATGTGCATGTGCAGGTCGACAAAGCAGCGCTGGCCGGAGCGGCGCGTGGTCAGGTGGTCAAAGCGGATGGCGGGGTGCTTGAATCCTTCCAGGGTCTGGTGGATTTGGGCCAGCACCTCGGGCTCGGCGGCTTCGTCCATCAAGCCCTGTGAAGAGCGCCACATCAGGTGAAAGCCTTCCCGCAAGATGTTGAGCGCCACCGCAATGGCCACCAGTGCGTCCAGCCACAGCCAGCCGGTCAGCGCCACGGCGCCAATGCCGATGACCACACCGGCAGACGTCCAGACATCGGTGGCCAGGTGTCTCGCATCGGCCTCCAGCGCAATCGAGCGGTGCACACGGGCGGCACGAAGCATCACCCAGGCCATCAGCCCATTGATCACCGAGCTGGCGACCGACAAGGCCAGGCCCCAGCCCAGCTGCTCCAGCGGCTGGGGCGCCAGCAGGCGCGGCAGGGCCGCCCAGAGGATGGCGGCGGCAGCGCCTATGATCATCGCGCCTTCAAAGCCGGAAGAAAAATACTCGGCCTTGGTGTGGCCGTAAGGATGGTCCTCGTCGGCCGGGCGCTTGGCAATGGTGACCATGGCCAGCGCAAACAGGGCGCTGGCCAGGTTGACCAGCGACTCCAGCGCATCCGACAGCAAACCGACCGAACCGGTGATGTACCAGGCCAGCGTCTTGAGCACGATGGTGATGACGGCCACGCCCGCGGAAGCCCAGAGCATGCGCTGTGGCGTCAATGAGTGCAGGTCCAGCCGGTTCATGCGCACATTGTCAACGATGCGGTGAACGCCCCACAAGCTATGCAAAAATGCGGCGATGCTGCACGCGCTACAACGCCGGTTGATCTGGGTCCTGCTCTGGTGCGCCGTCACGGCGCTGGGCTGCGTGGCGCTGGCCCGTCTGCAGCTGACGCAGCTGCGCGAAGCTTTTGAGACCGACGCGCGGATTGTCCACCGGCTGCTCAGCCAGCGCGTGGTCCAGCATGACGCCGTGATGGCCACGCTGGCCTTGCTGCAAGCGGCTCATGATCCCGCAGGGTCGTCTGCCCAGCCCGAACAGCGCCTGGCCTCCGTTTACCCTCAATTTCTGGGTGTGCGGCGACGCGACCACGGCGCGCTCTGGCCGCAGGACAACTTGCGCGCGGCCGAGGAACAATCCCGCCAGAGCCGCCGCGCGGTGCTGGCCGATGTGGACTTTTCCAGGGGTCGCTACCAGCTGGTGCTGAGCGCCGAGCCGGCCAGTTACGCCCTGCTGA
This sequence comes from Polaromonas sp., assembly GCF_036676035.1. Classification (GTDB taxonomy): domain Bacteria; phylum Pseudomonadota; class Gammaproteobacteria; order Burkholderiales; family Burkholderiaceae_C; genus Polaromonas. The sequence goes on from NZ_JAKFDR010000030.1 coordinate 2,178, forward strand.
TCGACCTGCGCAGCACGGTGCCCTGGAGTGAATGGCCGATGCAGCCCGACACCAGCCCGGTGCGCGTGACGCTGGAGCATGCCGGCCAAAGCTTTGTGGTGCAGCCGGGACATATCGGCAGCGATGGCTGGCGTTTTGATTTTCACAAGCACCTGGCCACGCCAAGCCAGCCATTTGACGTGGTGGCCTTGCGGCAGGTGGGCTGGCGTGAATTGCCCTGGGGCCGGATGCTGGCCTGGGCGCTGCTCGTGGCCGGCGCGCTGGCCGCGCTGATGACGCTGCAGCGTCAGCGCGCCGGGCGCCGGCGCGCCGAAGAGCTGCTGCGGCTGGGCCAGGTGGCGCGCCTCAATACGCTGGGCGAACTGGCCGCCGGCATGGCCCATGAGCTGAACCAGCCGCTGACGGCCGTGCTGGCCAACACCCAGGCGGCCAACCGCCTGCTGGCTGAAGAGCCGCCCGAGCTGGCCACCGCCCGCAACGCCATGACGCAGGCCGTGGAGCAGGCGCGGCGCGCCTGCGATGTGGTGGGGCGCCTGCGGCGCGCGGTGGAGCGGCCCGATCTGGCCGGGCAGGTGCAGGCCATCGTGTTGCAGGATGCCGTGCGCAACGCCCTGTACTTGCTGGAGCCTGAATGCAAACGCCGCCACGTTGAGCCGCAACTTGAAGCCTCAGCCGCACCCATCTCCGTGCTGGCCGAGCCGGTGGCGCTGGAGCAAATCATCCACAACCTGCTGATGAATGCCCTGCAGGCGCTGGAACAAGTGCCCGCACGCGAGCGCCAGCTGAGGGTGACCCTGGACGCTGAGGGCACGCTGGGCGTTATCAGCGTCGCCGATAGCGGCCCGGGCATTGCAGCTGACGTGCTGCCCCGGATTTTCGAGCCCTTCTTCACCACCCGCGAGGCCGGCCTCGGACTGGGCCTGAGCCTGTGCGAAACGCTGGCCACCGGCATGGGCGGCAGTCTGATGGCCGCGCACAATGCGCCGCGCGGTGCCGTGTTCCGGCTGTCTTTGCCCTTGGCGGCCAAACCATGAAAGAACGCTTGAGCGCCGCCGGACCGCCCCAAGGCGCGAGGGCCCCCTCGGGGGGCAGCGCAGCACACGCAGTGGCAAGCGTGGGGGCCATGTTGTCACCCCTGATTCACCTCATCGACGACGACGAGGCGGTGCGCAAAAGCCTGGCGTTGCTGATCAGCACGGTGGGCCTGCGCGTGCAAACCTGGGCTGACCCGCAAGCCTTCATCAACGGCTTTGACCGGCAGAGCATTGGCGCCATCGTGCTCGATGTGCGCATGCCCGGCATCAGCGGCCTGGCCGTGCTGGACACGCTGGTGGCCCAGGGGGTGGACCAGCCCGTCATCATGCTGACCGGCCACGGCACGGTGGAGATGTGCCGCCGCGCCTTCAAATCCGGCGCCGCCGAGTTTCTGGAAAAGCCCGTCAACGACGAGCAGCTGCTCGAAGCGCTGCAAAACGCGGTGCGCCAGCATGTGAAGTCGCGCGAGCGGCACCAGGCCGACCGGCAGGCGCACGAGCGCTATGCCCAGCTGTCCGAGCGCGAGCGCGAGGTGCTGGGCCTGATCGTGGCAGGCCTCACCAACAAGGAAATCGGCCGCGCGCTCGATGTCTCGCCGCGCACCGTGGAAACCCACCGCGCCAACCTGTTCGCCAAGCTGCAAGCCGAGTCGCTGGCCCAGTTGATCCGCCAATATGCCGCGCTGGTGGATGCAGCTGACTGAGGCGCGCTGACCTCGACTCCGTAGACAGACACTCCGTAGTTCTACGGAGCCCCGCGCGTAGCCCTACGAATGGGCAAAGCCGCCGCCATTTTTTAAAGTTCTCCCACGGTTGAATGTGAAGCCCCCACGCTTGCCACTTCGTGTGCTGCGCTGCCCCCAAGGGGGCCGCAGTCGCCTTGGGGCGGCCCGGCGGCGATGTGAGGGGCCCCCACGCTTGCCACTTCGTGTGCTGCGCTGCCCCCAAGGGGGCCGCAGTCGCCTTGGGGCGGCCCGGCGGCGACTGAACCGTTTTTTCAACAAACCAACTTCTGGAGAACACCATGCGCAACGTTATCAAGATTTCCGCTCTTGCCCTGTCCCTCATCGCTGCAGCGGCCAACGCCCAAGGCGTGCGGACCGAGAAAAACATCTCCCTCGACCTGGCCAACCAGATCGCCGCCGCCACCGTCGCCGCCTGCGCTGCCAATGGCTATGCGGTGGGCGTTACCGTGGTGGACCGCGCGGGCACCGTGCGCGCCGTGCAGCGTGCCGACAATGCCGGCCCGCACACGCTGGGTGCCAGCCTGCAGAAGGCCTTCACCTCCGCCTCGGCCAAAAACAACACGCTGGCCATGATGGAAGGCGCGCAGAAAAACCCCGCAGCCGCGAACCTGACCGACATTCCGGGCTTCCTGCTGCTGGGCGGCGGTGTGCCGGTGAAAGTGGGCAATGAGGTCATCGGCGCAGTCGGCGTCGGCGGCGCCCCCGGCGGTCACCTCGACGAGGCTTGCGCCGTGGCCGCGCTGGACAAGGTCAAGGACCAGCTGAAGTAAACCCCAGGAAAATCTCCAGGAGAATCCGCCATGAAACCAAGCCCTCTTCGCCTGTCCCTGCCCTTGAAACATCTGGTGCTGGCCGCAGCCTGCGGGCTCGGTGCCATGGCGGCCACGCCTGCTGCGGCCCAGGTGGCCCCGAACACTGCTGAAGTGGCAGCCTACAAAGGCCTGCACGCCGCCGCCCACAAGGGCGATGTGGCCCAGATTGAAAAACTCGCCGTCGCAAAAACCGACCTCAATGCCCGTGACGGCAACGGCCGCACGCTGCTGCACGTGGCCAGCTTTGCGAAACAGCGCGATGCCATCCGCGCACTCGTGAAAGCGGGCGCCAGCATCAACCTGCTTGACAACGACCGCTACGACGGCGTGACCATCGCCTCCGTCGCAGACGACGAGGAAACGCTGCGCGTGCTGCTGTCACTCGGCGCCAGTGCGAAACAGGTCACCAGCCGCTACGACGGCACCGCCCTGATCGCGGCCGCCCACCTGGGCCATGACGGCGTGGTCAGGCAGCTGATCGCCGCCGGCGCGCCGCTGGACCATGTGAACAACCTGCACTGGACGGCCACCATCGAATCCATCGTGCTGGGCAACGGCGGGCCGCGCCACCAGGCCACGCTCAAAGCCCTGATCGAGGCCGGTGCCAACCTGCAGCTGGCCGACCGGCAGGGCAATACGCCGCTGCAACTGGCGAAGTCACGCGGCTACAAGGAGATGGTGCAGATGCTGGAGAAGGCCGGCGCGAAGTAGCGCAGCCTCCTCAGTGCGCTGGCGCGAACGGCCGGCGCGGGTAGATCAGCAATTGGGGCGCCACTTGCGCCAGCGCGAGAAAATCGCGGTCGTTGTGAACCAGCATCGCTTCTTGTTCCAGCGCGACCGCCGCAATCAGGCAGTCGGTTGATTTCCGGATTGTGAAGCCCTGCTGCCGTGCGCGACGGTACAGCTGCGCAGCCGCTTCGAACGTCTCCAGCGGATCCAGCGGCTGCAGCATGGTCTGCGCACTCAGCACCCGCCGGGTCGTGGCAAATTGGCGCTCGGAGCTCACACCCTGAAGCACCTCCAGGTAAATCATCTGCGTGAGCGCCAGTTCCTCATGCGCCTCGCGCTCCTGAATAAAACGAACCGCGTCGGTGTCCGCCCCGCGCAACCAGTCGATCCAGACCGAGGAGTCGACCAGCAGCATCAACTTTTCTTTGGCCGGGCCGGCTTGGCGGGCTTTCCCGGGGGCTTTTGGACAGCGGGCTTGGCGGCTGCCTGGTAGGTGGCGCGCGGCTGCTCGACCCGGTTCTGTTCTATCCGGTTCTGCCCCACTTCCGTGCCGCGCGCCCAGGGTGCCTTGGGATCGTAGTCAGGATCGACGCCGCCAATACCAAACAGCTCGCGGACCGAGGGCCGCTGAGCCCGCGCCACCATCTCGCGCAAGGCACGATCCACGACTTCGCGCTTGGTGCGCGCGCCCGACAGCCGCATGGCCTCGGCCACGATAGTTTCGTCGATGTCGATGTTGGTTATCATGGTTATAAATTGTACATGGCTTGTACAATTTATGGCTACCAGCACTCACCAAAACCCGCAGTGCGATTCGTCTACATAACTTGGAAAATTCACGCTTACCAGTCTTATTCAGCTGGCAAAAGAACGAGCAAAGATCGGGGTAGCAGCTGACGAAAACCCTTATCAAACGTCACAAAAGGCTCGCTCAAACTGAGAGACAACGCAGCAAGCCAGGCATCGGGAACGTGGTTTGCAGTCAGTTGCTTCTCAAGCACGAGGCCGCGAAAGTGGGCCCATTCTGACGTTTGCCCAAGCAGGCGCACATGTGTGTCTTCGAGCAGCCAATCCACGAAGTCAACCGCCTGTGTGCAGGGCGATGGTGTGGGGAAAATTTTGGTATTCGTTACCAACCGCAGGAAGCCACTAATCACTTGCATGGGCAGCATCAAGCGCTGACCATCTTTGGCTTCTTTTAGACTACTTTTAAGCCAGTTTGCAGCCACCCTGTGGTGCGGATGATCCGCGCGGTAAGCCGCCACCAGCACATTGGTATCAGGCAACATTGGCATCAGCCAGCAAGGTCGGCCGCATCAAGCATCTCACGGGTGCTCAAGCCGCTCAATCCCGGCGCGAGCCCTGTCTTGCCATTGAACACCGGCATAGTCCTTCGTCTTGTGGCTGGCGCAACCTCCGCAGCACGCAAGCGCATACGCAAACCCTCTTCGATCAAACGCGTCAGCGTAGACCGCTGACGAGCCGCCAATGATTTCGCTTCGGCCAGCAAGTTGTCGTGAATGTTGAGCGTGGTTTTCATAAGACTAATTATACAGATTTCTGTATTTTTATAAAAATTCAGTCTGAATGATGTGGCGCCATGAATTACGCAAGCTCAATAAGCCCTTGCCCTCAGTCATGCCAGCGTGACCTTCGCAAACTTGCGCTTGCCCACCTGCACCACATAGATACCGGCGCCAAGCTTCAACCCCTTGTCACTGACCACGCTGGAGTCCACCCGCACGCCGCCACCGTCAATCAGGCGGTTGGCTTCGCTACCCGAAGGTGCGAGCCCGGCCTGTTTGAGCAAGGCCCCGATACCGAGCGGCGCACCCCCCTCGGCCAGGCTCAAGGTCACCTCGGGAATATCGTCGGGCACGCCGCCCTTGCTGCGGTTGATGAAGTCTTGCTCGGCGGCATCGGCGGCCGCCAGGCTATGGAAACGCGCGGTGATCTCCTTGGCCAGCATCACCTTCGCATCCTTGGGGTTGCGACCCGCATAGACCTCATCTTTGAGCGCGGCAATTTCGGCCTCGCTTTTGAACGACAGCAGGGTGTACCAGCGCCACATCAGCACATCGGAAATGCTCAGCACCTTGGCAAACATGGTGTTGGCGTCTTCGCTGATGCCGATGTAGTTGTTCTTGCTCTTGGACATCTTCTCGATGCCGTCCAGGCCTTCGAGCAGCGGCATGGTCAGAATGCACTGGGGCTCCTGGCCATATTCGGCCTGCAGGTGCCGGCCCATCAACAGGTTGAACTTCTGGTCGGTGCCGCCCAGCTCCAGGTCGCTCTTGAGTGCCACCGAGTCGTAGCCCTGCATCAGCGGGTATAAAAACTCGTGGACGCTGATCGACTGGCCGGCCTTGAAGCGGTCGTGGAAATCGTTGCGCTCCATCATGCGGGCCACGGTGTAGCGCGAGGCCAGCTGGATCATGCCGCGCGCGCCCAGCGGGTCGCTCCATTCGCTGTTGTAGCGAATCTCGGTTCTGGCCGGGTTCAGCACCAGGCTGGCCTGGCGGTAGTAGGTTTCAGCATTCACCTTGATTTGCTCAGGGCTCAAAGGCGGTCGCGTCGTGTTGCGGCCCGACGGGTCGCCGATCAGGCTGGTGAAATCGCCGATCAGGAAGATCACCGTATGGCCCAGGTCCTGCAATTGACGCATTTTGTTCAAAACCACCGTATGCCCGACATGAATGTCAGGTGCGGTGGGGTCCAGCCCCAATTTGATGCGCAGCGGAACACCGGTAGCCTCGCTTTTGGCGAGTTTTTTGACCCATTCATCCTGAGGAATTAACTCTTCACAGCCGCGCAGCGACACGGCGAGGGCTTCACGGACCCGGTCGGTAACCGGAAAGTTTTCAGTAAGAGCTTGATTCATAAGGGTTTTTCTCATGCCCGGCGCTTGTCCGGCAGATATAATGGCGGTTTGGCAGTTGCAGGCAGCCATTTTAGTTGGCCCGCAATTTGCACCCCAGATTTTGAGTGCTATGCCTGCAGGCCGGTTTTTACGGATTGCGCATCGCTGTCGTCATTTCGCAATCCGGCACGCCCGACGGTGCCCGATGCCTACACGTTGGGAATTTCAGTTTTGATCAAACACGGCCTACTCACCGTTACCGCCGCCGTCGCAGACAGTCTTCGCCGCCACCCGAAACGAGTCACAGCAAGCCTCGCAGCCCTGCTGCTGGGTACGGGCGTGACGGCTTTTGGCGTGGCTCCGCTGGCGCCTGACGCCGCCGACTTGCCGGTTCACCAAGTGCTGGAAGCCGTGCAAAGCCTGCCCACCGAGACACAAACCGGGGTGCTGGCCGATTACCGCTTCAAGCTGTTTCGCACCGAAAGCACCCGCAGCAGCGATACCGCCGACAGCCTGCTCAAGCGCATGAATATTCATGATGCGGCGGCGGCGGCATTCTTTCGCCTCGACTCCAATGCCCGGTTGATGCTGGCCGGCAGCCCGGGCAAAAACGTCACGGCAGAAGCCACCGACAGCCAGCATCTGCTCAAGCTGAGCATGCGCTGGCCGACCGATGATGAAACGCAGTTCAAGCGCCTGGTGGTTGAGCGCGCCGGCAACAGCTTCAGCTCGCGCATTGAAACCGCGCCTTACACCAGCTCGGCCCGGCTGGCCAGCGGCAGCATCCAGACCTCGCTCTTTGCCGCCACCGACGAAGCCCGCATCCCCGATGGCGTGGCCGTGCAGATCGCCGAGATCTTTTCGGGCGACATCGACTTTCGCCGTGCGCTTCGCAAGGGCGACCGCTTCAACGTGGTGTACGAAACCCTGGAGGCCGATGGCGAGCCGCTGCGCACGGGCCGGGTCCTGTCCGCCGAATTCGTCAACGCCGGCAAAAGCTACCAGGCCATGTGGTTCCAGGCACCGGGCGAGAACGCCACGGGCACCAGTACCCCCAACAAGGGTGGCTACTACACGCTGGACGGCCAGAGCCTGCGCCGCGCCTACCTCAGTTCGCCCGTGGAGTTTTCGCGTATCAGCAGCGGTTTTTCCATGCGCTTTCACCCCATCCTCCAGAAGTGGCGCGCCCATCTGGGCACCGACTTCGCAGCGGTCACCGGCACACCGGCACGCACCGTGGGCGACGGCGTGGTGGGGTTTGCCGGTGTGCAGAACGGCTATGGCAATGTGGTCTTCATCAAGCACCGCAACGGCCATGAGACCGTTTACGCGCACCTGAGCAAGATTTCGGTGCAACGCGGCCAGAGCGTGAGCCAGGGCCAGACCATCGGCCTGGTCGGCTCCACCGGCTGGGCCACCGGGCCGCACCTGCACTTCGAGTTCCGTGTCAATGGCACGCATCAAGACCCGATGACGATTGCCAAACAAAGCGAAACCATTCCCCTGGCAGCTGCAGCGATGCCGCTGTTCCGGCAGCTGGCAGGCACCGTCAGGCAGCAATTGCTGGCGGCCGCCACCATCGCCCAAACGCGCGCCGAATAAGCCCGGCGCTTTTCACCAGCGCGCTCTTGAAAGCCTGTAGGCCGCCCTTTGCCGCCCTTTGCCGCCGATACGGCAGAATAAGCGCATGCTTGACTACTACATTGGCCTGATGTCGGGCACCTCGCTGGACGGCGCCGATGGTGTTTTGCTTGAGTTTTCAGCCACCCGGCCCCGTGTCGTCGCCGATGCCTCGGAGTCCTTTGCCACGGACTTCCGGGCGGAACTGCTGGCACTGAACACGCCCGCAGACAACGAACTGCATCGTGCAGCCCTGGCGGGCAACCGGCTCGCCGCCGTGTACGCGCGGGTGGTTCAGGCGCTGCTGGCCGAGGCCGCGACGCAAGGCATCGCCGCCTCACAGGTCCGAGCCATCGGGGCCCATGGGCAAACCGTTCGGCACCGCCCGCAGGAGTGGGGCACAGGCTACACCTTGCAGCTCAACAACCCGGCCCTGCTCGCCGAACTCACGGGCATTGACGTGGTGGCGGACTTTCGCAACGCCGACCTGGCGGCGGGTGGCCAGGGCGCACCGCTGGTTCCGGCCTTTCACCACGCGCTTTTTGCACGGGCCGGCCAGTCGATGGCCGTGCTCAATATAGGCGGCATCAGCAACCTGACCTTGTTGCCCGCCAGCGGACCGGTCACCGGTTTTGATTGCGGCCCGGGCAACGCTTTGATGGATTTCTGGTGCCACCAGCACACGCAGCAAGCCTATGACGACCGGGGCGCCTGGGCCGCCTCAGGCGCCGTCGTGCCCGATTTGCTGGCGCGTCTGATAAGCGCGCCCTACTTTGCCCAGATGCCGCCCAAAAGCACCGGACGCGACTTGTTCAACCCGGCCTGGCTTGCCGGGCAGCTCCAGGGGTTCGAGGCCTGCGCGCCGCAGGATGTTCAGGCCACGCTCACAGCACTGACCGCCCAGGCCTGCGCCCGCGATCTGCAGCGCCATGCGCCGCAAAGCACCGAACTGCTGGTGTGCGGCGGCGGCGCACTCAATGCCGAACTGATGCGCCAGTTGGCGCTGGCCTTGCCCGGCGTCACCGTCCTGCCCAGCTCGGCACGCGGCCTGCCACCGCTGCAGGTGGAAGCGGCGGCGTTTGCCTGGCTGGCCCGCGCCTGGCAGCAGCGGACGCCGGGCAATTTGACCGCGGTGACCGGGGCACGCGGCCCACGCGTGCTGGGTGCGCTGTACCCGGCCAGCCGGTCCTGAGAAGCCAGCAACAAAAAAGGGCCCGAAGGCCCTTTTTTGACTGATTGGATTGCCTCCCCGGTCTTCCCGGTTTGAAGGCCCCGGCCGCTCAGGCCGAGAAGCTGGAGCCGCAGCCGCAAGTGCTGGTGGCGTTGGGGTTTTTGATCACAAACTGGGCGCCTTCGAGGTCGTCCTTGTAATCGATCTCGGCACCAACCAGGTACTGGTAGCTCATGGCGTCGATCAGCAGGGACACGCCATTTTTGGTCATGGTGGTGTCGTCGTCGTTGGTGATCTCGTCAAACGTGAAGCCGTACTGGAAACCGGAGCAGCCGCCGCCCTGCACAAACACGCGCAATTTCAGGTCCGGATTGCCTTCTTCGGCAATCAGCTCAGCGACTTTGGCCGCAGCGCTGTCGGTAAAGACAAAGGGGGCGGGCATTTCGGTTTGGATGTTTTCGGCAACTGCGCTCATGGGGACTCCGTTCTTCAAGACTCTGGCAATAGTACAGCAGTTTGATCAACCATAGCGCTTGCACGTATTAAGCAGGCACGGTTGTGAGTGCTTACTACCGACTTTTTAACCGTTATTGGCGGCCAGTTTCAAGGCAGGTTTGTCTACGAATTCCTGGCTGGTCGGGCACAACAAACCAAAGATGACAGCGCCCTGGTGCATTTCAAGCGCCTTGTAAGACACATTGCCCTCAATGTTCGCCTTGGGCTGCAGCTCCAGCAGCTCGGACGCATGCACCGGCCCGTTGACGCGCCCATTGATGATCACGTGGTCGGCGTGAATGTGGCCGGTCACGCTGGCGGACTCGCTGATCACCAGAATGCTGGCGCTGCCTTCATTGGCACGGATGTCACCAATCACGTCCCCATCGACCCGCAGGCCATCGGTGAACTTGAGGTTGCCCTCTATGCAGCTGCCCTGGGCAATCAGACTTTTGATGGGGGGCTGCTTTTTTTTGCCAAACATATAGCTAAGTCCTGTGAAACCGGTGAGACCGTTGAAAAAGGGGGGCGGATTAGAGCTTGAAGGTTTGAACAGAGCGGACGGCCACCCCTTCAACGACTTTGGCTGTCACCGTTTTTACCACGGCTTGAGGCGGTAAGTCGAGCACGCCTTCAATGCGGCGGTATTGCTTGAACTGCAAAACCTGCGCGCCACCGGGCAAGGTCGCCATCCAGGGCTTTCCGGCTTGCGTGCCGCTGAAGGTCAGCTCCAGCTTGCCGTTGAACACCGGGGCATCCTTGACGGGCTGAATCACCAGCACCTGCCACTTGAGTTGCGCCTCGGACAGCGCTTCGGCCTGCAGGCCGCGGATAGACGCGCTTTCGACACCCCCGGCAGGCAGCAGTTTTTCGAAAAAGCCCAGATCATCGCGCAGCATCCGGTTGTCGGCTTCCAGTTGCCTGATCTGGGCCATCATTTTTTCCTGGGCGGCCTTTTCGGCCGTCAGCAGGCTGCTGGAGGTGTTGACAATGGACTGCACCTTGTCACGATCAGCACGCAACAAGTCCACTTCTTCACGCAACAGGCTCAACTCCTCCTTGGCATTGGTATCCAGGCCGGCAATGCCCTTGCCAAATTCAAAAGCCCAGAGGGCGATGGCGGCGGAAAAGCCCAGCATGACGGCCCCTGCAATCCAGCGCAGGGGCCAGGGCAGATGGCTGCGAATGGCCATGCGCGGCGAGCTGATCGTAAGGCGGCGGCGAAACAGACGGAATTTCAAATCGGACCCTGTAATTTCCCTGGGAGGTTTGCATTGTGCCAACAGACTGGGCGCAACCATGAGGTCCGGGCGTAACGGTTTGCGTCATCGGTTGCAACTCACGGAACCGGGCTACGCCGACCCGATGCCCGAGTGTAAGCCTACGGCGGTACCCCCATCCCCCCCTGAAAAGCGCCAGCCCATGAAAAAAGCCGCCGGGCGCAAACCACGGCGGCTTTTTTCGGGTGCAGCCAAAAGCAGCTAAATGTGGGTTTAGCGCTTGCTGAACTGCTTGCGGCGGCGTGCCGAACGGAAACCGACCTTTTTACGCTCGACTTCACGCGCATCACGCGTTACAAAACCGGCCTGGCTCAACGCCGGCTTGAGCGTGGCGTCATAGTCGATCAGCGCACGGGTAATGCCGTGGCGCACCGCACCGGCCTGGCCGGACTCACCACCGCCGTGAACGTTGACCATGATGTCAAAGGTCTCGACATGGTTGGTCAAATACAGCGGCTGCTTGCAGATCATGATCGAGGTCTCACGGCCAAAGAACGCCTGGATGTCCCGGTCGTTCACGGTGATCTTGCCTGTGCCTTTTTTGATAAACACGCGGGCGACGCTTGATTTGCGACGGCCGGTGCCATTGTTCCATTCACCAATCATCTCAAGGCTCCTTAAATTTCCAACACTTTGGGTTGCTGGGCAGTGTGCGGGTGCTCAGCACCACCGTACACCTTGAGCTTCTTGATCATGGCGTAGCCGAGCGGGCCCTTGGGCAGCATGCCCTTGACGGCTTTTTCCAAAGCGCGGCCGGGGTGCTTGGCTTGCATATCGCGGAAGTTCGTAGCCGTGATACCGCCGGGGTAACCCGAGTGACGGTAGTACATCTTGTCGAGCGGCTTGGCGCCGGTGACACGAAGCTGGGCTGCGTTGATGATGACGATGAAGTCACCGGTATCGACGTGAGGCGTGTAAATGGCCTTGTGTTTGCCGCGCAAACGGAGAGCAACTTCGCTGGCTACTCGTCCGAGGACCTTGTCGGTCGCGTCAATCACAAACCACTCGTGCGTCACG
>NZ_JAKFDR010000031.1:0-19272 GCF_036676035.1 Polaromonas sp.
TTTTCGGGATGGGGTGCAAGGCGCAGTGCGCCGCCAATAGCCCGGCTATTGGCAAGCAGTGCAACGCCGCAGACCGCCCGAAAAGGCACCTGCCCTTCGGGTTGGGACGAAATCGGGCGATTTGGCAGCCAAACCCCTTGCATGGGCATGAGCCCATGCGGCGTGGTCTTGGCAGCCAACTCATCCCGATTGCGTCCCAACGCGACCCCAAATAAATCGTAAACAGGCTCTTAGTCGGCCAGTGCAGCAAATCCCTGCATCAGATCGCGCACCAGGTCGGTCGGGTCTTCCAGCCCGATGTGCAGCCGGATCACCTGGCCGCGGCTGGACCAATCGGCCACGCTGCGGGCGCGACGCATGTCGGTCAGCGTGACCAGGCTTTCGTAGCCACCCCATGAAGCGCCAATGCCAAACAGTTGCAGGCTGTCGATCAGGCGTTCCGCCGCCGCTGTGTCGAAGTCCTTCTTCAATTCGAAGGAGAGCAGGCCATTGGTTCCCGTGCAGTCACGCTGCCAGAGTGCATGGCCGGGATGCTCGGGCAAAGCGGGGCAGAACACCGTTGCCACTTCGCTGCGTGCTTGCAGCCATGGCGCCACCTGCAAGGCGTTGCGTTCGTGCATGGCCAGGCGCGCGGCCAGGCTGCGTGCACCGCGCAGCACCAGGTAGGCATCGTCAGGGCTGACTGTCAGGCCAAAGGCGTCACTGCGCTCGGCCAGCGGCTGCCAGGCCTCTTTTGTGGTGGCGACGGTGCCCATCATCACGTCGGAATGGCCCGACAGGTATTTGGTGGCGGCCATGATGGAAACGTCGGCGCCCAATGCCAGCGGCCGGTATTGGCAGCCCGAACCCCAGGTGTTGTCGGCCACCAGCAGCAGGCCGCGGGCATGGGCCAAATCGGCCAGGCGCGGCAGGTCGCACATTTCATAGACCAGCGAGCCCGGGCATTCGGCATAAATCATGCGCGTGCCGGCTTCGATTTTTTCTTCCACGTCGCTGCCGTCGGCCGCAAAAAATGTGCAGCGAATGTTGTAGGGGGTGAGAAAAGAGTCCACCAGCTTGCGCGCCGGCTCGTACACGCTGTCCGACATCAGCACATGGTCGCCGGGCTTCAGGTAGGACAGCAGCGTCATCGCGATGGCGGCCAGCCCGGTGGGAAACAGCCGCGTCCGGTGCGCGCCTTCCAGCTCGCTGACCAGGTCTTCGAGCGCGAAATTGGTCGGGTTGCCGCGTGCCCCGTAGGTGAACAGGCGCTCGCCATCGCGCCTGCCACGCAGTTCGCGCTGTTGCGTCACGCTGTCAAACAGCACGGTACTGGCACGCACCACCGGCGGATTGATGGCGCTTCCCCCGTCGAAGGTGGGATGCTTGCCGGCGTGGACCAGCCGGGTCAGCGGTGAGGCGGCAGGGGGCGATTTTTTGTTCATGGCAGGCGGACAGCGGTGGGGTGGGGTGAAAACTCAGTCGAGCTTGGCACCCGAGAGTTTGACCACGCGTGACCAACGGGCGATGTCTTCCTTGAGTTGGGCGGCGAAGGCGACAGAGCTGTTGCCGACCACTTCGCTGCCGCCATCGGTGATGAGCTTGCTGACTTCTGGCGATTTGAGCGCCCGCACAATGCTGTCGTGCAGATAGGCCACGCGCTCCGGTGGCGTGCCGGCTGGTGCGAAAAAGCCATACCAGTCTTCAAAGGTCGAGTTGCGGTAGCCGAGCTCTTCCAGTGTCGGAACTTTCGCAAACACACCAATGCGGCGCGGGCTGGTCACGGCGAGGGCTCGCATCTTGCCGTTCTGGATGAAGCTGGACACCGAAGCCGTGGAGGTGATGAGCAGATCCACCTGGCCGCCGAGCAGGTCGGTGATCGCCGGGGCTGCGCCTTTGTAGGGCACATGGGTCATGCTCAGGGCGCTGTCTTTTTCCAGCACCACGCCGACCAGGTGCGAGAGCGTGCCGTTGCCTGGCGTGGCGTAGGTGACGCGGCCGGGCTGGCTCTTGGTTTGCGCGGCCAGGTCGGCCACGGTTTTGAGTGGTGAGCTGCTGGCCACGACCAGAACCAGGGGTGCCGCATTGATCTGGGTAATGGGCACGAAATTTTTCAGCGGATCAAAACCTGGCGCTGCATAAAGTGTGGGGTTCACCGCCATCAGCGAGACCTGGCCGGTCAGCACGGTGTAGCCGTCGGGTTTGGCATCGGCCACGGTCTTGGCGCCGATATTGCCGCCGGCGCCGCCCCGGTTGTCGACCACTGCGCTTTGGCCCGTGATGTCGGGCAGGCGGCTGGTCACAAAGCGGGTCGTTGCGTCATTGCCGCCGCCAGCTGGAAAGGGCGACACAAACTTGATCGTCTGATTGGGAAATCCGCCGACCTGGGGCATGGGCTGTGCCAGAGCGCCGCCGTGCACGGCGAACAGGGCCCAGCAGAGCGAGGCAGCAGTGAATTTCAGCTTGGTCAACATGGCGGGCTCCTGAATGAAAAGTGGATGATGGGGATGGGATTAGCGGGATGAGAGGAACGGGTGAGACGAAGGCGGCAGGCGGAAAGACTTCAGCTCCAGTTCGTCAAGCTGCGCAATCAGGTTGACTTCCCAGGCCAGGTACTGGCGGGCCGCTTCCTTGTTGCCATCGTGCCGGTCATGCACGAAGAAAAGAAAGTCGATGCAATCGCTGTCGGGCGGGGTGTTTTCGCTGGCCTGCAGGGGCAAGCCAGCGGCGCGCCAGGCGGCCAGGCCGCCTTCGAGCAGGCTGGCCGACAGGCTCAGCTCTGCAAGGTCGGTGGCAGCGCAGGCGGCCACGGCAGGTTCATCGGCGATCAGCACCACCGGGCGGCGCTCGCCTGCCAGCGTCGTGGCAAGACGCGGCCGGATGGCCCAGCGCGCACCCGCGATGTGGCTTTGGCGGAACTGCATGCTGGGACGCAGATCGATGGCGACCACCGCACCGCTGGCCAGCCCGGCGGACAGGGTTTTGGCGCTGATGACGGGCAACACGGGCAAAGACGCCGCCTGCGCTTCAGGCAAGGTCAGGCCACTGTCCAGGCCCTGGTCCAGCACGCAGGCGTCGTGGCCCATCTGGCGCAGCCAGCTTGCCGCCGTGAGCGCACGGATGCCGTCTGAATCGAACAAGACCAGCCGGGCGTGGCGCACGCCTACATACTGGTCGTTGGCCTGCATCAGCTGGCCGCCGGGCGTGTGCTGGGCGCCGGGCAGGCTGCCGCGCGCATATTCTTCCGGGGTGCGGACATCGCACAAGAACAGCGTGCGCTGCGCATCATCGGCCCAGCTGCGCACGGTTTGCGCATTGACGACAGGTACGCCAAAGCGCTGTGCCAGCGCTTCTGCTGCGGCGCGCATGCTGGCTTGCCCGCCGGGTTCGCCATAGCGGCGCGTGCCACCATGTTCGAGTTTCAGGTCGGCCAGGTACCAGCCCTGGGTGCCGTTCTCAAGCGCGAACACCGGGTTGCGCAGGCCCAGGTTGATCAGTGTCTGGGCCCCGATGATGCTGCGTGTGCGCCCTGCGCAATTGATCACGATGCGCGTCTGCTCGCTGGGCACCAGCTGGCGGATGCGCAAGGCCAGCTCGCCATTCGGGCAACTGGTTGCGGTCGGAATGTTCATCTTCTGGAATTCCGAAAAAGGCCGGCCGTCCAGCACCGCGACGTCTTCCTGCCGAGCCAGCATGGCCGCCAGTTCGGTGGCGCTGACCCGGGGCGTGTGGTAGACCTGCTCGGCCAGTTCGCCAAAGGTCTTGGAGGGCACGTTGACGCCGGCAAACAGCGGAAAACCGGCAGCCTGCCAGCCGGCCGTGCCATCGCGCAGCACATGCACATCGGTGTAACCCAGCGCGGCCAAACGGCGTGCGGCCGAGGGTGCCACGTGCTGGCCGTTGTCATACACCACGAGCCGGACGCTTTTGCGCGGTGCCAGGCGCAGCACGTCCAGCTCGAGCCGGCTGTAGGGCAGGGTGATGCCGTAGAACAAATGGGCTTCGCCATACTGCCCGTGCTCACGCACATCGAACAGGGCAATTTCCTGGCCATCGTGCAGCCAGGCTTTCAGCGTGGCCGCTTCTACAAAACGTGTCATGGGGTGCGGGGAGGGCGTGCACATCAGCGGCGGGTCTGAACGCCAATGGACATGGTTTCGCAAGTGCCTTTTTCCATGTCGTAGCCGGTGCGTGTGGTCAGGGTTTCGAGCGCGCGGCCATACATATGCAGGTGGCGTATGACCTGCCCGACCGGGATTTCGACCGAGTGAATGTCGTCCGGCAGCAGCGCAATGCCCGTGCCCGGCTCCACCATCATGGCGCCAACCTCTTTGAGCTGGGCCTTGCCCGGCACCGATCCGTCGTCCTGGCGTTCATACACGCGGTTGAGCTCGGTTCCTTCCACGGCGCTGATGCAGGCCCAGGTGGTGTGGTTGTGCGGCACGATGCGTTTGCCGGGGCGCATCACGTTCAGGTAAAGCGCAAAGCGCTGGTCGGCATCTTCGGTGATCAGGTAGCGGGCCTGCAGCTCGGTGTCTTCAGGCGGGGCGAACTCGCTGGCGCTCCACAGCTCTGTGCGCCCGGCCAGTTGATTGAGTGCTGTCAGAACGCCGGCCAGGGACTGACGGGTGGCATCACCATTTCCGATGATTTTTTTAATGTTTTTGATGCTGTCGTCAACCGCCTGGCTACGCTGTTCTGATATGTTCATGGGCATTTTCCTGAATGAAATTTCTGTTTGATAGGGCTAATATAGTCAAGCCTAATTTTTCAAACAACTTAAAAATAGAGATAAATACATTAGTATTTGTAATGTATGAATACGCTGGATCTGGAGTTATTAAGGGCCTTGGTGGCCATTGAGGCGCAAGACAGCTTTGCCGGCGCCGCCGTTCACCTGGGCAAAACGCAGTCGGCGGTGACGCAGCAAATGCAGCGCCTGGAAGACCAGATTGGCCACCCGCTGTTTGAAAAGCAGGGGCGTCACAAGCGGCTGACGCCGCATGGGCAAAAGCTGCTGGACTATGCGCGCCATCTGCTGGCCATCAATGACGAGGCCCTGCGCAGCCTGCAGCAGGGAAACCTGGAAGGGGTGCTGCGCATTGGCGCGCCGCACGATGTGGCCGACACCATGCTGCCGCCTTTGCTGGCGCAGGTGGCGCGTGCCTCACCGCTGCTGCAGCTCGACATTCACGTCGGCCGCAGCCCTTTCCTGATGGAGTCGCTCAAGCGCGGCGAGATCGACATGACGATCTCCAACCGCAACGACCCGACGCTGGACGGCGTGGTCTTACGCACCTCACCGACGGTGTGGCTGTGTTCGGCCAGTTATGTGCATGACCGCGCCAAGCCGGTGCCGCTGGTGCTGGCCGACGGGCCCAGCCTGTTTCGCCGCCTGGCGCTGGAAGCGCTCGATGGCGCGGGCATACGCTGGTCGCCCAACTACACCTCGTCCAGCCTCATCGGCATCAAGGCGGCGCTGCGGGCCGGGCTGGGCGTCACCGCGCGCGGCGTCGAGCTGGTCGGGGCCGACCTGCGTGTGCTGGGTGAAAACGATGGCTTGCCCCGGCTGCCCGACGTGGCCTACCACCTGTTCATCCGCAAAAACGTCATCAATCCACTGACGCGCAAGGTGTTCGACATGCTCAAGGCCAATCTGGGCCTGATTCGCAGTGCGGCCGACCAAGGGGCCTCTGCCGCGCAGTCTGCGCTTGGCGAGTGAGCTCGGTGCGCAGCGCCCAAACCTCTGTCTTTTGCTTGGGTTTGGGGTGTTTTAGGGCTTTAGTCCTTTGAGGACGGGCGCGAGCAGCTATTAAAAATGTAGCGATCCCACGCTGCCGTCCAGCTGCAACCAGTGCCTGGCGGCGGCCTGCAGGGTCTGCGGCTGGCCCGTGGTCAACAGCCTGACCTGGCCTGCAGCGGTCGCGGGGTTTTCATCGCGCTGTGCGCCGCTGGCCTGCAGCAGCCGCAAGCGCGTCTGGCGTGCCACCGGCGTGCCGGTGTCGAGGAACTGCACGTGGGGGCCGAGCAGGGCGCGCAGTGATTCACTCGCGAACGGGTAGTGGGTACAGCCCAGCACCAGTGTGTCCATTTGCCCGGTTTTCAAGCCAAATGTGCCCATAGCCCTCGTGTACTTGGCGCAAAGCGCTTCTGTTTTTATAGCGTCGCCGTTTTCCACACTGCGTTCAATGGCATCGGCCAGACCGTCGCAGGGCTGGCAAACGAAGTCGGCCTGGCCGGCCAGCGAGGCGAGCAGAGTTTTGAACTTGGCGCTGGCCAAGGTGTCTCGGGTTGCCATGACACCAATGCGACCGGTTTTGCTGATGGCAGCTGCCGGCTTGAGCGCCGGCTCCACGCCAATGATGGGTAGGTCGGGGTGCTCAATGCGCAGGTGGTCTATCGTTGGATTAGGGGGAAGCGGTTAAACGGCACGGTGGTAGCCGTCAACAGCGCCTGGTTTTGAGCGGCTGGGGCAAAATGAGGTAACGTTGTTTAGACTAAAAATAATGAAAGCCAGCCATGTCCGCCACCCCACGCAGGGCTAAAGCGGGCGAGCCCGTGCCGCTTGAAGACAGCGAATGCGCCGACGGCCCGGCTGACCGGACGCTGGCGGCCTGGGCCGACTTGTCGGCGCGCACCCTCAGCCGCTTGTACCTGGCAGAGACCGGCTGCAGCTTTGCGCAATGGCTCCAGCAGGCGCGCCTGACCCATGCGCTGGAGCGACTGGCCGAGGGCGATGCGGTGGCCCAGGTCGCCGACGCGCTGGGCTATGCCACGCCCAGCAATTTCATCGCCATGTTTCGCAGCTGCTTTGGCGACTCGCCAGCGCACTATTTCACCCAGCAGGGGGTGCCTGTTGCCTGAGCCGATTTTGGAGAACGCAACGATGAATCGGGCGGACTGGCAGGGCGAGCTGTGGCTGGCTAAGGATTTCGCCTTGCTGCAGGGCAAGGCCGGCCGCACATCCGAGCATGCGCACTATGCGCACCAGGTGCTGCTCTCCAGCGTAGGCCCCATCATCGCCAGCGTTGAAGGGCTTACCCTCACCTCGCACTGCGTGCTGATTCCGTCGCTGTGTCGCCATGTCATTGTGGATGCGCCTGAATCGCTGTTCACGATTTACGCGGAACCGCTGGCGATGTCGGGACCGACCTTGATGGGTGCCGTCCTCCAGGCCAAGCCGTCCCTGCCGTCGCTGGCCGATGCGCTGCGGCGCTGCCGTTCGTCCCGGCTGCCCGATCCGCGGGTAGCGCGTGCGCTGACCGCTGTCGATGCCTTGCTGGCGAGCACGGTGTCGGCAACAAGCCTGGCCAATTCGGTGCACTTGTCGCTGAGCCAGCTGGAGCGTTTGTTTGGCGCGCACGTAGGCTTGCCGATCCGGCGTCTGGTGCTCTGGCGGCGCTTGCGCCTGGCGATGGCACTTGTCTTTGAAGGGCAAACGCTGACAGGTGCCGCGCATGCGGCGGGTTTTTCCGATTCAGCGCATTTTTCGCGAACCATGCGGTCCATGTTTGGCGTGCGCGCGGACCGGTCACTGCGTCATATGAGCGTGCGGTGCATCGATTGATGGCCTGTGCGTCAATGACGGATCAGCTCGGGCGGCGCAGGCGGTGATGGCACCGTGTTTTCGGGTTTGAAGGGCTCGATGATCTGTGCCAGATAGCGGCCCGGGTAATCAGGGCGGCTGCCTATCCCCAGGTCGTGGCTGGTCATGGAGTAGTTCCGCGCATCAAAATTTGTCCCCAGCAGCCGGTCCCAAAGATTGAAAAACAAACCAAAATTGACATCGCCTGCCGCGCCGTATTTCATGTGATGGAAGCGGTGCAGCGGTGCCCACGCAAACACCTTGCACAGTGGCCCCAGCTGCATATCGACGTTGGCATGCTGGAGCAGCAACTGAATCGAGATGGCAAAAGCCAGCACCGCCGCGACCGAAACTGGCATCCCGACCAGCAGCAGCGGTGAGATACCCGCCGCCGCCTCGATGGCCTGGTGCAAAGGGTGCTTCATCAGGCCATTGAAACCATACATCCGCTGCACGCTGTGGTGCACGGCGTGCAAGCGCCACAGCAAGGACACGCGGTGGCTCAGGTAATGTGCGAGCGTGAGGCCGATGTCGGCGACCACGATGGCCATCAGCAACTGCAAGCCAAAAGGCCAGCGGTCTGGCCACAGACCCGCGAAAGGCATGAGCGAGGCGATGGCGGGCACCACGCAGATACCCAGCGCGTTCAAGGTTTCGTTCACCAGACCATGGGCGACATCCCGGTGGCTATCGCCGCAAGCCCTATTCCATGCCGGGTCGTAGGCCAGCCAGGCTTCGGCGGCAAACGAGGTGCTGACGGCCGCCAGGAAAAGCGGTATTAGCAGCCACGGTGCCATCTGCTGCGCGCTTACCAGCCAGGCGGCCAGTCCAATGAAACCGAAGAAAAACGAAGGGGCGTAAAGGTATTTACAGGCTTGCTGCATAGGAGGCACTTCTTTTGGGGATGAAGCCCTTAGCATCGCGCAGCAGGCGTCGTCATGCTTGAACAAACGGCGCGTCTTATGGTTTTTGTTTTCAGCTTCTGAAAATATTCTCGAAAACTATTTATGCCTCTGGACCAAGAACTACGGGTGTTACACGCTATAAGAATAGTAGCGAACAGGTTTTGACCTTCAGTCCCAGCCAGCGGCTGGCGGCGGCCTCCAGCGTTTGCGGCTGGCCAGTGCTGAAAAGTCCGACTTGCCCTGTAGCGCATGGTGCAGTTCGATCCGCATCCATTGACGTTCTGGCAAGGATACGCCGCGTCTGGCGTGCTACGGCCTCGCCTGTATCGACAAACTGCACATCTGGCCCCAGTAACGCGCGCAAGTGCTCTGCGGCAAACGGGTAGTGGGTGCAGCCCAGCACCAGCGTATCAATTTCGCCGGGTTTAGTGCCAAATCGGCCCATAGCCCTTGTATGGCGGACGCAAGCAGCTATTATTTCAGTAGCATTTCCAGGGTCGGCTGCGGCGTCAATGCCGCGCTCGATGGCATCGGCCAGGCCATCGCAGGGCTGCAAAACGAACTCTGCCTGGCCGGCCAGCGAGGCGAGCAGAGTTTTGAACTTGGCGCTGGCCAAGGTGCCTCGGGTCGCCATCACACCAATGCGCCGGGTCTTGCTCAGGGCGACGGCGGGCTTTAGCGCCGGTTCAACGCCGATGATGGGAAGGTCCGGGTGCTCTTCACGCAGCAAATGAATGGCTGCCGCCGTGGCGGTGTTGCAGGCAATGACCAGCGCCTTGACCTTGATGTGCTGTTGCGTCAGCAGATGGCGGGTAATGGCACGGGAACGGGCAACAACAAAGCAGTCTTCGCGCTCCCCATACGGGGCATGACCGCTGTCAGCAACATAAACGAAGTTTTCGTGCGGCAACTCGGCTCGCAGCGCCTTGAGGACACTCAGGCCGCCGATGCCGCTGTCGAAAACCCCGATGGCCTGGTCGCTCATGCGCTTACCTGTAGCAAACGGCTCAGGCGCTGGCGACTGGAATTTTTTTGAACTCGCCCGTTGCAATCTTTTTCTGCCACTCGGCCGGGCCGGTGATGTGGGCGCTGGTGCCGCCCGCATCCACTGCCACCGTCACCGGCATGTCCACCACGTCAAACTCGTAAATCGCTTCCATGCCCAGGTCGGCAAAGCCCACTACTTCGGCGTGCTTGATCGCCTTGGAGACCAGGTAGGCGGCGCCGCCCACGGCCATCAGGTAAGCGCTCTGGTGTTTCTTGATGGCTTCAATCGCGACCGGGCCGCGTTCGGCCTTGCCGACCATGGAGATCAAGCCGGTTTGCGCCAGCATCATTTCCGTGAAGCCGTCCATGCGGGTGGCGGTGGTCGGGCCGGCCGGGCCGACGGCTTCGCCCTTGACCGGGTCCACCGGGCCGACGTAGTAAATCACGCGGTTGGTGAAGTCCACCGGCAGCTTCTCGCCCTTGGCCAGCATGTCGGCAATGCGTTTGTGTGCGGCGTCGCGGCCGGTCAGCATCTTGCCGTTGAGCAGCAGGGTGTCGCCGGGTTTCCAGCTGGCGACTTCTGCCTTGGTCAGGGTGTTGAGGTTGACCTTTTTGCTCTTGTTGTAGTCGGGTGTCCAGTCCACGTTGGGCCAGAGGTCCAGGCTCGGAGGCGTCAGGTAGACCGGGCCGCTGCCGTCGAGCACAAAGTGGGCGTGGCGGGTGGCGGCGCAGTTGGGGATCATGGCCACCGGCTTGCTGGCCGCATGCGTGGGGTACATCTTGATCTTGATGTCGAGCACGGTGGTCAGGCCGCCCAGGCCTTGGGCGCCTATGCCCAGCGCATTGACTTTTTCAAACAGTTCCAGGCGCAACTCTTCGGTTTTGGTGAGCTTGGCGCCGGAGGAGGACTTGGCCTGCAGCTCGTACATGTCCAGGTCGTCCATCAGGCTTTCCTTGGCCATCAGCACGGCTTTTTCGGCCGTGCCGCCAATGCCAATGCCCAGCATGCCGGGCGGGCACCAGCCGGCGCCCATGGTCGGCACGGTTTTGAGCACCCAGTCAACCACCGAGTCGCTTGGGTTGAGCATGACCATCTTGCTTTTGTTCTCGCTGCCGCCGCCCTTGGCCGCCACCGTCACGTCAAACTTGTTGCCGGGCACCAGTTCGGTGAAGATCACGGCAGGGGTGTTGTCTTTGGTGTTTTTGCGGTCGAATTGCGGGTCGGCCACCACGCTGGCGCGCAGGGTGTTGTCGGGGTGGTTGTAGCCGCGGCGCACGCCCTCGTTGATGGCATCGTCCAGGCTGCCGGTAAAACCCTCCAGACGCACATCCATGCCAACTTTGAGGAACACATTGACGATGCCGGTGTCCTGGCAGATCGGGCGCTGGCCGGTGGCGCTCATCTTGCTGTTGGTCAGGATCTGCGCAATGGCGTCCCTGGCGGCAGGGCTTTGCTCACGCTCGTAGGCGCGGGCCAGGTGGGCAATGTAGTCGGTGGGGTGGTAGTAGCTGATGTATTGCAGGGCGGCGGCAACAGATTCAATCAGGTCGGCTTGCTTGATGATGGTCGTCATGGTCAGTTGTTTCGTGGGGTGAATGGCTTTTCAGGGCGGCTTTCTCAGGTAGCTGCTTTGTGCTACGGTAGCCGCAACCCTCTATTTTGACAGGTAAGCCAGCACCATGAAAACCCGTACCGAACGCGATACCTTTGGCCCGATTGAAGTGCCAGCCAGCCGGCTCTGGGGCGCACAGACCCAGCGCTCATTGCAGAATTTCGATATTTCCGGCGAACAGCAGCCCCGCGAGATCATCCGCGCCCTGGCGCAGATCAAGCGCTCTTCCGCGCGGGTCAATCAGGCGCTGGGTTTGCAGGATGAGAAAAAAACAAAAGCCATCGTCGCTGCCGCCGATGAAGTGATTGCCGGCCGGCATGCAGACGAGTTCCCGCTGGTGGTCTGGCAGACCGGCTCAGGCACGCAGACCAACATGAACGTCAATGAAGTGCTGGCCAACCGCGCCAGCGAGCTGCTGGGCGGCGAGCGCGGCGAGGGCCGGCTGGTGCATCCCAATGACGATGTCAACCGCAGCCAGTCCTCCAACGACGTGTTTCCCACCGCCATGCATGTCTCGGCGGTAGATGCCATCAGGCACAAGCTGCTGCCGGCCATTGCCAAGCTGCGTGCCACGCTGGCGCAAAAAGCCGGCGACTTCGATGACATCGTCAAGATTGGCCGCACCCATTTGCAAGACGCCACGCCGCTCACCCTGGGCCAGGAGTTCTCAGGCTATGTGGCCCAGCTGGAACACGGCGAGAAGCATGTGCGGGCCGCGCTGCCGCACCTCTATGAACTGGCGCTGGGCGGCACGGCTGTGGGCACGGGTTTGAACGCGCCCAGGGGCTATGCCGAACAAGTAGCGGCCGAGCTGGCCAGCCTGACCGGCTTGCCCTTTGTCACCGCGCCCAACAAGTTTGAAGCGATGGCTTCCTGCGATGCGCTGGTGCATGCGCACGGCGCGCTCAAGACACTGGCGGCCAGCCTGATGAAAATCGCCAACGACGTGCGCTGGCTGGCGAGCGGTCCGCGCAGCGGCATTGGCGAGCTCGGCATTCCGGAAAACGAGCCGGGCTCGTCCATCATGCCGGGCAAGGTCAACCCGACGCAAAGTGAAGCCGTGACCATGCTGGCGGCGCAGGTCTTTGGCAATGATGTCGCCATCAACTTCGGGGGGGCTTCGGGCAATTTCGAGCTCAATGTGTTTCGCCCGATGATTGCCCACAACTTCCTGCAAAGCGTGCGCCTGCTGGCTGACGGCATGGTGAGCTTCAATGACCACTGCGCGGTGGGCATTGAGCCGAACCGGGCACGCATCGCCGAGCTGGTGGACCGTTCCTTGATGCTGGTCACGGCGCTGAACACGCACATTGGCTATGACAAGGCCGCTTACATCGCCAAGAAGGCGCACCAGGAAGGCAGCAGCCTGCGCGACGCGGCCATTGCCTCGGGCCACGTGACGGCCCAGCAATTTGACGAATGGGTCAAGCCGGAAAAAATGGTCGGCCGCTAAACCGGCCCCGGATGTCGGCAAGGCGGCTGTGCAAGTAACCGCTCAGTGTTTTTGGGCGGCTATGCCGGACATCACCTTGTCGGTGTAGGCAATCGCCAGCGCCGACAGCAGAAAAGTGATGTGAATCGCCGTCTGGGCGATCAATACGCGGTCCGTGTAGTTGTCGGCGTTGATGAAGGTCTTGAGCAGGTGGATCGAGCTGATGCCGATGATGGCGGTGGCCAGCTTGACCTTGAGGACGGACGCATTCACGTGGCTGAGCCACTCCGGCTGGTCTCTATGGCCTTCCAGGTTCATGCGGCTGACAAAGGTTTCGTAGCCGCCGACGATGACCATGATCAGGAGGTTGGAGATCATCACCACGTCAATCAGCGCCAGCACCACCAGCATGATGACGGTCTCGTTCAGCGAGGTGACCGGGGCAGCTGTTTTGTAGCCTATGCTGGTGATCAGCGCCTGCAAGGCGGTCTGGCTGCCGAAGCCTGCCTCCACCAGATGCATGAGCTCGACCAGAAAATGAACCACGTAGACGGCCTGCGCCGCAATCAGGCCCAGATAGAGCGGCAGTTGCAGCCAGCGGCTTGCAAAAATCAGGTTGGGCAGCGGGCGCAATGGTGAGGCCTGCAACGGGCGCAGTGGCGAAACCTTGGTAGGCAGGGATTCAGACATGGTGAGTCAAGGGTTTGTACGAAGGTGAAATTGTAGGGCGTTAGACTGGTGAATTCTGGCCTGCGCCCATTTTGTAAGGTTCGCGCCAGTCAGTGGCATGTAAGTGCCGGAGATGACAGTACCACGCAATTCATACAAAACTCAGGAGACTTTACCCATGAGCGCTGCACCACCCGCCATTCAGTCCATGCTGGTCGAAAACCGTGTGTTTCCGCCCAGCCCAGCGGTCGTCAAGGCGGCCCGTATTTCGGGCATGGATGCCTACAACGCACTGTGCGCTGAGGCCGACAAGGATTTTGAGGGGTTCTGGGCACGCCTGGCACGCGACAACCTGGTCTGGAAAAAACCGTTCACGCAGACCCTGGACGAGTCCAACGTGCCGTTTTATAAGTGGTTTGCCGACGGTGAGCTCAATG
Organism: Polaromonas sp.; assembly: GCF_036676035.1. GTDB lineage: Bacteria > Pseudomonadota > Gammaproteobacteria > Burkholderiales > Burkholderiaceae_C > Polaromonas. Next base: position 13,608 of record NZ_JAKFDR010000031.1, read on the forward strand.
CGTCCTACAACTGCCTGGATCGCCATCTGGGCACCCCGACCGAGCACAAGAAGGCCATCATTTTCGAGAGTGACGACGGCCAGGTCACCAGCGTCACCTACAAGGAGCTTCACGCCAGGGTCTGCCAGTTTGCCAATGCCCTGAAAGGCATGGGCATCCAAAAAGGCGACCGCGTCATCATCTACATGCCCATGACGGTTGAGGGGGTGGTGGCCATGCAGGCCTGCGCCCGCATAGGCGCCACGCACTCGGTGGTGTTCGGCGGTTTTTCGGCCAAGAGCCTGCAAGAACGCATCCAGGACGCCGGCGCGGTCGCGGTGATCACGGCCAATTACCAGTTGCGGGGCGGCAAGGAACTGCCGCTCAAGGCGATTGTCGACGAAGGCATCGCCATGGGCGGCTGCGAGTCGATCAAAAATGTGGTGGTCTACCAGCGCACGGCCACCGCCTGCAACATGGTGGCAGGCCGCGACCGTCTGATGCACGAAGTGACTGCGGGCCAGCCAAGCAGCTGCGAGCCGGAATTCGTGGGCGCAGAGCATCCGCTTTTCATTCTCTACACCTCGGGCTCGACCGGCAAGCCCAAAGGGGTGCAGCACAGCACGGGCGGCTACCTGCTGTGGGCCAAGCTCACGATGGACTGGACTTTTGACATCCAGCCCCAAGACGTGTTCTGGTGCACAGCCGATATTGGCTGGATCACCGGGCACACCTATGTAGCTTATGGCCCGCTGGCCGCAGGCGCCACGCAAGTCATGTTTGAGGGCATTCCGACCTACCCGAACGCCGGCCGCTTCTGGCACATGATCGAGAGGCACAAGGTCACGGTTTTCTACACCGCGCCCACCGCCATTCGCTCGCTCATCAAGGCCGCTGACGGAGATGAAAAAGTACACCCGGCCCGCTCGGACCTGAGCAGCCTGCGCATTTTGGGCACCGTGGGCGAACCCATCAACCCCGAGGCCTGGATGTGGTACTACAAAAATGTGGGTGGCGAGCGCTGCCCGATTGTCGATACCTTCTGGCAAACCGAGACCGGCGGCCACATGATCACGCCGCTGCCGGGCGCCACGCCGCTGGTTCCCGGCAGCTGCACGCTGCCGCTGCCGGGCATCATGGCCGCCATCGTTGACGAGACCGGCAAGGACTTGCCCAATGGCGCGGGCGGCATGCTGGTCGTCAAGCGTCCCTGGCCGGCGATGATCCGGACCATCTGGAACGACCCGGACCGGTTCAAGAAGAGCTACTACCCCGAGGAGATGGGGGGCCAGATTTACCTGGCGGGCGACGGCGCCGTGCGCAATGCCGACACCGGTTACTTTCGCATCACGGGCCGCATTGACGATGTGCTCAACGTGTCGGGCCACCGCATGGGCACCATGGAAATCGAGTCCGCCCTGGTGGCGCACTCCACGCTGGTAGCCGAGGCCGCGGTGGTGGGCCGGCCGGATGACTTGACGGGCGAGGCGATCGTGGCGTTTGTCGTGCTTAAACGCTCACGCCCCACCGGCGATGAAGCCAAAGCCATTGCCAAAGAGCTGCGTGACTGGGTCGGCAAGGAGATCGGCCCGATTGCCAAGCCCAAGGACATCCGTTTTGGGGACAACCTGCCCAAAACCCGCAGCGGGAAAATCATGCGACGCTTGTTGCGCGGCATTGCCAAGGGCGAGGCGATCACACAAGACACGTCAACGCTGGAAAACCCCGCCATTCTTCAACAATTGGCTGAAAATCTGTAAGCGGGGTTTCAGCGCAGGCTAACAATTGCCCGTAGGGCTTGTTATGCCGTAGCTAAAATCCGGCCATCCTGGTGCAGCTGTCGGAAAACCTGTGAACCGGTTTTCCACTTCCTGACCATAAAAAAAGCCCGTCAATTGACGGGCTTTTTGCATCAGGCCAAGCCTGAACTGAATAAGTGTGAAAGCGGAAAATTATTTCTGGCTCAGGATCCAGGTCACCAGCTTCTTGGCTTCGTCAGGGCTGACTTGTGCATTGGCAGGCATGGGCACAGGGCCCCAGGCGCCAGAACCACCCTTGATGACCTTGGCGGCCAGTTTGTCGACGGCGTCTTTCTGACCGGCGTACTTGGCGGCAACATCCTTGTAAGACGGGCCCACCAGTTTGGTAGCGACTGCATGGCAGGCCATGCAGTTCTTGGCCGTGGCCAGCTGCAGGTCAGCCAGTGCCGGCGTGGACACAGCAAAACCTGCTGCCAGCGTTGCGATTGCCAAAAATGCACGTTTCATGGTGAGCCTCGTGGGAAGAGTTATGGATTCGGTTACAGTTAATTAACGTCATTGTAGTGGGCCCGGTTGACCCCGCTGCCCCTGTGCTTTTAAGCTTTACCGAGAGAGATTTCGAGGAGTAACAGATGTTTTTTTTATTGCTGGGAATTGCCACGCTGGCCCTGAAATACCTGGAGATCGGGCCAGTCGCCACCTGGAGCTGGTGGGTGGTGCTGGCCCCGTTCGGTCTGGCCGTGATCTGGTGGTGGTGGGCCGATGCGTCGGGCTACACCAAGAAAAAAGAAATGGAAAAAATGGACAAGCGCCGGCAGGAGCGTATCGACAAGCAGCGCGACGCCATGGGCATGCTCAAAAAAAGGAAATGACCCCCACGGTCGCTCACTTCGTGTAGCTCCCTGCCCCCCGAGGGGGTCGCTGCGCCTGCGGCCCGGCGAAGCCGGTTCCGCGGCCCCTGCTTGAAGGGGAGAGCCACCTAACCCATCAGTAGTCGTCCAGCACCGCACCCTTGCTGGCGCTGGATGCATTGAAGGCAAACTTGGCCTGGACGCCCCGCATGTAGCGCGGAGTCGGGGCTTTCCAGCCAACTTTGCGTTTGGCCAACTCTTCATCACTGATGTTCAGTTGCAGCAGCAACTGGTGCGCGTCGATCGTGATGGAGTCGTTTTCGTGAATGAAGGCGATGTTGCCGCCCGCCGCAGCCTCGGGGGCCACATGTCCCACCACCATGCCCCAGGTGCCGCCTGAAAACCGGCCGTCGGTGATCAAGCCCACGCTTTCGCCCAGGCCTGCGCCAATCAGCGCGCCGGTAGGGGCCAGCATTTCCGGCATGCCGGGGCCGCCCTTGGGGCCCAGGTAGCGCAGCACCATCACATCGCCGGCCTTGATCTTGCCGGCCAGAATAGCCGCCAGCGCGGATTGTTCGTCGTCAAACACCCGGGCCGGGCCGGTCATCACCGGGTTCTTCAGGCCGGTGATTTTGGCCACGCAGCCTTCGGGGGAGAGATTGCCCTTGAGGATCGCCAGGTGACCTTGCTCATACATGGGGTTGTTGATCGGGCGAATCACGTCCTGGTCGGCTCGGGGTACGTCCGGCACGTCTTTCAGGACCGCGGCAATCGTCTGGCCGCTGATCGTCAGGCAGTCGCCATGCAGCAGGCCGGCCATCAACAGCGTTTTCATCACTTGAGGAATGCCGCCGGCGCGGTGCAGGTCCACGGCCAGGTACTTGCCCGAGGGCTTCAGGTCGCACAGCACGGGCGTTTTCTTGCGGATGCGCTCGAAGTCGTCGATGCTCCACTCGACCCCGGCCGCATGGGCAATCGCCAGGAAATGCAGCACGGCATTGGTCGAACCGCCGGTCGCCATGATCACGGCCACGGCGTTTTCAATCGCCTTCTTGGTCACGATGTCGCGCGGCTTGATGTCCTTCTTGATCGCCTCGATCAGTACCTTGGCCGACTCCTTGGCCGAATTCATCTTCTCGTCGTGCGGATTCGCCATGGTCGAAGAGTAGGGCAGGGAGATGCCCAGCGCTTCGAAGGCCGAGGACATGGTGTTGGCGGTGTACATGCCGCCGCAGGAGCCGGTGCCCGGAATCGCGCGCTGCTCGATCTCCTTCAGGTCCGCGTCGCTCAGGTTGCCGGCGGCGTTCTGTCCCACGGCCTCGAACACGCTCACGATGTTGAGGTCCTGGCCCTTCCATTTGCCCGGCAGGATGGTGCCGCCGTAGACGTAGATCGCGGGCACGTTGGCGCGCAGCATGCCCATCAGGCCGCCGGGCATGTTCTTGTCGCAACCGCCGACCACCAGCACGCCGTCCATCCACTGGCCCTGCACGCAGGTCTCGATGCAGTCGGAAATCACTTCGCGGCTCACCAGCGAGTACTTCATGCCTTCCGTGCCCATGGCCATGCCGTCGGAAATGGTCGGCGTGCCGAAGATTTGCGCGTTGCCGCCGGCCTCTTCAATGCCGGCCACAGCCGCGTCGGCCAGCTTTTGCAGGCCGCTGTTGCAGGGGGTGATGGTGCTGTGGCCGTTGGCGACGCCGACCATGGGTTTGGTGAAGTCGCCCTCTTGGTAGCCCATGGCGTAGTACATGGAGCGATTCGGCGCGCGCGACTTGCCTTCGGTGATGTTTTTGCTGCGGGGGTTGAGCTGGATGGTTTTGATTTCCATGGGGCGTCTCTTCAAATGAGGTTCAAGTGGGGTTTGGGCCGAAAGGCCAAGTATGCGTGCTTTGACTGATTCTTTCCAATCCATTTTTTATGTTGTATTAATATGTACTGCATATGAAAGATGTTGCCACCCAGTCTCGCCAGCCGCCTTTGATTGAGCTTCGCCTGTGGCGCCAGTTCGTGGCCGTGGCGGAGGAGCTGCATTTCGGCCGTGCGGCCCGGCGCCTGAACATGACACAGCCGCCCCTGACGCAGGCCATCGCCCAGTTGGAGGCCGTGCTGGGCCTCAGGCTTTTTGACCGCACCAAACGCAGCGTGCAACTCACCGCGGCGGGTGCCGCCCTGCTTCCCGAGGCGCGCGACCTGCTGGCCCGCGCCTATAGCTTGCCCGCTTATGCGCGCGCCAGTGCCGACGGTGAAGCGGGGCTCTTGCGGCTTGCCTTTGTTTCCACGGTGGGGTTTGATTTGCTGCCGCGCTGGGTCCGGGCCTTCCGCGAGCAGCATCCCAAGGTGCAACTGGAGCTGATTGAAGCGACCGGCGATGTCCAGCTGCAGGCCCTGGAGCGCGGTGAGATCGATGCGGGCTTCATCCTGCATTCGCCAGGATTTGCGCCCCCTGGCCTGGCATGCCAGCGCATCGCCCGGGATCCGCTGGTGGTGGCTGTGCCGGAGCAAAGCGAGCTGGCCGGCAAGGCCAGGCTGACGCTCCAGGATCTGCTGGGCCAACCCCTGGTGATTTTCCCGCGGCGCATCCTGCCTTCGCTCTACGACGCGATTTTTGCGATGTACCACGCCTGCGGCCAGTTGCCGCGCGTGGCGCAGGAAGCCATCCAGATGCAAACCATCGTGAATCTGGTGTCGGCTGGCTTGGGGGTGGCCTGGGTGCCGGAGAGCGTGCGGCAGTTCCAGCGGCCGGGCGTGGTCTATCGCAGCGTGCCGGCCGGCAAAGCGCCGGCACGGGCGGGCGCCGGCGCCCGAAGCACCCAGGTTTTGGTTCCAGGGTGCGAGACCAGCGTGGTGTGGTCGAGTGCGAGCGTGAACCCGGCGCTGGCGCGCTTTATCGCGTTTATCGGCAAGGCGCCCGGTTAGGGCCTGTTAACGCTATTTTTGGGGGTGCGTTGTGAGCCAAAAAGGCCATGAGCAAGGCGCAAAACGCCGTCGGGGTGGCGTTGCGCAGCGTCCGTGCGCGAAGCTGTACAGCGCAGCAACGCCAATGCCGCCCTTCGCCTGGTTCGCTTCGCAGAC
>NZ_JAKFDR010000032.1:0-33259 GCF_036676035.1 Polaromonas sp.
GTCTGCGAAGCGAACCAGGCGAAGGGCGGCATTGGCGTTGCTGCGCTGTACAGCTTCGCGCACGGACGCTGCGCAACGCCACCCCGACGGCGTTTTGCGCCTTGCTCATGGCCTTTTTGGCTCGCAACGCATCCTCCAGAATCAGTGTGAACAGACCCTAAACTGTAAGCCAAGGCCGCGCGGCTGGGTTGAAAGAATTTAAATGAGAGCGTGAAATCAGGGGGCTTTGTTTTCCGGCCCTCTGCAGGCCTGCTCAGCTCACGCTTTTCTTCAGCCATTCGGCAAAGGCGGCGCATTCCCAGCGGTCCATCATGCCGGTGCGCCAGCACAGGTAGTGGGCGTGCGGGCTGGGCACGGTGCGCTCGTACAGGCGCTCCAGCGAGCCGTTTTCTATCCAGGGTGCGCCGAGCTTCAGGCGTACCAGCGCCACCCCCAAGCCCTGGGCGGCGGCATCGCAGGCCAGGCCGATGTCGTTGAAGGACGAGCCTTCCACCGGCTCGGGCCAGTCGAGGCCGTGCGCGGCAAACCAGGTGCGCCAGGGCTCCAGCGGGCTGCGCAGCAACGGCATGCCCTGCAGGTCCTCGGGCGCGTCAAACGGCCCGTTCTCGCGAATCCAGGCCGGCGAGGCCAGCGGCGTGACTTTATCCTTGAGCAGGCAGATGTGCTCCACATCGGCATAGCGGCCGGTGCCAAAGCGCACGGTCAGGTCCGCGTCCTCGGCCACCACATCCAGCAGAGGAATGCTGACCTGCAGCGTGAGGTCGATCTCGGGGTAGGCTTCGGTGAACTGGCGCAGGCGCGGCATCAGGATGGAGCGCGCAAAGGTGGGCGTGACCGCGACTTTGAGCTTGCGCTTGCCGGGCGCGGTGGCGGCGCCGGGAAATTTCTCCAGCGAAGCCAGTCCCTCGCGCACGCGGGCCAGGTACTCACTGCCTTCGGTGGTCAGCGAGAAATCGGCCCGCCCAAACAGCTTGGTGCCAATGATCTGTTCGAGCTGCTTGACCCGGTGGCTCACCGCGCTGGGCGTGACGCACAGCTCTTCCGCCGCCTGCGTGACGCTGCGCAGCCGCGCCAGGGCCTCGAAAGTCAGCAGGCACTGGATGGGCGGGATTCTGCTCATGTGATCAGCGTCCTATTGCGTCAGGCTGGCCTGAACTTTTTCAGGAGTTGGCGGGCAGAAGTTTCGTTTGAGCTTGCCTATCTCGGTTTTCCCAACGGTATTCAGTTCGCTTGCTGCCCGGTCGAACCAGGCACAAGCAGCCGCTTGGTCCTTCTCGACGCCCATGCCACTGGCCAGGACTGTGCCCCACATGATTTGGGCCGGTAGATACCCCAGTTCGGCCGTCCGCTTGAACCACTGTGCGGCGGTAGGCGCGTCTTTGGCTGCGATGGTTCCCTGCAGATAGGCCCCGCCGATGAAAAACCCAATTGCTCGCCGCGCTTCGTCCATGTACGCACTGCTGGCTTTGCCAGACCGTTTGACAATCGCGGGGATTTCACCGGTACCGGAGGCAAAGCTTTCCATTTCCTTGAGAGTGGCAAGGGTAAAAGCCTTGGCGCGGCTCTGTGCCTCGCTGGCGGGCAAGCCCAGGTCGGGTTGCCTCGCCACAGCTTCACTCAGCACCACCAGAGCCTCAAAAGGAGTCGCGCGACGCGGCATCGCCGGGGAATACCACGCGGCCAGCATGAGTTTGTCCAGGTCCATCAGCGTATCGCGTCGGTAAGGGAAATAGCTCAATACCGTTTTACCCGAGGGGTGGCCTGGTATGCCCATGGCATGCATGACCTCGTGAAAGGTGCAACTCCACGCAGACTGAGACCGCATTCTGACTTGCACCTTGTCGAAAGCCTGGTTCGTCGCCTTGAGAGGGCGCATAAAGCACGCCTCGTTGTCTTGCAACTCATGGTCTTTGACAATCTCAATATCCAGGGTGGCGGTTTTTTCCGCGTCGGGATCGTCCGAGACATTGATCATGCGTAAGCGCGTTGCCTGCCCCGCTGCTTCCAGGGCGCGGATGATGTGCTCGCGATGGCGGGCAGCGTCAGCGCCAAAAATGCGAAACCGAACCTGATGTTCCCAACGCGCTAACAGCTGCGGTGTTCCGCGCTGATCCCACAGGCTTTCCCAGACGGTTTGCAAGTCGTCGTCCAGCTTGTCAGCGTGCGCAAGGCCAAAACCAAGCAGCAGCAAAGGGGCGAGCAGCAGGCGTACCCGGTGTGAAAGACGGTTGATTGCCATGACTGACTTTCCCCTTGTCTGCGCTGTGTTATTTGAAGATCACCGTCTTGTGGCCGTTGAGCAGCACCCGGTGCTCGGAGTGCCATTGCACGGCGCGCGCCAGCACGCGGCTTTCGGTGTCTTTGCCCAGCGCCGTGAGGTGGTCCACCGTGGCGCTGTGGTCGACATGGGTCACGTCCTGCTCGATGATCGGGCCCTCGTCGAGGTCGGCGGTCACATAGTGGGCGGTGGCGCCAATCACCTTCACGCCGCGCTCGTGCGCCTGGTAGTAGGGCCTGGCGCCCTTGAAGCTGGGCAGCATGCTGTGGTGGATGTTGATGGCCCGGCCCGACAGGTTTTTGCACAGATCGTTGCTCAGGACCTGCATGTAGCGCGCCAGCACCACCAGCTCGGCGCCTTCGGCCTCGATGATTTCCAGCTGCCTGGCCTCGGCCTGGGGCTTGGTGGCGGCCGTCACCGGAATGTGGTGGAAGGGGACGTTGTAGCTGGCCGCGAGCTGGTAAAAATCGCGGTGGTTGCTGATGATGGCGCGCACATCGAGCGGCACCATACCCGACTTCCAGCGAAACAGCAGGTCGTTGAGGCAGTGGCCATCCCGGCTCACCATGATCACCGCGCGCATGGCGGACTCGGTGGAGTGCAGCTTCCAGGCCATGCCAAAGGGCTCGGCAAACAGCCGCAGCTGGGTGCGCAGCTCTTCTTGCGTCAATTGCTCGCAGGCAAACTGCACGCGCATGAAAAACAGGCCGGTATCGTGGTCGTTGTACTGCGCCGCCTCTTCGATGTTGCCGCCGCTTTGCAGCAGGAAGCCGGAAACGGCGTGGACAATGCCCCGGCGGTCAGGGCAGGACAGGGTCAGGATGTAAGCGTGATTCATAGGGCATGAATTGTCGCAGGTGACGCCGCTTGCTGCTACCCGCGCCCGGTTTTCCGGGGCAGACCGGGCGCAGGAGTGCCAGAATGGCAGGCAACCCTTTAAAACGACCTCTGCCTGCAGGAGACCGACATGGCTTACCAAGACTTCAACATGGACCACCACTGGCTGCCGTTCACGCCCAACCGCAGCTTCAAAAAAGACCCCCGGATTTTTGTGGCCGCCGAGGGCATGCACTTCACCACGCACGACGGCAAGCAGGTGATCGACGGCATTTCCAGCCTGTGGTGCGTGGGCGCGGGCCACAACCGCTTGTCCGTCAACGAGGCCATCAAGCAGCAGCTCGACACGCTGGACTACGCGACGGCCTTCCAGGCCAGCAACGACCAGGCCTTCAAGGCGGCCGAAATGATTGCCGGCATGGCGCCTGGCGACCTGAACAAGGTGCTGTTTTGCAACTCGGGTTCGGAGGCCGCCGACACCTCGCTGAAAGTGGCGCTGGCCTACCACCGCGCGCGCGGCGAAGGTCATCGCAATGTGTTCATCGGGCGCGAGCGGGGCTACCACGGTGTCGGTTTTGGCGGCATGAGCGTGGGCGGCATTCCGGCCAACCGCAAGGTCTATGGCGCGGCCCTGCTGCCGCGGGTGGACCACCTGCGCTTCATCCATGACCCGGTCAACCATGCCTACATCAATGGGGTGGAGCCCGAGTGGCAGGAAGATATCTTGCTGGAATTGGAGCAGCGCATCCTGCCGCTGCACGACCCCAGCAACATTGCGGCGGTGATTGTCGAGCCGGTGGCGGGCAGCGCCGGCTGGTATTTGCCGCCCAAGGGTTACCTGAGGCGCTTGCGCGAGATTTGCGACAAGCACGGCATCCTGCTGATTTTTGACGAAGTGATCACCGGTTTTGGCCGTCTGGGCAGCAACTTCGGGGCGGACTATTACGGCGTGGTGCCCGACATGCTGAACTTCGCCAAGTGCGTGACCAATGGCGTGATTCCCCTGGGCGGCGTCATCTGCTCCGACCGCATTTACGACGCGATGATGAACGCCCACGCCGGCGCGCCTGAGCATGTGGTCGAGTTCTTTCATGGCTACACCTACTCGGGCCACCCGGTGGCGTGCGCGGCTGCCATTGCCACGCTGGAACTCTTCGAGCAGGAAGACCTGTTTGAGCGCGCGGGCCGGATGGGCCAGGTGCTGGGTGACGCCATGCACAGCGGCCTCAAGGGCCTGCCCAATGTGATCGGCATCCGCAGCCTGGGCCTGGCCGGCGCGGTGGAGCTGTCATCGATAGCCGGTGCGCCCGGCAAGCGGGCTTACGACATCTTCATGGACTGCTTCCACCACGGTGTGCTGGTGCGTCCGGCCGGAGAAAACATCGTGCTCTGCCCGCCTTACATCGTGGAGAAGGAGCACATTGATCGCATCGTCAATGTGCTGGCTGACGCGATTCACAAGCATGGTTGATTCCATGTTGGCGGGTCGATCCAGCAGCTCCGTTCTGTACCGCGAAGTCAAGCGCCATTTGATTGCCGACATTCAGTCCGGCCGCGTGGCGCCGGGCGGTGCCCTGCCTAACGAGAGCGAGCTTGCCAAACGCTTTAACGTGTCTATTGGCACGGTGCGGCGCGCAGTGGACGAGTTGGTGGCCGACAACATCCTGGTGCGCCAGCAAGGCCGCGGCACCTTTGTCGGCCGGCAGGACCGGGAACGCTTCATGTTCCAGTTTTTCAAGATCGCCGGGCGCGACGGCTCGCGCGAGTTTCCGCAGGTGCGGCTGCACGCGTTTGCCAAGTCGCGCGCCTCGCCTGAAGAGGCGCTGGCCCTGGCGTTGCACGGTGCGCAACCGGTCTATCGCATTGACAACGTGCTCTCGCTCAAGGGGCGGCCGGTGATTTACGACCGCATCGTCATCGCCGCGTCGCTGTTTGCGGGTCTGACCAAAAGCGTGTTCGAGCAGCGCAGCGGCACCATCTACGAGCTGTACCAAACCGCCTTCGGCGTGACGGTGGTCGGCGCCGACGAGCGCATGCGTGCGGAGATTGCTGATGAGATCAGCGCTCAGCTGCTGGGCCTGTCGGCAGGCGCGCCGGTGCTGCGCATCGAACGGGTGGCGTTCACCTTCGACCAGAAGCCTGCTGAGTACCGCGTCTCGGTGGTGGACACCCGGGAGTTCGACTACGTCTCGCGCATGCAGCCGGCATGAGCCCGCGCGAGGCGCGGGAGGCGGTGCAGCTGCTGCGTAAAGGTGCGGGGCAGGCACACGCCGTGCACCACAAGGCGCCCGGCGACTGGGCCAGCGAGCTGGACTTGCGCATCGAAGACCAACTGCGGCAGCGCATCGCCAAGACCCTTCCCCATCACGCTTTTTTTTTGGGCGAAGAAGGTGGCGCGAACGGCATGAATAAGGACTTTGTGTGGGTGGTGGACCCCATCGACGGCAGCATGAATTTCCTGCGCGGCTACCCGCTGTGCAGCGTGTCGATAGCACTGCTGGAGCGCAATGAGCCTATTGCCGCCTGCATTGCGACCCCTGCCGTGGCGAAGTGTTCAGCGCAGCCCTGGGCCAGGGCGCCACGGTCAACGGCCAACCGCTGGCGGTGGCGCGCATGGCGGCGCTGCGCCAAGCCATGGCCTCCACCGTATTCCCCAAACCGCACGCCCCGTTCATGGATGCCTACTTGGTGCGCTTTGGCGCCGTCATCAACGAGGCCGCCGGGCGCGTCAATGTGTTCTGGCGGCGCGGCATGGGCGCTTGGGATTCTGCAGCCGGCGTGTTGTTGATCCGTGAGGCAGGCGGGGAGGTATTCACTCTTGACGGCTTGCCCTGGCTTGCATCGAAAGAAGTGTGTGCGGCGGTGCCTGGCTTAGCCGAGGCATGGCGGGCGCTGCTGCTCGCACACTGAAGCGTCGCTTAGCGCCGCTTGCGTGCTGTTGAGGGCGCCGGCCCTGAAGATTGCCGAACCACCAGCGCCACGTCGATTTCCGTACTGCGCGCAAACGCCTCGCCGCGAATCGCGGCCACGAGGCGGTCGGCGGCGGTCGTCCACATGGCTTCGGTTGGAACCCGCACCGTGGTCAGGGCGAGTTGCAGATGGCGCGCCATCTCCAGGTCGTCAAAACCCACGATGGAGAGATCGTGCGGGACCTGCAAGCCCAGGTTGGCCGCTTCCAGCATGGCGCCAAAGGCCAGCACGTCGTTGCCACAGATCACCGCCGTGGGAGCCGGGTCCTTGCCCGGGTCCGAGCGTTTTTTTTGACTATTTCAAGAGAGGAAACACTAATATCGTCAACAAGTCATATAGATGATATAGTTGACTACGCGATTCGAAAGATCGACACGCCACCCCCAATTTTTTGAAGGAGCAAGCATGATTCACTGCGTACTGCACGACCCCAACGACAGCGTCGCGGTCGTGGTCACCGAAGGCGTCAAAGCCGGCCAGACCCTCACCGCGCTCATCCTCGACGAGGACCGCACCATCCAGATTCCCTGCGCGTCCGACATTCCGCTGGGCCACAAGGTCGCCATGAAAGACATGGCCGTGGGCAACACGGTCATCAAGTACGGCGTTGACATCGGCAAGGTGGTTGCGGCCATCAAAACCGGAGAGCACGCACACGTTCACAACATCAAGACCAAGCGCTGGTAAGCCCAAACAACCATCACAGACTTACTAAGGATTTCAAATGTCATTTCTGAACAAAGATTCCACCTTCTGGGGCTATCGCCGCGAAAACGGCCGTGTGGGCGTTCGCAACCACGTGATCATTCTGCCGCTGGACGATCTGTCCAACGCCGCCGCCGAAGCAGTGGCCAACAACATCAAAGGCACCATGGCCATCCCGCATCCGTATGGGCGTTTGCAGTTTGGTGCCGATCTGGATTTGCACTTTGCCACGCTGATTGGTGCGGGTTGCAACCCCAACGTGGCGGCGGTGATCGTCATCGGCATTGAAGACGGTTGGACCCAAAAAGTGGTGGAAGGCATTGCCAAGACCGGCAAACCCGTGGTGGGCTTTGGCATCGAAGGCCATGGTGACCATGAAACCATCATGAAGGCATCCAAAGTGGCCAAGCAGTATGTGCAGCTCGCCACGGCCCAGCACCGGGTGGAATGCCCCATTTCCGAGCTGTGGGTTTCCACCAAATGCGGCGAATCCGACACGACTTCCGGCTGCGGTGCCAACCCCACCTGCGGCAATGCCTTTGACACACTGCACGGCCTGGGCACCACGCTGGTGTTTGGCGAAACCTCGGAGATCACGGGTGGCGAAAAAATTGTGGCGGCACGCTGCGCCAACGACCGGGTTCGCGACGAATTCATGGCCATGTTCAACCGCTATCAGGACATGATTCAGCGCAACAAGACCACGGACTTGTCGGATTCCCAGCCCACCAAGGGCAATATCGCGGGCGGCTTGACCACCATCGAGGAAAAGGCGCTGGGCAACATCCAGAAGATTGGCAAAAAATGCACGGTGGACGGTGTGCTGGACAAGGCCGAAATGCCCACCCACCCCGGCCTGTGGTTCATGGACTCGTCCTCCGCAGCCGCAGAGATGGTGACTCTGTGTGCGGCCTCAGGTTTTGTGGTGCATTTCTTCCCCACCGGTCAGGGCAATGTGATTGGCAACGCCATCGTGCCGGTCATCAAGGTCTGCGCCAACCCGCGCACCGTGCGCACCATGAGCGAACACATTGACGTGGACTGCTCGGGCCTGCTGCAACGCGAACGCACCATGGACGAGACCGGCGACCAGTTGCTGAAAGTGATGATGGCCACGGTCAACGGTCGCTTCACCGCAGCGGAAGCCCTGGGGCACCGTGAGTTTGTGATGACCCGTTTGTTCGAGAGCGCGTAAACCCCGTGAACGCGCGGCGAATAGCCGCGCGTCATTTGAATGGTATGCGGGGCCCCCGCGTGCTGGATCCGACTGCAGTTTATTTGCCACTGTTTTTCTGGAGAGCCGCATGAATACTCGCCGCAACGCGCTTCACGTCATGGCAGCCGCCTTGGCGGCCGTTCCCCTGGGCGCCCTGGCCCAAGCTGATTTCCCGAGCAAGCCGGTTCGCTACATCGTGCCGTTCGCCGCCGGCGGACTCACTGATGTGATGGCGCGCCTTGTCGGGCAGAAGCTCACCGATCCGCTCAAGCAACCAGTGGTGATTGACAACAAGCCCGGCGCCAACGCCAACCTGGGCGCCGACCTTGCCGCTAAATCGGCTGCCGACGGCTACACCTGGCTGGCCATCACGCTGACCCATGCGGTGAACCAGTCGTTGTTTCCTGGGTTGCCGTACAGTCTGGAAAAAAATCTGACGCCGGTGGCTCATCTGGCGACCAGCCCCCTGGTGCTGGTGATCAACGCGAGCAATCCGGCCAGGAATCTGCTGGAATTTCTGGCGCAGGCCAAGTCCAAGTCGTTCAACGGCGGTTCGTCGGGCAACGGCACGCCGCCGCACCTGGGGCTGGAGCTGCTGGCGCTGAACGCCAAGATTGATGTGCAGCATGTTCCCTACAAAGGCGGCGCACCCTCGCTTAATGACCTGCTGGGCAATCAGCTTGACTTCATTGTCTCCAACCTGCCGGAATCGTTGCCCTACATCAAGGGCGGCAAGCTGCGTGCCTTGGCCGTTACGTCGGCAAAGCGACACGCGCTGCTGCCCGACGTGCCGACCTTTGCCGAAGCCGGTCTGGCGGGCATGGAAATCGAGAACTGGACGGGATTGATGATGCCGGCCGGCACGCCCAAGTCCATCATCGACAAGGTCGCTGCCGAGGCGATCAAGGCCGTCAAACTACCCGATGTGAGTGAGCGCGTGGCCGGCATGGGTTTTACGCCCACCGGCATGGGGCCGACCGAATTCGGTGCCGTCATTCAAAAGGACGTGGCGCATTGGCGCGAAATCGTCAAGGAACGCAACATTAAGGCGAATTAACGGTTCGGCCAAAAAGCCGTGCGCTTCAGGCAAAAGTGCTCTCGTACCCCTTGATCAATAGGTCCGCTCAGCGATTAAAGCTGAAACAACCAACATCCGTGTTTCATAGCTGGTTTTCCGGCTATTTCTTTAGCCCATCATGAAAAAAATCGTCATCACCGAGTTCATGGACCTGCCCGCGGTCGAATCGCTCAAGCAGAAATTCAACGTCGTCTACGACCCCACGCTGGTCGATGACGCGGCCCGCCTCGTCGCCCTGGTGCAGGACTGCGACGCGCTGGTGGTGCGCAACCGGACCCAGGTGCGCGGCGAACTGCTGGCGGCGTGCAGGAAAGCCACCGTCATCGGCCGGCTGGGCGTGGGGCTGGACAACATCGACGTGCCGGCTTGCGAAGCCCGCGGCATGAAGGTGATACCCGCGACAGGCGCCAACGCGCTGGCGGTCGCCGAATACGTGATTGGCACCGCCATGGTCTTGCTGCGCGGCGTGTACCAGGCCAGCGCTGAGGTGACTGCCGGCGCCTGGCCGCGTGCGGCCCTATCCAGTGGCCGTGAAATATCAGGTAAGACGCTGGGCCTGATCGGCTTTGGCGGCATTGGCCGGCTCACCGCTCGCCTGGCGCAAGGCCTGGGTATGCAGGTGATCGCGCATGACCCGATGCTGAAGAGAGATGACGCGGTGTGGGCACAGACCGGCGTAAAGAGCGCTACGCTGGAGGAACTGCTGGCCCAGGCTGACGCCGTCAGCCTGCATGTGCCACTGACGCCGGAAACCAAGAGCCTGCTCTCAAGCGAGCGCATCGCCAAGATGAAGAAGGGGGCCATCGTCATCAACACCGCGCGCGGCGGTATTACTGATGAGGCCGCTATCTGCGCCGCTATCAAGACTGGTGCGCTGGGCGGCGCGGCCTTCGATGTGTTCGAGCCCGAGCCCCTGAAAGCTGGCAACCCCTGGGTCGGCTGCCCCAACGTCATCCTCACACCGCACGTGGCCGGCGTCACCGCTGAAGCCAATGAGCGGGTCTCCACCCTGATCGCCGCCGAAGTGGCGAAAGCGCTGGGGGTCTGACCATGGCGCTTCACACCCTTGACCAACTGCAAACCCTGACCCAGCGCGCGCTGGAGAAAGCCGGCGCCTCCGCCGCCCAAGCCGCTCCCACCGCCCGCGCGCTGGTGGCGGCCGAAGCGCAGGGCCTGGCCTCACACGGCCTATCGCGCGTTCCCATGTACGCCGGCCACATCGAAGCAGGCCGCGTGATCGGCAATGCGCAGCCGCGCATCCAGGCTGAGCGCGCTGGCGCGGTACTGGTGGATGCCGGTAACGGTTTTGCCTTCCCGGCCTGCGAACTGGCGGTCAAGGAAGCGATTGCTCGCGCCAAAAACTGCGGCATAGCGATTGGCGCCGTCACCAATAGCCACCATTTCGGCGCCGCGGCCTGCCACTTGGAGGCGGTCGCCGCCGCCGGCCTGGTGGGACTGGCCTTTGGCAACTCACCCGCCGCCATGCCTGCTGCAGGCGGCAAGCGCGCCATCTTTGGCACCAACCCCATTGCCGCGGTGTTTCCGCGCCAAGGCGCCAGGCCGGTCACCATCGACTTGTCGCTGTCGGAAGTGGCGCGCGGCAAGCTGATGGTGGCGGCCAAAAAGGGCGAGGCCATTCCGCTGGGCTGGGCACTGGACGCCCAGGGCAATTCCACCACCGACCCGGCCAAAGGCCTGGAAGGCTCCATGCTGCCGGCGGGCGGCACCAAGGGGGCGATGCTGGCCTTGATGGTCGAGCTGTTGGTCACTGCGCTCACGGGTGCGCAGTTCGGCGCCGAGGTCGACTCCTTTTTTGTGAAGGAAGGCAACCAGCCCAGGCTGGGCCAGGTTTTCATCGCGATCGATCCGGGTGCGCTGGCCGGTTCTGCCACCTACGTCGAGCGGGTTGAGGCACTAATTTGCGCCATGCTGGTGGACGAGGGTGTGCGTGTCCCGGGCTATCGCCGCTTCGACCTGGCCGATCAGGCCAACAGCCAGGGAATCGAGGTGACCGAAGCAACACTCGCGCCCGTGCGCGCCATCGCAGGGTGATCTCGCACGCCCGCGCCGTGAAATCCGTGCAAGGCGCTCACGCTTTTTTCGCCGCCAACCTGCCGGGCTTGATGGTCTGCACAGTGATCGCGCTGGCAGCCACGTTTCTTTCCTTGATGCATGCACGGACAGCAAGCACGGAGCAAATGACATGAGTGCAACCACTGATGCCAAAAAAGCAGTTGCGCCCATGGCTCAACCGGGTTCGCCTCTGCAGCAACTGCTGCACTTTCTTCCTGGCGCTGCCCTGTCCTGCGTGATCGCAATGGCCACCACCCTGGTGTCCAAACTGCACGGTGGGCCCCAACTGCTGTATGCGCTGTTCTTTGGCGTGGCGTTTCACTACCTCAGCCATGATGCCAAAACCAGACCCGGCATCGAGTTCTGCTCGCGTACCGTGTTGCGCCTCGGTGTTGGTTTGCTGGGCGCGCGTATCACGGCCAGTCAAATTGCCGGCCTCGGCTGGAGCACCGCAGCCATCGTCATCGTGGCTGTCGTGACCACGCTGCTGTGTGGCTTGCTGCTGGGTCGGCGTCTCGGGATGAACCGTGCGCAAGGTGTCTTGTCCGGTGGTTCGGTCGCGATTTGTGGGGCGTCGGCTGCGCTGGCGATCTCGGCGGTGTTGCCGCGCAACAAAGAGAGCGAACGCTTCACCCTGATGGTGGTGGTGACCGTCACGGTGCTGTCCACCCTGGCCATGGTGATTTATCCGCTGATCGTCAAGCTGCTGCACCTGCCGCCCGAACTGGCCGGCCTTTTCCTGGGCGGTACGATTCATGACGTCGCCCAGGTGGTTGGTGCGGGCTATATGCTGAACCAGGAAACCGGCGACTACGCCACCATCGTCAAGCTGTTTCGCGTGTCCATGCTGGCCGTGGTCGTGGTCGTGGTGTCCAGTTTGTTCAAGCGGCAGCGTGAACAACATGAAGAAGCCTCCGCCGCCGCCAAGCAGCCCCTGGTGCCGTGGTTCTTGTGGGTGTTCGTCGGCCTGGTGATCATCAACTCGATGGGCGGCGTGCCGGCGCTGGTGCAACAGGGCCTCAACGATGTCTCCCGTGCCTGTCTGGTCATTGCCATTGCGGCGCTGGGCATGAAGACCTCGTTCATGCAGCTCGCCCGCGCCGGCTGGCGTCCGTTCATGCTGCTGCTGGTCGAGACGCTCTGGATGGCAGCGTTTGTCCTGGCCGCAATCCTGTTGCGCAACTGAAAACAATAGCCGCCCCGGATTCTTCGCACCCACCCTGATCCGCAAGCCGTATCAACCCTGATTTTTAACGGAGACACACGCAATGAATCAACACGATCCGCTCCAACTGTCCGCGTCCGTATTACGTGCCCCGCTCAACCGCCGCCATCTGCTGGCGGGCAGCGCCAACGCCCTGGACCGTCGGCGCGGCCGGTTGCGTGATCTGGAGCGGCGTTCCAGTGCGCGCTGTGGCCGAGGCGCTGGGAGGCATGGAGGGCGGTATGCGCTTCATGACGGGCACGGGCGGCGAAAAACTGCCTGAAGGACTGGATCCGAAAAGCGTCATCGTCGAGCGGTCGGTTCCCGCCTCGGCCATGGCCGATACCCTGTTGGCCTGGGAGATGAATGGGGCCGCCATTCCACTCGCACACGGCGGACCGCTGCGTCTGATCGTGCCCGGCTGCACCGGCGTCAACAACATCAAGTACATCAAGCGGCTGGCATTCACGGCCCAGGAAACCGACGCAAAAATCATGTCGCACGGATATCGCATCTCGCCGCCCGGCGGCCAAGGTGATCCGAACCAGCCCTCGGTGCAAGAGATGACGGTGAAGTCCTGGATCAACTCGCCGGGCCCCGACAGCGCGCCGCTTGAAAAAGGGCGGGCGCAGATCAGCGGTGTTGCCTTTGGTGGCTTGCATGCGGTCAGGCGTGTCGAAGTCTCCGTTGACGGTGGCAAGAGCTAGGCCGATGCACGGTTTTTCGGTCCCGATCTGGGCAAATATGCCTGGCGACAGTTTGTGCTGGAGACCCGGCTACCTGCCGGGCAGCATGTGCTGGCCAGCCGCGCCACGGACGCGATGGGCAATGTCCAGCCGCAGCAACGCCGGGAGAATGCCGCCGGCTACAACAACACCAGCTGGGCCGACCACGCGGTGATGGTGAAGGTGGCCTGAGGCACCTGCACGCATCCCTTTCATTCTTGAATTGAGGCCTCCATGAAGCTGAATTTCCTACGCCTTACCGCATCGCGTTACACGCTGGCCGGTCTGTTCTGTCTGGCAGCCTTCGCGGCTTTGCCGGCCCGCGCGGCAGATGATGCCGACCAGCTTGCATTGGGCAAAAAACTGTTCATGCAGACCGCAGTACCTGCGTGCGCGGTCTGTCATACCCTGAAAGATGCGGGGGCCAGCGGCGCAGTTGGCCCTGTGCTTGACGAACTCAAACCTGACGCCCTGCGCGTAGCCAAAGCGCTTCGCAACGGGATTGGGCAAATGCCTTCCTATATGGCCAGCCTGAGTGAGGCTCAGATTCTTGCGCTGGCGCACTACGTGTCAAAGGCCAGCGGCGCTTCGAACTGATTTGGACCGTAGCCACTCATCCAAGCGGGGTCAAGATTTCCATTGATTTATTTTTTTGCTCTGTTTTCGTAAAGTGTTTAAGGCTTCGCTGAACAAGTACCGTCAGAGCACGCACCTGGGCTGATGACTGATCGATTACGGGCAAACAGGTCGCAATGCGATCCTTCTCGTGGCCCGTTGGGCCTGTTTTTCGTGCTTCTCGGCCCGATTGCCGCCTTCATGGGGATTGCGGCAGGGGCGGAGGGCAACCTCCGTCCCTACCGCAATCCCCAGCTTCCAAGGAACGTGGTTAAGAAGCCACTTCAGCTTGATGCCGGAGAAATAAACGTCGATGACCAGACCGGTTCTCGCCTGTACGAGCGGGCCGTAGATTGTTTACGCAAAGCCATGCAGATCGGCTAGACATCATGGTCGTGCTCCACCCAGCCGGGCTGCGGATAGATCTGCCGCAACTCCCGCTGCGCCATGGCGACCATGTGGCCCGCCGTGTCGAACACGATGCTGCGCGAGCGCGACGTACCTCGGTCAAGGGCGAGCGGGTAACTCACGAGGTAATCCCGGCGAGGCACATGTACTTGAGTTCCACGTAGTCCTCGATCCCGTGGTGCGACCCTTCGCGCCCGAGGCCCGACTGCTTGACGCCCCCGAAAGGCACCTCGGCCGTGGAGATTAGCCCGGTGTTGACGCCGACCATGCCGTATTCCAGCGCCTCCCCCACCCTGAAGATGCGCCCGAGGTCGCGGCTGTAGAAGTAGCTCGCCAGCCCGGCTTCGGTGTCGTTGGCCAGGGCGATGGCCTCGGCTTCGGTGTGGAAGCGGAATACAGGGGCTACCGGGCCGAATGTTTCTTCCCGGGCGCAGCGCATGTCGGCGGTAGCACCGGCCAGCACGGTGGGGGCATAGCTTCGCTCGCCCACCTTTTGGCCGCCGCACACGATGCGGGCGCCCCGGTCCACCGCGTCTTGCACGTGCGCTTCCACCTTGGCCAGCGCGTCCGCGTCGATCAGCGGGCCTTGCTGGACTCCGGTATCAAAGCCGTTGCCGACCTGGATAGTGCGGGCTTTTTGCGCCAGTCGTTCCACGAAATCGTCGTACACGCCGTCTTGCACATAAAACCGGTTGGCGCACACGCAGGTCTGGCCCGCATTGCGGTACTTGCTGACGACGGCACCCTCGACGGCGGCGTCCAGATCGGCGTCGTCAAAGACGATGAACGGCGCGTTGCCGCCGAGTTCGAGGGACAACTTCTTGATGCTGGGCGCGCATTGGCGCATGAGGATGCGGCCAACTTCGGTACTGCCGGTGAACGACAGATGCCGCACGGTGTCGCTTTCGCACCATGCGCGGCCAATGGCGACAGAATTTGCGCCGTCCCCGGTGACGACGTTGAGTACGCCGTCCGGCAAGCCCGCGCGCCGCGCCAGCTCGGCCAGAGCCAGCGCACACAGCGGGGTCTGCTCCGCGGGCTTGACGACGACGGTGCAGCCCGCGGCAATCGCCGGGGCGACCTTGCGCGTGATCATGGCGATCGGAAAATTCCATGGCGTGATGGCGGCGCAGACCCCCACGGGCTGCCGGATCACGAGGTAGCGCTTGTCCGCATCCGTGGTTGGAATGGTCTCGCCATAGACGCGACGGGATTCCTCGGCAAACCATTCGATGAAACTCGCGCCAAAAGCGACCTCGCCGCGCGACTCGGCCAAGGGCTTGCCCTGTTCGGCCGTCATGATGCGCGCCAGGTCTTCGGCGTGTTCGTGGATCAGATGGTGCCAGCGCATCATGATGCTCGCCCGCTCCTTGGCAGGCCGGGCGCGCCAGCCGGGCCCTGCGCGTTCAGCCGCCGCCACCGCCTGGCTGGCGTGCTCGGCGCCGAGGTTGGCCACCTCGGCGAGTTTCAGTCCGGTGGCCGGATCGGTTACATCAAAACGCTCGCGTCCGCTGACCCAGTCGGCGCCGATCAGTGCCTCGGTTTTGATCAAGTCGGGATCGCGAAGAAGAGCCAGTGGTGAGTTGTTCTGTTGCATGGTGTTGGGAAGTGAAAAATCAGGGCCAGGGCAGCGTGCGTCAAGGCAGCGTGTAATAGCGCCGGGCGAGTTGGCGGAACGCGGACAGTTGGACGTCCGGTATCGGGCGCCCCAGTTCGTCGGCGAGGATGGCGGCCACCGGCGCGGCCAGTTCCTCGGCGCGCCGGGCATCGAGAAACAACAACCGGCAGCGTCGCGCCAGCACGTCTTCGACCGTGCGTGCCATTTCCTGCCGCACGGCAAAGCGCACCATGGCTTCGCTCAAACCGCTGCGGAGCGGCGCGTCGTCATCGCAACGCCACAGCCAGCGGTCCGCGCCCGGTAATTCATTCAAAGCGCTTGCATCAGTGCCGTAGAGATGCTTGCCGGGAGGGCGGGAGATCGGCATGTCGCTGTGCGCCGGGGCGCCGGCCAATGGCAGCGCGGCCGTCATGCCCGCAGGGCGCCGCACCAGCAGCCCGGCGCCGAAGCAGCGCTCGAGCACGTCCTCGGCCATCGAGCGGTAGGTTGTCCATTTGCCACCTGTGACGGTAACCAGCCCCGAACGGCTAATGCGCACGGCATGCTCACGTGAGATCGACTTGGTCGCGCCCGCGTCGCTGTCTGGCTTGACGAGCGGCCGCAGGCCCACCCAGACCGAGCGCACATCCGAGGGCTGCGGCGCCCGCGTCAGATAGCGCCCGGCCTCGCGCAGGATGAACGCCACCTCTTCGCGCAAGGGTTCGGGCTCGGCCGCAAGGTCGTCCCGGGGGGTATCGGTCGTGCCCAGCACCGTCATGCCCAGCCAGGGCACCGCAAACAACACCCGACCATCCGCCGTTTTCGGCACGAGTAGCGCATGATCTCCGCCGAGAAAACTGCGGTCAACCACCAAGTGCACGCCCTGACTCGGTGACACCATGGGCTGTACCTTGGACCGGTCTATGGGTGCATCCATGCCGCGGATGGCGTCCACCCAGACGCCGGTGGCATTGACGACGCAGTCCGCGGTGACCAGCAGGTCCTCGCCCGTCTCGCTGTCTACGGCACGGGCGCCCACCACACGGCCGCCCTCCTCGTTGTTCCCATGCACCAGTGCCGTCACGGCGCAATGGTTCAGCAACGCCGCACCACGCTGCACGGCGGTTCGCGCCAGCGCGATCGCGAGGCGTGCATCGTCGAACTGGGCGTCCCAGTAGCGCACGCCGCCGTAAAGCCGATCATGGCGCACACCCGGCAGGCAGGCCTGCACACGCGCGCTCGACATCATTTCGGTGCGGCCGAGGCTGCGCGCTCCCGCCAGTGCATCGTAGAGCTTGAGACCCGCCCCGTACCAAGGCGTTTCCCAGCGCCGGTACCCCGGCATGACAAAGGGCAGCGGCTGCGCCAGATGCGCCGCGTTGGCCAGCAGCGTGGCACGCTCATGCAAGGCCTCGCGCACCAGCGACAGCTTGCCTTGCGCCAGGTAGCGCACGCCACCGTGGACGAGCTTGGTGCTGCGTGACGATGTGCCCTTGCCGAAGTCATCTGCTTCCAGCAAGGCGACGGTGTAGCCACGGGCTGCGGCATCGAGCGCGACGCCCAGACCGGTGGCGCCGCCACCGATCACCAGCAGGTCGTAGCGGGGCCGGGAGCGCAGCCGCGCCAGCAGCGAAGTCCGGTCCATGGCGGGCAGGAGCGTCGTCACGACAACACCGATTGTTGCGCGATGCCCGCGTCGACCAGCACATGCTGGCCGGTCATGCCGTCGCTGTCGTCGGCAGCCAGGAACAGCGTAGGCCGTGCCACGTGGCCCGGGTCAAGGCGGATCTTGAGACACTGCGCGTCCAGAAAGGCTTGGTCGGCCGCCGGGTCGCGGTGCAAGGTGGTTTGCCGCTCGGTCACGATCGCACCGGGCACGATGGCGTTGACGCGGATGTTGCGCCCGCCCAGTTCACGGGCCAAGGTGCGGGTCAAACCCAGGATGCCAGCCTTCGCCGTGGTGTAGCCCACGAGGTTGGGCCGCCCGCGCATCCAGGACACCGAGCCCATGTTGATGATGGAGCCTCCGCCCGCCGCGGCCATGCCCGGCGCGACCGCCTGGATGGCGAAGAAATAGTGCTTGAGGTTGAGCGCCAGGCTCTCATCCCAGAACTTGGACGTGACCTCCTCCATCGCATGGCGGTCGTCGCGGCCGGCGTTGTTGACGAGCACGCGCACGGGCCCCAGACGGCGGGCCACCTCGGCCAGCAACGACTGATAGGCGTCGACGTCGCGAACATCGCACGGAGCAAAGAACGGCACAGGGTGACCTGCGGCGGTGATCTCCTCGACCAGAGGCTGTCCGCCGTCGGTCCGCAAGCCGCAGAACGCAACCCGCGCACCTTGCGCCGCAAATGCGCGTACGAGTTCTGCGCCAATGCCTGAACTGCCGCCGGAGATGAAGACAACGCGGTCTTTCAGCGAAGGATAGTAAGTCGTGTTGGGGGTCGTCATGATGATCTCGCAAAGTTCGCCGGCAGGCCCGGCACGTCCACACGCAAGTGCAGCACACAGCCGGACAGCGGCATCTCAGCCAACTCGGGCGCGGGCCGCTTCTCACGTGCGGTGGTGATGTAAAGCGTGCGCAGGTCGGGCCCGCCGAAGCAGGGCATGGTGGGACAACGCACCGGGAGGGGAATAGTCTGCAGCAATTCGCCACCCGGGGCGAAGCGCAGAATGCGGGCGCCTTCGAACATGGCGACCCAGTAGCAGCCTTCGACATCGACGGCGGCGCCATCGGGCCGGCCGCCATAGGATTCGATGGGCTGGTCCGGATCGCGCGGGGAAAAACGCGCAAAGACCCTGCGGTTGGACAGTGCGCCGCCCTCGGCGTCGAAGTCGCAGGCGTAGATGACATGGGCCGGCGTGTCGGCCCAGTAGAGCGTTCGCGTGTCGGGGCTCCACGCCAGACCGTTGCTCACCGTGACGTCGCCGGCGGCGCGCCCAAGGTGCCCCCCGGCCCACCGGTACAGCGCCGCGCGCGCGGCATCGCGCGGCTCGTAGATGGTCCCGACCCAGAAGCGGCCTTGCGGGTCGGCCTTGCCATCGTTGTAGCGCTCGATGGCGCCGTTGTAGGGCGCGACGGACACGCAGGTGCGCGTTCCCTCCGCAGGGTCGAAACGCCACAGACCGTCGCGCAGGGCGAGCAGCAAGCCCCCCTGATCCAGCGGTGCACAACAGGCGACTTCGGTGCCAAAAGACCATTGCTGGTGCCGGCCCGATTCCGGGTCGAAACAGTTCAGCCGTCGATCGGGGATGTCGCACCAGTACAGCCGCTGTTCGCGCGGGTGCCACAGTGGCGATTCACCGAGCAGGCTGGGCGCGATCGGCAGGGCCTGGATGTCGAGGCGGCTGTCCATCACGAAGCCTCCACCTCGAGCGTCATCGACGCCGCAAGCATCTCATCGGGCCGCAGCGTCGCGAGACCGTGCATCGCCGGGTCGGCACTATGGATCGCGTCATTGACGTGGCTCACCGGTTCGACGCAGAAATGCTCCCGCGCCGGTGGCGTGAACACCACGAGGTACGGCAGCGTCGAGCAAAGCCGCAGCGAGAACTGCTCGTCGCGAATACAGGCCGGGCCGCGCCAGCCGCCGAAGCAGTGGTCGAAGGCCAATGCCGCAACGGGCGCATCGATGCCGTCCTGGGTCGCGCTGTGCGTTGGCAGCTGCAGCGCATCGGCGTCCCAGCGGGTATCGACATCGATCTTCAGGTGACTGCCGGCGCGCCGTGGGAAGTACGGATGCCAGCCGAGGCCGGCGGGCTGCTCCAGCGCGTCGGCGTTGCGCAGCCGCAGGTCGAGCTGCAGCGACTGTGGCGTGAGCGTGATGTCCTGGTGGACTTCGAAGGCGAACGGCCAATGTCCGTCTGGGATGTGCCGGTAGCGCAGGGTCAGCCGGCTCGCCTCTCGTGACACGACTTGCCACGGCCTGAGCCACGCCACGCCGTGCAAGGAGTGCGGGCTGTCGTCGAAGTTCGGCTGAGTCGTGTACTTTCGCCCCTGCCACACGAAGCGCCGGTAGCCCAGGCGGTTGGAGTACGGCACGAGCGGAAAACACGCCGACTGGCGGGCCCCGTCCAGCCGGCCGGGTTCGGTCGAACGCAGGACGGGGGTGCCCCGGTACCACAGACCGGCCAGGCTGCCGCCGAGGTCGGCACGCACCGCCAGGCGCAGTTCGCCCGCCTGCAGTTCGATCCCGTTGTCCACGATCGTGGGGGTGCTTGTCATGTCGTGCCCGGCCTGCCGCGCGCTCACCAGCCCGCCGGCAGCACTTCGCTCATCAGCACGGCGCGGCCGGTGGCTATGCTCAGGTGGGCAGCCAGACCGGTCGCGACGCTGCGCAGCCCTTCCTCGAGCGTGATCTCGGGCGGCGTGCCGTTGCGGATCGCCGCCGCGAAGTGCTGGTGCTCGATGTACGAGGCGCCGAAGTGCTGACCCGCGTACTTGATGTTGGTGTCCCACACGCGGCGCACCGCGACGCCCTTGCCGGTGCCCGAGGGCTGGCCCCAGAGCTCGCGCCGGCCCCAATCCTCGCGCCGGCCGTGGCGCAGCGTCAGCGAGGGTAGCAGCGACTCGAGCTTGCCCTCGTCGCCGACGACGACGAGGTGCTCGTTGTCGATCGAGTTCTCGGCAAACATGCACAGGTCGAGCATCGCGCGGGCGCCGCTCGGATACTCAATGATCACATAGGCACTGTCGAGAATATCCGGTCGGCGACCGCCGTATTCCTCGTTAAGGTGGTTGACGCGCTGCCCGCCCGACGCAAACACGCGCGCCGGTTTCTCGCGCAGGATCAGATCCATCAGGTTGAAGTAGTGGCAGCACTTTTCCACCAGTGTGCCGCCCGTGTTGGCGGTGAAGCGGTTCCAGTCGCCCACCTTGGGATAGAACGGCTCCCGGTGTTCGCGGATCGCCACCTGGTGCAGTTTCCCCACCGCCCCTTCGTGCGCCATGCGGATCATTTCCGCGACCGGGGGCATGTAGCGGTATTCCTGCGCGACCCAGACCATGCCACGGCGGCCGGCCGCACGCTCGATCATGTCCACGCCGTCCTCGATGCGCGTCACCAGGGGCTTTTCGATCAGGATGTGCAGGTCGGTCTGCAGCGCGGCCCGCATCATCTCGATGTGGGTGAAGTTGGGCGTGGCGATCACCACGGCATCGCACAGGCCACTGTCGAGCAGCGGCTGGTGGTGATCGAAGGCCTGCACGTCCGGCGGCAGCAGCGCCAGCGCCGCGGCGCGGCTGTCCGGATGCGGGTCAGCGATGGCAGTGACCTGCGCGCCACCCAGTGCCTTGATATTTTCAATATGCTCGCGGCCCATGCTGCCGCAGCCAATGATGCCGTAACGAAGAATCTGGGACATAGGTTACTTTCACTATCTTTGTTGATCACGCAGGGCGGGCGCCACTGCAGCGGAGGTGGCTTCGGCCAAGGCCGGCAGCATCGGATTTGTTCTTTTCATGATTTGTCTTCCATGAACTTGTCTGGCAGATACGGCGCGAGTCCCGGTTCAGCCCTTCAGGCCGCCTTGCGTCAGTCCGCCGACCACGCGTTCCTGGAACACCGCGATCAGAACGGCGATGGGCACGATGGCGACGACCAGCGCAGCCGAGATGACAGGCCACGGGAATGTGAACTCACCCTGGTACAGCGAAATGCCGACCGGCAGCGTGCGCATGGACGCGCTCGCATTCAGCGAGAGGGCCAGCAGGAACTCGTCCCACGCATTGACGAAGGCAAGGATGCCGGCCGTGAACACGCCCGGCGCGGCGAGTGGGACGACGACGCGCCACAGCGCACCCATGCGGGTACAGCCGTCGATCATGGCGGCGTTCTCCAGGTCCTTCGGGATGCTCTGAAAAAAGCTCACCAGCACCAGCGTGCAGACCGGCAGGCTCAGCACGGTGTACGGCAGCACCAGGGCCGTGTAGGTGTTGAGCAGGTTCAGGTTGCGCATGGTCTCGAAGATCGGTACCAGCAGCGTGACCAGCGGGAACATGCTGGAGGCCACGATGCAGGTGAGGATCAGTTGCCGGTGCCGGAGGTTGAGCCGCGAAATGGCGTAGGCCGCGAAGGCCGCAACGATCAGCGCCACGGCCGTCGAGATCGCCGCCACCGCCAGGCTATTGGCGAGGTACTTCAGCAGCGGCTGGTCCGTGAAGGCCTGCACGTAGTTGCTCAGCACCAGTTCGTGCGGCAGGTAAGTGATGGGCTTCCTCACCAGCTCGGCCTCGGTCTTGAGCGAGGTCAGCAGGATCCAGACGGCGGGAAAGAACCCGTTGATGACAACGAGAGCGGCAGCGAGCAAGCGCAGCGATCGTCCTTCAAGCAGTCTGTTCATGCGTTGCGTCCAATCCGTTTGAGGTAAAAGCCCGTGATGAACAGCGACAGGACAAACATGAACACCGCCAGCGTCGAGCCGTAGCCGACATCGAGGTAGTCGATGGTGGTCTTGTGAATCAGCATCGCCAGCGTTTCGGTGGAATTGCCGGGGCCGCCCTTGGTCATCGTGTAGGGGATGTCGAAGGTCTGCAGCGCCGTGATGGTGCGGAAGATCAGCGCGACGATGATCGAGGGCATCAGCATCGGTATCGTGATCTGCCAGAACTGCTGCCACCTGGAAGCACCGTCGACCTCGGCTGCCTCGTACAGCGACTTCGGGATCATCTGCAGACCCGCGAGCAGGATCAGCGCCATGAACGAGCTGGTCTTCCAGATGATGGTGAGGCAGATCGCCGCGAACGCCCAGGACGGCTCGAGCAGCCACATGCGCTGCCCCTGCTGGCCGAAGCGCCGCATCGCGTCGTTGACAACGCCGTACTCCGAATGGAAGAACCACGCGAAGATCAGACCCGCGAAGGCCAGCGGCAGCGCCCAGGGCAGCAACAGCGCCAGGCGCACCGGCCACTGCCGCTTGAACGGCAGGTTGGCCAGCATTGCAAGGCCCAGCCCCACCACCAGGGCGCCCGGCACCGTGATAAGCGTGATTAGCACGGTATTCCAGGTCGCGCTCCAGAAGTCCTTGTCCTGCAGCACCAGCGCGTAGTTCTCAAGGCCGATGAACTTCGCGCCGCCGCCACCGGACAGCCGCAGATCGAAGAAGCTGTTCCAGATCAGCCGGCCGATCGGGTAGACCACGATCAGCGCGAGCAGCAGGAAGGCCGGGGCCAGCAGCATCACCGCCAGCGTCCTGTCGCTAGGGTCTCGCAGACGGTTGATCTGTATCACATCAAACTCCTTTGCTGCGCCTTCACCGCATCACGCGCCGCAGGCGGCCTTCGATCTCGGCCACGCCTTCGTCGGGCGTCTTGGTGCGCGCCAGCACGGCGCTGGTTGTGGTGCGGATGATGTCGCTGACCTGACCGTAGTCCTTCGAGATGGGCCGGCTGCGGCCGGCGGCCACCACCGCCGCGGCGTCCTTGAACCACGGCACGGCCTTCACCACGTCGGGGTCGGTATAGACCGGCAGCGAGGTGGGCAGCAACGAACCCTCCACCGCAAGGAACTTGCTCGCTTCGGGACTGGCGAGGAACTTGACGAGCTTGGCCGCCTCGGCCTTGTTCTTGCTGAAAGCGCTCAGGGCCCATTGCCAGCCTCCGATGCAGGTCGCGCTCTTGCCGCCGCTCACGGCGGGCAGCGGCATCACACCCACCTTGCCCGCTACCTTGCTGTCGGCGTCGTCCTTGAAGCGGTCCCATGCAAAGCCCCAGTTGACGGCGAACACCACCTGACCAGCCTTGAACTCGTTGACGGTGTCGGGCGTCTTGACCTCGGCGACGTTTTTCTTGATGACGCCCTGATCAACCATGGCCAGCCACTGGTTCAGCCCCTTGGTCGCGGCGGCTTTGTCCAGCGTCAGCTTGCCGCTGGCGTCGTTGAATTCCTTGCCCTGGCTCCAGTAGGGCAGCAGGAAGGTGCAGACCGCGCCTTCGATCGGTGCGCCCTGGATCGACAGGCCCTGCAGGTTGACGTCGCCCTCGGCCTGCTGGATCTTCTTTGCAGCAGCGGCGAGTTCGTCCCACGTTTTGGGCTCGGCAATCTTGTGCTTGTCCAGCAGATCGCGGCGGTAGTACATGAACATGGAGTCGGCAAACGCCGGCATGGCGGCGATCTTGCCGTCGATGACGTTGGCCGCAGCGTACACCGGCAGGTAGGACTTCATGGCCGTGGCAGGTTCGCCGAGATAGGCATTCAGCGGCTCGATCCAGCCCGCGCCGGCGTATTGGGCGGGGTTCACGATGTCGATCAGGTAGAGGTCAATCGCGGAGTCCTTGGCATTGAGCACCGTGCTCAGGTACTGGCGCTGCAACTCCGAAGTTGCGCCACCGGTCTCGACCTCGATCGTGATGCCGGGGTTCCTGGCCTGGTACTGCTCAAAGAGCTTGCGCATCAGGTCGGGGCGCTGGCCCGAGCCACCGGCAAAAGCGCGCAGCTTGGTCTGCGCCATCGCATCATCGGGCGCCATCGTGCCGATCAGTAGGGCGGCCGTCAGCAGCCCCAGAAGCTTGTGTCGTCGTTGCATCATCGTCTCCTAGTGGTAGTTGTCAAAGTCAACAGGGGGCTGGGCGGCTCAGGCGAGTGCTGCGCCGCTTTGCGGGTCAAAAAGATGCAGGTGCGCCGGGTTCACGTGCACCTGCAGTGGCGTGCCGGGCGCCTCATGGAAGCTGGCAGACAGCCGCGCGATCACCTCGGCGCCGCCGACCTTGAGCGTCACCAGCGTTTCGGCCCCCAGGGGCTCGAGCAGCGACACCGTGGCCGGCAGCGCGATGTCGCCCGCCTCGGGTGCCAGGCGCAGGTTCTCCGGGCGCACGCCGAGCATGCTGGCACCGCCGCGCGGGGCCAGCCGGGGCGGCAGCGGCACGCGCACGCCGCCACCCACGTCGGCCACACCGTCCGTCACGGTGGCATTGACCAGGTTCATCGGCGGTGCGCCGGTGAAGCCGGCGACGAACAGCGCCGCCGGGCGGTTGTAGATGGCATCGGGCGTGTCGTACTGCATCTTGCGACCAGCGCTCAGCACCGCGATGCGGTCGGCCAGCGTCATGGCCTCGACCTGGTCGTGCGTGACGTAGATCATCGTGGCGCCCAGGCGCTGGTGCAGGCGCTTGATTTCGGTGCGCATTTCATGGCGCAACTGGGCGTCGAGGTTGGACAGCGGCTCGTCGAACAGGAACACCTCGGGCTGGCGCACGATGGCCCGGCCGATGGCGACGCGCTGGCGCTGGCCGCCGGACAGCGCCGCCGGGCGGCGATCCAGCATGTGATCGATGCGCAGCAGGCGGGCTGCGTCCATCACCCGGCGCTTGATTTCATCCTCGGGCGTCTTGCGCAGTTGCAGGCCGAAGGCCATGTTGTCGTAGAGCGTCTTGTGCGGGTACAGCGCGTAGTCCTGGAACACCATCGCGATGTCACGCGAACGCGGCGGCTTGTCATTGACCACCTGGCCGCCGATGCGCACCTCGCCGGCAGAGATCGACTCCAGTCCAGCAATCATTCGCAGCAGCGTGCTCTTGCCGCAACCCGAGGGCCCGACAAAGACACAAAACTCGCCCTGACGGATATCGAGGTCAATCCCGTGAATGACCGTGTTCTTGCCGTCATAACTCTTGACAACCTGACGCAGTTCGACAGCAGCCATCAGTAGCCTCCGTTGCTGGTCGTGACCGGGGCTTCCCCCACAGTTCGCAGTGTCGCCAGCGCGGCCTGCGCGCTGCGCATCAGCAGGCCGAGGTCGGAAGCAATCGCGACGAAATCAAAGCCCATGGCGCGATACCGCGTGACCACCTCGGGTGTGCCGCCGACCGTTCCGATCGGCATGCCCAACGCCTTGGCGCGCGCAACGGCCTGCGCCGTCAGTGCCAGGACCTCGGGATGTGTGAGCTGCCCGGCATAACCCATGGTGGCGGACAGGTCGCCCGGGCCGATGAACAGCGCGT
Source organism: Polaromonas sp. (assembly GCF_036676035.1). GTDB lineage: Bacteria > Pseudomonadota > Gammaproteobacteria > Burkholderiales > Burkholderiaceae_C > Polaromonas. The sequence goes on from NZ_JAKFDR010000032.1 coordinate 25,647, forward strand.
CAACCCCATCCACGCGCGCAATGTCTTCAAGCTGCCCGATGGCTTCGGCCGTCTCGAGCTGCACGACCACAGCCATTTGCTGATTCGCGGTGGTGAGGTAGTTCGGTGTGGTGCCGAACTTCGAGGCACGGCTCATGCCTGCCATGCCGCGTCGGCCAGCGGGCGGGTAGCGCGTGGCCGCCACCGCAGCACGGGCCTCGTCCGCGTTCTGGATAAAGGGCACCAGCAGGGTCGTGGCACCGGCATCGAGCACGCGCTTGATGCTGACGGTGTCATTCCAGGGCACGCGCACGACGGGCACCAGCTTCGTTGCCGACAGCGCCTGCAGCATGTGGACGATGTCCATCAGGTCGAGCGGCGTGTGTTCCATGTCGACCACGCCCCAGTCGAAGCCGGCGCAGCCCATCGCCTCGGCGACGATAGGGCTCGCAGACATGATCCAGGTGCCGATCGGTGTGTGATCGCCTGCGTTTTTGAGCTGTTGTTTAAATTCGTTCATCGGATACTTTCAGAAAATGAGCGGCTCGGGTGTTGCCGCCGGGCCTTGGAGAAAATCGAAATCACAACCTTCATGAGCCTGGGTTACGTGATCCTGATAGAGCCGGATGTAGCCGCGCTGATGGGCGCGCGGCGGCACTGACAGTGCCGCACGACGCTTCGTCATTTCGGCTTCGTCCACGACCAGCTCGAGCTTGCGCGCCTCGACATCCACCATGATCTCGTCACCGTTGTGGACTAGTGCCAGCGGCCCGCCGACCGCGGACTCCGGACTGACATGCAGAATGCAGCTGCCGTAATGCGTTCCGCTCATGCGCGCATCCGAGATGCGCACCATGTCGCGCACACCCAGCGCCAGCAGCTTTTTCGGGATCGGCAAGCCGCCCCATTCGGGCATGCCGGGCGCACCGACCGGCCCGGCATTGCGCAGCACCAAAACGGTGTTCTCGTCGCAGTCGAGTTCAGGGTCGGCGCAGCGCTGGACCATCTCGGCTGGGGAATCAAACACCAGGGCGCGGCCCCGGTGGCGGAAGTACCTGGGACTGGCTGCGCTGGGCTTCATGACCGCCCCTTCGGGCGCCAGGTTGCCCCTGAGCACAGCCAGCGCCCCCGAGGCACTGACCGGATTGCCAAGCGGGCGGATCACCTCATCGTCCAGGCTGTCGCGCCCTGCGATGTTTTCGGCCAGGGTTTTGCCAGTGACGGTCATCTCGCCCAGCGAGAGATGCTCCCGCACCCGGTTGAGCAGCGCGGGCATGCCGCCGGCGTAGTGAAAATCCTCCATCAGCCGGTCACCGCTAGGGTAGAGGTTGGCAAGCACCGGCACCTGGCGGCTGACGGCATCGAGATCATCGAGCCTGAGGTCAACGCCCGCCCGGCGCGCCAGCGCAATCAAGTGCACCACGGCGTTGGTGGAGCCGCCAAGCGCCATCTGCGCCACTGCCGCGTTGTGGAACGAACCTTTCGTGAGGATGCGCGCCGGCGTCAGGTCTTCCCAGATCATCTGCACGATGCGTTCACCGCAATCGGTTGCGAGCCGGGCATGCCCCGCGTCCATGGCCGGAATCGCCGTCGACCCGGGTAGCGCCAGCCCCATCGCCTCGATGATCGAGGTCATGGTGCTCGCCGTGCCCATGGTGTTACAGGTGCCGGGTGACCGCGTCATCCTGGACTCCAGCGCCGTCCATTCCGCATCATCAATGCGTCCCGCCTGGTATTCATCCCAGAACATGCGGGTGTGCGTTCCCGCCCCCACGGCCCGAGCCGCTTCGCCGCGCTTCAGGTAGCGGTCGCTGAGCATCGGGCCTGCGGGGCAAAACAGCATTGGCAGCCCAGCGCTGAGCGCGCCCATTACCGTGCCCGGCGTGGTTTTGTCGCATCCCGCGAGCAGCACCACGCCGTCGATTGGAAGCGAGCGCAGCAACTCTTCGACCTCCATCGCCAGGAAGTTGCGGTAAAGCATGGTGGTGGGCTTGACCATCACCTCGCCCAGGCTCATGGCGGGCAGCTCGAACGGCATGCCGCCAGCCAGCAGGACGCCGCGCTTCACGCTGTCTGCCCGCTCCCGCAAATGGGCATGACAGGGCGACAGATCACTCCATGTATTGATGATCCCGATGATCGGACGCTCCAGGACATCCTCACGACGCAAGCCCATTTGCTGGATGCGCTGGCGATGCGCAAAGCCGCGCATGTCATTGGCGGTGAACCACCGGCGACTGCGGAGATTTGCGAGAGACTTTGTCATGAGTGAGGCCTTGCGAAAAATTTGTTGATGGCTACTGTTACCGGTAACATTAAACGTAGCGGAAACTAATATCCATTAGCAGAAACCCTTATTGCATGAAATCCACCACTGAAACGACCCGGCGTCAGCGGCGCGGCCACGGGCGCCCCACCCTGCATGATGTTGCGGACGCCGCGGGCGTCACGCGCATCACCGTCTCGCGATTCATGCGCCAACCGGAGCTGGTTGCAGAAAGTACCGCGGCCCGGATTCGTGAGGCTATTGAGCAAACCGGCTATGTTCCCAACCAGCAAGCCGGGCAGCTGGCGAGTGGCGATTCGCGCATCGTGGCGGCACTGATTCCAAACGTTGGCCACTCCATTTTTGCGGAAACGATCCAGGGTCTGACAGAAGGGCTGCATGGCAGTGGCCACGAATTGCTGCTGCTCTCCACCGGTTACTCGATGGAGCGGGAAGAAGCGCAGTTGCGCGCCCTGACCGGGTGGGCCCCAGGGGCCATCATCGTCACCGGACGTCACCACTCCCCCGGTGCGTTGCGGATGCTGCGTGACGCACAGGCGGCAGGCACACCGGTGGTTGAAATCTGGGATCACCCTGCCAATCGCACCGACTCCGATGGCTTTGCGCGGATTGGCTTTGATCACATCGCGGCAGGCAGGACCATGGCGAAGCATCTGATCGACAAGGGACACGTGTCGCTGGCCTACGTCGATAGCGGCGTCGGGGAGGACTTCCGTGCGCATGAGCGCGGGCAAGGGTTCGTGGCGGAGGCCAAAGCCCAAGGCGTTCGAGTCAAGGTGCTGCGAGCCTCCACGGGCGATGCGTTTGACGCGGGCCGGGGGATGGTACAGCTGCTGCTGGCGGCATCGCGCGCGCCCATCACCGCCGTGGCTTTCGCCAACGACCATCTGGCCTGCGGCGCGTTGATGGAGGCGACCAGCCGGGGAGTTCAGATACCCGGGCAACTGGCCTTGCTGGGTTTTGGAGATTTCCCGATCGGTCGGCAGTTGCAGCCATCGCTCTCAACCATGCGGCCACCGACTGCCGACATCGGCCATGTCGCCGCGAAGGCGGTCTTGCAATCGGTCACAAAAGGAACCGAGCCGACCAGTCGCACACTGCCCTGCCAACTGATTGGAAGGGACAGTACAGGTACGACGCGATAGCAGGAAGACGCCCCGCAAACCTGCAGGTTGCATCATGGTCATCAAGCCGGCCATGCAAACGCCTTCTCGACCATTGCGCTGGTGACGGGCAGCTCGGCCATGATCGGCGAGGTGTTCTGTCGCCACCTGGTCAAAAAAACCAGCTTCACCGGTTCCGCCGAGGGCGGCCGCGTGCTGTTGCGCCAGTGCGCCGGCATGGTGAAAAAGGGGGGGCGATGGAGCTGGGCGGCAAGGTGATCTGCGACGCCAAGCACAGCGGCCTCAAGGGCCTGCCCAATGTCATCGGCATCCGCAGCCTCGGGCTGGCGGGGGCGGTGGAGCTGTCACCCATTGCGGGTGCGCCTTGCAAACGGACCTACTTTATTAACTGTTTCAAGCACGGCGTGCTGGTGCGGCCCGCCACTGAGAACATCGTGATTTGCCCGCCCTACATCGTGGAAAAAGCACACATCGAGCGCATCGTCAATGTGCTGGCCGACTCCATTCGCAAGAACGCCTGATACAGCGGCCTGGCTGCAACAGGAGCCCGTCTCAGGGCATGGGGGTAGCGCCCGATCCTGCACGCTGCGGAACCTGCTCACGCAGGCCCGCGCAGTAGTCGGTATCCGGCAGCGCGGGCGTGGCCCAGACGCTATCGAAGGCCTCCGCATTTTCGTGAGTGGCGTCGCCTGCACGCAGGCGAACGGCTTTGGCCTTGAGTCCTGCGGGAAGGTGTCGCGGCACGCCCAGGTTGCGGTCCACATGACCACTGCCGGCCAGCAACACCACCACCTTGCCGGGCAACGCTGCCTGGCTCAAGGTGTGGGCCATGGTGATGTCCCTGGCGATCTGGATGCGTGTCATGGGCGTGATCTGGCTCTCCGGCAGCAGGTTGCAATGGCCAAGGCGAATCAGCTGCTGCTGCGCCTTCAGCGCCGGGCCGGGCAATTGAACGTCGAGCTGGCTGTCAGCCGTGCTGCCTGGCATTTGTTCGCGCGGCAAGTTGGCGCCCAGCACCGGCACGCCGGCGCGCACCGCCGTCATCACGGCCGGTCCGTACGCCGCCCAGGGCCAGGCCTTGTCGTTCCATTTGAGCGCATGGCGTGCCTGTTCTTCGGAGGCGCCGGGTAGAAGAGCGGCGGTGCTCACCCCGGCATCGGCCATTTCCAGCGCCAGTGCGGCCAGCAAGCCGCGTGCCACCAGGTGCGCGATGATTTGCTGCGCTATCTGCTGGTGTTCTGCGGCATCGTGTTGTTCGCCGAGCAGCAGCGCATCAACGGGCAGCAGCGCATCGAGCCTGGCCGCCATCGCAATGCCGCCGCCGGGCTGCTGGAGAATGGGCATTTCCGGGGCACCGGGGCGGCTGGCGCAGCCGCTTGCAAGCGCCAACAATGCGGCGCAGAGCAGCGAGCTAATGGAGCGTGACAAAGGGACATGAGGCATCGGTGGATACTAATGCCTTCGCCCAGTTTTGCTTGGGTGCTGGCGCAGTTCACCGACCCGCATTGGGCCACGCTACTGCTGGCTGAGTCTATGTACCGCTGGTTTTATCAGGGCGACAGTCACCGGTGGAGTGACTGCCCGTGCAGGGCAGTCAATGTAAGGAAATAGGCGTGTTTGCCAGCCCGCTGTAGCTTTCCAGCGTGTCTTCGATTTCTTCCTGGGTGGGCGTGTTTTTCGCCCAGGCGATCAGGTGCTGCTGGAACATTTCTGCCCACGAACCATCCAGGTAGACCTCTTTGCCGGAGCGTTTGTCCACAATTTCAAAACCATTGCGGGCCAGTTCGGGTCTGGCCGATGTGCTTGCCGATGTGAGGTCCGAGGCGTCGGGCGCATTGGCGCGAATCTGGACCACCACAAAGGAGTCGGAGTCGTAAAGCATGTGCATGATGGTTCCCCCTTTCTTCCCTTTCTTTCCTGTCAGATAGCAACGATGGTGCCAAGTTCAAGAGTTCCGCCGCCAAACCGGGCAAATTACCGGTTTAAGGCAAAAACGGCTGACAGGAGCTGTGTTTTCTCAGGGCTGGGCCACGGTGCTGAGCTGCTGGTCCAGGAAATCACCGTTTTGGTAGGTGATTTTGATGCGCACCGGCAGGTAGCCGAGGGACGGCGCAAACCAGGCTTCCACCTTTTGGTCAAATTCCTGCCGTGGCCTGCGCGTGAGCTTGAGGGCGGCGAGCTCGCCCGCTGGCAGGGCCAAGGTTTCCTCCGCAGTGACCATGAAAATCCAGGTTTCTGCTTCGCGCAGGCCTGCCGTGTAAAGCGCCAGGGTGCTGTCCGGGCGGAATTTGGCCGGGTTGCCCGCCAGCAAACTGGCCAGCTGGAAAAACACGCTGAGCCGGTCCTGAGCGCCTTCGACCCAGGGGGCATCGGGCGTGTCGGCGCTGAAGGTGATCTTGCCTTTGTCGGGCTGAAAATGCGCGGCCTGCTCGCTGCGGTATTTCTCGGAATAGCGCTCAGGCGCCAGCCCTTGCGGGGTGACGCGGCCGAGGCTGTGCCATGTGCGCGAGCGAAATAGAGCGCTCACAACCATTTTGGCGTTGTAGTTGTCGCCTTCGCGCTGCCAGCTCAGTTTGCCTGTTGCATACCATGGCCGGTTTCCCGACAAAGCGGTCACGTCGTACTCCAGGCGTACCGAGTCCGCAATGCTGACCTCGGCTGCAGCGGCAGGGCTGGGTGCGGGGGGCGTCGGCTCGACGGCGGGCACTTGCGCCACGGCCTGCTCCGGGGGAGCTTCTGCTGGAGCTTGATTTGCTATTGAATTGATAGCTGTTGTCCCAAATGAATCGGGGGCTGCAGCCTGATTTGGCTTGGGTTTTGGCGTGCCGGCCGGTTTCGGGGCGATGGGGGGCGCGGGTTTGGCCGGTGGCTTGGCTGCTGGTGTGACGGGGCTGGGCGCAATCGTGCGGGTGATGAAGGGGCGGTGGTTGGCGGCTGCGGCATCCCCCTCCAGGTCCCAGTGCGCCGGCTGGCCCTGCAGAATCAGCGCATGGATGGCGATGACCAGCGCGGTCAGCACGGCAAAGGTTCGCCATGACGGCGCGCCGGCCCACGGGGCTGCCCCATGCTTCATCCCGCGTCAAACCCCAGATCGCTGGACAACTGGCGGGCCGCCTGAACCAGGGGCCGCGCGACCGGGCCATCCCAGTCGGGGTCAAAGGTGGCGAGCGAGCCCAGCGCGACGATGCCCAGCGCGAGGTGGCCGTCGGCATCAAACACCGGTGCGCAAAACCCCGCGACGCCAGGCAGCAGCGTGTCCACCACCCGGGCCAGGCCGCGTTGCCGCACCTCGTCCAGCAGTGTGTTTACCTCGGCCATGCTGCGGGGCACATCCTTGCGCGCCAGTTTTTGCATGCGGGCCAGTTCGTCCTTGAGCAGCAGGGCCAGCCGGTTTTGCGGGGCGTTGTGGGCTTTGTTGCGGGGCGCCATGAAGGCTGAAAAGCACAGCCCGGTGGCCGAGGACAGCAGCGGCATCACATCGCCCAGCCGCAAATTGACCGTGATGGCCTGCGGCGACTCTTCCCAGTGCACGATGGTGGGGCCCTGGTTGCCCCACACGGCCAGCGCCAGGGTCTGGCCAATCTGCTCCATCAGCGGGCCCAGGCGCTGCCGGGCAAGTTTCACGCTGTCGAGCCTTGATAGGGAGGCGAGCCCCAACTTCAAGGCGGCGGGCCCCAGGTCGTAGCGCGTGGTGCCGCTGTCCTGGGTCACCAGCTCCAGCCGCTGGAAACTGACCAGGTAGCGGTGTGCCTTGGCGGCGCTCATGCCGGCCGCGGCGGCCAGGTCGCGCAGCATCAGGGGGCCGGCGGACGCGGCCAGCACCTGCAGCAAGCCAAAACCCACTTCAACCGACTGGATGCCGGCGCGTTGCGGGGGCAGGGCGGCCAAAGAGGCTGCCAAGGGGGCCGGGGACGGGGTGCGCTGGTTCATGGACTTGGATTAGAATTTGGGGAATTACTTTTAGGTAAATTGATTTTACTTATCGTAACCCATGCGCTGGCCTATCTTGTGACTTACCCTGCGATGGTCGCAAGCCGGTTTGCAGCGGCCCATTTTGAAGCCTCATGTTTGAAGCGCACACTGCGCAGCCCAAAGGAAACCGATGAAACTCGCAACATATAAAGACGGCTCGCGCGACGGCCAACTGGTGGTTGTGTCCCGCGACCTGTCGACGGCTCATTATGCGACGGGCATCGCCAGCCGGCTGCAGCAGGTGCTCGACG